>NZ_CP121666.1:7914375-8537500 GCF_029714325.1 Bradyrhizobium sp. CB1717
TCAGAAGGCCAGCCGCCGGCAACGACCGGCCGAGCCGCCTGCAACAGACAATCGCGCCGGCGCTCAGCCATCCGGCTCTCACCGCTTTCTTCGTCGAAGCAGATGTTGAAGTCGTCACATTGGTTGCACACAGGTGTCGTGCACATCGCGAGGCCTTCATTTTCACAAAGCATGCGGTAGAAGAAGCGCTTCCAGCGCATATTGTTGACATTGCGCGCGGCGAGCGGCGCGAAATGGCGGCTCAGCAGCCGGGAGAGTTCGCCGCGATTGCGCAAGCCGAGAGCTTCCCAAAGATGGCCTGGCTCAATGGCGCGCCGCGCTATCATCGCAGCCAGCCAGTGGCCGATATCCCGTTCCGTCGAGCGTTGCTTGAGCAAGAGATCGCGCAGCATTGCGATCTCTTCGTCCCCTTCGCACTTAAAAACCGAGAGCTGCTCCGCCAGCTTGATCTCAAGCGAGGGAAAGCACTGCTCCAGCAAGGCCGCCAGTTCAAGGCCGGACAGGCCGGCCTTCTCGGGAAGGGAGCCACCATCCATTGTGGCAGCCGCCAAGATAGACGCCAGGACATGGCGATCGAAATTGCTGTCAATGGCAATATCGGCATCTGCAGGAGGCACACCGGTGAGCAGACGGTAGGTTGCAATTCCCATGTGTATCTGGCTGTTGGCATCAACTGCACAAGCAGCCATGAACGGAAGGTATTGCGCTTCGACCATATTTTGAGGGTTCCACAGCAGTCAGGTTTTCCCTGCCGCATCCTGGTTTTGGTCAAGATCGATCGTCAGAATGCCGGCCTCCCGGGATGCGTCGGTGAGGGAGACCGGCATTCGTCGCGCACCTTCGCAAGGCCGCGACTCGCGGCCTTTACGAGGCCGCGAGTTCGGCGGCGGTCTTGCCGATGATGGATTCGTCCACGGGCTTCATAATGCCATGCTCCATCAGCATGTCCTCGAGCTCGTCCATGGAGATTGGAGTCGGGATGATGCCTTTGCCGCCATTTTTGTGAACCTTGGTCGCAAGATTGCGATAGTGATCGGCCTGCTTGGACTCGGGTGCATATTCGAGCACCGTCATGCGGCGCAACTCGGCATGCTGCACCACGTTGTCGCGCGGCACGAAGTAGATCAGCTGAGTACCTAGCTTCTTGGCCAACGCTTCCGCCAGTTCCAACTCCTTGTCCGTCTGCCGCTCATTGCAGATCAGACCGCCCAGCCGCACGCCGCCAGAGTTTGCGTATTTCAGGATCCCCTTGGAAATGTTGTTCGCGGCATACATCGCCATCATTTCACCGGACATCACGATATAGATTTCCTGCGCCTTGTTCTCGCGGATCGGCATCGCAAAACCACCGCAAACGACGTCGCCGAGCACGTCGTATGAGACATAGTCAATGTTTTCGTAGGCGCCGTTCTCCTCCAGGAAATTGATCGAGGTAATGACGCCGCGGCCGGCGCAGCCGACACCCGGCTCAGGACCACCGGACTCCACGCAGCGAATGTCCCTGTAGCCGACCTTCATTACGTCCTCGAGCTCGAGGTCCTCCACGCTGCCGGCGTTCGCTGCAAGGCTCAAAATCGTGTCTTGCGCCTTAGCGTGCAGAATCAGGCGGGTCGAGTCCGCTTTCGGGTCGCACCCTACAATCAGGATTTTTTGACCCATCTCGGCCAGCGCCGCCAGCGTGTTCTGCGAAGTGGTCGACTTGCCGATGCCGCCCTTCCCGTAGAACGCGATTTGTCTCAGTGAAGACATGTTGTTCTCCATCAACCGATTTGCCAAAAGTTGCGCTTCTTGCGCGCGAGCTTGTTTCTCTCTCAGAAACGGGGGCACACGGGTTCAAGGGAAGGAGCGCATCGCTCGTCTTACGCGTCGGCGTGCACTCAGCCCTCAGTCAGTGTTGCTACCGCCTATTAGCAACCGCCGTGCCAACGCTTGACCGCGCTCCTTAAGCTTCTGATTACGTTTCTGAAAACCAACTAGCCGGTGAGTAAGGCCCTGGCTGTTTTAGATCTAACAGGATTTGCGCGGCTGTCAGAAAACTAACAACGACCACAACGACCACAACGATCAACGCGAAAAGCCGATTTGCGCGACCTGTTCCGATGCCCTCACGTGTGGAACGGAACTTGCTCCGATTCGACGACAGTGAATATGCCGGCTGGCCCGCAATCTCGCGCACCAGCGGCGAGGTTGCATACATGGTACGGCGCTTGGTGCGCGGACTTTGGAGGTGATCGGCAAGAAATTGAAGAGGCTCCCGAAGCAGCCGCGCCGTGCCAATCGTTCAGCTCAGCGCGCCTACAGAGGTATATCGTGGCGACAATCATCCTCTATCAGAAACCCGGCTGCGCCACTAACGCGCGTCAGATTCAAGCGCTGAAGTCCGCCGGCCACGACGTGATCGCTCAAGACATCTTGAAGGAGCCATGGGATGCGGAGGAATTACGTAGCTTCTTCGGCAATATGCCCGTCGGCTCCTGGTTCAACCGAGCTGCGGCACGTATCAAGTCAGGCGAACTCAATCCCGATACTATCGGCGCGGCAAGCGCACTCGCATTGATGGTGGGCGATCCGCTCCTGATACGACGACCGCTGATCGACGTAGACGGGGCACGATGTGCCGGGCTCGATCATGAGCCCGTGCTGTCGCTGCTTGGCCGCAAGACGCAAGATGATCTCGAGGGGTGTTTGCACGAAGCAAACCCCAGGCGTTGTGCGCAGGCCTGAGGAAACGAAGGAGCGGCCCCCAGTCGATCAATAAAGTAAGGATGACGTTTCCCACTCCGGCTTCCTTCACGGGCAATAAGCGACGGGACCTTCGCTGAGACGGCCCGCGCGAGTGGCTGCCCGTAAGGGGCATCGTCTATATTGCGCTCGATCGCCGCGCTTCTCGCTCTTGTGAGAGGCGGTGACAGGTGCAGCCTTTGTCGCGCATGATGTCCGCGGCCTGGATTGGATCAGAGCAACAATCCGAGATGCGGCTTCTTGAACAGACGCGCCTCTCTTGAATTGAATAAGGATCAGAACAGATCTCGACCCTGCGCGGCAGTGATCATTATGCAACTTAGCGGCATAATTGCGCTCTGCTCGCTTCCATCTTGATCGGCATCAAATCCTCCGCCCTTCCCGGTGTGTGACAGAGATATCGCGCGGCTCTTCGCGCGGATTTTGGAATGGAGAATTCGATGAGAACAAGGACAGTTCTGACGAGGGCGTCACTCCTCGCGCTAGCAACCTCGTTGGTCAGCATCCCGGTACGGGCTGCAGATCTGGGCCAGGCGCCGATCTACTATAAAGCGCCCCCGATCGAACCCTTCAATCCATGGATGATCCGCCTGCGCGTACTTGGCGTTTTGCCGGACACCGAAGGCAGCTCAGTCAGCGTCGCCGGGGTGCCCTCGCTGTCCTCACCAAGTTCTGGGCTTTCGATCAGCGATCAAGTCATACCCGAGCTCGACATCACCTATTTCTTCACGAGAAACGTTGCCGCCGAACTCATTCTCGGCGTAACTAGCCATCACATCAGCGGCAATGGCGCGCTCACTGGCCTCGATATCGGCAAAGCCTGGCTGTTGCCGCCAACACTGACCCTGCAATATCACTTCACCGATTTCGGCGCGCTCAAGCCCTATATCGGCGCGGGCATCAACTACACCGCATTCTTCAACCAATCGGCTGCCAATACGTCGCTCGCTGGCCTTGCCGTTACGGATTTGCGCATCAGCAACCAATTCGGCGCGGCGGTCCAATTCGGCTTCGATTACATGCTTGATCGGCACTGGGGCCTCAACTTTGACGTGAAGAAGCTATGGCTGCGGCCGGAGTACTCCGCGACCGTAAACAATGCGATTGCCGTCACCGGTCGCGCCAACATCGACCCGTGGCTCGTCAGCGGCGGCGTCACTTACAAGTTCTGACGCTAGAACAGGATCAGAAAGGGGTGAAATGGATCCGCGGAGCGGGACCGCTTGAACAGGTTTGTTAGTTGGAAACTGACCGTTCCTGATCCGTTTCTATCACGCTGCGAGAAACCCTGTCTGCTGCTGTTGCTGTGGGCATGTGGCCAACGCGTCAGCGTTGTCCATCATGTCCACAGCCTTCGCAGCCTGCATCCGTTCGCGCCAGACCGCCATCGGCGCGCGATAGCCGAGTGCCTGATGAAGGCGACGACCGTTGTAGAAGGCGATCCAGTTTGCGATTCCTGCCTTGGCCTCGCGACCGTCGGCATAGCCCTTCAACGAGATAAAGAAAGCCACGGCCGATGGGCAAATACGCGATGTCGGCCGCCCACACCTGGTTCGGCCGGTCGATCGTCATGTTGCGCAGCAGATAGGGATAGATCTTGTGGCCCGGCGCCGGCTTCGTCGTGTTCGGGCTTCGGTCCCAGCGCCGCGATGCCCATCTTGCGCATCAAGCGCTGCACGCGCTTGCGATTGTCCTGAAGCCCGTCTTCAGCATCGCGGTCATTCGCCGCGCCCACAGGAACGGCCAGGCGGTGAACAGCTCGTCGATCCGCCGCATCAGAGCAAGGTCGTTGTCGTTGGCCGGCCGCGGCGGCCGGTAGACGCCAGAGCGCGCGATGCCAAGCAACATGCATTGCCGGCGGATCGACAGCGCCTTATCGGCGCGATCGAGCATTGCTCGACGGTCCGGCGTGCTCATCTTCCGGACCTCCGCACTAAAAAATCGTGCTCGACTGTCAGTTGTCCTATCTTGGCGTGCAGCTTCTCGATCTCACGTTCGCGAGCGTCCTCGCGCTCCCGCCCGACACCCGCGTCAAAGGCCCGGGCCGCCTTTTCCAGCACTTGCTTCTTCCAGGCATAGATCTGGTTCGGGTGAACCTCGTAGCGCTGGGCCAAATCGGCCACCATCGCCTGCTCCCGCACCGCCTCCAGCGCGATCTTTGCCTTCAGTGCCGCGTCGATCTTGCGTCTCGTCTTCTTCGTTATTGCTCACTCCGTCTATCAGACGGAGCGGCCTTTTTCCAACTAAGCCTCTGGTCCCAAATCGGGGTCCATTTCAGGGGATCCGTTTGATCAAACCGGACGCGGCGAGCTCATCGAGCGCGTCCCTAACCTCGCCGCGGTGCAAACAGAGCGAGATGACGCGTCAAGTACGCGTTATCTCGCGAGACGCGGGGAGCCCAGCACTGCTCTCGCTGTGAACTCCGGGTCGCGCGGCAAGCGGTGACGGTACACAAACAAATCGACCCAGCACGCGCGTTGCAAAGGCCGCCATTTGCCGCTTGGGCCGGAGAAGAAAGGCGGCACGCCGCGAAAACGTCAATGACTTGCTGTTCTCAAATCCGCGGCGTGATGGCTACGCTCTATCTCAGACGATCTGACCTCCGAGCGGCCAGCTCATCGCCGCGCTAGCAGTCGATGCTTGCTAGCCTTGGCAAGTGGCCGCTAATCGAGCCGTTAGGTTCGCTTTAACACCATGACAAGGCGGTCGACACGTTTGCCTTGCGCGAGGTGGGAGTTTACGATTTCGTCGACATCCTCAGGCGTGGACGCGCGATACCACACTCCATCGGGATAGACGACCATCAAGGGACCAGAGTTACAAAAGCCAAGGCAGCCCGCCATCGTGAAGCCAATATCGTTGAGGCCTTGCGCTTCGATCGCCTTGGCCATTCGATCCCATAGGGGTTGTGCGCCGGAGGCGCCACAGCTGCCGTGCGGATGAGTTGGCGGACGCTGCGTGTTGCAGGCAAAGACATGATGTCTATAAAGTTGAGGAAGCTCGAATTCGGTTTCTGAGTTCATGCGCCTATCCTGTGATCAATGGGCTTCATCTGAGAAGAGACGAGATGCGAGCACATCGCCCCCAACAATCTCTTACGACTAAACGCCGCATAGACCAATTAATGCTAATGATTCCCACACGCGCTCGCCAAAGCAGGCAAAATGAGCGGGCGCCATAGTGATGGTCGTCGCCGACGATCAGCGATAGATATCTTGGCGTCCAGAGCAGCCTCCATGATCAGCACCAATCTCTTCAGCCATCATCACGATCTTTCTGCTCCCGCTTGCTCACCATCCAACTTCTCCAAAGCAAGTTGCACACCAGATGCGTAACGTTCGCCTCCGCAACGATCCCTTGCTTTGCGCGACTCACGATTGTTGCGAAGGTTACGACAATGTTGTTCGCCTCTGTTTCGGCCACGACAAACCTCGCTTAGCGTTTGACCTCCCGTTCAACCTTCTGCAGTTCGTACGCAGAACAACCGAGACGCTCGGTTATTTGGTCCAGCTCTTGCGCTATCGTATCTTGGAATGAGCAGCGATCTTCATGACCCTCGAGCCGCCTAGCGAGGAGCTCGAAGATCGTGCGGCGGATCGAGCGCCGTGTTCTGCCATGAGTGAGCGGCTGGCCGCATTGACCGCGCGAGCCTACAGCATCTTTTTCGCCCTGAAGCTGGACGCTGCGCTCCGCCGCTGCCCATCCATCGTTTGCTCAACAGATCGCGCCCGTCGCGAGAGCCCAAAGAGGCAGGGATGAACGCCGAGCCACCTTTGAGGCTGCAGACCAAGCCGGTCGCATCCCCATCGGCAGCAACGTTAAAACGCAATTCAGCGGTCCAAAATGGGGATCACGCTTCACACGATACGCGTCAAGACGCGCGCTTGCAGCCGGAAATGCGGAACAACGAGCACGCTCTAACCGGCCCTTACTGACGATGGTGGCGCCATTCGCTAAGAGCGTCGCACAAGCCGAGGTTTGGCATGGCAGTTGCAACGCCGGCAATAACGCCAGCTGCACCGACCGGCCTTCTGACACAGGATCGTCATTCCTCATCCCCAAACGATCCTGTCAGTCTGGGTCCCGCCATTCTCCACGCCCAGACGATGCCCTCGGCGAACTTCCAGCCGCCGGGGGCATTTCCCCTCAAACATATCCACGGCGGTAGGAGGCATGTCCCGCTGCCGGCTCGATTTGACGAGCCAGCGCAAGAGCAGCTTGCTGGTGCTGCGCAGGTCGTGGAGTGCAAGGCCGCAATCCGACGAGGTGCCCGTCATCAAAAGCTGTGACACGCATCTACCAACGCTCACGCGAACAACGGCGAGGGCAAAGCGCCCTAAGGCAGCTTGAGCACAATAAAGCGATAGGCCCGTTAGTCCGGATGGATCGTGACATCCATGGTTTCGTCGCTGTCCCCGAAGGGGTCGCCAAACCGGTGGTCCTCGAGCAGCTTGACGCCGCACAGGCAGACGTCACCTTCGATTACGGCGAGCGCTACCGGCTCAAGCGATTGGCCATCGCAGGGGCCGTCGATGCACATCCCTGTGTCGACCTCGAATCTTGCACCGTGCCGGCCGCATCTAAGAAAGGAGCGGTCTGCCGAGAAAAACGTACCGGAGCCGATATTCAGCCAGACGTTCTCATGCGGACAACGATTCACGTAACCAAAATAGTCATTGCCGAAGGTGCGCACCACAATAATCGGAAACGGCCGGCTCTCGCCCTTATCGTCAATCCGCGACAGGCTAAAGCTCATGGCCCCACTCCGCTCGATGGCATCGGCCGGACAGACGACAAAAACCTCGATGTGACCGCTCATCAGGTTGCCGATTACAGGTTCGCTCATCCCGGCCTCGCAGTTTCCTGCTTGAAGGCTTCGATCGCAGTCCGGCTCAGCTGAAAAATCCCACGGCCACGAGCGAGCGCCCGATAAGCCGAGCTGGCACGGGCGTTGAGGACGTCAAACCACTGGTTCGGCGTGAGCTTCGCCGGACGCTCGCTGATTTGGATCACCCTTCCGTTCGGAGCGAAGCGGACGTGGATGATGACTTGTTGCGAGTTCATACCGATAACCTGTTTTGAGAACTCTAAAGATCCTGAACGGACACCGAGAATCTCGACTGTGATGTGCTTAGTTTTGGGCACCTTGGCGCGTAGGCTCTCATGCCAGCCTTGGACGCGCCGCCTTCTCTGCTATCGAGAAGGGCTTCTTCGCGCTCGCTTGGAGCATTTCTCTTGCTGCTCTAAGACAAGTGCATACCTCCAGCGGCATCCGGCGCGCTCCCGCCATGCTATCCGACAACGCTGCCACAAAGGACGTATCCTCCGTCCGTTGCTCATCTCTCGCGATGAGAAATACCACGCTCACCGCCATTCAACCCTCGTTCTTCCGTGTCGTGGATGACGATCATCTTAGTAAATCGCGGCACCCGCTCCCACGTTTATCGACGCATCTTTCATGGTCTCCACCATAAACTCGATCTGCTTGTTCGTGAGATGGGTGTGGAACGGAAGGGCAAGAGCGCGATCTGCGATTCTTTCCGCAACCAGGAAATCGCCACGCCGATAGCCGAAGTCAAAGTAGTGTTGTTGCAAGTGTAGCGGTTGGCTATAGGCGGTGGATTCAACCTGCGCGCCGCGCAGATCATCGATAATGGCGTCGCGCCCCGATCGCGTGAAGCGCGTCCCCAGATGAACGAGATAAAGCAACCAGTTTACCTCGACCACATCGGGGCCAACATAAGGCGGCTTGATGCCCTCAAATGATTGCATATGCGCGTTATATAGCTGCTCGACGAACCGACGCCGCTCCAGGATTTCATCGAGACGCTTGAGCTGCGCTAGGCCCAAGGTAGCCGTGAGATCGCTCATGCCGGCCTGATAAGGCGCCGTGCTACCGACAACAACGGAAGAGCGCTCGTCCAGGCGATGGGCGCGATGCCGACGCAAGCCGAGCGCGATGTCGATATCATCGGTCACAACCATTCCGCCTTCACCACAGGTTAGGGCCAGCGGCTGAGCAAAGTCGAACACCGCGATGTCGCCAAACCGGCCGACGAGCTCACCCTTGTAGCTCGATCCGATCGCCTCGGTGGAATCCTCCAAAAGCAGCAGCTGATGGCGCTGGGCGACCGCGCGCAGCTCCGACCATGGCGCTGGATGACCGTTGGGATTGCCGGCGACAATCGCCCGCGTATTGGCCGTGATGCGCTCTTCGGCCCTCGCTGGGACTAATGCTCCCGACCAATAGTCAATTTCTGCAAATACCGCTCGTGCGCCTGCGAGACTGATGGCATGCGCGGTCTCACGAAAGGAGTAGGGCGAGGCGATAACCTCGTGCGCGGGACCAATGCCGAACGCCCTCAGCGCAAGGAGGAGCCCTATGGTACCACTCGAGACCGCAACAGCATATTTGCGACCAAGATAGGCGGCGAAAGCGTGCTCAAACGCCGCGGTAATCTGCCCGTTGGAGATCTGCGGCGAACACAGCAGCGTTTCCACGGCAGAGAGCTCGGCAAAGGTGATATCGGGATCGGACAGTGGAATGAATGATGCATTCTCCTCCACAGTGTGCGCGCCATCAAGCCGATACTCTGCCAGTTCAGTGCTCACCGCCCAACATTCCTTTTGGCCAACACTATGCCGGTCGCCCGCGTCGGATCGGCCGTAATCTGCACGCAGTGATCCGATCCATCGATCAGATGAAGGTCGAAACGCGGAAACTGCCGGAACGGCTGGTCCGCCACATCCGACGCATCACAGCGCACCCAAGCAAGCTGCGGAAAGCGGCGCTGCAGCTCGACAAACGAACCCTTCTCGGCGCCATCGGCTGCAAGCAGCCGCTCGATTTCGATCAATTCCTCCGCGGTGAGCGCCATCGTGGCTCCTCTGTGGCTCGTGAAAGGCGGGGCATCATTGCCAAAACAGACGCTCCGGATCCGCATTCAATTCGTCGATTGCAGAAGTCAACCGATGGTAAAGGCTGTAAAATTCCCAGATTCCGCGCGCGTGGTTCTTGCGAAACAGCTTCCAGATCCCGCTCACGGCATCATAATGAATCAGCGCGACATCGATGAGTGCGCCATCCTCGTCGATGTTGCGCGAGCAACAGGGGCTCTCGACGAGGTAACCGCCCCTCACCGGCGTCACGTTCGGCGAGACGTAGAGATAGCGCTTGCGCGAGCTCAAGCCGCGCTCGATCCGTTTACGATCGAGCTCGTTGGGGTGAGGCACCAGCCCGGCCTTTACCTTTCTCATCAGCGCAGCATTCATGGCGAAAGCCTCCATTCAAAGCACTGTGATTTCTTCTTCAAGGCAGCCGATGAGCAGCTGCTCACCAAAATCGACAATGTAGATCGGCACGTTCGCTTCGGTATGGATCGCGACGTTGATGATCTCACCGGTCGCTCCGGCGGCAAGCAAGACTCCTTCGGGCTCCCTATCGGGAAATGAGTGGTCATTGATGAGGTCGACTGCGGTCTTGACCCGCTGGCCACGTCGATATTTCGGAAAGCCGGCTGGCGTCATAACTCCTCCGGCAATGGCAGATCATCGATCTCCTCGCAGGCGTCCACCGACTCCAGTTCCTTGCGCTTCATGCCAACGCGGTAGCCGCTTTCCAGATACTCGACGCCGTAGATGTAGAATTGCTGCAGGAACGTGCCGATCGATACGACGTAACCCACCTCTCCCTTCTTG
Organism: Bradyrhizobium sp. CB1717; assembly: GCF_029714325.1. NCBI lineage: Bacteria > Pseudomonadati > Pseudomonadota > Alphaproteobacteria > Hyphomicrobiales > Nitrobacteraceae > Bradyrhizobium > Bradyrhizobium sp. CB1717. Next base: position 7,924,816 of record NZ_CP121666.1, read on the forward strand.
ACTAAAACGTCGCCAATCTCCTTGCCGCGATAGGTGCCATCATTGCGGATGGTGCGATTGGCTCGCACTTTTTGGCCAAAGCTGTAGACAGGCGGCTGATTGAGCTCGACGACGTCGCTGTCGCGAACGATGCTGTTCATGTATCGCCTCTCATGCATCGCTCCTTTAGGGGTGCGCGGAGCCGCTTCGGCCCCCGCAGGCGAGATTCTGCATTCACTTCATCCTCACGCGGCATCGTCAGTCACATCGACGATAGCAGCGCTGCCGAGAAGGCCACTCTCGGCATCGCGAAGCGCCTTTGGACCACCGCGCGGAATGAAATGCCCGCCAAGCCCGTGCTGCCGACCAGATACAGCACGATCGCAGGGCAATCCGGCGCAGTCCTCGTCCGTCATGGAGGACCGAACGTCGGCAACTGCGCCGCCGCCAGAGCGCAGCACGAAGCTTATGACGCTTTCATTTCCAGCTGCTGGCATGCCACTCATGGGCCTCACGCTTTAGGCTGGCGCCTGGTAGCGAGGCAGGGATGTGTCAACCACGCAGGTATTGTCGACCGGACAGGCGGCGACACATTGCGGCTCGTCGAAATGGCCAACACATTCAGTGCATTTCGCCGCTTCAATGACAAAGCTCCCCCTCTTCTCCGAGATGGCATCGTTCGGACATAGGGGTTCGCAGGCTGAGCAGCTCGTACACTGCGAGGCGATGATCTTGAATGGCACATATTCCCCCTTTACGCTGCAGAGATCCGAGATCCCTGCCGGATCGCGGCGTCGCCGCGCTGCTCGTGCTGGATCTCCCCGCGTTTCACCTTGTCCAGATAGGATTTGAACCAGGCGATCGCCGACTTCTCAATGAACTCATGGGCGTATTGATCGACCGGCTCGATCCCCGCCTTGATCAGATTGCTTTTCGGGCAGCCGCCGATCTTTGACACGAAGACCGCATGGCAGTCATGGATGCCACCCATGATGGCGTAAAGCCTGTCCTCCTCACCATAACCGCCTTGGCAGTAAACATCCACGCGGCGGTGGCCGACGAATTTCGCGCCGGATGTAGAAAGTTCGTAAACCTGGAATTCCTTTGCATGCCCAAAGTGCTCGTTGATCAACCCTGAGCCCTTGGTTGCGACGGCCACTAGAAGAGTGATCGCGCTCATCTCTCCGGCAAATTCCGTAAGCTCCTTTTGGGCGGCCGCGACTTTGGCGGCGCGCTCATCCTCTACCCCGTCCTGATAACCCTTGCGCATCTCCAAGTCATATTGGACGTCCATTTTCATGAGCTGATCGGTGGTGAACTCTGCGCTGCGGTCCTCCCCGAGTAGACCGACCGCATCGGCGCGGCACTGGCGGCAATGCCGCATCATTTTTATCTCCCCTTCACAAGCATCTTGCAGCGCCTTCAATTCCCACGCAGTTGGTCCGCGCTGACCGTTGAGGCCAAATACCGTGCCGTGTTCAGGCGCTGAGATCAGTGGCATGATATTATGAAGGAAGGCACCGCGCGACTTCACCGCCTTGTTGACCTCGACCAAGTGGTCGTCGTTGATGTTTGGAATCATCACCGAGTTGACCTTGCACAGGATACCCCGTTCGCTCAGCATCTCGAGGCCTTGCAGCTGGCGATCGGTGAGTATCCTTGCCGCGTCGATGCCGGTGTAGCGCTTGTGGTTGAAGAAGATCCACGGATAGATCTTGGCGCCGATTTCGGGATCGACCATGTTGATGGTGATGGTGACGTGGTCAATTTTGGACCCGGCGATGGTATCAATATGATCCGGCAGAGCCAGTCCGTTGGTTGACAAACACAGCTTGATATCCGGAGCCGCCTTGGCGACCAGCTCGAAGGTCTTGAACGTCTTTGCTGGATTGGCCAGAGGGTCGCCGGGACCAGCGATGCCAAGGACCGTCATCTGCGGAATAGTGGTCGCGACCGCGAGCACTTTTCTTAGCGCCTGCTCGGGCGTGAGCTTCTCGCTCACCACACCCGGACGCGATTCATTGGCGCAGTCGTATTTTCGGTTGCAGTAGTTGCACTGGATGTTGCAGGCAGGCGCGACCGCGACATGCATGCGGGCGTAATGATGATGCGCTTCTTCGCTATAGCAGGGATGGTTCTTGACCTTTTCCCAGATTTCGATCGGTAGATCGCCTGGCCCCGCCTGCGATCCGCAGCTCGCCTGCCCGGTGTTGGCCGAAGCGCGGCAGCCCTTATACTCCGCGGCGGGCTTCATCTTGCCGCCATCCACTGCCGCTTTGACATATTTTCCGCGTCCGACGACCGCATTCATTTTCATTTTCCCTGCAGGCATCATCGGCCTCCCAGGACCGTCCGTGAGCGAGCCTCAAGAAACTGGGGAGCAACTTGCATGCCATGGCGGCGACGATGGAATTGCAGCCATACGCCAACGAGTTAGCGGAAACTATGGGCGCTGGCGCATGTAAGAACATGCAATGATGCACTTGTTGTCAGTGCGACAGATACGTCGTCATTCTCACACAGCGCGCCGTGGCCTGCTCATTCATTCTCGCGCTGAGCTCGCCCTAACCCGGCTCCATCTGAACGTGTCTTTTCGCGTTGCGGCTCTCGCAAATAAGTCGATACGAGCTGGGGGATTCGGGCTTCACAAGGACGCTAATGGGTGATCAGTATCTCAACCGCGCAAGGGAGCCCAATCGCAAGCGGTGTAAGGCCCTGCTCGAGTAGAAAGCGGAGCTCGTTGCGAGAGAGCGCGTCCGCATCAACGATCGCATAGTGGGTGTCGGCCGACTTCGCTTGATGGTCTTCCGGGCATAGCCACGCAAGAGCTGGTCGTTGAAGCGACAGCAGATGAAGAGAAAGGTCTGTCCGGTTCGCCTTTCCTTGACGATGTCCGGAATTTGGTGCCTGAATGTCGATTTCGGTCGACGCCTCGACATAGCCAGGGAGATAAGGAAGTTGTTGGCCGGCTGCACGCTGCCGTGCGGCTGGTACAACACCGTCCCCCAGCTGCCGGCGACGGAACTGTCGACCTCTTGGCCAAGTGACTCGTAAAAACGATACCAACGATCCTCGCCAATGCCGATGCGGGTGATACCTGCACTTCGCCCCATCGCGATTACCCACCGCCTCGCGCATGGCGGCATCATACCACGCGTCGACTATGACGGGCAGGGATAGGGACGCAAGATGATGGCCCAACCGCGTCGGCTCGACTGGCTCAGCGAAGGCCTGCGTCACCAATGCCGTCACGGCGGACCGGTATTTGCTGATCTCGATATGCTGCGCCGAGGCCCACGCATTGCCCTAGCTCGCCGCGGCAGCGCAACCTTGCTCGCGAAGAAGCTGGCCAACGCCTCTGGCGTGGTCGGCATATCGGATCTGCAGAATTTCGGCGATGCCAGGACCGAGATAGGGAATGACGCTCGCGGCCCTCAGGCCGGCAGCGATGTCCACGAGCGTCGCCTTTGCATCGGCAGCATCGACAAAGTCGATCTGTGAGGGCGCCTCACGGATCGTCCCCGTTCTCGCCCCGTTTTTTAGCGTTGATTGTGATCGGTAACCGTGTGCCGCTCGGCATCTCAGGTAAATCGAGCACCCAGCCATTAGCTACTTTGATCCAGCCGCCCCATAGCGTCTCGTACTCGGATTCAACGATTGGCTCTTCGAGATCCTTTTTTGGCACGTAGATCGACAGGCCCGCGTCCGGAGACCGGCGGATCATGATTTTCACGAGTCTACTCCTTGACTGCGACGGCGGAGGTGGCGCGCAGGCGAGCCACGATGTCGGACACTGCGCACACGACCTCATCGACCTCCGCGACGGAGGTTTCACGCGACAGAGAAAAGCGCACCGCGCCACGCATCCGCCACGCCGGCACCTGCATGGCACGCAGAACATGCGATGGCTGCATTGAGCCGGCGTTGCAGGCTGATCCGAGCGACACGGCAATGCCCGCTCTATTGAGATGGTGGACGATGGCTTCGCCTTCGAGACGATCGAAAGCAATATTGGCCGTGTTCCCTAATCGATTGCTGAGATCGCCGAGCGCAACGCACTCGCCAATTTGCAAAATTCCATGCTCAAGGCGGTCGCGCAACGCGCAAATGCGCACGCGCTCCGATTCGAGCCGCTCCGCGGCAAGCTCGGCGGCCTTTCCCAGGCCGACAATGCCGGGAATATTCTCAGTCCCGCCGCGACGCCCTCGTTCCTGTGATCCGCCGCAGATCAGCGGCCGGAATTTTGTCCCTGTGCGCAAATATAGCGCGCCGATCCCCTTGGGACCGTGCAGTTTGTGCCCGGATAGCGAGAGCATGTCGATGGCACTGTCCTTTAGGTTCACGCGCACCTTACCGATGGCCTGGACCGCATCAGTGTGAAACAGCGCGCCCGCCTCACGGGTCAACCCGGCAAGAAACCGCACGGGAAACTTCGTTCCGGTCTCGTTGTTGGCCCACATAACCGAGGCAATCGCTGTGCGTGGCCCGAGTGCGCCGCGAAACGCCTCAATATCGAGCCGGCCGCGCGCATCTACGGGTACGATGTGTGTCTTGACTCCTCTTGTCGTCAATTGCTCGGTTAGCGCAAGAACAGCGGAGTGCTCAACTGAGGTGGTGACGATCTCGTCGCGGTCTTCCTGTGTCGCAAGCGCAGAGAGGATCGCGGCATTATTGGCCTCGGTCCCTCCCGAGGTAAAAACGATTTCACGATCGTATGCGTTCCCTAGCAGGCCCCGCAAGCTCAGCCGGGCCTGCCTCACAGCGACTGCGACCTCGCTGCCAAAGGCATGCGTGGACGAGGCATTGCCGAATTGCTCGGTGAAGAACGGCAACATGGCTTGCAAGACCGATGGGTCGGTCCGCGTCGTTGCATTGTTATCGAGGTAAATCGGCACTCGATTTTCGCTCAATCCACTACCTCGCCTGCAGCGGCGACGGGAATCAGGCGAACTAATTCGCCGAGTTTACTCACCAGCCGCGCGCGAACGCTTTTCAGCGTCAGGCTCGAAAGCTTACACAACGTGCAGGCACCGGTCAGCCTGACCATGGCTCTGCTGCCATCGATCCCGATCAGGTGACAGTCGCCACCGACGCGTTGCAGATTGGGGCGGATCTCTTCGACTGCGCCGCGAAGGCGACGCTCTCGATTTGTCGCAGTGGACGACGATTGCCTTAGTTTTCCCGGTTCGGCCGGTATGCTTCGATGTTTTCTCCTCAGCAGCTGGACGATTTGTTTCATCAGCTGAACGATTTTCCGCATGAGCAGTTCGCGGTGGCATTCGGGTTGTGAAAAGTAAAGCCAGAACTCTCCGTTGCGATCACGAAATCAATGGTCGTGCCGATCAGATGCTCACAGCTCTTGTTATCGACGAACACCTTCAGCCCGTCACACTTGATCACGGTGTCGCCAGGTCTCGGTTCTTCGACCAGACCCATCTTGTATTTGAATCCATTGCAGCCGCCTGCTTCGATCATGACGCGCAGACCGCCGGTCGGGTGCGTCGACGATGAAATCGCGCTCTTGATTGCATTCACTGCGCTATCCGTCAGGTTAATCACGGCTTTCCCTCATCAGCTTGGATCTCGCTGCTAAGGGCAAGTCACGTGCCAGCGCGCAGACGCTTGATGATGCTCCCTTTTTCGGATCGCGCCTGTTGGCTTTGGAACGGATGTCGCGTTCCCGACAAGGCTCCTTGATGCGAGCGCAGCCACTGACGCGTTTTCGTTCTAAGCTACGGCGAAGGCCCCTACTCATGCAACGGCAAGCAATTTGCATCGCATCTAGCACCGGCCAAGCCGTCGGTGAAGAGCTTAGATCGAGGAAGAGTTTAATGACTGCAATCGAGAACACCGCACTCGGCAGACTTGAGAAGGAGGGCCGCTTGCTCAATGCCGTACTCAAAGGCGGGACTACCAAGCCGGGCCGGTTCGGCTTTCGCGGCGACGTGGCGCTAAAATTCCAGACTCAGGTCGCGGACGAAAAACGGCCGCCCGACTATTCGATTGAGCAGGTGTTGACGATCGCGCAGGACGGCGAATGCACTATTCCGGTGCTGGCCGGCTACCTGCATTCCTTCGCGTATCTCGCTGACGTCACGACCGTCCTTGATGGCGCCTTGAGCCCAACCGGCAGCTACTTCATTTTCTGCAACAACATTGATTTACTGGCGAAGTACCGAGTGAGGTTCGGAGACATTCGCTTCCACGTCCTACCGTGCGATGAATCCACGGTTTGGAAGGAGATGATGGACCTGGTCGGGCTCAACAAGGACGAAATCAAGAAGCTCGATCCGGGCGGCAAGCTTGATTACCTCCTCGATGCCGCAAAGGATCTCGACCTGTCTTATGAGGAGATCTCGTACGAGGACGGACTAAAGAGGATGGAGCCCGTGAAAAACCGCAACGAGAACCGGCCGGTCTGAGCGCGGACTTCAGTTGTTGGCCGATGCATCGTCTTCGACAAGATGCACACCAACGACGCAGATATCATCATCCAGAACTGCCAACGCGATCGGCGTGAGGGCTCCGCCTTGACATGGACCTTCGACGCACCGGCCGGTGCCGAGTTCGAAGGTCGAACCATGCTTGCCGCACATCAGCCGGATGCCGTATGGATCGAGGAATTCGTTCCGCTCCCAGTCCAAATTGACGCCGCTGTGCGGGCATTTGTTAGCGTAGCCAAGCACCTTTTTGCCCCAGCGCACAACAATGATGGACCACGGCTGGTGATTGCCGTCATCATCGACGATCATAAGGTGGAATCCCATGGCCTGGCGGCTCGGAATGTCCTTAAAGTTGCAGATCGCGTAGATGGGATTTGGCTTCATTTATCACCCATTCATTGCAAGACGCTTTTCATTGTCGCTGTGCAATCAACCTGCAAGAATCGTACAAGTGCCGGGCTGATAGTGTCTGTGGCAATCCAACGCGCGAGCCCCCATTGCTGACTCACCCAATTACCCGACGCATAATTCAGAAGCAGTTCGACAATTTGGGACTTGCGGCCGTTTCCATGAAGGTCGTTGCAGCTGCAGCTTTCGGGTCCAAGCCCTCTGCACCATTGGCCGGATAGCTGCCTGCGGTGGCCGGTCGTTGCTGCTCGTTGATGGCCACTCCGCAGGGAGCCCCCGTTACGCCCCCTCAGATCGCATCCCACCGTAACTTCGTAAGCGCCTTCAGAGAAAGGTTGAACGGACGTTTGAGCCGGCGGGGGGACGCAGCGAGCGTGCGCCCCCTTTGGAGCAAGACCGTTGAGCCGGGATAGAACGGTCAAATGTCCGTCATTTCAGGCCCGTTGCTGCTATTGCAGCGAATTTACTCCATGTGCATCTCCGTAAGAGCGCGCTCCAAGTAAAATGAAGGGTCATCGTCCGACGAGTCCGTTTGGTAGCTTCTCTGAGGACCGACATTACTGCCGCCATCTTCGGAAAGATACTTCGTAGGCTTGCCTACGCGCTGCCACTCGTCGTTCTCGTTCTTCGCCCATACATCGGGGCGCTGGTGAGGATCAAGCACCCAGTGGTTACGACCCACGTGAACAAAACCCATGTCCGCTAGACGAGGTTCCATGCCCGCTAGGGCCGGCCGCGACAAGATCAGCGGATGGTCCCCGTCCTCTCGCAGTTGATGTTCTAGCAAGATATCGCCAGCGTTCTCGACAAGCGGATGAGTCACCCTAAGATCTACGACGGATGTGATATCGTTGCGCCCAAACTGCTGCTGAAACTGGTCTCCTTTAATCAGAGCCGGGCCTCCTGCTCTTAGAAGCCCGACAATTTCGTGGCCCAACTGGTAGCTGTAAAATCGTGCTGGCTTATTTGGATCGTCGTAGGTGTTGGCGTAACTTCCAGCAACCGTCGCTGTGCGCTCAGCCTTCTGGGAGACGAAGTCTGAGTACTCTTCTGGGTTCGCGGCGATGTACCTGATATCATTTCGCAAGAATCTCTCAACGCCGCGCAAGAAGGACTTTCGGTCGATCTCTCTAATGGGTGGTTCGGAAACGAGAGAGTATGACGCCGCTGGTTCTGATGACGACCCACCTCGCTCCATTCCTGCAACTGTTTCCGCAAACCGGGGACTATCTCCCCCTTCTGAGGAATCGTCAGTTTGGTTACCGGTTGTGAACTGGCTGGATGAGCCTACGCTTCTGCCATACATGAGAGCGCTCTCCTATCGGCAAAGTTGCACGCAATTGAGCTCGTGCCGCCCAAGCTCTGCTGGCCATGATAGAATTCCTAGCTGACCACAACCTGACCAAAGTACTCTGCGCGCATCGGCGCGACTACCCGACGCACTGTGAGTTACAGATAGTCGCTGCGACAAGCCGCGATCTGTGGGTGGAATCGCACGTAAGATCGTCGGCTGCCGGTCCGTCAAAGAGACCGACGACTAATGATAATGACTGCCAGGTTCCTATCAGCAGATGGGCACCCGGCCCGACGAGGTACCCGCGCAACGACAATTAGAGACCTGCGTGCGAAGTGATCCGTGTTGATTTGCGATGTGCTCTCGATGTCTGCGTGCTCTATCGCAACGCCTGCGTACTGGGCAGCGAAATGTCGTCCGCCACCGGGCGTGCGCAAAAAGACCAACTAATGTGTTCCCGGCACATCACGTTCTAAATAGAATCGACCATCTAGGCAGCATCATTGTCCACGATCGGCGGTGCGGCGGACAAGTAAGCTTCTGCTGATCGCAAGCAGACATGCACAGCATTCCCTCGGACCAAATCGGCCGACGCAGTGGCTACCTGCTTTGCACTATGCTCTTCGGACTCCATCATGACAGGCACTTCGATCTACTTAGCGCTGCGGGAGGCGCGGTTCGCCTTCTAACGAAAGGGCGGACCTTGGAGACGAGTGATTTGTGAGCGACGGCTACTGTACCGACATACCATAGCCGCGCACAACCATCACCAGGCAATGCTTACCCTTCAGCTCGCTCGATCTTGCTATTCGATGTTTAATCGAGATCCTTCTGGCGCGCCGTCCTCATCACCAGTTCACCTGATCAAAATTCCACCTTTCCTCACCTATATCTCACCTGCCGCAACACGACGAGTGTGTTCGCTCACGCCGCTTCAGGTACGGCTGAAGTGTGAGTCTGGCAGTTGGCCGGGCAAACCCTGGCGCATGCACCGCAGCCAATGCAGGCGCCTTGATCATTCAGAACCATAATCTTCTTTTCGATCTCATCGTCCTCGTCGTCATCGAGCTCGACAAGTTCGCCCTCCTGGCTGCTTCCTTTCAACGTCATGACATCTCGACCGCACACCTTGAAACAGCGGCCACAGCCGATGCACTTCTTTGGATCGATCGAGATCAGGTATTGTGGCGTCCAGTCGCGTCCGTCTCGTGTTTGAAACGACATGCATTGCCCCTTTAAGTCTTTTCAAGCGCCTTCAAGTCGAGGCCCTTGCGCTCAAGTTCGGCATAGGCATCGTACGCCTTCTGCGCCACCAACATGATCGAATTCCAGTTGATGGGCAATTCTTCGGAAAGGTCGTGCAGATCCATCTTCGCCTGTATTGCCTTGGCGGATACTTTCCTTAGTTCGGCCTTTAGTGTTTCACGATCGCTCATGAGTATCCCCAATAGTTCGCCACCTGAGGAAATTTCCGAATTAGGTCGATTCCGTCGCTGACATATTTGTCGCCCTCCTGCGCGAGCTTTACGAAACTATCAAATCCAAAGCGATGCACATCGCGCAGCTGCTTGTTCACGGCGATCAGCCGGCCTGAGATAAGCACCATGCGGCCGAAGCCTTCATGATGCAGATCCAGAATCGGCTGGATCATCCCGCCGGTCTCCCTCTCGATCGAGAGCGCGACCGCATCGAAGAACAGCTTAAGCCGCCACAGTGTATCGGGATCGGGATCACCGATAATCGGCAATGCGCGCCTTTTCTGCTTGTCCAAGATATATGGTTCGAGCAGGTCAAGATCACTCTTTGCCTCCCAGGCTCCGTTGGTATCCTGAGCACGCCAAATCTTGATCAACTCCTTGAGGAATGGCGCGTCGACGGCGCTGCCCTGCTGCTCTATTTTAGCGGTCATATCACCTCATTCGTCGAACTTGAACGTACGCCGTCGGTCCTTTGCCATGGCCTTGCGTAGCCAGGGGGGTGGCGTGCCGTTCAATACGCGCTCGAGTTTTTCGAGCAACACCAGAATGCTTTCTGGTTTGTTCACCTTGATAGGATGAACCTTGTTGGCCACCACTCGCGCAGCCCCGGCACCGCCGATGGCGGCGACGTAAAGAATCGCGCAATCCTTGATCGCCTCGATCTTTGGCGCCAACTTATCGTCGTTGCCGTCTTCCTTAAGGTCGCCCTCAAACTCAATCGCTTTGAGAAACACGTGCCCGCCAGGCGCGACGTCGTAGATTGCGATATTCTTTGCCCAACCAAAATGGGCATCGACCCGACTCATGTCCTGAGTGGCAAACGCGACCTTCATGCAACCGACCTCCCAGCCGCGCCGGTGGAGCTGCGATACCCCGAGCATCGTGGCAGACCGGCCGCAGTCCGCCATCTATCGGGTGTAGGCTGATCGTTTTCCTCGCGGTGCGCGATCACGAGGTTGGCGATTTCAAAGATCAGATTGCGGGTACCACGATAGCCCACGGATAGTTGGTGTCCCGCCCCAAGTCGATCGAACATCGGAAAACCCGTGCGATAGAACGGCAATTTCAGCCGAGCCGCCGCTTGTCTGCCATGCGAATGCGTGATCAGCAGGTCGCAATGGTGTGTTTTGGCAAGCCCTTCCAGATCCTCGAGATCGCCAATGAGTACCTCCTTGGCCTTGATCCGCCCGATCACCTCCGACTGAGTGGTCGTCACGGCCGCTGTCACCTGCGCGCCCATGTCGTGCAGCATGCCGGACACATCGAACAGAAGGTCTGGCTCAGCGCCGATAGCAACTTTGCGACCGCCAATATGGAAATGCGCGTCCAGCATTGCATCGGCGAGCTGACCGCGCTGCCGCCGATATTTCAAGGGTATGGGGCGGCCGCTGATCTCGCTCAAGAACGTCATGAATTCGTCGTTTGGACAGAGACCACACAGCCGCTCGAAGATACGAAAAGGCACGCCGGTCTTGACCTGCATGACCTCTGCCGCACGCTGCATCTGCGCCCCGATTGCAATCGTCCATCCGGCGCGGCCCATGCTCTCAATTTCGTCGACGCCGATGCCGCCGATGGTCGTTGGCGTAAACTCATCGGGGATATGTCCATCGAGCGATCCTGCTACGTCAGGGAGGAAGGACGGGCACAACCCGAAATCTTCCAGTATGACACGGAGTTCATCAATGTCGCCGGGCGTGAGGTGACATCCCGGCAGAACATTCACTTTCAATGGGTCCCGCAGTCCATTGGCGCCGGGCCCTTCCACCAGCACCTCTACAATGCGTGCCACAGCCTTCCCCCAGCCGTCCTGGAACGCGCCCTTGAAATCAGGCGTCGAGACATACACCAGTGGCAACTTTGCGAGTTGGGGATGCTTGCAACGGATTAGCTTGAGGTAGGCATCCACATCGTCGCCGTTGGTCTCGGTGACACCGGTCGAGCAGATTCCGATGATTTTTGGCTTGGTACGGTTGTAGATGTTCAGTATCGCCTGCTCGAGATTCTCATAACCGCCGAGTACGGTCGCGACCTCGCTCATCGCGGTGGTCTGCAGCGGTACTGCCTCTTTGAAATGCCGGACGAAAAGCGTGAGCCCGAAGGATGTGCATCCCTGGGAGCCGTGCAGAAGCGGCATCGCCCCGCGCAGCCCCATGAAGGCGAATGCGCCGCCGATCGGCTGACTCATCTTCAGCGGGTTGACAGCGCAGGCTTTCGTCGGCGCCGTGACGATGGCCATGACGCCTCCCTATTCTGCGGCCTGTCGCATGACAGATGGGTCGGACACCAAGATACCTTCGATGCGTCTCCGGCAGCAGCCTCCGACCGCATTGGTATGCTCTCTCACTGCTGCGACGCTGCTCAGGCCGTGCGCGTAGATTGCATCCTCAATCGTGCCTAAATCGACCGCGTTGCACACGCAGATCTTCCTCGCGCGGCGCGCGGCTTCGGCGAGCGCCGGATCGCACGCGATCGCGGCCACCGGCGATGGCATCTGCTCCATCGCCTTGGCCAATGCCTCCCATGGGGCCGGTCGACGTAGCTGCTCCCACATCGGACTGGAGAGCGACTTATCGATCTCCTCCACCAGCTTGACCATTCCGACATAGCCCATATAGGCGTGGCAACGCTCCTGGTTGATATCGAGCCAGGGCATCGCCGCTTTCAGCGCGACGAACTGCGACTTGCCGCCCGACAGCATGATGTCCGCTTTTGCGTCCTTCAACATCTTATACATTTCGCGCGGAGTCATGTCCTCAATCATGTAGGCATCCCGCCCCATGAGCTCCTTGATGCGCTCCTTGTCATTCCTGGTTGATTTCTTGACGCTGGTCCCGACTAACTCAAGCCCAGCTTCCTGGAGTGCCGCAACGATCGACCATGACTTGACGCCGCCGGTAATCAACAACGCCCTCTTGCCTTCAAATCGTGGCTTGTACGGCCCTATCGCAGCCCGGACCCACGCTTCCTCGCGCGCGATCACCACTTCAGTTCGCCCGAGCAGATCTGCAGGCGCGCCCCGCTCAACCAATAAGCGCGCAAGCTGACGCAGCGATTCGCTCGAATCTTGAATACCGTAGAACGACCCCTCGAAGAAAGGAATCCCGTAGCGTTGCTCCATCTTGCGTGCGACGTTGATCATGGACTTTGAGCACACCAACATCGCCGCCCGCGCGCGATGGGATGAAGCGACTTCGCGATACTTGCCATCGCCGGAGATGCAGGAGAGAATCCGTATCCCAAGTTCGTCTAGCAATGGCTTCACTTGCCAGAGCTCTCCCGAAAGGTTGTATTCCCCGATCAGGTTGATATCGCACGGGGTGGTGTAGTCCGGCTCTTGCGTCCCGATCACATGGTCGAGCAATGCTTCGCCGGCGAGCTTGTTACCGAGGTTCTTCGAGCCGACGAAGCCCGGGGAATTGATCGGGATCACCGGCTTTGCGAACCTTTGCGATGCTGCCTTACAAACTGCGTTGATGTCGTCGCCGATCATCGCCGGGATGCAGGTTTGATAGACGAAGATGGCGGGCGGGTCGCACTTGTCGATGATCTCCTTGATCGCTTTACAGAGCCGCTTCTCGCCTCCGAATACAATATCGGTTTCGCTCAAATCTGTTGTGAACGAGGTGCGCCACAGATTCGAGCCTGATGACGCCGCGCCGCGATTGTCCCAGGAATTCCCTTCGCACGCGATCGGACCATGCACCAAGTGAGCGACATCGGTGAACGGCTGCAGCGCAACCTTGGCGCCATCGAAAGCACAGCCACCAGCAGCGCTACCCGGCAGCAGTTGTTTGGTGCAGCCGTTCTTGCGGTCAGCCTCCGACTTACTGCCGTTTTTGGCGCAGCCCGGCTCGTCAAAAATCTTCTGGACCGTGGCCGCTAGTGAAGTCATCCCTTTTCCTCTCAGCGCAAACTAATTGCATGGTCAACGGTCGTGTGCTTGTGCCATCGCCGAGTTATTGGGCGATGGCACGCGCCACGGTCGCTCATCAACGAATGATGTCGAAGCTGTAGTCAGTTTTGCCAAGAACGTTTGTCTTCTTGTCCATCTCATCGAAGATCTTGTCCAGGATCTTCACCAGCACATTCAGGCCGCCCTGATAGCCCCATAGGGGGGAGCGGTGATGGTGATGCCGATCAAAAACCGGAAAGCCGATGCGGATCAGTGGCGTTCCAGTGTCGCGCTCCAGATACTTGCCGTAGGTGTTGCCAATCAGAAAATCGACTGGCTCAGTGAACAGGAGTGAGCGCATGTGCCAGAGGTCTCGGCCCGGATAGGCTTGGCAGCCCTGCCCAAATGGCGAGCTTGCAAGCAGCACCTGCATTTTTTCGTGCCATGCCTTGCTGCCATTCGTGGACAGCACATGGGTCGGTTCGGCGCCGAGCTCGAGCAGAAACGCAGTCAACCCATAGCAAAGATCCGGATCGCCATAAATCGCGAACTTCTTGCCATGGATATGCGCGCTGGAGTCAGCGATGGCGTCGACCAGGCGGCCACGTTCTCGCGCGAGTTGCTCGGGAATCTCCTTGCCGCTGATGCGTGACAGCGCCACGATAAAGTCATCCGTTGCGGATATGCCCACCGGGTAGTTGAAGGATACGACGTCCTGGCCATGCTCAGCCACGAATGGCAGTGTTTTTTCGGTGCACCACTGCTGCATGGAAATCGTCGCCTTGGCGTGAACCGCGTTGGCCGCATCTTCCAGCGTCGTGCCTCCGTCATACATCCGGAATTCGCCGTCTGTCGGAGTATCGAAGACTTCGGAATTATCCGCGAGAATCGTGTGCTGGATGCCCATCAACGCCAAGATGCGCTTGATCTCGCGAAGGTTCCCGACGGTATAGCCATCGAACCCACCAATGATGTTGATCGCCCCGTTCTGCTTGCGCTCCAGCTTCGGCGCTGTTCCGGCCTTACCGTCCCAAAAATGCTCCAGAATGCCCTTGAGCGCATTGTCATAACCGGTGACGTGGCTGCCGACGAACGCCGGCGTATGGGCGAATGGCACGTCGAAGTCTGCCGGCACCGAGCCTTTTTCTTTCGACGTCTTAATGAAGGCGTTGAGGTCATCGCCAATCACCTCGGCCATGCAGGTCGTCGAGACCGCAATCATCTTGGGTTTGTACATGTTGTAGCTGTTCGCGAGCCCGTCGGTCATGTTGTTCAGGCCGCCGAATACGGCAGCGTCTTCCGTCATCGACGAGGAGACGCAGGAAGAAGGCTCCTTGAAGTGCCGCGACAGATGGCTGCGGTAGTAGGCCACGCAGCCTTGCGAGCCGTGGACGAAGGGCAGCGTGCCCTCAAAGCCAACAGAGGCGAATACGGCGCCAAGCGGTTGGCATGCCTTGGCCGGATTTACCGCTAGCGCCTCCCGCGCAAAGTTCTTTTCGCGATATTCGGCCGTCTTCGTCCATTCCTTGATGCGTTCGACCTCGGCGGGATCGCGAGGATTCTCGAATATCTTCTTCTTGGCCAGCATCTGCTGGTATTCTGGACCGCGGAACAGCTCGAGATGATCGAGCACGTGTTCGGCACTCTGCGCCATTGTTGAAGTCCTTCACTATCGAGATTGGTGTCGCCCCGGCTTCCCACAGAGCGCGATGAGTTGGTTTATTCTGCAGCCAGGAGCTTGGCTCTCGAAGCTTCCTTCCAGGGGGCCTTCGTTTTCTTCCAGACCGGCGAGTTGATGGCCATGTCCATGTCGCGCGCAAAGATGGCAAAACCGTCATAGCCGTGATATGGGCCCGAATAGTCCCAGGAGTGCATCTGCCGGAACGGCACACCCATCTTTTGAAAAACGTATTTTTCCTTGATGCCCGAGCCGACGAGGTCAGGCTGGAGCTTTTCGACGAAGTGCTCGAACTCGTAGCCATTGACGTCATCGTAGATGAGCGTGCTGTCCTTTACGTAGTGCTGAGCTGTGCGCTGATAGTCGTCGTTGTGACCGAACTCGTATCCGGTACCAATGACTTCCATCCCGAGGTCCTCGTATGCGCCAATCACATGACGCGGACGGAGCCCGCCGACGTACAGCATCACCGTCTTGCCCTCCAGGCGCGGGCGATATTTTGCGATCACGGCGTTCACCAGCGGTTGGTACTTTTCAATCACCCGCTCGGCACCTTCCTTGATCTTGTCGTCGAAATAGCCCGCAATCTTGCGCAGCGACTCTGCGATCTTTGAAGGTCCGAAGAAGTTGTACTCGCACCAGGGGATGCCGAACTTCTCTTCCATGTGGCGTGAGATGTAGTTCATGGAACGGTAGCAATGCAGAATGTTGAGCTTTGCCTTCGGCGTTGCCTCGAGCTCAGCTAGCGAACCGTCGCCAGACCACTGCGCGATCACCCGCAGGCCCATCTCCTCTAGTAGAATTCGCGATGACCAGGCGTCGCCGCCGATATTGTAGTCTCCGATGATCGCAACATCGTACGGCGTCGGCTCAAACGTTGGTTTGCCATCGGACTCGGGCTTGTCGAAAATCCAATCGCGCACCGCGTCGTTGGCAATGTGGTGGCCTAGTGACTGCGACACGCCCCGAAACCCCTCACAACGGACCGGCACGATGGTCTTGCCGCCATATTCCTTGGATTTTGCTCTCGACACGGCCTCGATGTCGTCACCAATCAATCCGATCGGGCATTCCGATTGGATGGTGATGCCGTTGTTGAGCGGAAACAGCTCCTGGATTTCATCAAGAATTTTGACCAGCTTTTTGTCGCCACCGAACACGATATCCTTTTCCTGGAAGTCCGAGGTGAACTGCAGGGTCACGAAGCTATCGATGCCCGTCGTGCCAACGTAATAATTGCGTCGCGAGCCCCACGAATACTGACCGCAGCCGACCGGGCCGTGGCTGATATGGACCATGTCCTTGATCGGTCCCCAGACCACTCCCTTTGACCCTGCATAGGCGCAGCCTCTGATCGTCATCACGCCAGGTATGGATTTGATGTTGGACTTCACCCCGCAATCTGACTTGCCGGCTTGGTGAACGTTGAGGTGCTTGGCACGCCGTTTCGCGGTTTTCTCCGGATAGACCTTCAGCACCTCCTCGATCAGCTCTTTGTTGCGAGCCCTGATTTCTGCGATGCTCTGGGTCGTGGCGAGACTCATCTGATGTCCTTCAAAGGTTAGCTGTTGCGAGGGCGACTTCTTGAGCAAGACTTTAGCAACGAGCATGCCAGCGTCTCTTGAGCACCAAAAAACATAGCAAACAAAATCGCTTAGCGAGCCTCCTGCGGTGACGGGGGGTGTTGTTGCGAATCCGACATTAGCTTTGGGCAGAGAAAACTCTCGGTTTGGCCCTGTTCGAAATGAAACAAGGCTGCCTATGCGTGAAATCGCCTGCCCCGCCCAATTCTCGAGCGTGTCCGCGATCGCAGTACTCTGCGATCGCGCTCGCCGAAGGCCCTGCACAGGAAGACCGGCCGCAAGAGCGGTTGGCCCAAACAGGCCTGCCAATGCTATCTATGCTTGCCGCGACCGACAGGTGCTTACCTGCTGCGATGCGATGAGGTGCATGACCTCATCCAGCGTTGGCTCGCCGAATCACGAGAACAGCTGCCGCGCCTTGATTAGCGCACGCACGAGCACATCGATCTCTTCGCGTGTATTGTAAAGTCCGAGGGACGTACGGCACGTTGCCAGCACGCCGAAGCGCTCAAGCAGCGGCATCGCACAATGGGTTCCCGCCCGCACCGCAACACCGGCGCGGTCGATGATGGTGGCAACATCATGCGCATGCGCTCCCTTCATATCAAAGGAAATGATCGGTCCCCTGTCGGCCGGGGTCCCGATCATGCGCATGAAATTGATCTCCGCCAGCCTCTCCTGGGTGTAAGCGAGCAGTACGCTCTCGTGCCTGCGGATCTGCACCTTGCCTATTGAATTGATGTAATCGATAGCCGCCCCTAAACCGATGGCTTCGACGATCGGCGGCGTACCCGCTTCGAACCGGTGTGGCGGATCACCATAAATGACGCCGGAACGCGAGACCTCGCGGATCATCTCCCCGCCGCCATTGAAAGGCGGCATCGATGCCAAATGCTCAGACTTGCCGTAAAGCACACCGATCCCCGTCGGACCATAGAGTTTGTGGCCCGTCATGACGTAGAAATCGCAATCCATGTCGCAGACGTCGGCGCTCAGGTGGACGCAAGCTTGCGAGCCGTCGACCAGCACCGGGATACCACGAGCATGCGCGATCCTCACCACCTCTTTCACCGGCAATACCGTGCCGAGCACGTTCGACATTTGTGTGATTGCAACCATCTTGGTGCGCGGGGTCAGCAGCCGCTCAAAATCATCGAGCAAGAAGTTGCCCTCATCATCCACTGGCGCCCATTTGATCACTGCACCGAGTCGTTCCCTGAGAAGGTGCCATGGCACAATGTTGGAGTGGTGTTCCATAATCGAGAGAACGATCTCATCACCCGGGGTAATGCGTTCACGCCCAAAAGTCTGGGCGACCAGATTGATTGCTTCCGTGGCGCTCCGAGTGAAGATGATCTCTTCGTTTGAACGCGCGTTCACAAACTGCGCCACCTTGGTACGGGCGCCTTCATACGCCTCGGTCGCCGCGTTAGCGAGGTAGTGCAAGCCGCGATGAACGTTGGCGTATTCGCTGGAGTACACTTGCATCATACGGTCAAGCACCGCGTTGGGCTTTTGCGCGGATGCAGCGTTATCAAGGTAAACAAGCGGCTTGCCGTACACCGTCATGGCGAGCGCAGGAAAGTCCGTACGTAGACGGTTGACGTCGTAACCGCCATTGCTCACGGCGGGATGTGCGCTCATCGCCCCGCCTGCAGCCAGTGTTCAGCTTGAGCTGTCACAAAATCGCGCAGATTCTCAGAAGTGATCTCCTCAATCGACTGGCCAACGAAGGCTTTAATCAGCAACATTTTCGCATCCTTCTCGGATAGCCCCCGAGCGCGCAGATAGAATACAAGACTGTTGTCCAGCGCACCCGATGTCGCTCCGTGGCCGCAGGTCACGTCGTCAGCCAAGATTTCAAGTTCCGGCTTGCTGTCGGCCTCGGCCTGGTCGGATAGGAGCAACGCCCGCGTCGTCAGGTTGGCATCTGTCTTCCGGGCGGCGGGACGAACGACAATTCGGCCCTGAAATACCGAGCGGCCGCAATCGTCGATGACCGCGCGGAACTTCTCCCGACTGATGCAATGTGGCACGGCGTGGTCTACCACCATCGTTGTGTCGGCGTGAAGCTCGTCCCTGATGAGATTAACGCCATTCGCCGAGACCTTGGTTCCCTCGCCAGCCAGCTTGATGAATCCCTGATAGCGGCTGATGGAGCCGCCGCAGGTCATGCTGAAGAGGTCGAGCTTAGCCCTGGCGCCGACTGCGATGATCGCAGACGAGATATTCACGGCGTCAGAGGCAGCGGCTGCGACGCGGATATGCGAAAGGCTCGCCTCGTTACCAACCAGGGCGATTATCGCATCGTTGGCTTGATAGCCGCTCGCGCGTTCAGCCGAGACGAAACTTTCCACGATGGCCGCATGCGCTCCTTTACCAAGCTGTAGATACGAGCGTGTAAAGGTGGACACCGACACTCCGGTTGCGACGTGAACGATTTGAATTGGACGCTTCACCGCGTTGCCGTCGACGACCGTAATCACCAGGCCATCTGTCGCCATTGCGGCGTTTAGCGAGATAGCGGAATCGCTCGTCGTCGACAGCAGCAGACCTGCCATGTCGCCAGGGGCCGAATTCTCCAGAACCTCTCGCAGCGACCGCACAACAACTTGATTTTTCAGCCTGCCGAGATCGGATAGCTCCGGCGCGAATATACCATCCACCAAAACCAGTTTGACCGCCTGATCGACCGATACTCGCTCGGCCGACACCTTTGCGCGCACCAGCGCCTCCGTATCCGGTCGCGGAGCGAGTGGCAGCACCCCGCCGATCAGGGCGCGCAGATCTGTGTATTTCCAGTCCTCCATGCCCCGATGCGGAAGGCCGGTACGCTCGTAGACCTCAAATGCGCTCGCCCGGATTTGGGGGACAAGGCCTGCACCAGGCAGCCGTCCACGCGCCGCAGCGAAAACATTGCCAATTGCGCGTTCGGGGTCGGCTTTGGGCAAAACCTGCTTCATCGGAGTCCCTAGAGCCGTCAGGCCGCGTCTTCGAATTGGGCGTAGCCAGAAGCCTCGAGCTCCAGCGCGAGTTCCTTGCCGGCGTTCTTCATGATCCGCCCTTTCGACATCACGTGCACAACGTCCGGCATGATATGGTCGAGAAGCCGCCGATAGTGCGTGATCACGATCATCGCTCGTTCCGGCGAACGCAAGGTGTTGATGCCGCTGGCGACGATACGCAGCGCGTCGATGTCGAGGCCGGAATCGATCTCATCAAGGATGCACAGACCCGGCTCGAACAACGCCATCTGCAAAATTTCGTTACGCTTCTTCTCGCCGCCGGAGAAGCCGACATTGACGCCGCGCTTGAGCATGTCCTGGGGAATGTTGAGCGAACCGGCCACCTCGCGGATTCTTTTCAGAAATTCGGGGGTGGAGAATTCCTGTTGATCCCGCGCCTTGCGCTGGGCGTTCAGTGCCGCCCGCAGGAAGTTCATGGTGGTCACGCCAGGGATCTGGACCGGATACTGGAATGCCAGGAACACGCCCTTGGCGGCGCGTTCATTTGGCTCCATCCGCAACAGGTTCTCGCCCCTGAACAGGATTTGTCCACCGGTGATCTCATAACCGGGCTTGCCGGCGATAACATGCGAGAGCGTCGACTTGCCGGAGCCGTTCGGCCCCATGATCGCGTGCACCTCACCCAAATTTACGTTAAGATCGAGGCCGCGAATAACTTCGCGGTCTTCGACACCAACATGCAAATCTCGGATTTCGAGTAGCGCCATTCTGGTCTGATCCCTGAAATGTCGTCCGGCGAGCCGCCTTCGAGGGGGCTCGCGGGAGGTTTGGTTATCCGACAGATCCGTCGAGCGAGATCGAGATTAGCTTCTGGGCCTCCACTGCGAACTCCATCGGCAGTTTTTGCAGAACTTGTTTGACGAAGCCGTTGACGACCAGGCCGACAGCCTCTTCCTGGCTGAGGCCGCGCTGGATGCAGTAGAACAGCACGTCCTCGGAGATCTTCGAGGTCGTCGCCTCGTGCTCGAACGTCGCGGAGGAGTTCTTGGCCTCGATATACGGCACGGTGTGCGCGCCGCATTTGTCGCCGATCAGCAACGAGTCGCAGGCGGTGAAGTTGCGCGCGCCGGTCGCTTTCCGGTGCGCGGTGACGAGACCGCGATAGGTGTTCTGCGACTTGCCGGCGGCGATGCCCTTGGAGATGATGCGGCTCGACGTGTTCTTGCCGAGATGGATCATCTTGGTGCCCGAGTCGACCTGCTGGAAGCCGTTCGAGATCGCGATCGAGTAGAACTCACCGCGCGAGTTGTCGCCGCGAAGAATGCAGCTCGGATACTTCCAGGTGATCGCCGAACCGGTCTCGACCTGGGTCCAGGAGATCTTGGAATTGTTACCGCGGCAGTCGCCACGCTTGGTGACGAAATTGTAGATGCCGCCCTTGCCTTCCGAATTGCCGGGATACCAGTTCTGCACCGTCGAGTACTTGATCTCGGCATCGTCATGCGCGACGAGCTCGACCACGGCCGCGTGCAGCTGGTTCTCGTCGCGCTGCGGCGCGGTGCAGCCTTCGAGATAGGAGACGTAGGAGCCCTTGTCGGCGATGATCAGCGTGCGCTCGAACTGGCCGGTGTTGCGTTCATTGATACGGAAATAGGTCGACAGCTCCATCGGGCAGCGCACGCCCGGCGGCACGTAGACGAACGAGCCGTCGGAGAACACCGCCGAGTTCAGCGTCGCGTAGAAATTGTCCGAGGTCGGAACCACCGAGCCCAGATATTTCTGCACCAGCTCAGGGTGCTCGCGGATCGCCTCCGAGATCGGCATGAAGATCACGCCGGCCTTCTTCAGCTCGGCCTTGAAGGTGGTCGCAACCGAGACCGAGTCGAACACCGCATCGACCGCGATCTTGCGGCGCGCCGGATCTTCCTCGCCCACCTTGGGCTCGACGCCTTCGAGCATGGCAACTTCCCGCAAGGGGATGCCGAGCTTCTCGTAGGTCTTCAGGATCTCCGGGTCGACCTCGTCCAGGGACGAGACCGACTTCTTCGGCTTCGGCGCTGCGTAGTAATAGAGGTCCTGGAAGTCGATCTTGGGATAGTCGACGCGGGCCCATGTCGGCTCGGTCATGGTCAGCCAGCGCCGATAGGCCTCAAGCCGCCACTGGAGCATCCAGGCGGGTTCGTTCTTCTTCTGCGAGATGAATTTTACGATCGCTTCCGAGATCCCCTTCGGGGCCTTCTCGGAGTCGATCAGGGTCTCAAACCCATAACGATACTGGTCGACGTCGATGCGCTTCACGCGCTCGACCGTCTCTTGTACGGCTACCATTGCCCGCTCCACTCGCGCAACGACAACTCCCGCTGGCGAGGATTCCGCCGCAATCTATCTGACCCGATCGCGCAAGTTGCCGCCGACTCCGGGCCAGCGAGTGAGAGAAACAGAAGACAGATCCAAAAGGCGGCTGTCGATCGCGTTTTCATCATGTTCGCGCCCGAGCTTCTCTCATCGGCCACTCCACCTATGCCGGCACGCACGTATCGGGCACCGGGCAAACGACGGCGCATTGTGGCGCGTCAAAGTGCCCCTCACATTGAGTACACTGGGTCGGATTGATCACATATATGTCGTTCTTCAGGTTGATCGCGGCATTGGGACATTCGAACTCACATGCACCGCAGACGGTGCACTGGGATGCGATTATCTTGTAGGCCATCACTGCGATTCCATGAGCCAAAGTTGCGGGACGGTCTCTGGCGTTCAAGTCTTGTGCCAGACAGTTTAACTTGATTTTGTCTGGGCTATTTTCGAGAACGCAAGTCGCCGTCTCGACACGGTGTCGCAAATCCTACACCGCGCATGACAGTAGCTTGAGCTCGATCCGTGGTTTGCGCAGGGTCGCTCTCACGGCAGTCAGCGATCAGGTTAACCGCGTTCGCCAGCCTCGGGAACGATCTGCGATCCTTTCTAAGGCCGCTGTGCCGCGGCGATGATGGATGCGCCGCGCGACTTCAAAAAAGCTTCTCCGCCGGTGTGTCAGGTCGACCCCGAGCCGCATCTTGATGGTTTCACTCACCGGGCAGCGGCGACTTCGGCGACAGCACCACGGTAACCTGTGCAGTCATCACCGGCCCAGTTGGCCTCTCCCCAGACAATCAGAAACGCGGCGATCGGGCCAGACAAAGTAGGTTCGGTGATCGCGGGCCCCGCAGCGGACCGCAGGACGCATTCTCAATTGCCTTGGATTACCTGGCAAAACCTGCATTCATATGCGCTGTATGGACCGAAAGTACATTGCCTGTCGTCGTGCGGGGACGAAGCCAGGCGTCCGTCTGGTGATCCTCCGCTTCGCTACAAGTTCGAAACGCATGCCGGCGCCGGTCAGCAGATCGATGGAGCCGAAAAAAAGCCACCCCGAAGGGTGGCCTAAGTCAGGGAGGAAACGCCCATAGGGCCTCTGGGATCAGGCTGCAGCCTGATCGATCGGTGAGAAGGGGAGCCCGAGGCTTTCGGCCACCGCTTCGTAAGTTAGCCGGCCCCGATGGACGTTGAGGCCTGCGCGCAAATGCGGATTTTCGAGGACGGCGGAAAAGCCCTTGTTGGCCAGAGCCAAACCAAACGGCAGCGTCGCGTTGTTCAAGGCCTGGCTCGAGGTCAGCGGCACGGCCCCGGGCATATTGGCCACGCAATAATGAATGATGCCATCCACCTCGTAAGTAGGATCAGCGTGCGTGGTTGGGTGCGATGTCTCAAAGCAGCCGCCCTGATCGATAGCGACGTCCACGAGCACCGCCCTCTTGCGCATCGAGCTCAGCATGCTCCGGCGGACCAGCTTCGGCGCGCTCGCACCTGGAACGAGCACCGCACCAATCACCACATCCGCCGCAAATACCTCTTCCTCCACAGAGTCGATAGTCGAAAATCTGGTGCGAGCGCGTCCTTCGAATAGCTCGTCCAACTCGCGGAGCCGGAGTATCGAACGGTCGATGATGGTCACCTCTGCGCCCAGACCAACCGCCATGCGTGCCGCGTGTGTACCAACGACGCCACCTCCGATCACCACGATTCGGGCAGGCTGAACACCGGGCACCCCACCGATCAACAGCCCTCGTCCTCCTGCACTCCGCTTCAGGGCGCTGCCCGCCGCTTCGATCGCAAGCCTACCCGCGACCTCGCTCATGGGCGCCAGCAGCGGAAGACCACCATGCGGATCAGTTACGGTCTCGTAGGCGATCGCAGTGCATCCAGATTTCAGGAGGCCCTTGGCCTGATCCGGGTCGGGGGCCAGATGCAGATAAGTGAACAGAATCTGATTTTCCCGCAGCTGACACCACTCGGACGGCTGAGGTTCCTTAACCTTTACGATCATCTCGCTCGATGCGAATACCTCAGCCGCGGAAGGTAGAATCGTTCCGCCAACAATGCGATAATCGTCATCGGTTGCACCAATGCCAGCGCCGGCATTGGTCTCGATCATCACGCGGTGGCCTGCTGCCACGTATTCGCGGACAGCTCCCGGGGTAAGGCCCACGCGATATTCATGCGCCTTGATTTCCTTGGGGACTCCGACCTTCATTTGAAAACTCCCTGCCTAGAGGGCCTTTCTAATCGGAAGCACGCAGCGATATTGCGACGCAGCCATCAAAACGGCGCAGAAATTCAACGATATTTGTCAAGCTTCGCAGGATTTCAAACCCACGGGTACCGAGCGGATCGTGTGACCATGCTCGCTGAGCTTAGCCATCGAAACTGCGCGATGGCGATAAATCGTTTCGAATTGCGTTCTCGGCTCGTGGAAAAGCTAACAACCGATATTCAGCGCGCCTAAAGAGCGAAGTCGCAGTCTGCCGGTTGGACAGATTGCCCATCTAAAGAGATCGTTTCAGAGCTAATGAGTAATGGAAGGTGATGGGTGATGGCTCACGACCATTGATCATAAGCTCGGTTTGCAAAAAGCTGGACGATGCGCGGCGTGTTAACAGATCCGGGGCAATTGTTCGCCCCACAACCAGTCGACGATTCGTCGACCGCCGAAGCTGGTCGCCATCTGCACGAATTTCCGATTGTCAGCCACCGCTTCGCCAATATCAGCTGCGTCGGACCCGAGCGGGTGCGCCTTCATGGCTGCAAGCACGGCATCGGCGAAATCAGGCGCGACGATCGCAACGAGCTTGCCTTCGTTGGCGACATGGATGGGATCGAGTCCAAGGAGTTCGCAGGTAGCCGCAACCGCCGGCTTCACCGGAATGGATGCTTCCTGCAGACGGAACCCGAGTTCGGATTGATGCGCAATCTCGTTGAGGGTTGCGGCAAGCCCACCGCGCGTGGGGTCGCGCATTACCCGGATGCCGCTACCGCCGGCGGCAACCATGACCGCTACGAGCTTATGCAACGCTGCGGAATCCGAGACGACCTCGGTTTGAAAAGCGACATTCTGGCGTTTTGACATGACCGCCACTCCATGATCGCCGAGGCTACCGGAGACCAGCACACGGTCCCCGACCATTGCCTTGTCGGCGGAGAGATCGAGCCCATCGGCCACAATCCCGATCCCGGTCGTAGAGATGAACAGACCATCCGCCTTGCCGCGCTCGACGACCTTGGTGTCTCCGGCAATGATGTAAACGCCGGCACTGCGCGCTGCCGCGCCCATGGAATCCGCGATCGCCTTCAGATCAGAAAACGGGAAGCCCTCCTCGATGATAAAACTGGCCGACAGATAGAGGGGACGAGCGCCGGACATCGCGACATCATTGATCGTGCCGTGCACAGCCAGTGACCCGATATTGCCGCCCGGAAAGAACAGCGGCGAGACCACATAGCCGTCGGTCGTCATCACCATCCTGCCTGCCGCAACGTCAAACGCCGACTGATCATTGCAGCGGGCGAGCCATTCATTACCAAAGGCTTGGTGGAAAAGGCCGGAGATCAGCTGTGCCATGGCACGGCCCCCGGATCCGTGGGAAAGATCAACTCGTCCGTTCTCGAGGTCGAGCTTGCGTTGATAGCCCTTTACGCTCATGACGTCCGCCTCAACTGTTCATCGCGAACTCGGCCATAGGTCCAATACGCCGCACAAGCGCCTTCCGATGATACCATGCAGGACCCTATGGGAGTTTCCGGCGTGCAGACGGTTCCAAACAGCTTACACTCGACCGGCCGCTTGGCGCCACGCAGGATCGCGCAGCACTCGCACGCCGGATTGTCTGCGACACGCAGGTCGTGGATCGCAAAACGCGCCTCCGCGTCGAATTGCGCGTAAGCCGGTTTCAGCTTCATTCCGCTGTTGGGTACGAGTCCGAGCCCACGCCATTCAAACTGCTCGCGCAGTTCGAATATCTGCGATACCTCGTCCTTGGCGCGCCGATTTCCTTCACGTGTCACCGCACGACTGTATTGGTTCTCCACCTGGTAGCGATCTTCGTTCACCTGCCGCACCAGCATCAGAATCGCCTGCATCACATCGAGCGGTTCAAATCCCGCGATCACGATCGGCTTGCCAAATTGTTCCGCCAGGGGCTCGTAAGGCTGCGTACCGATAATGGTGCTGACATGTGCAGGCCCGATGAAGCCGTCAATTGGAACCCCGCCGGTGTCGCGGATTTTGGGGTTCTCGAGAATGCTGTGCATCGCAGAGGGTGTAAGCACGTGGTTGCAGAACACGCTGAGGCCCTTCAGCCGCTTCTTCTCGGCAATTCGGATCATCACCGCCGTCGGGGGCGTCGTGGTCTCAAATCCGATGGCAAAGAAGACCACCTCGCGGCTCGGCGCCTGTTCGGCGAGCCGGATAGCGTCGAGCGTCGAGTAGATCATCCGAATGTCTGCGCCGAGCGCTTTAGCTCGCAACAGGGACTGTCCTTGCGACCCAGGCGCGCGCATCAGGTCGCCGTAGACGCACAGAGTGACCTCTGGTCGGTCGACAAGCCGGATCGCCATATCGATTCGACTGGCGGGCAGAACGCAGACCGGACAACCGGGCCCGTGGATCATGCGGACGTTCGCGGGCAGCAGATCCTCCAGGCCATATCGGGAGATCGCATGAGTGTGCCCGCCGCAGAATTCCATGAACCGATAGGCTCTTTGCGAACTAACCTCGGCGCCAATCGCACGCGCAATTCCCTGCGCGATGGCCTTGTCGCGAAATTCGTCGGCATATTTCATGATCGACGTTCCCCTGCGCTGCCTAGCTCCTGCAGCAGCTCCAGCGTGCGCTCGGCTTCCGTCGGATCGATCTTGGCCAGCGCATAGCCAACATGGACAAGGACGCAATCGCCGACCTCGAGCTCGTCGACGAGAGCAATCGATATCTCCAGGCTGATGCCATCGATGGACACTATGGCCATGTCGTTGGGAAGAATCTTCGCAATCTTTGCCGGAACCGAAAGACACATCTCAGGTTGATCCTCCCCTGACGGACGACTGTTGAGATATCTGCAGAGCAGCAATCCAGGCCTGGCCAAGGCTCAAACCGCCATCATTGGGCGGCACCCGCCGTGGCACGAGCGGGGTAAGGCCGGCCGCGCTGCAACCGCGCGGGATTTCATCCGCCAGCGCCGCGTTCAGAAAGCAGCCGCCGCTCAGAACGACGGTATTAACGCCCGTTGTCCGCGAAGACCGCGTGACCCAGTCAACGCAGGCAGCGGCGAAGGTGCCATGAAACAGCCCGGCTCCGCCCACCGGGTCAATGTCATCTGCAATCAACCGCGCAAACAGCGGACGAAGCGACAGCACGCCGCCATCGATCGTCCAGCCGGCTTCGAGAACCGCAGTCCGCCGCACAAGCGCCTCGAGCTTCATCGCCGCTTCGCCCTCATAGCTCTGCAAACTCGCAATCCCCAGCAGCGCCGCTGCGGCGTCGAACAACCGGCCCGCACTGGTCGTGGTGGCCCCGCCCGGCTGTTCGAGCAAGGCCGACACACATCCAGCCTGCCGTTGCGACGCAAAGCGCGGCCCGATTTCGTTACCCCGGCCGAGCGCGTGTAATACTGCGCTGGCCATGCGCCACGGCTCGCGGGCTGCACGATCTCCACCAGGCATTTGCAGGGGCGCTAAGTGCCCGATGCGTCGGCACCCCGTCCCTTCGCACAACAATAGCTCGCCACCCCAGTTTCCTCCCCCGGAGCCAAGGCCATGGCCATCGAGCACCAGGGCAAGCGCAGGTCCCGCATGGCCATGCTCGGCAATCACTGCGGCGGCGTGTGCGTGGTGATGCTGGACAGCGACCAGCGCGCGGCCATTTGCTTCCGCAAACCGGGTAGAAGCCATATCAGGATGCAGATCATGGGCGATGGCGACAGGCTCTACATCAAGGCTCGATGTAAGGTGTCGGATCGTCTCCTCGAACGCGCGGATGCCTTCGGCCGTATCCAGATCGCCAATATGCTGGGAGACGAACGCTTCGTTGTCCCGCGTGATGGTGACGGTCGATTTCAGTGCGCCGCCGACGGCGAGCACGGACGGCACCGACTTCGCAAGCCTGATCGGTTCGGGAACATAGCCGCGGGCACGACGAATGAATTGCGGCCGGCCAGCCACCACCGACACCACGGAATCATCAGCATGCGTCACTATATCGCGATCATGGGTCACGATAAGATCGGAGATCCTCTCCAGCCGCCGCAGCGCCTGCGCGTTGTCGATCAGGAGCGGTTCGCCGCAAAGATTGGCACTGGTGGCGACGATGACCGGGCCGGTGCCCGCATATGCTTCTGCCGAGCGAAGCGCATGAAGGATGAGGTGATGCAGCGGCGCTACAGGCAGCATGACACCCACTCGCGATAAGCCAGGAGCTATGGCGGGCGCCAAATTGTTGCGCGAAGGAAGAAGGACGATGGGACGTGCTACGGATTCGAGCAGCGCAAGCTCGGGCGCGTTAGCCTCCGCGATGGCGCTGACGCGCTCTATGGAATCTACCATAACCGCGAACGGCTTCTGAAGGCGCTGCTTTCTCCTGCGCAAACGCTGCACGGCGTCCTGGTTACGCGCATCGCAAAGAAGCTGGTATCCCCCCAGCCCCTTTATCGCCACTATTTCTCCCGCCGCGATAGCCGCGACAATGGCGCTGATCCCATGGCTGAGCCGAGGCCCGCATGTCGGACACGCGATCGCCTCCGCATGAAACCTGCGGCTCGCCGGATCGGCATATTCGGCCGCGCAGGCGGCGCACAGCTTAAAAGCCCCCATCACGGTGTTGCGGCGGTCGTACGGAAGCCGTTCGGCGATGGTGTAGCGTGGGCCGCAATGGCAGCAACTGATGAAGGGGTAATGGTAGTGCCGATTTTGTGGATCGAACAGCTCGCTGAGGCATTGCCGGCAGACAGCAGCATCAGCAACGATCTGCGTTGACAATTTGCCGCCTTCGCTCGTGCCGATCAAAAAGCCTTTCGCCCCGAGCCCCGCAGTTTCCCGAACACAGATGTGGTCGATGCGTGCCAATGGAGGCGCCTCGAGCGGCAACGTGGCGACAAACTCCGACGTCCGGTGGCCCTCGACTTCGATCGTAACGCCCTCGGGGCCATTGATGACGAACCCCGCCAATCCGTAGCGCGTGGCGAGTCCATAGACGTAAGGACGAAAGCCAACCCCTTGCACGGCCCCACTCACGCGCACGCGCAGCCGCGTTCGGTCGCAGGTGGTTAGGGCTCTCATCGCCTCGTGTCCTCTAGGGCGCGCCTCTGCTGCCCCGCCTGTCTATCGATCCAGGCGTACAGCGCGCCAAAACCCTCGCCCGTACGCGCCGACACTACAAGCACGTCGATCTTGGGATTGACTCGTCTCGCGTATTCGATCGCCTTTCCCAAATCGAAATCAAGCAGCGGGGCCAGATCAATCTTGTTAATCACCATGAGCGAAGAAGCGGCAAACACATCAGGATATTTGAGCGGCTTGTCTTCACCTTCGGTAATCGACAGCACTACAATCTTGCAAGCCTCGCCAAGGTCGAAGGCTGCGGGACAGATCAGATTACCGACGTTCTCGATGAAGAGAATACCCCCCGTGAGCAGCGGCAAGCGACGATAAGCCTCGGCAATCATCGCAGCGTCGAGATGGCAACCCTTGCCGGTGTTGACTTGAATGGCTGGCACGCCGGCGGCCCGAATGCGTTCGGCATCGTTCGAGGTTTGCTGGTCGCCTTCGATGACCCCGACCGGCCGGCTACGCTTGAGCTCAGACACACCGCGGACTAGCAGCGTCGTTTTACCTGCACCGGGACTGGACAAAAGATTAAGTACAAGCAGGTCCTCGGCGACAAAGAGCGCGCGGTTGTCCGCCGCAATTCCATTATTCTTGCCAAGAATATCGCGCCCGATCTGAATGACCCGCTCTCTGCTCTTGCCCGCGACCTTCAAGCCAGCCGGGCCAGCGCCGCCACTCAGAAGCGCCTGCCCACCATGAGCCTGGTGATGGGCAGAGGGATGGCGACTATGACTATCGCCTGCATGGTTTGAACGCTGCGGGCCTTGGTCGCCATGCGGATAGGCACGATGGCGATCGCAATCGTCCAGCACGTGGGCATCGTATCGCTGATGGCTCTCCGCATCATGCGCTTTGGCGCGTTTGGTCGATGGCGTCTCTTCGGTGCAGCCGCAAACGGTACACATCAATCGATCTCCAGCTCTTTCACGCGCATCTGTTCGCCCGCGGTTACCTGCAACTGATAGCTGCCGCAGCAAGGACAGCATTCACCGCGTCGCGCAATCTCGACGCTCTTCGAACAGCTCATGCACCAGGCAGCACCTGGCAGTTCGACGATATTAAGGACTGCACTCTCGGCAACAGTCCGCGTCGCGACGACAGCAAAGCAGAACCTGATCGCTTCCGGCGCGGCATGACTCAGCGCTCCGACCTCTAGACAGACACTCCGCACCCGCGAAAACGATCGGTGACGCACCTCCTCCTCGACGATTTGAATGATGCCAAGACAAATCGCCACTTCATGCATCGCCAACTTCGCGAAAATTGAGAGTGAACCCGACGCACGGATCCAGCGATGCAATCACCGCATCGACTGCATCCCGACGCCGTCTAGCCGTCAGCACCGCGCCCTGCAGGCTGCGGACAAGCGGTCCGCGCGGGTGGAAATTCCACTCCGTCGGCGCAAGGAATTCGAAGCGGGATATCCGGCCCTGAGGATCAAGCTCAACCGCGTGGTAGAGACGCCCCCTGGCGCATTCGACCGCGGCCGCGGCACGGCCGGGCCCTAACTTATATCTTTCGATAATCCCATGCTCCGCCGAGTCAATCTGAGCACCGGCCTTGAGCCACGCACATAACCGGAGCGCTTCAGCAATTCTGGCCCTCAGCCGCTCGGCCGCACCGGTGGGGCTCGGCGAGAGCCGATCACGCGTCACTCGGCGCGCCCATGGGCCCGTCTCGGGCACATGTCCGTCAAGATCCGGACAATAGCAAAATGTCGCGCCATCCACGAGCAGCCGTTTAATAATGTTGAGGTCGTCAGCAACGGACAGGAACGAGTGCCCCGCCGGAATTGACTTCAGGTCGATCTCATCAAGCGCTGCAATGCGAAGCGCCAATGGGCTACCGGACCTCACCGCGTCCCGCTCATTCGACATGCCGAGAGCGTTCAGCGCAGCCACGATCCGCGCTGTTTCTTCGCATTGAGCGGAGCCCCAGGCTGGCTGGGCGCTGCCGAGAAGGGCTGACATTCTCCGCATAAGAACGCGGATTGCCGCCGCACTGGCGATGTCTTGCGCAACATGTCCGACAAACAGGCCCCGAAGCAAATCCGCGATGCGCTCGATTACGATAAGCGCAATACGATGCTGTTCTGTTGTGCGGGTGGCCACTTGGTCGCGCGCCGTCTCGATCGCGGACAGCAGTGCAATTTGCTGCGCAGCGGCACACAACGCAAAGAGCCGCGGCAGCACCTCGAGCAGCAACGAGACTTGTTTGCCAGCAAACAGTCGCGCCAGCGGCGGCCGGACTCGCGGCTGGATCTCGATCGCGGCGACTACGTCGGCAGCTAGCGATACGGTGACATCGATTTTGTTTAGGGCAGCGAGGCTCATGAGCACCGCTCCACCAACTTCCTGCGCGAGGTATGCCGGCGGTCGCTGCGTCCGCGCCGTCTAGGGGGTCCCACCCGACACCGAACATTCTCCAAGGTCTTCATGTGAAATACGCCTTAATGATTTCCTGCATGCGCTCGGCCGAGTCCTGGAAATCTTCGTCGGCAGCCAACGCAACAATCGGCACGCCGCCGACCTCCAGCGTATCAAGGATGATGTTGTCCGTAGAACTGAAGAACTGCACCGACCAGACGTTCCTGATCCCGGTCGCCTGCACTCGGCACGAGCCGTAGCCACGGAAGATGAGTTGGACCGGGCCATTGCCCACGCTTTGCTGCAGGAATGTCAGGTCGACAACGCTCATCGGCAGCAAGGTGAGATTGATGACATGCGTGCGCATCCCAAAGCGCCAGACGCGCGCCCGCTCGCGTATTTCGGCGAGCACCGGTTGCACGTTCATCGCGCCATCCGGCGCCGCGCCAATCGCAAGATCGGCGGACGTCAGGTCAGTTGCGGCGCGGAAGACAATCTGCGGGATCGCTCCGACCTCAAGATATTCGTGCGCCGGCTCGCTCCCGATGCGCACGCGCCAGATTCCCGCAAGCGCAGACTCCCGGATTTGCGCGAAAGAGCCATCTGGCAGCGCAACCACGCCGGCGACCTCACCTTCTCCGAGCACTTCGCCAATCAGCTTGCGCTCGGGATCGCTGAGATTCCCGAGTCCGTACAGTTGTGTCCGAGCGCAGCTTCTCTGGCTGCCAACAGCAGCAGCGGCATTCGATAGCAGCGCCATGGCATTTGGGTAGTTCCTTGCAAGCTCGTCGCCCTCGCGCCAAGCGCGCTTGGCGAGCGCACTCGCGCTCGTCAACCCGCTATAGAATACATCGAGACTTCGAAAGCCCGTAGCGAGGTCACTCGCCGTCCCGTCGGCGTCGGCGGATACAACGCGGATCGCCGTTTTCATGATGCGATGTTCCGTTGGCTGCATCGAGAGGCAATGCACTTGCCGACACAAGCGTTGCCGGCGTGTGGCCGAACCATCGGTACCGGGACGCGGCCGAGCCACCCAACCAGTTCGCCACCTACGCCGCGCGCAGGCACTGCACCTTGCAGGCGCCGCCGAAACGCCTTGACCATCTTAGGAAGTAGGAGTGCGACGTGGATGATCCGGAGCAAATATAGGGGATCGGCCGCCGGCAGCTGCATCACGGCCGTTCTCACGGGAGCGTGCACGACCAGGCGCGCATCGACGCTGACGCCCTCCACGTCGTACCAAGCGGGCCGCGCAAGACCATGTTTCGACGGCTGCAATTTCATCACACGCCTTCCTGAAAATGTTCGGTTCTGCTAGCAAGGCGTATGCCAATCACGGTCTGGCCGCGACCCGCGCTCGAAGCAACGGCTCGAAACCTGACATTTCGATGCAAGGTTACGTGCGACGGGATGCGATTCGTGAGCAAGCCTGGTCGGCGCAACCGGCGAGGGGAGCTGCTAGCGTAGGTGCTCCGGCAATTGCGGCTCATGACCGATCAAGTCGGCAAAGAAGCGATCGCAGTCCTGGCCGTTGAGGCTGGCCTCAAGCCCGTGAAGTGCTTCCGAGATCAGCCTCGCTTCATTTTCGGTCAAAAGCCGCACCGCGCTGTCGATATGAACGAGCACCTTGGCGCCGGCCGAGGCGTCGGAGAGCAGCAAGATCGAGACGCGCCGCCGTTCATTGCCATACTCGCACAGCGCCGTGATGCCGTCGGTCTCGACAATCGTCATTGGCAAGCCAAGGCACATGGTCAGTCTCGGGCCGCTAGATCGGCCGCGCCCCGATCTCATAGTTTGCATGGTCGATATTGTTCGCCAACAGCCGTTCTGATGCAGGCAGCGGCGCGGTCCGCGGCTTTGCCGGCGAGTCCCACTGCGCCAGGAGTTTGCAAGCCAGTTCAATCGCAGGCGCAATCTGAAGGCGTACCGGGGTGGTCAGCGGACCGCCCCAGTGCTCCAGGTCCAGCGGCTGACAGCCGATGAGAGCGAGCTCTCGCGGGCGGCGGCCAAGCAGGTCGGCCGCACTCAAGACCTCCTGAAAGCCGGTCTGATGCAGGCTCACCTTCTTGGCGGCGGTAAATTTTGGCACTTCGTCATCTCGCACAAGCTTCAACTGCCCGGGCAGCAATCCATAATCGATGGCATCGAACACGATCAGGCAATCGGACTGCTCAAGAAAACTGACGAGGTAGAGCCCCTGTGTGCCGCCATCGAGGACGGTTACGTTGTCATCGGTGGCGTAGCGGCGATGAAACTCCTCGACCACCCGCACGCCGAATCCCTCGTCGGCCCACAGGATATTGCCGATGCCGAGCACCAGGATCCTTTTCTTGTCTTTCGGATTCAGCATCTGCTTCCCAGTCAATCGCGAAACCGCGCTCACCCGATATCAAAGAGATGCTCCGGCGCGCCATGAGTCTTCCCGGACCACCGCGTAGATATGGACCAGCGCAAAGGTCACGATCACCCACAGGCCGAGATGATGCCAGGTATGGACGTCCTGACTGTTCGGCCAAATTGAAAATACCCAGCCGAACAGCTTGTACTGCCAGCTGTCAGTATCGGCACCTTGCCCATAAAGTGCAAAGCCTGTGACGACCATGAACGTGATCGTCTGCGTAAACATGAAGAACATCGCGAGCTGAGCAAGACGGTTGCGCCCGACGGGCCTCTCGGGCTCAACTGTAAGGAACGCATACCAGCGAATCTCGTGGTACACCTCTCGCCATAAGCACTTGCGCCAGAGCGGCACCCAAAAGATCTGCATGGCATGCGCGTTTCCGATTAAAGCCCAGTAGATCCGCAGAAGAAAGCCGATACTGAGCACATATCCCGCCGAGAAATGAGCAAAGCGGATATAGCCGAACAGGAAATTGCCGCTTGCCTCTCCCGACATCGCCGGTGTCCCGGTTCCAATGACATAGCCGGTTAAACTCAGCATCAGTATGGCCGCCGCATTAACCCAATGCCACAGTCGCACCGGCGCGTAACTGATGGCAATGCCGATGCTCCATTCAGTGGGTTTCGCATCGACGGCGGCAAAGAGCTTCCGAGCTCTGTCCCCAATGTCGTTACCGAACATTGATTGAGGCCACTTCCTGGCCGTCAGGACTCATCACGTGGGTCGAGCAAGCCAAGCACGGATCAAAGGAATGGATCGTGCGCAAGATCTCCAGAGGCCGCTGCGGATCGACCATCGGCGTACCGATCAGGGAGGCTTCGAAAGCGCCAATATTGCCCTTGGGATCGCGAGGAGATCCGTTCCACGTCGTCGGCACGACACATTGATAATTGTCGATCTTGGCGCCCTTGATCTTGATCCAGTGCCCAAGCGCACCGCGCGGGGCCTCACTGAACCCGTAGCCCTTGGCCTCCTTGTGCCAGCTTTCCGGCTTCCACCTGCTCACATCGGCAGTTGCCGTATTGCCTGCCTTGATGTGGATTACCAGCTTATCCTGGAAATAACGCATCTGATGCGCCGCCCACTGGCATTCGAGCGCCCGCGCCGCAGTACGGCCAAGCGTCGAGAACAGCGCAGTCAGGGGAAGATTGAGCCCCTTGAGCAGTCTCTCGGCCGGCTCCTTGAACTCGGCTTTGCCTTGCGCATAACCGATGATGTAACGCGCCAACGGCCCGACCTCCATGGCGTGGCCGCGCCAGCGCGGCGCTTTGATCCAGGAATACTTGCCGCCTTCGTCGAGTTCCTTAATATCTGTCTTGCTGCCTTTGAGTTTTGGCCCAAGTTCAAAATGCGGCTCGGTGATACCGTCCCAGGGATGCAGCCCGCAGCAATCGCTCGGGTATTTGTACCATGAATGCGCGACGAATTCCTGGATCTGCTCGGGATCACCATGGTCGATCGGCAGTATCTCCTTGAGATTGCCACCAAGAATGACCCCGCGCGGCAGCTTGAAACTTTTGGCGGAACAGTCATTTGCGTTTTCGGGGATGTCGCCATAGGACATCACGCTCTTGCTTGAAAGTCCGCCGCCATGGAGCCAGTCCTTGTAGAACGAGCAGATCGCGGCAATGTCGGGCAGGTAGACCTGCTCGACAAACTCGATCGAGCGCTCGATGATCGAGGCCACGATGTTCAGTCGCTCCATATTGATCGCACCCACCGCACCGGGTCCGTCGATGTTGATCGCGCAGGGCACGCCACCGACCAGCCAGTTCGGATGCGGGTTCTTACCACCATAGATAGCTTGGATCTTGACGATCTCCTTCTGGAAGTCCAGCGCTTCCAGATAATGCGCTACAGCCATCAGGTTCGCTTCCGGTGGCAGCTTGTAGGCCGGATGCCCCCAATAGCCATTCTTGAACGGACCGAGTTGTCCTGATCCGAAGAATTTGGTGAGCCGGATCTGCAAATCCTTAAAATAGCCAGGGGACGACAGCGGCCAGGGCGAGATAGACTGCGCGAGCGCCGAGGTGGACTTCGGATCGGCCTTGAGCGCGGAGACCACGTCGACCCAATCCAGCGCGTGCAGGTGATAGAAATGTACGAGGTGATCATGCACGAGCAGGCACAGCTGCATGATGTTGCGGATCGAATTGGCATTCTCCGGAATCGCAATTCCTAGTGCATTTTCAACCGCGCGCACGGAGGTGAGCGCATGGGTGCCGGTGCAGACCCCGCAAATCCGCTCGGTGAACGCCCAGGCGTCGCGAGGATCGCGCCCGCGCAGGATGACTTCGATGCCACGCCACATCGTCCCGCTTGAGACCGCATTGCGGATCACATTGTCGGAATCGACATTGGCTTCGACACGCAGGTGGCCTTCGATCCGCGTCAGCGGATCGATGACGATTCGCCTGCCTGAACGATCAAGATTGAACCCATTCGGTGTCTGGACGGCCACCGTCGCCCCCTCCTCAACTCGGTTTGCTTTTGTGGGCTGCGCGATCCGGCTTGTGGGTCAACCGCTTCACGGCGGTGACCGCTGCATGGGCAGCGACGGTTAGCCCAACTACGCCGGCAGCGGCCAGGCCGATCTGGTCGGCGTTCTCCTCGATCCCGAACTGCTTGATGGTTGTGAGTCGGTCGTAAAATGACCCCTTATCCCAGAAGCCGTCTTCGGAGCAGCCAAAGCAGCCGTGGCCGGATTGAATCGGAAATGAAACGCCGCCGTTCCACCGAAGGGCCGAACAGGCATTGTAGGTGGTTGGTCCCTTGCAGCCCATCTTGTACAGGCAATAACCCTTGCGTGCATACTTATCGTCCCACTCCTCGACGAATTGGCCAGCGTCGAAATGGGAACGCCGATAGCACTTGTCGTGAATGCGCTCGGAATAGAACATACTTGGGCGCCCTTGGCGATCGAGCTCCGGAAGCTTTCCGAACGTGGTGATGAAAGTCACGAGGCCACTCATGACCTCTGCGATAGGCGGGCACCCGGGCACTTTGATGATCGGCTTGTTGGTGATCACCTTATCGATCGGGGCCGCGCCAGTTGGATTGGGCTTGGCCGCTTGCACGCATCCCCAAGACGCACACGTGCCCCAAGCGATGATCGCCATGGACTCTTCCGCCATGGACCTGAGCTTTTCAACGAACGGCTTGCCGCCGTCAATGCAGAACATGCCACCCTCGTTCAGCGGTGGATTGCCTTCGACGGCGAGCACATACCTGCCTCTGTACTTGGCACGAGTTTCCTCCAAGATGGCTTCGGCCTGGTGTCCCGCCGCCGCCATGATCGTATCGTCATAGTCGAGTGAAATCATCGACAGCAGCGCGTCCTTGATCAAGGGATGGGCCGAGCGGATAAAGCTTTCCGAGCAGCAGGTACACTCGAGCCCGTGCAGCCAAATAACCGGCAAACGCGGTTTGGTCTCCAGGGCGTTGGCAATACTGCTTGCGGCGAGCGGACCAAGTCCCAAGCTCGCGGCAGTCAAACTGCAGAATTTGTGGAAACTACGGCGCGTCATACCCTGACGTCTGATCACGCTGTAGAACGTTTCCGTTGCGCCACCCATCAAGCGTTCCATGTGAGTTGTCGTCGGCCATAGCGAATTACTGACGTTCAGCAAGAACCAAGCCACCGAAGCGAAACATTTGACAGATACCATGTCACCGCTTCGAGATCTGCGGACTGTCGAAAGCAGCCAGCGAACCACAAGCTGCGCGATTGGTGTGTCATGCCAATGGTGTCCGGTTTTGGACGTCCATGTGAGCACTTCAACAGAGCAGCACGATGGTTCACTACTGCACGGCGACTACGTCTTGCTCGCGTTTGCACGACCGCGACACTCACGCGTCGCGCCGGTCGTTCAATGGAATTGGTGCAGTTGACGGGCACTGGACTGCCCTCCAGTCTTAGTCAGACTTGACGATTGCTGGCCAATGGGGCGTTAATCCGCTCATAGTCGCAACCGCGCAAGCAGTCTGTACCAAAGCGCCTGTCGAGCGACGAAGGCGAGCCGCGGTGCGCACACCGCCGTCGCTTTTTAGGTCTGATCGATCCAATCTGCCTTTGATTCAAAGTGCCGCGCCGCACGGCATCGCTGCAGGATGTAAGCGAGAGCCTGGAGAGCTATCACGAGCGCTCGTCGCGCGAGCCGATCGATAGCAATTCGCGATCGTCTTGGCGCATCGCTTCTTCGCGATAGCGGAGGCAATCTCGTTCTTGAAGCACTGGCGCGACCCGCGCCAAACGCGGATATCAGGTAACGGCGCCGACTTCAGTCGACATCGATGCGTAGCAGCACGTCTGCCGACCACCCAAAACGGTTGGCCGAGCCTTTCGGCCAGAAGCGGATTATCGGATTATTGCAGCATAGACGATATATTGGACTTGTTCGCGGTAATACTTCCGGATTTCTCCGGGTGCTGCCGTTCCGACCACCACGACGAGACGCTCCTTTGGGTCGCAGAAAAATTGTGTGCCGTAGGCGCCAGTCCAAGTGAACTCACCTGGATTACCCGGAACCGCCGAGAGACCCTCGTTTATACGTACAGCTACTCCGAGCCCGAAGCCGAAACCGGCACGGTGCGCCTCCACATTGGCGACCTTATTTTTGATCTCTGCCCCGAGGTGGTCGGAAATCATGTGGCGCACCGTCTTCGGACCGAGAATGCGCTGCCCATCGAGCTCCCCGCCGTTGAGCAGCATTTGTCCAAAGCGCACGTAGTCACCGACTGTCGCAAATGCGCAGGCTCCCCCGCAGTCAAACTTCGTCGAACTTTCGAGGAGCTCGATGTCTTGTGGCTTTCCCGTAAGCGGGTCGGCTGGAAATGGACGTGCGAGGCGTTCGCGTTGCGATTCAGACAAATGGAAAGTGGCATCCTGCATCTCGATGGGCTTCCACAGATTGCTGGCAAGATAGTCGCCCAATCGCTGTTCGCTGACCTGTTCCACGACAGCTCCCAGCACATCGGTCGAGAAGCCGTACTCGAATTCCGTACCCGGTTGGTGCGCCAGCGGCAGCTTGGTAATGGTTTCGATGAACGCCTGCTTATCGCCCCTTAGTGGCGGAGCGGCGAAATCGGGATAGAGCCGCGCCACTTGGTCTGAGCTGTCAGGGGGCACACCGTAGGTGAGCCCGGATGTGTGGCGATAGAGATCGTGGATGTAGATCGGAGAACTCTGCGTTTGAAATTCCAATGAGCCGACATGCTGTGGCACTCCCACCTTCATGTTTGCGAATTCCGGGTAATAATCCGTAAGCCTGGCCCGTAGAGGCAGGCGACCTTGCTCCATGAGGATAAGTCCCGCAACGGCCACCATCGGCTTGGTCATAGACGCAAGCCCGAACATCGCGTCGAGCCGCATCGACGTTCCTTTTGCAGGATCGAGTTGCCCATACGCCTTGTAGTGAATCAGCTTGCCGTCCCTGGCGATTGCAACCACCGCACCCGGCACGCGTTTACTAGCGATTTCGCGAGCGAAGAACTCGTCGAGCTTGGCGAGGCGCTGCTGAGAAAAGCCGAGGTCCTGGGCCGTCGCTTCGGGCAGAGGCGCGGGGTGCACTGAATTGAAGCCAATTCCAGCAACCGCAGCGGCCATAACAAGCTTGTTCATTGTAGCCTCGCAAAGATTGATGGATCCGGCTTGCAATACTACTGCTCGGTCGTGATCGGATATGTCCAGCCGGCGAACCTAAGACGGTTCGTTGCCTCTCCTGGCACAGTGTCTGTCTATGAGGGCTAAGGTGAAGATTGCCACAAAGGCGAACATCACCATACCGCCGGCAACCACACTCGCCTCGCGCCAGCGCGATGCTTGGACGTAGTCTACGACGTAGGCTGACAAAACCTTCGTGCGCCCAGGGATGTTGCCGCCGATCATCATCACGACTCCGAATGTGCCGATCGTATGAGAAAAGCCAACCACGGCGGCTTTAACAAACTCCAATCGCGCCAGCGGCCCCCTGATGGTAATGAGGGCGCACAACGACGAAACGCGCCCCGTAGTTTCCAACTGGCGACCTCCTATCGCAACAAAGGCGTTACGGATCGGCTGCACCACCAACGGCAGCGCCGAGAGGACCGATCCGATCACGATTCCCGCGAAGGTAAAAGCGAGCGTGCGCTCGCCCCACAAAGAGGCGAGAACGCCACCCGGTCCGTTTGGGCCGAGCAACACGAGTAAGCAAAAGCCGAGAGCCGTCGGCGGTAGCACTAGCGGCAGGGCGATCATCGTCGTCACCGCCTCGCTCAAAAGCGTCTTTGAGCGCGCTAGCCACCAAGCGAGGGGCACACCAATCAAGAGGAGGATCACGGTCGTTACGCTGGCGAGCTCAATCGTGAGCGCAACGGATTGCGCAATCTCTGCCGAAAATACATCCATGTGCGTCAGCCCAAGAGTGAAAGCAGGTCGTCTTACCGGCCCGGTGATCGCCTGCACGTCCAGCTCGCCCAGGTATGTGACGCGGATCCCCTTTTTGTCGCGCCGCACTTCATGGCGGCCGCCACATTCACGCGCGTCGTTTTTACGAGCAAGAGCAGCGTCGCAAGCCTCATCGGCAACTCCTGTGACAGGGCCGCTTCCATCCAGACCGCGGCACCTCCTCGTTTGAAATCAGCAATTCCTATGCCGCGGCCGAACTGCGGGACGCGCTATGCGCAAGATGGGGGAAATTCGCACAGACCTCGACGTCGCTGTGGCGTGAACCTAACGCTATGTCAGATTTCTGGCATCTCTGTTGCCGAGTAGACAGCGACGGCCTCGCAACGGAGCGGCAGAATTTGACGCCACCAGAGATGCCTATGTGATTTGTCGGTGGCTCAAACGGCGCACTCGCCGGGCCGGTAGTGGAAAGGATCGCAGGAAGCCTGCCCTTTGGCAGAGCGCGAACGATCTAGCTGAGTAATCATCGTGACGCCGCTTCTGCGACGCGGCAAAAGGCGCTGACGGGCCGAGAGCGAAGGCCGCCTCTCGATCAACCTGCCTAATGCGTCGTTGGCACAGGCCTAGAGACAAATGCCTCGTGCACGAACGAGCTTTGCCGCCAGCGACAAGGCCGTGCATCGATTCAAAATTACGCCGCGCAATCGAGCTCCCAAACCAGGCTTCCATCGCGTGGATGAGTACAATCCAAACTATCAATTTTACCAATGTCCTCTACTGTTGCATCCATCTCAGCAGTTGGCGCATATCGATCACGCGCCGGCTACCATCCCGAGACGGGACTCCGCTAATGCGCTCAGCTGACCAATTACGCGTCTCGCTGCAACTTTTTGTTCCACGCGAACGCGAGCCAAGCACTCAGACCGATGCCGCCCGGAGACAGACGGTTTGTCCGAGACTGCTTAATCGGGCGCACTTTGGGCAACTGGTGCATATCTTGCTTAACGACAAAGGATAACGCAACTAAACGCCTGCCTTTGGAACGACGCCACCGGCTCTCGGAACCGTCTTCAATCGGAAACGGCTAAAAATGATGAGTCTCGTATGACGCTGTCGTCTCTCAATGACGCGGCGGCTCACATTCGAGTATATTCGGGAAGGAAGCGTCATGACCACCATGGCAACTGCGGCGCCCGCACGCGCGTCGCAAGCTTGGTATAAGATTCTCTACGTGCAGGTGCTGATCGCGATCTTGATTGGCGCCATGGTCGGCAGCCTATGGCCGTCTGTCGCGACCAACGACTGGGTCAAGGCGCTCGGTGACGGGTTTATCAAGCTTATCAAGATGGTGATCGCGCCGATTATTTTCTGCACCGTCACATCTGGTATTGCGCATATTCAGGATGCGAAGAAAGTCGGGCGCGTCGGCGTCAAGGCGCTGGTCTATTTCGAGATCGTCTCCAGCTTTGCCTTGGTGTTGGGCCTTCTTATGGGCAATCTGGTCCAAATCGGTCATGGCCTTGCGGTCAAGCCGGATGCTGCGGCGGTCGCCAATTACGTCAAGCAGGCGGAAGCCTCGAAGACCGTCGATTTCTTTCTCAACATCATTCCCGATACCGTGGTCGGCGCCTTCGCCCGCGGCGATGTTCTGCAGGTTCTCCTGTTCGCGATCCTATTCGGCTTTTCGCTGATGGCGTTGGGAAACCGTGGGGAGCGGCTGCGAGGCATGATTGACGACGTCGCGCACGCGGTGTTCGGCGTGATCGCTATCATCATGAAAGCGGCTCCGATCGGCGCCTTCGCGGCCATGGCCTTCACTATCGGCAAGTTCGGGCCGGCAGCACTCGGCAATTTGATCGGTCTGATCGCGCTGTTTTACGCGACGGCGGCGTTATTTGTCGTGGTGGTGCTCGGTTTGATCGCGCGCCTCGTCGGCTTTTCAATCTTCAAGTTCATCGTCTATATCAAGGACGAGATTCTGATCGTGCTCGGCACATCGTCCTCTGAAAGCGCGCTGCCGCAATTAATGGAGAAGCTGGAACGGCTGGGCTGCTCCAAGCCCGTGGTCGGCCTGGTGGTGCCAACTGGCTACTCCTTCAACCTCGACGGCACCAATATCTATATGACACTTGCGACATTGTTCATTGCCCAGGCACTCGGGGTCGATCTCACCTTTGGCCAGCAGCTCACGATCCTGCTCGTGGCGATGCTAACGTCGAAGGGAGCAAGCGGCGTCACCGGCGCGGGCTTCATCACGCTCGCTGCGACGTTGTCGGTGGTCAACCCAGCGCTGGTGCCGGGTATGGCAATCGTATTTTCGATCGACAAGTTCATGAGCGAGGTGCGCGCCCTTACTAACATCACCGGCAATGGCATCGCCGCCGTGTTCGTGTCCTGGTGGGAGGACGAGCTCGAGCACGCGACGCTGCAAGCTCGGCTCAACCAGCCCAACGTTTCCACCACTATCGACACACGATGAGATAGTCTCGGATCTAACCGCCGCCATTCAAAGACGCGTCGAATGCGAGCGCAGCGACATTTCTCGTAGTTCGAACCGAGACAGCTGACTTGACACGAGCCGGAACTTTCACGCGCTATCTCCAGTGCGCCAGCCCTTGCCCCGCCTCGCCCCCGGCAGCCGCCCTGAGAAGGGCCCGCCGAGCAAAAGAGTCGCTTTTTTTTAACAGTCATTTTCAAGGGCGTCTTCACCGTCAAGCTTGCGGCCATCTGAACGCTTCTGCGACATTTGCCGTGCAAGATAATAGGACTGTGACAGAACGTGTCCAGCCTGACGAACTAGGTGTTGCTTTGCCTACAATCGCATGTGCGCGGTCACTGCGCTTGCCTCGTCCGACCAACGAGTGGTAGCGATCTTGCACACAACACATCATCCCTTGTTACGGTCCGCGCTGCCGCATTAGATCAGATGGTGTGTGATCAGCACGGATTAGATGGCACCTCGCAGAGCCGTGGCGACCCGCAGACGGCTAGTGTCGGTTCGGCGTCGCTGCGCGCGCTCGATTCCGGCCAACGACCCGGAGAAAAGTCCCCCGCACCGCGGCGTGATGGCCCTAGGACATACAAAGCTTCGCGTAACTTCGCCTTCATATCTCGGCACATCACCATTGCGCTTTCTTTCCGCATGACCGATCGCACCGGCGAGATGAGTGGTCCGGCAGCTTGTCTTTGTTCTTTCCGGTTCGGCGAGGGGCGCCCGATTGCTCCTGCTCAACGTCTCGACTGAACTGCAGCCGCTGTCCTCGTGCGGCGGGGTAAGGGAGTTATCCTCGGCTGCAGCCTGGAGCGCCTGCCCGGAGTTATCGGCAGCGGAGGAAAGCAGACATCTGAGCATCGATTGCAGGCGTGTCAGAGCGCCATATTGAAAGGTTTAGGACAACTATACGTACGTCTGTGATGCAATTTTT
The DNA here is from genome assembly GCF_029714325.1 of Bradyrhizobium sp. CB1717. Lineage (NCBI taxonomy): Bacteria > Pseudomonadati > Pseudomonadota > Alphaproteobacteria > Hyphomicrobiales > Nitrobacteraceae > Bradyrhizobium > Bradyrhizobium sp. CB1717. Next base: position 7,968,813 of record NZ_CP121666.1, read on the forward strand.
CTCGGCGCGTGCTCAGTTCACCACCAAGCAATCGAGCGGAACCGCTCACCAGCGGGTGCTGGTGCCGAGTATTGCCCTATTTTTGCCTAAAATGTTATAGGTCTCCCGCCGGAGAACAAGCCGGACGGCATCAAAATGCGTAGCCCGATCAGCAGTTTAGAACGTTCAGCCTCTCAGTTTACCATCGGCAGCATAGCGCTGGCCGTGGTAACACTGGCTTGCTTGTACGTTCACGCGCATTTCGCAGCGACGGCGTTCGCCTATTTGTTAGTGGTATTGCTGTTTTCGTTGATGGGCAGCTTCATCGCGTCGTCCGCGCTTTGCATCGTAGCCATCGCTGCTCTCGCTTACTACTTTGCGCCGCCGGCGTTCAGCCTGCGAATCGATGACCCCCAAGATCTGCCGGTGGTTGTTGCATTCTTTATCGCCTCGATTGTGGGAGCGCACCTGATCGGAAAGCTCCGCCAGGAAAGAGAGGCTGCGCGTGTGGTTGCGGCCAAGCTTCAGCGGAGTGCGGCCGATTTGGAGGATCGCGAAAAACGCTGGCGCGCCATCTTCGAGCACAATCCGGCCATGTACTTCATGGTCGATGAAGCCGGCATTGTCCTCAACGTCAATACGCTCGGCGCGACACAACTAGGCTATCCTCGTACTGAACTGATCGGTCGATCCGTGCTGGACGTATTTCTCGAGGAGGATCGCGCGTTCGTTCGCGAATGCGTTCGGACGTGCCTTGAGGATGTCGGACAAACGCGCACGTGGGACGTCCAGAAAGTCAGGAAGGACGGCTCGGTGTTGTGGGTGCGTGAAAACGCCAAAGCCATGCTCTGGGGCGATCAGCAGCCCATTGTCCTTATCGCCTGCGAAGATATCACGGAGCGAAGGCGGACCGAACTTGCCCTGCAGCGGAGCGAAGCACATTTGGCCCAGGCGCAGGAGTTGAGTCACACAGGCAGCTTCAGCTGGAACCCCACTACGGGCGAAGCCTTCTGGTCAAGGGAAACATTTCGGATTTTCCAATTAGATCCAGAGACAGTGCCGCCGGGGCCGCAGCTCGTCGTTGAGCGCACTCATCCAGATGATAGGGCTTCGGTTAAGGAAATTATCGATCGCGCGATGCGAGACCTGAGCGATTTCGAGCACGAATACCGGCTTCTGCTACCGGACGGCTCGGTAAAGCACATCCATGCGCAGGCACGAGCGACGAGGACAGCCTCTGGTGAGGTCGAGTTTGTTGGGGCGGCTACGGATGTTACGGCGGCGAGGCGAGCAGAACAACAGCTGCGCCGCAGCGAGGCCTATCTGGCCGAAGCCCAGCATCTCACTCACACAGGCAGCTGGTCCTGGGACGTCCACGCTCTAGATTTCATTTATCGCTCCGCTGAGGTCGATCGCCTGTTTGGATTTGACCCACAAGAGCCGGTTTCGATAGACACTATTCGATCGCGCATCCATCCGGAAGACTTGCCACTGTTACAGGAGGTGCAACGCCAGGCGATTGAACACGAGGAGGAACGGTTCGAATATGACTTTCGTATCCTTCTACCAGATGGCGGGATAAGACGCATACACTCCGTTGCGCACGTGGCGGTCGGCAGCGATGGTAACGTCAGCGAGCTGATCGGAACCCATATGGATGTGACCGAGCAACACGCAGCTAGGGATCGACTGGAAAACACACTTGGCGCGCTGCGCGAAAGCGAACAGCGCTTTCGCGACTACGCCGAAACAGCTTCCGACTGGCTCTGGGAGACCGGGCCGGATCATCAGGTCACTCACTTATCCGAGCACACCAGTGCTGCGGGAATTTTGGCGACAGGATTGATGGGCCTGCTTCGCTGGGACATAGCGTGCGACGTCGACGAGGAACCTGAGAAGTGGCGGCAGCATCGGGCGACGTTGGAGGCCCATCTTCCGTTTCGGGATCTCGTCTACCGCACCGTGAATCGGACAGGTTCTCCGATCTACGTCCGCACGAGCGGCAAGCCTTTTTTCGATGGAAAGGGGAATTTTCTCGGCTACCGTGGCGTCAGCACTGACATCACCGCTACCATTCGCGCCGATCAAGCCGAACAAGAACTACGAAAGGCACAGGCGGAGCTTGCGCATGTGACGCGTGTAACGACGTTAGGAGAGCTGACAACTTCGATCGCCCACGAAATAAACCAGCCACTCGCCGCTATTATCAGCAACGCCGATGCGTGCCTCGGTTGGATGGGGCGGGAAGCTCCTAATCTTCCCGCCGCGCGCTCTTCGGTGGAGTGGATCATCGAAGACGCAATCCGGGCAAGCGAGGTAATCCGTCGTGTTCGCGCGCTCGCGAAGAAGGGCGAGATTGAGATGGTGCCGCTCGATATCAATGAGGTTGTTAAGGACGTCATTGCGTTGGTAACACGAGAGCTGGCGAGTCACCGAGTCACGTTACGAACTGAGTTGACGGCAGGGCTGCCTACGATCCTCGGCGATCGGATTCAGCTACAACAGGTGATCATCAATCTGGTGATGAACGGAATTGAGGCCATGGACGCAGTTACAGACCGGACGCGCGAACTGCTGATTCAATCGTCGAAGGACGATGTGGGGCACGTCCAGCTTGCCGTGACCGATTGCGGCGTCGGCATCGCCGAGAACGACGCGGACCGCGTCTTGGATCCCTTCTTCACCACCAAATCGACTGGCCTTGGAATGGGTCTTTCGATCTGCCGGTCGATCGTGGAAGCTCATGGAGGACGACTGTCAATGGTCCACAAAAATGGACCGGGCGCGACGTTCCAGTTTGCCCTGCCGCTGCATAAGGAGGCCGTCTCGTGACAGCACGATTTGACTCGCCAAGTGAAGGCAGCAACGCCAAGACCTCGACAAAGGCGATGGTCTTCGTCGTCGAGGATGACATCTCCATGCGTCGCTCGCTTACGAACCTTTTTCAATCGGTAGGGTTGGACGTCATTGCATTCGGATCGGCTCGCGAAATGCTGCAGAGCACAATCCCGGACGTTATCAGCTGCCTAGTTCTTGATGTCCGGCTGCCGGGCTTGAGCGGCCTTGACTACCAGACCGAGCTAGCGAGGTTGAACATACATATTCCGATCATTTTTATTACCGGCCATGGCGACATTCCCATGACCGTCAGAGCCATGAAGGAAGGAGCGGTCGATTTTCTCAGCAAACCATTTCGCGATCAGGAAGTGCTTGATGCCGTGGTTGCGGCGACCGAACGCGATCGCAAAAGACGGGAGGCTCAGCAGATCGTCGCGAACCTGCAGTCTCTATTTGAGACCTTAAGCCCGCGCGAGCAGGGGGTGATGAAACTGGTCGCTGCCGGCCTGATGAACAAGCAGGTAGCCGCCGAGCTTGGGCTCGCCGAGATCACGGTCAAGATCTACCGGGGACACGTCATGAAAAAGATGCGTGCACGGTCGCTGGCCGACTTGATCAGAATGACTGAGACGCTGGGAATTCGCGCCAATCGTTCTGAACAAACCCAAGCATGATTTTACAATTTCATCAGTCGAGCCCACTTTTCGCTGAAGGTGGCTAATGCTTGCAGCCGCTATTCTTCCTTCAGGAGGGCTCGTCTTGCCCACGCCTTTGATTTCCGTCGTTGACGACGACGCCTCAGTCCGTGCGGCGACAGATAATCTTTTGAAATCGCGTGGCTACATCGCCCAAATATTTGCGTCGGCCGAGGAACTCCTGAGGTCCCCGCAATTGGACGAGACATCCTGTGTCATTACCGATGTGCAGATGTCGGCTATGAGCGGCTTGGAGCTGTTGGCAGAGATGCGGACACGTGGTTACGACGCACCATTCATTTTCATTACCGCTTTCCCCGACGACCGCGTGCGCGCGTCAGCGCTGCGCGCCGGGGCTATTGGCTTCCTCGCCAAACCCTTTGCCGGACAAGCCTTAATCGAGTGCCTCGACACCGCACTGAACGCGTATGACGGCCGAGGCGGCATCTGATGCAATCAACCTGCGGCTTGAATTGATGTCGATCTAAACGCCCCACGTGTCGATCTCGCCACCGATTAACCTCTTCGCGGTCAAACACGCTACTTGCTCTAAAACGCGAGCGAGAGGCCAATTGGTTGCCATGTCCATGCTTTACCGACTATCGCCGGGCGGGCTACATTGGTGCAGAACAACGTTTTCGCTGCGAGGGCCGGAAGGGTACGCTAGCCCGACTCATTCTGTAGGTCGACGTTCAACGTAATGCTCGCCCAAAGCAATCGACGACCCTAAGCACTTCTTAACTTGTCTGCATCGAGGCTATATACTCCATTGCAGAGTGGAGCTGGCGCGAGAGCGCTCGACAAAGCAAGAGATTGGCTGTTCGCAGCCCGACTGCAGTGACGATGATAACGACGCTTCGCCTAGGACAACCACCTCGCGTGTTGTGTTGAGGCTTTTCTGGTGAAAGAGCGCTGCACGATGCTCGTGCTCACGGCGTCGTTAGGTCCGTTGACGCATGCCGGCCGTCTTGCCTATCGGGCGCCGCTTCGCTGTGCATTTCCTTGCCCACCGACTTACGGCAGGCGCGACGCGCTTACTACTTCGTAGGCCGTCCTCTGTAGAAGACTTCTGCCTCCAAGCCGTCCAACGTGCTCGGCGCAACAGGCCCGGCCCATCGGCGGCCGGGCGCACTTTGGTGGCGCCCCATGCAGGTCCTCGCCGCAGCGAGCATTGTGAGCCCCCTACTTCCAACGCTCAAACAACTCAGCAACCGCCGGCCCAAGGAGCACTCTGGGGGCAGTCTTCTGAGCCAACTCAGAGGAACTCTCAGCCGAAAAGGCTATAAGCACAGAGGAGCCCGGAGCAGGCTAGATTAGTCTACTCCATCGGGCCCAATCACGGGTGATCCATGGTCACATAAAATCATCCTCATAATCGTATGCTGAGCGGCTCGCTGGGATCTCGGTATCACTACCTTCACTGTCGTCAGCTTTGGAAAGATATCGCGCAGGAGCGCCTTTTCGTTGCCATTCGCCGTCGCTATTCCTTACCCACTTGTCTGACTTCTCTGGGTCGAGAACCATGTTGTCGGCGTCAACCTCGACGAATCCCATCTTTGCCGCACCGGCTCTTGCTTCCGGATTAGCCGGACGCGAATTGAGCAGCGGCTGTTCGCCGTCCATTCGAAGCTGGTGCTCGAGCAGGATATCGCCAGCGTTCTCGACAAGCGGATGAACGACTCGAAAATCCACAGTAGAGGTAGTCCCGTGGTGTCCAGGAAATAGCTTCTTCCACCTTTTGACGTCGGAGTACTCTTGGGGGTTGTCGCGGATGTACTCGATCGACGCACTTGCATTGGCAGCGATAGTTTGACGCGATCTCCCTGCCGCCACGTTCGGCGAATGTGCAAATATCCCTTGCGCGGCTCGCAATTCACGGGCTCGCCGTTCACGCTCGCCTGCGGCGCGCTGCACCATTCCGGCAGGCGCAGGGCGAGCGTGTGGGCAATTGGCGGCGCAGATTCGACGGCGATTTCCACCCGGTCTCTCCAGGGATAGCTGCCGCTTATGAGCAACCGCAGCGCATGCCCGTCGACGGATATTGCCACCCTATTACCAACGTAGAGATTTACATAGAGCGCGTCGGTGCTGGGCGTGTAGATGTAGTGGCCAATCGATGTGAAAAGGCGTGCGATGTTCGGTGGGCAGCACGCGCAGCCCAACCAGCGTCGTCGCACCGGCGAGACGTGATTGTAGATGCCATTAGACCTCCGCGTTTTGGGATGCACTTCGAGCGAGTTAACATAGAAATAGTGACGCCCGTCGAACGCGATGCTGCCGAGAACGGTATTGAAGAGCGCGCGCTCCATCACGTCGGCATAGCGCCCGTCCAGTTCCATCTCCAACATACGGCGCGCGAACATCATCAGGCCAATTGACGCGCAACTTTCCGTGTACGCCGTATCATTTGGCAAATCGTAATTGCTGCTGAACGCTTCGCCGGCGCCTTGCGAGCCGATGGCTCCGGTAATATAGATCTGGCGCTGGACCATGTTTTGCCATAGCCGCAGGTAAGTTTGGCGCTGCTGCTCGTTCTGACGCAGACGCGCGAGATGAGCTACTGCCGTCATCAGGTATACAAAACGCACCGCATGATCGGTTGCAGTCCGCTGCTCCGAAAGCGGCAAGTGCGCTTGGCTATACGATTTGCTTTTTATCATCCAAGGCGTGCCGTCGGATTTGGGGACGCAGGATTGCTGGCGCTTCTCGTACTCAATGTCGTAGAAGTGTGGCTCCGTGCCGCGTTGCTCCACGAAATAATTGGCTAGCGTGAGATATCGCTGCTCCTTTGTCGCTTCGTAGAGGCGTGCCAACGCAAGTTCGATTTCCGGATGGCCATCATAGCCGTGCAACTGATCGCGCTCTGGGCCGAAAACTGTGCAGAGGTGGTCAGCAAGCCTGCAAACGACCTCCAGCAACCGCCGCTTGCCAGTCCCCTGAAAGGATGCGACACCCGCTTCAATCAAGTGGCCAGCGCAATAGAGCTCGTGGCACTCCGTTAGGTTCGTCCAGCGCTCCTGAGGCGCGTTCAGTATGAAATAAGTATTGAGTGAGCCGCTGCTACCCGCCGAAGCGGCAAACTGGACTGCTAAATCCTAAGCGATCGTCGCTAGGGGCGAAGTGCATGCTCAACGTGCCCAACATGGGGCGGATGCTGGCAATCGGGAAAAGTCCGTTGTCGCGCGTATACGCTGCCAGTGAATAAGCCGCGACAGAGCGGCCCGAAGTTGTTGTGTGCACCGACTTGCTCGTCGGCTTCGGCAAGGTGGGAGGATGAGTTAGAGAGTCACTTTTGTGGACCGAGCTTCAGGCTGATTTGGCCCCTGCAAAGCAGATAGCAGGTTGGGTGACCGAGAGCCGACTTGGATCTCCCAATTGTACGTAATTCCCACGTTTTATCGACCGTTCCGCTCGAACGACAGGAAGGTAACGCTCACGCCCGTTGGCGTTGGTCGGTTGACGATGATGACGCAAGCAGGACCGACTCTGCTCATCGAGCTGGATCGGTCTATGATTGACCTGTTGATACTGGGATCGTTCTCCTTGAGCTCGCCCACTCCATTAGTGGCCTCAATGCTCCAATAATTACTGCCGCCTCATTCCACAGTCACCGATTTTGCTAGATTACGCGGCTGATCCACGTCCGCGCCCCTTACGAGCGCGGTATGGTAAGCCAAGAGCTGAACCGGAATGGCATAGACCATCGGCGTAAAGCTTGCGACCATCTCTGGCAGCACAATGGTCATGAGTGTGTCCACCGTCGCTTCCAAAGCTCCCTTCGAATCGGTGATCAGGATGATCTTGCCGCCCCGAGCCGCCACTTCTTGCATATTCGAGACGGTCTTCCCGAAGACCTCGTCATAAGGCGCGATCACCACCACAGGCACTGCCTCATCTATCAGTGCGATCGGTCCGTGCTTGAGCTCACCGGCGGCATAACCTTCTGAGTGGATATAGGCAATTTCCTTCAGCTTGAGTGCGCCCTCCAGCGCCAGGGGGGCCGATGTGCCACGACCGATATAGAGCACGTCCCTTGTGTCGGCGATATAACGCGCGAGCTTCTCGATCTGCGGTTCAATCAACAGTGCCGCAGCAATCAACCGCGGCACTTCGATAAGCTCACGCACAAGCTTCGTTTCATCGATCTCAGACAGTTTATCACGCTCTTTGCCTGCTGCGACGGCAAGCGCGGCCAATACCATCAGCTGGCAGGTGAATGCCTTGGTGGAGGCGACGCCGATTTCTGGCCCCGCCAGCGTCGGCAGAACGGTTTCGCTCTCCCGCGCAATCGTCGACGTCGGGACATTGACCACAGAAATCGTGTGCACGCCCTGGTCCTTGGCGTATCGCAACGCAGCTAGCGTGTCAGCGGTTTCGCCCGACTGCGAGATGACGATCGCGAGATCGCCCCGGCTCAATGGCGCCTCCCTGTAGCGGAACTCGGACGCTACATCGATCTCGACAGGCAAGCGCGCCAGCCGCTCGAACCAGTATTTGGCGATGTGCCCAGCATAGCTTGCGGTGCCGCACGCGGTAATTGAGATGCGCTGAATGGATTTAAAGTCGAACGGCAATGTGAGCGGCAGGGCGACGCGCTTGGCCGTCGTGTCGAGATAATGCGCCAATGTTTTGCCGGCCACTGTCGGCTGTTCGTGGATTTCCTTGGCCATGAAGTGGCGATAATTCGCTTTGTCCACAAGGAGTGACGATACGCCAGACTTTGAAGTTTCCCGCTCGACGACAGATCCGTTTGCGCTATAAATCACGCACGTCGTGCGCGTAAGCACGGCCCAGTCGCCGTCTTCAAGATAGGTGATGGTGTCGGTCAAAGGCGCGAGCGCGAGCGCGTCCGATCCTAGATATACTTCGCCGTTACCATGTCCGATCGCAAGGGGCGACCCCTTACGCGCACCGATCAAAAGATCATCGTGGGCCTTAAAAAGGAATGCCAGGGCGAAGGCACCGCGCAGCCGCGGCAGCGAGGCTTGTACCGCATCCTGCGGCGAGTAACCCTTCTTGAGATAAGATTCGACGAGATGCGCCACCACCTCCGTGTCTGTCTCTGAGCTAAAATGGGCACCATTCCGCTCCAGTTCGGCTCGCAGCTCGCGGAAATTCTCAATGATCCCGTTATGAACGACCGCGACATTTTCCGTCGCATGCGGGTGAGCATTGCTCTCGGTCGGCTTTCCATGAGTCGCCCAGCGGGTATGACCGATGCCGGTATGACCCGACGGCGGATAATACCGCAGCTGCTCCTCAAGGTTTCTCAGCTTACCTTCAGCGCGGCGGCGCTCGATACGGAGACCTTCGAGAGTCGCGAGGCCTGCGGAGTCGTAGCCACGATATTCCAATCTCTTGAGCGACGCGACCAACTGCCCAACGACCGGACCACGCCCCAAAATGCCAACAATTCCACACATATCGATCAATGCAGCCCAAGTTTAAGGATCCGACGTCCCCCTACAGGAACCCGGTCATGAAATTCGCTTGCCGGATGGTAACAGGTGTCAAGTTCGATTTTCGCGCCCCCCTGTATCGCCGCCGCATTCACAAGCGTGAGTTAGATCTCTTTCAGCCATCATCGCTTCGTCCGCCGATCGAGTACAAACGGCGCAGCAGCTCTAGCTTGAATTGTCCTGTCTTACTGGAGACATTTTTCCGGCGCGGGTTTAACAGACTTATCATACTCGAACCGAGGCAACTTACGCTCGGTCAAGGTTAAAGGATTGCCGTCGAAGCTCCATTGTACGAAAGTAAGCTCTCGATATCGAAACGTTCGACCATCTATACCAACGTTTGCTATTCTTTCTCACTTTGCCTTGCGTCGACCGTCCCCTGCCTGCCGCGGTTGGATATAGGCAACGGCGCCGATCATGGTTGATGAGTCGACCTAGAAGACTGCGTGTTCTGTTCGGAAGCTAACAGCGCTTTGTAGACCGCGGCTCTATGAGCAGCCTTGGCTGTGTGCTGACTTGCATGCCGTCATTCCAACAAATGCATTGACGAATGTGACCTCAGCTTGTCGCTCTCCCACGCCATGAGGAGACCACGCGAATGCACACGTGCGCCTGAGGATAGATAAGGAGCACAGAACCGTCGCTCCTCTCTCATTGGAAACATCGCCGAGAGGTAAGCGCGTCCTGGGCGCGCGTAAGGGCGTTTTCCCATTCATCTCGCCTTAGGATCCGCGCGGCTAGGGTTACTGGGCTGGATTCTTGACGCTCAATGTGTTGGCATCCTTCAGTCCAAATATAAATCAATGTATATGGTGTGCATTCCTGCATGATGTGTATGACTGGAGCTAACGATCGCGTTCCTTTAATTGCGGGTGGAGCGCGCGAGCACATCTAGATTTTTCGAGAAACGGCTTCGAAATTGTGTTTCACAGCGAGGCTCTTTGCGGCGCAACCAAGAGAGACCATGCCGGCTCAGGACTCAAAGCGGCGCATTGCGCTAATTACGGGCGTCACCGGGCAGGACGGCGCATATCTCGCTGAGTATTTGCTCGGTCTCGGCTACACCGTGCATGGGATCAAGCGCCGATCGTCCTCGTTCAACGCCGCGCGGGTCGATCATCTTTACCAGGATCCGCATGCCGGCAACGTGCGGTTCCTGATGCACTACGGCGACATGACGGATTCGACCAATTTGATCCGCCTCATGCAGCAGATCCGCCCCACCGAGATCTACAATCTCGCAGCTCAAAGCCACGTCGCCGTCAGCTTCGAGAGCCCCGAATACACCGCCAATGCCGACGCGATCGGCGTGCTACGCCTCCTGGAAGCGATCCGCATCCTGGGCATGGAGAAGGAGACGCTGTTCTACCAGGCCTCGACCTCCGAGCTCTACGGCCTCGTGCAGGAGATCCCGCAGAAGGAGACGACGCCGTTCTATCCACGCTCGCCTTATGGCGTGGCCAAGCTCTACGGTTATTGGATCACAGTGAACTACCGCGAAGCCTATGGCATGTTCGCGGCCAACGGCATCCTGTTCAATCACGAGAGTCCGATTCGCGGCGAGACCTTCGTGACCCGCAAGATCACCCGTGGTGTCGCCCGCATCGAGGTCGGTCTCGAACAGACGCTCTATCTCGGCAATCTCGACGCCAAGCGCGACTGGGGCCACGCGAAAGACTACGTCGAGGGCATGCATATGATCCTTCAGGCCGACAAACCGGACGATTTCGTGCTCGCCACCGGCGAGACCCGATCGGTGCGCGAGATGGTCGAGCTTGCCTTCGCGGAGGTCGGCCGCCGAGTCGAATGGCGCGGCACGGGCGTCGATGAGACCGGCGTCGACGCCAAGAGCGGCAAGACCGTGGTGAAGATCGATCCGACCTATTTCCGGCCGACCGAGGTCGATCTCCTGGTCGGGGATGCCAGCAAGGCGCGCGAGAAGCTCGGCTGGAAGCCGAAGCGGACCTTTGCCCAGCTCGTCGAGGAGATGATGGCGAGCGACCTCGCCGAGGCGAAACGGGACGCGGTCCATGGCAAGCGCTGCATTTGACCTGACCGGCAAGAGCGTCTATGTCGCCGGCCATCGTGGCATGGTTGGCAGCGCGCTGGTGCGCCGGCTGGCGCGCGAGGACGTCAAGCTCGTCACGGTGGACCGGCGTGAGGTCGACCTCTGCAACCAGGCCGCCGTGTTCGACTGGTTCGCAAAGGCGCGCCCGCAGGTCGTATTCCTCGCCGCCGCGAAGGTGGGCGGCATCGTAGCCAACGACACGCTGCGCGCCGAGTTCATCTACGACAACATCGCGATCGCGGCGAACGTGATCCAGGCCGCGCAGCAAAGCGGCGCCGAGAAGCTGATGTTCCTCGGCTCGTCCTGCATCTATCCGAAGCTCGCGCCGCAGCCCCTGCGCGAGGACTCGGTCCTGACAGGCCCGCTGGAGCCGACCAACGAGCCCTATGCGATCGCCAAGATCGCCGGCATCAAGATGGCGGAGGCCTATCGCAGGCAGTATGGCACCGACTTCATCAGCGTGATGCCGACCAATCTCTACGGTCCCGGCGACAATTATCATCCCGAGTACAGCCATGTAGTTGCCGCCCTGGTCCGCCGCTTCCACGAGGCGAAGCTCGCGGGCTCGAAGAGCGTGGTTGTCTGGGGTACCGGCACGCCGCGCCGCGAATTTCTCTACGTTGACGATCTCGCCGACGCCTGCATCCATCTGATGAAGACCTATTCCTCGCCGGAACTGATCAATATCGGTACCGGCGAGGACATCAGCATCGCCGAGTTAGCACTCATGGTCGCGGCCGCCATCGGTTTTCGCGGTGAGATCAGATTCGACACGTCGCGCCCTGACGGCACGCCGCGCAAGCTGCTCGACGTCGGGCGGCTGTCCGGGCTCGGCTGGCGCGCCACGACCTCGCTTGAGGACGGCATTCAGCTCGCATACCGGGCGTATCGCACCGACAGCGATGGACGGCACCAGAGTGATCTGCCTGGCCGGAATAACGGGCCAATCCTAGCTATCAATCGGCGGTGAATGTCCAGCCTAGCGGACTTGCCGCTCACGTAACGACCAACTTTGCTTCGCAGTTGACAAGCGTTATTGTCAATGACCGGGCTCGGTCGGACGCCAAGAACCCAAGTGACGCGGTGTATCCTACCTACGACGCAGCCAGCCACTTGCAGGAAACGGAGAATGGCCATGATTGATCCTGCTGCCATGAAGTGAGAGCTCATCGTCTCTAAGCCGCTAAGCGGCGACCGCTGGACGGTCATTAGCCGGAAGCGTACTGGTGTCCCTTTCCTCTCGGCCAACGCCTTAGCGATGGTCTGTCATCATCATCCTCGCTGACAGCGTAACGATGGACATGAGCGCGCCCAACATCCCAAACGCCAAGCGCAAGCCAAACATGTGTGCGACGAGCCCAATGCCGGAGGCCCAACGAGTATACCCGCATAGCCGGCCGTCGTGATGACCGCGATAGCAACGCCTGCTGGCATCATTTTCTGTTTGCCGGCGCGTCGACAAAGTACAGGTACAACATTTGAAATACCCAATCCAATAAGCAGGAACCCCGCCATAGCAATCAACGCAACTGGCGCGGCCACCACAGCCAAGAAGCCTGTTACGATCGGCAGAGTCCCGAGTAACAACGTGGCACGGTCTCCGATTCGCGCCACCACGGCATCTCCGCTGAGACGCCCTGCGGCCATTGCGATTGAGAAGAGCATACAACCAATGCCCCCGTGCGCTTCCGCGAGAAGGTCTCGTTCAATGAGAAGCAAAGCGCTCCAATCGAGCATTGCACCTTCGACAAGAAAGGTGATGGCCGCGAGCACAGCTATTAGCAGCACACTGCGATGGGGCAAAACAAACGATTGCCCCTGCTGCCCCGCCCCCGCCGCGAGCAACCCCGGCCAGGCCGATACAATCGCGATCGTCATTAACGCCGAACAGACCAACGTCGAAAAAAGCGGGCCAAGCTGCAGCGACAGGAACGAGGTCACGGCGGCAGAGCCGGTGAATTCCCCAATGCTGTACTGGGCGTGGAAGCCAGACATCAATGGACGGCCCGTGTCGCGCTCCAATTCAATCGCATAAATGTTCATGGCTACATCAATCGACCCGAGTGAAACGCCGAAAGCAAACAGCGAAGCACCGAGCCTGACAGGTGTGTCGGCAATTGCAAGGCACGGCAGCATGATTGCGAGTCCAAGTCCACCCCCGAGGATAATGGGCTTGCTGCCGTACCGCGCATTCAATACGCTGGTCAAAAGCATCGCGACAACGGATCCCGTTCCGAGACAGAGCAGCAGAAGACCAAGCGTGCGGTCATCGACCGCGATCCGCACCTTAGCGAGTGGCACCAAAGGCCCCCACGCCGCGAGGCCGAATCCGGCCACAAAAAATGCGAGCCGTGTCCCAAGCAGGTCGGCAGACCAATTAGCAGACAGTATCACAGGCGCTCCTGAGAGAACGGGCTCGCGAGCGCGACGCCCCTCATCCTGCGTGCGTCGCCTGCTAGCGACGCTATCGACTATGATGGCCTCAAGCTGGCGTTCTTTATCCCTGCAAATGCAATGCCGTCACAGAAATCACTGGATTCGTCACTAGGCGAGCGGGCGGTGATCGTCGAGCCCGTGGATACGGTGTTTCGCTTATTCCTTCCCGGTTAAGCTGGCCATAAGAGGGTGACAGTTTTTGCTGATCTGCGACAACCGGAGTCGCAACCCCTAACTGTGGCTTTGTCGTAAAGCCTACAAACCCCGCAAAGCCAACGGCGCCGGACGCCACTGTGTACTTGCCGCGAACACCGCCGTAGTTTTTCGACAGCTCTTGCACAATCGGGAGCTCTCATGACGAGTAGCGGCGCTGACTCACGGGACCAATACAAGACCGCTATCACGCGCAAGTCGTCAATGTCGGTCCATACTCTTGATATTCGATTATTCCTGGTTTCGGGCGGCCAGGTAGCTTTCATGACATCATTCGCGCCGCGGAAGAGGCAGCGTCGCTCAGGTCCACGACGCGCGCACATTCGATACCGAGGTGCCCGCCGGCATCGTTCGAGCGCCTATATCCGCAGTTCGCCGAGACCGTCGCTCCAACCAAATCGGACTGTGGGCAGGAATGAGCAAGTGTAGCAGGTACAGATCCATCAGTATCGCCGCCCTCACGTTATAAGCCCAGGTGCTCTGCATTAGATCGAGCTCGATCATCACCAGTGACCAACCGACAGCGCGCGCGCACCCGCATCAAAGCTCAAGCAGATCCGTCGAAATATCTCCGGATGCAGCCGACGCATGAGGTAGGAGCCCAGCAGGATGTCAAGCATGACAATGGGTATAAAAACATAGAGCAAGCTGCCGCTCTCGGGAACGAGCCGAGGTGATAGTAGACGAAGGGGGGCACGCTTCATTCTACCACGCGAGTCCAGGGCTAGGCCGGCGCGGAATTCGTGTTTAGCCAGCCCTGATTATTAAACAACATCGATAAGGGAGGGCCGCAGATAGTCGTCACCGAACGAGCGGATACCCAGCATCCACCCGAATGGCAGGCGGATCCGCCAGCTTGCCTCGATAGGGCGGCGTCAACCCGCAGCTTGCAGCACGATCAGGGCCAAAATCGTGTGGGAAAATTTGATCCAGCCCGGCCGGAGCGAGGTCAAGGCATGGCCGGCGCGCGCAAGGCCCGGCAAGAGAAGCAAGATGGGAAACACTCGTCTCAAACCGCCGGCACGCCCTTCAGATTGACGAGAAGGACGTAGACATTGACGAAGACTCAATGATGACCTGCGTCGGTCATGTATACGAGCCCCTGACGACGACCGTTCTCGACCCGTTGGTCCAGGGAATTGAACTCGTGTCAATTAGTCCTAAAGGGTTCAAACCAGCGTCATCTTTTTCAGCTAGCAACGCAACGCGCGTCAGACGGAAGCAAATAGTTGTCGTTCTAGAGCCCGTAGCGTAAGTGGTAACGCCATCTTTTACGAGAGAGCATGAATTCTCTTCTCCTCGGCGAGATCGATTTTTGTAGTTCACCTTAGCGGAGCAGCCGCGGATCACCCACGTGTTCTTCACCGAGCACCTGATGGTCGCCAAGCTCGGCACCACGGGCGTGAAGATCTCGACGCGTAAGGGAGCGTGAAGCGCTCGGAGGCTGCTTCGCTCACTACACTGAGCGAAGCTGGATTGATTTTATCGTCATTGCTTGACCATCTGAGCATCAGCAGCGCCGGTGAGGTCGCGCTCGGCGGCGATCTTCGCGCGGCCGGAGCTCGCATCGGCACGATGATCGGACGCGATCGCGACATAGACCGCCGGCAGCACGAAGAGCGTGAACAGCGTGCCTATGGACATTCCCGCGACGAGCACGAGCCCGATCGAGAAGCGGCTCGCAGCGCCAGCTCCCGTTGCGGTCATCAAGGGTATGAAGCCCGCGACCATTGCCGCAGTTGTCATCAAGATTGGACGCAGTCGGACGCGCGCCGCCATCTCTATAGCCGAGCGACGGTCAAGTCTCTCCTTGAGCTGCAGCTCATTGGCGAACTCAACCATCAGGATGCCTTGCTTGGAAATCAACCCGACCAGGGTCAACAGTCCCACCTGGGTGTAGATGTTCATCGTCGCCCAGCCAAAGAATGGCGGGATCAACGCGCCGACGATTGCCATCGGCACGCTGATCAGGATGATAAGGGGATCGCGCAGACTTTCAAACTGCGCCGCAAGCACCAAGAATATGATTATGAGTGCAAATGCAAAGGTAATGGCCAGTTGGTTGCCCTCGTGCACATATTGGCGGGCGTCGGCGAGGAAGTCGTGGCTGAAGCCTGCGGGCAGTTTCTTCGCCTCCGCTTCCAGGAAGTCCACGGCCTGCCCGATCGTGACGCCGGGCATCGGCACGGCCTGAAAGGTCGCGCAGTTGAGCTGGTTGTAGTGTGTGAGCGCGTTCGGATCGGTTGCAGCCTCGATGGACACTACGGTAGACAACGGGAGCATCGAGCCCGTCGCAGTCTTCACATAATAGCTCCCGATTGCTTGCGGCGCCAGGCGTTCCTCGCGTGGCACCTGCGGGATCACCTGGTAGGAGCGGCCCTGTAGATTGAAGCGGTTGACGTAGTTTCCGCCAAGTAGAGTGGCGAGCGCGTTACCGACTGTCTGCATGGTGATGCCAAGCTCGTTGGCCTTGGATCGATCAACCTTGATTCGTACCACCGGCTGGTTGAACTCGAGGTCGGAGTCGCTCACCATGAACAGACCGCTCTTCCGCGCGGCATCCTTCAGCTTCGACATCTCCTCGTAGACGGATTGGAAGCCCAGCGTCGAATTGATCACCATCTGCACTGGTAGGCCATCCGAACCGCCAGGAAGCGGCGGCAAGCTAAACGCAAACGCGTTAATGCCTTCGATTTTGGACAGCTCGGTCTGGACAAGGGACTTTAGTGCAATGGATGATCGCTTGCGCTCGTCCCATGGCTTGAGCAGCATGCCGGCTATGCCAGTCTGCTGGCCGCTAACGCCATTGAGTACAAAGCTCAAATCAGTCTCTGGAAATTTCTGGAGCGCGTGTTCGAGCTTGGCGCCGTAATAGTCGAGGTAATCGATATTGGCATATTTCGGCGCCTTGGTTAGAGCGAATACGATACCTTGATCCTCCTCGGGTGCGAGTTCCTTGGGAGTATGCAAATAGAGAAAGCCGACGAGGCCCAGGATAGTCAGCGCAAACAGGCCGGTAATCGGACGATAGTCGAGCGAGCGGTCGAGCTTGTTGCCGTACCATCGTGTGATGGCGCTGAGCCCGCGATTCACAAATCTTTCAAACCGCCCCCCGTCAGCGCGCCTCAGGAAGAGCGAGCACATCAGCGGCGACAGCGTCAAAGCGATCACGCCCGACACGATCACAGCTCCCGCTAGCGTAAACGCGAACTCGCGGAACAGCGCACCAGTGAGGCCGCCGAGAAATCCGATTGGGGCATACACCGCAGCCAAGGTAATCGTCATGGAGACTACGGGGCCGACGATTTCGCGCGCGCCCCTTATGGCAGCCTGTAGTGGCGGCGCATCTTCTTCTAAATGGCGATGAATGTTCTCCACCACCACGATCGCGTCATCGACCACGAGACCGATCGCGAGGACCATCGCAAGGAGAGTCAGGAGATTGAATGAGAACCCCAGCGCCAGCATCATGCTGCAGACACCGACGAGCGACAACGGAATAGTAATCACCGGAATGATGACCGACCGCAGCGAGGCCAGGAATAGGAAGATTACTACCACCACGATCACGACGGCCTCGATGAGCGTCTTCTCCACTTCATCGATCGACGATTGAATGAATTTGGTGGAGTCGTAGGCCACTTTCATCTTCATTGATGGCGGCAGGTTACGCTCCATTTCTGGAAACAGCGCCCGAACGCCTCGCACTATGTTTAGCGGATTGCCTTGCGGGCTCGCCTGAACGCCGATAAAGACCGCGTGCTCGCCGTTCATTGCGACGCTAGTGTCTGCGGTCTGCGCGGCAAGCTCGACTACCGCAATGTCCTCCATGCGCACAAAACCACCGTCATTGGCTTTGACGATCATGCGCTTGAATTCATCGACACTCCGCAGATCCGTGTTTGCCGTGACATCGGAGATAGTGAAATAGCTCTTGGTCTGGCCGGCCGCGGCCTGGAAGTTGTTAGCCGCGATTGCAGCCGAAACTTCGGCTGGCGACACGCCGTACCCTGCCATTTTCCCAGGATCGAGCCATAGCCGCATCGCAAAACTCTGCCCCCCCAGGATGTCTGCCGCTGCGACACCGTCGACGGTTGACATCACGGGTTGCACGACGCGCGAGAGGTAGTCGGAGATCGCGCTGGCCGCCAGTTCCTCGCTGGAGAAGGCGATATACATGACAGCGGTGGCCTGACCGGTCGACTTAGTGACGACCGGATCGTTTGATTCCTTCGGGATTAAATATTTGACTGAATTGACTTTAGAGAGCACCTCCGTAAGCGCTTCGTTGGGATCGAAATTGAGCTTGATGTAGACTCTGATGGTCGAGATACCAAGCACAGACGAGGAATTGATGTAGTCGACGCCCTCAGCGGACGCGACTACCTGCTCCAGGGGAGTGGTGATGAACCCCTGGATCAGGTCGGCGGAGGCGCCAGGATAGGAAGTTGTGATAGTGACGACCGTATTGGATAGCTTGGGATATTGCCTGATCGGCAGTACGGTGGCCGCGCGCAAGCCGATCAGCATAATCAAGGAACTGATAACAATAGACAATACCGGACGTCTGATGAAAAGCTCAGTAAATGCCATATCGACCCGTTTGAAGAGTGGGATGCAAATTCAAGCGGCAATGATCACAATGCGGCGGCTGTGCTAGAGCCCCCAGTATGAGGGACGTGCTATTGGCTACCCCAAGGGCTCACGTGCTCGCGAGCTCGAACGCCCGATCCTTCGCTTCCATCTTGGTCGCTCGAGTGAATGTTATTCCGTTGCTCTGATGGCAGATCGCGACCTCGATGGCACCTTCTATAAAGCCCCTGTCTTTTTGCGTGCAATCGGCCAAAGGTGCGACACCTGATCGGAACTCAACGACTTATAGCAAGGCATCAGGTTTCGCACTGACCCGCAGACCGAATGATCCGGGTTCAACATCGAAAGTACAAACGATCTGACGGGTGCTCAACTCTACAAAGGTAAATGGGTGATATAGCCTGGGCTGCAAAGCACTATACCAACGTTTGTCGAATTGGTCGCTGATCGCCATTGCGCAACTCGTGATGTTGCAGGACACAAAGTTCTCGTCCCCACAATATTCCGTACGCACGCGTTATCGCTTCGCTAGGTCGCTAAACAAAGTCGCCTCGGAGTTGGCCCTTGGCTACTAGCTCGACGCCCCTTTTCCGAGCAGTGCCTTGAGCATTCCTTGCCGCTCAATATGCTGCGCGCGGTTTGCGCCACGCATAGCGCTACCGAGTTGGCAACCCAGTATTACATTGTCGATCAGCTGCGTTGAGCCGACGTAGGCTGCCGCACAAAGCGCCGCGGGGCGGCGCACATCTGCGCTCAAGCACTCCCAGGGGGCTCATCTCCTGCTTCAGCCGAGCGATCTTTTCCTTGATCCTCATCATTTTGATGCTGATCGCTTCCGATGGCTCCTGCCGATCGGCGCTATCGAGTTGACGCAGATATCGACCGACGCTTTCTCGATCTGCGCCTTCCGCCTCACCATCTTGGCATGCGTGAAGTTGCGGTCGCGGTTGTTCACCGCCTTGAACTTGCCGCCGTCGATTGCGACGCTTGGTGTCTGCAACAGGCCGGTCTGCCGGATAGTGCAATGAACTTCGCACAAACCTTCCGGATCGCCGCACCATTGTCCTTCCGGAAATTGGGCGATCGTCTTATGATCGGGAGCCAGGCGGCCGATCAGCTACATCAGCTCGATATTGCGGCACGCCTCCGAGGCGATCACACGCTCAAAACCCAGTCTGTGCAGATCGAGCGCCTCGACAAACACATCGATAACGGACCGCGTTGTCCCTCGCTTACCCAATTCTCCAGACATTCCGGCAAGAGCGTCAGCTGGGATCTGTCCGCGCCTTCAACGAAGCGTCCCATCCTTATCCCTCATCAGGAAACGGAAGAATCTCAGCCGCTCGCGGCTTTTCACACAGCCAGGGTCATGACGCGGTGACCTTGATGCGGAGGCTTGTGGCGAATGCAGCCTTGAGGAGGACCACGGCGCTGCCGTGTCGCTCGCTCTTCATCACCTTTCTGAAGGAATTTCGGGAGGCATCGTCGAGACAGATTTCGACATAATGTCCGCCAGGCTCTTCGCGGCGAGCCGCAGGCTGCTCTGTCGGTTCCGCCACATGTTGATCGATGGCCTACACGGTTGAACTTGCAGAGCTTGTTTTGATTTCGTTGGATCAGGTCGCCGGGATGTTCACGTTCATAGCGCCGCACCGACTCGGCCGGACGCAATCGGCTCAATCCTAGCCGCCGCTGGATAGGGCTGGTGGTCGCCGGCGACAAGCCGGCCTCGGTTGCGATCTATTTGCTTGTGTGGCGCTGTCGTCGCACTCCTTCGGCGCATGTGGTAGGCAGGGTTTGGCTTGACATGAAAGAGGTCTTGTGGAGCGATCACGGTCCATCGACGCCTGCCTCGCGGAACGCTTGACCCACTTGGCGACGGACTTCGCCGAAATATCAAAGTGCACCCTTTGTCAGGTCATCTACGATGACGCTCCGCGCCATGGCCTCTCAGCCTTCGGCGTCAGAGGTGCATCCTTATGGGTGCCCATCGATCCTCCGGGAGTGGGCTAAAGCTTTGACAACTTTTCTCCCTCGTTCAGGACCGGTTGGACAGCTTACCGAAAGCTCACACTAGTGGTCTCACAGACATCCGACCCGAACCGGCTGACACCCAGGCGGCTCCTCTAAAAGCGCGCGTATGCGCGCGGCGATCTGCCGTGCTTCGTTGGGCCGCAGGTTGGGTTTCATGCAATCCAGTATGGCTAGCATCGCCCGAACTTCGTCGATGTTTAATGTCGCGACCTTGCGATCTGATAGTCCCAGCGACTGATCGGCGGCACGGACCTGATTGGACACAAGCACCGCAAGCGCTTGCGACCGCAGGGACGCGATATGCCGCTCGATAGTATGCATTTGTTGGCCTGTAGCCGCCCTGTGGGCAGGTGTCGCAAGCGCTCGTGGCAACCCGGTCCAAAGACTGGGGCTGGCCACCTTTGCTGAGAGGCTCAAATTCTCAAGGGCTACCAAGCTGTATCTTCGAGAAGTAACGAAGGCCACCTACCAAAATCGGTCGGTCCCGTCCTCATCGGCGACTCTCCAAGCTGGGTAGCCGGATCTTTGCCTTGAAGAAACTGGAGACACCAGCATGTCCAGACACGTGCGCATTGCATAAACAAGAATGATAGGCCAAACGCACATGAGAGACGCAAAAATGTTGGCGGAGTAAATTCGAACCGCGATAGAAGCAGTCCGTTGGAGAGATTATCCAAGACCTCGAAAGCCGCGCCAGGGAGTACCGCATTGAAGAATCGGAGAGGTGTCGGCGCCGTAGTCGCCACACATGGGCGGAGACAATTGCATCAAGACAACAGCGGACGGAATGCAGCCAGGCAATCTCTGAGTGTTGCTGATGATTATCGGAAGCAGTGCGAGCGCGATTCGGCGTCGTTGGTTGCGCTGGAGCAGACGCTGTCCCTACCCCGCCCGCACTGCCAGTTGAGCTTAGCAGAACTTGGTTCAGCGCTTGTCCCCCAACGCGCACACAGGGGCACCGCTGCCCCGGCCACCCAGCTACTGTTCCGAACTCAGCTTGAAGTGGCGGCAAGAAGCTGATCGGAATTTTATCGCTCGCAAAACGAGCAAAATCGACAGAACGAGAACTAATCCGTGAGTTGGAAGCGATGCGAACGCGGCTCGGCGCCTGACGGTCTGGGGGCTCATGAGGCACTATCCTGCCGCATCCGCAGTGCAATGAGCTTAACGGAAGCGTGACTCGGCACATGGTGGTCCTTCAGCTCATGCGCTGTCCCTGCCACGCCCCCGTTAAACCCAACGATTCTTTATCGGGGCAGGCTTACCGAAAGCTGACACGGCTGCGAAGCAATTTACAAAACGAAAAGCCATGTGGGCCGCTTGCCGTCGGCAGCAATATCGACGTTTACGCCTCGGCCAATAGCCATTCGGCGCGCTTGCGATCAGCGGCAGCCGCACCGGGGCTACGCGCCGGATTGACGCTCAGCCAATCCACTGCACGTTTGCGACTGATCGTCGCTATGACCTCACGCCCCCGGCTCGTGCGGCTCTTCGACCGTGGCAGGATTGGCCATTCGGATCGCGCATCTGTTGCTTTCGAACCCGAATACGTCGCGCCGCTTACCAGGTCGCTGGTTTCGCGTGTCGAGGACGATTGGGTCCCGATTTGTCAAAATGCGTTACTGAGCTCGATCGCGGCGATCAGCCGGTAATGCGAAAACTAGACGCAATTGGCGAGTTCGAGAGAAAGCAGCGCGGATGCGACTCGGCGCCTATGTCCACCGGGGGACGGTGGATAAATGCGCTATTTTGCCGCATCCGCTTCGCCGGGAACCTAGGGGCGACATGACTCGGCACCCTCCATTGGAGGAAGGAAGGCGCTGTCCCTATCATGTGCCGCTGGCTCAATAGTCAGCCTCGGGGATCACAAGGCTAACCCACCCGACTTTCCCGTGAGGCCCGTCGCCTCAGGGCGGTGGGAGTTTAGCAAGAGAGCGGCGTCGGGTGACCTACCAGCATTAGTGGTGATGCACAGCAATGGAGAAACTGTTGGTCAAACTTGACGACCGGGCGAGTTAACGCCGCTCAGTCCTCCCGAACGATCAGACGACGCCGGGGTCGCCGCTATTTCGCCACATCTCGGTTTCAGCTGCCGTGAGTAAAATAAATCCGAGCGCCCCCTAAAGCATCGGCCAGCCCAGCATTTCGTCACAACGCGGATGGCGCGAGCTGGCAACGAGACTTGAGGCAGCTCCTCGACAAGCGGAGGGCGGTTTGCGCCGACCGCCTAGCGCTACCTGTGGGAGCGATCTTGCGCACCCCTGGATCACTTGCCACCCACTATGATGACGGTTCGCGCATCGTCGATTGGCGCAGCGATAGTATTCTGCTTGTCAACATTCTTCGGCACCAATGACGCAGTCCCCGGCTCGAAAATCGGTGCGGGCGTGACACTGCCGCGACGCTGTCTCCACTGCGTTGCGACATCGGGTTTCGTCGTCACCTCAGCAAGGTTCTCAGTTCGCGTCGGTTCATAAACCAATGTCTCAGCGTCGAGCGCCAGCGAAGACGCGGCCGGTAACGAGACCGCAGCGATGTCGCTCATGCCGCCCATCGTGAGCTTCTGACCTTTACGATGGCAGCACGCTTCATACCGGGTTCGGGGTATCAGGCGCTCCGTTACGCCGTTGCAGAGCATCTTTGCGTACAAGCATTGGAGCCCCCTCACTACACCGCGGCTTTGTCGCGCCGATATAGCTCCCGGCGCTGTTTGCGATTCTGGCGAACCTCTCGTTCCCCAGCACCTCCACGCTCCCTTTGCTTGCGAGAGACCAAGGTACGACGACCACGGCTTGCGGCGGCGAGCATTGGCTTAGAGGCGTTTGTCCCTCGAGCTGGCGTCTGCAGCAAGCTCCTGCCGTTAGGGAGCGCAGTTGCGCGATGAAGTTCGCGGCGAACAGCTCGCTGTCAAGCAGAGCTCTGTAGAGAGGCGCAAGCATCCATGCCCTTCTTATCACTAAGCATCGGTCAATTCCTTCTCTCGCGGTCGACCGAACCGCTTTCGTTCCCAAAATGAAGCTACGCCAGCAACGCGATAACGGCTATGCGTGCCGCAATGCAGCCGGGCCTTTTGCGTACTGTCAGCGCGTGGCTCCGGAGTCTGGTAGGATCTTTCGCGATGGATTGCGAGAATTGGCGCGGCCTCAACTTGTGAGGCTGGGAGGCGATCGGTCTTGATGTTATCTGTGCTCAGCACAGGTCTGAAAGTCGCGTCTGCCGGTGCGTCGACGCTATGCCACCATTTGCTTCGTCGGGACTCGGCGGAATAACCGGGAATATGGCAAATTGTGAATGCGGGATCGGCTGCGGAACTAGGCGCGGAAGAGAAGTGCGCTGCCGGCCCTCGTCGGCCTTAGGATCTGCCAGATTTTGTTTGGCGACGATGATCGGAAAGGTGTGCTGCAAAGATCCGCTCGCCTGCCGGATCGCAAAGGCGCGCATCAATCGGCGGCGTTTGGCGGCACCAGCATAATTCGGCGTCCTCTGCAGCTTAGCCGGGTCAAGGAAGCTGTGACCTGTCGATCTAAGAGGGCGCAAATCGACGTCGCAGATCGAGATCAGAGACATTGTCCATTGGTGACAGAACCGATCTCAGCGGCGCCAAGTATCGTTCGGCAGCCGCCTCGGCTCATGATGTCGCTTGCCAAGGAACGTGTCCGCCCACTTATGCAGCAGATCGCGAGAGTGACGCAGCGCAGCGTAACTGGCTGCCCGCCTTTCAGCGTCTCAAGGCTCTGGCTGACAGGAATCGGCGGGCAGGGATCGGGCATGGCTCACCTGTTAATGTTTTGAAGTATTCTGAGCCCGGAAGGTCTAGAACAAGAGGGGAGGCAGCGCGGGCCGGCGCTCGCGCTGTTCAAAGCTCTGAAACTACCGGCTCCGCGCTGCCAGCGAAGTTAAATGACGATGTGACTCGGCGCTCGTCGAAGAGGCCCTTGGAAAGCGCTGTCCCTATCACGTGCGCCACTTCGCTCGCCAGCGTCACGGTATTGCAACGCTGCCACCTAGCACCCTTGGGCGGCTGCCCGGGGCGTTCTGCCTTTTTATCGTAGAGAAGTCCCGCAAGGCACCCACCAGATTTGGTCGGTTGAGCTGGTTACCAAGAAGAAATTGAAGTGAAAACGAGTCGTTGTGCCGACCACTCCTGCCCCGCATCCAAGCCTGACGCCGCTTATCGCGAGGGGCAATGAGGAGCTTCTGGCTTGTTCACAGTAGGCACGGATCTGATTCGCGCCGCATCAACGTGAAGCCACCGGCCAACTCTCAGGAATATCAAAATGTCAGAACCTGAAGGCATTTCGCAGAATTGGCTATAGTATATGGGCCCTTCATCTGAGACAAAAATTCGACAGAAAATCGTACCTGGCCATATGCTTATTGCGGTTGCGCCCTATGAGGGTCTTTCCTGTGTATCTTCGAAACCGGTCCCGCGAGGAACCTGCCAGATTTGATCGGTGGGCTCCCCCTCACAGGCCATTTCCGCTCGCCTGGATAGACCTGCCTAAGGACCGTTGAACCCCACCCTGGCCTAAGGTCTAGCTACTGGCTCTAATCACGCCAAGGTGATGGCGAAATCGATGGCCGGAATAGAGCTCTGGCGAGGCCCGGAGTTTCCACTCAGGTATTCGGTAGATGGAGAGGGCGTGCGCTTTGACGGTATCAATTCCGCGCAAGCAAAGCCATTGGCTCCTCTCTTTTTCTTCGCTTGGGCATCCGATTGTACGACGAGTTAATAGCGGCCGTTGCACTAAGTTTTCATCCGAGCAGGATGCTCGACATGATCAGTTCCCCCCACGTCTTGTTGACTGGCCCCAGCGCAGGTGCGTGCACCTCGTTGAGCAGAGCGATGGCCTAAAGGTTCGATCGTGCGGGAAGCCGATCGCAACTTTTGCTTGCAGACGAATCCAGACAAGGCGATCTTACGTCTCGCGCGAGTACTTGCCCGTGTGGCCGCGAGGGAAGATCATGAAAGACAGCTCATCGATCGAAGCGATAAGGAAAAGAGCGACGATCTATGCTCGATTCTCAACCGATCTACAGAACGAGAGATCGATTGAGGATCAGCTTTCACTTTGTCAGAGCTATGCAGAACGCGAACGCTTAACTGTTGTCAGCACCTATGAGGATCGAGCCCGTTCGGGTGGCTCAGTCATGGGACGCGAAGGCCTTCTTCGGATGTTTGACCAAGCGCGGGAGAGATCCTTTGACGTAGTAATCGTCGAAGCGCTCGATCGTCTTTCTCGCGACATGGAGGATCTCGCAGGCATCCATAAGCGGCTGACTTTTCTCGGAATCGAGATCCGGGCGGTTCACGAAGGTGTTGTCAACACCGTGCTGGTCGGCCTTCGCGGCTTGGTCGGACAACTTTATCGTGAAGACAACGCTCACAAGGTGCGTCGTGGCCTAGCAGGGCGGGTCAAGCAAGGTTTGGCTGGAGGTGGCCTGACATACGGATACGCCCCGGTTGCCGGAAAAAGCGGCGAACGGGTCGTCCTCGAGACCGAGGCACAGGTGATCCGGCGCATCTTTCAGGAATACGTGGACGGTCGAACGCCTCGCGAGATCGCACACGATCTCAACAAGGAAAGGGTATCACCTCCGCGAGGGCGCGCATGGAATGCTTCAACTATCAATGGCAACGTTCAGCGTGGCGCCGGAATTCTGCAGAACGAGCTTTATGTAGGGCGCCTCGTCTGGAACAAGGTCAGGATGGTGAAAGATCCCGACTCGGGAAAGCGCCTGTCACGACCGAATCCGAGGAGTGATTGGCAGATTGCTGAAGTGCCGCATCTTGCAATTGTCAGTCCAGAGTTGTTCACAGCTGCCCAGCAACGCAAAGGGGAGCGCAGCCACGGCCACCCCAGCCATCAACGTCGGCCCCGTCGGATGCTATCTGGCTTACTCCATTGCGGTTCATGCGGCTCGGGTATGGCAACGAATGGACGGGACAAATCGGGGCGCGTTCGGATTCGCTGCTCAGCGGCTACCGAAAGTGGCACGTGTCCTGACGCCAAGACGTTCTATTTAGACACGGTCGAGACTGCAGTCCTCAGCGGGCTAAAGGCCGAATTGCGTGCGCCGAACGTTCTTTCGGAGTACGTGCGCACATATGTAGAGGAGCGGAAGCGCCTCGCAGCTACATCAAACGCAAAGCGGCAGCGCCTTGAGCAGCAGCTTGGGCAATTGAACCGGGAAATCGAACGACTGGTGGATGCGATCGCAAAAGGACATGGCGATCCGTCTATTCTCGGACCGCGATCAACCGCGCTGGATGCCAAACGAAAGCGGATATCCGAGGAGTTGCAAAGTGAACCGCTTGCCCTGAAGGAAGTCGCGCCGCATCCGGCCATCCTCAAACGATACGAGGATCAACTCGGTCGGCTTGAAGGAGCACTAGCAAAAGGTGCCCGTGCGGGCGACGGAGAGGCCGCAGAAGCCATCAGAGACCTGGTCGAGAGGGTCACTGTGTTCCGCGATCCAGCGCGCCCAGGTGGTGTAGCCGTGGAGATAGCAGGCCGGCTAAATGCCCTGCTCGGGGAAAAGGCCTATCCCAACCACGTCAAAGGAGTGTGGGGAAAGGTGGTAGCGGGAGAGGGACTCGAACCCCCGACCCCAGGATTATGATATCTCGCCTCTTGTAGTCTGGCGCGTTCGTACAGCATTTTCACCGCAAATAATTAGAAAAAAACGCTCTGAAACGCTCCTCGGCGCCTTTCTGCCGACGAGATTTTTGGACTTCAACGGTACCAATGTGGTACGTACCTCCGAATTCTTCGGTTTATGGGAAGCAAAGTGGCATCGCGTCGCGTGGAAATGACAGCGGAGATCGTCGCGGAGGCGATCGAACTAGCCGTCGAGGGCAAGACCAAGCTCCTCGACTACTACGATATCAAGCAGCCCTACTGGGTCCTTCGGGTCCGCGGTCATGCCGCTTCCTGGCTGGTCAAGACGCGGACCCGCACGGTCAAAATCGGTTCCACGATCCCACCGGCCAAGGCGGCGAACATCCCGGAGTCCCGCCGGCGTGTGGACGCAGCAAGCGATGGGTTCCTTGGACTGCGGGACGCTCAAAAGCTGGCGCGAAAGAAGTGGGCCGAATTGGACGAACGCCCCCAGACCCAGATCGCCCCGGAAACGCCAGGATGGACCTGGGGCAAACTGGTCACGGAGTATCGCACCTATCTTGGGGAGATGAGGGAGGACGCGTCCGGCAAGCCGATCTTTCCCTCCGAAGACACTCAGAACGACGCCCGCTTGCTCTTCGCTCGGCCTGAAGTGTCGGAGCACGAGAACAAGCGACTAGCCGACCTCGACGAGGAATGGTTCGAGGGGGTCCAGGCGAAACTACACGGGAGAAAAACCGGCGGCTTCACTGCCTACCGCAAATTTCGCGCGTACGCCCAGGCGGCTCTCACCTGGGCCGCGACATACAAGCGGCGGGAAAGTGGCCTGACGGGACGCCGATGGTGGCTGGCTGCCGAGAAGCGGCAGCGCACGGACAAGGAAGTGAGGGCGAAGCGGCAAAGGCAGACCGCACTGCAGAAGAAGAAGGAGAACTTCAAGGTTGAACACCTTGGCCAGCTTCTGGCCGAACACGAACGGTTCTGCGCTTGCCGGACCGGCAATGCGCGGGTCTCACCCTCCGTTCGCTGGGGTCTGTGGTGGGACGCTTTGACCGGGCATCGGCGCGGTTCGGGCACCTGGATCGCCCTTGAAGACGTCCAATACAAGGATCCGAACGGCAAGGCCGGCTGGGGACTCGCTACTTGGCAAGCCGAAGTCATGAAGGCCCAGAACGACTTCACACTGCCCATGCCCCCATTGGGTCTGCACATCATCGACTGCTGCATGCGCGACTGGAAGAAGGCGGCGGCCGAGCGCAAGAAGCCGATCGCCCGCGTCAGCAAATGGGTGTTCGCCTCCCGCGTGACAAGCATCGGCGATGTCGCGGTCTCGGGATCCGCACTCGCCAACCACCTCCGCAGCCTTAGGGGGTTGCGCCAAGGCAACCACCGCGACGTGCTGCGCGGAATTCCGCTCTTCTCCATGCACATCATCCGCTCCACGCTCGGCGACTTCATCCTCGATCACACCGAACTGCCGCCAGGCACCGCATCGCTGATGATCGGCCATGAGATCGCGGGCGACCGCAGGGACGAACTCGACCGCGTCGGACGGACCGGCAAGCGCTGGTACTTCCAGGCCCAGCGCATACCGGAGAAGACCGCCGCGATGGAAAAGTGGAGCGAGGCGCTCCTGAGGGCCTACTTCGCCGCCGGCGGGCGCTATCCAGAGTGACGCGGCGCGATCGCGCCTCCGGCGCTGTACGACAGCGGACGTCCTTGAAAACTCGCCCGCCGTCCCTTGTCGATGTTTTTTCTTCAGATTTTTTTTTACGTGACGTTTCAACCTCCTGGAAAAAGTGAATCCTTGCGAGCTATCCCCGCACGCGATCCGTCGATTGCGCCCCTCGTTTTTACGCTTAGATCACGATGGAACGCTTGGGGACATTCGCCGGTGGCGGACGATCGAACAAGCCCAACTTCAACCCACAAGGATCGCTCGGGGCCCGCCAGATTCCGACTTTTACGATCCGTCCGGCCTCCTGGCTTGCTCCCGACGTATTCTACGTCGGTACAGACGACGAACGCGGCGTACTGCTTCGCCTCGACGGCGACGTTTGGCGCGCCTGCTCCTCGGCGGTTCAAGTGTTCGAAGGTGGCATCTCCGTCGCGGGCAAGAATGTCGACTTGATCGAGGCGGCCGAGCGGGCGATCGCATTGGGCCTCGATTCGCTGCTGCTGAAGCAATTGGAAGAGCAGCGGATCGAAGCGAAGGTGCGAGCGGCGGATCGCTGGACGCATCTCATCAAACGCGGGGCCCTCGGTGACGGCCCCTGCGGCACCGAATCGTCGGGCGAATGGTTTCTCGTCGAGCTCGCCGGTACGCGGCTGGAATGCGGGAAGCCGGCTTTGGAGCTGCTAGACGGGTTTTCGGCTTCCGAGATCGAGAGCATCCGGGACGCGATGAGAGTCCTGGGACCGGACGGCTGGTATTGGCCGGTGGTTCATCGAACCCCGGCAACAAGCTCCATACGGTCGTGACCGTCCAGAAGCCCGAAGGCCTTCGTCATCGCCGCGGCGTCTTCTCCTGACGCTCTCCGCTCTTAAGCAGGCGTGCGCTGCGCTCTCGCTGCCGGCTTTTTCCCGGTGCTTACTTCGCGGGCTTCTTGCCGGCGATGGACATCAGCATCTCCTTTCGACTAGCGGAGGCTTTCTTCCTTTCTTGATGCGCTTGGCCCCTTCGCGGCGGCGGCCTCCCGCCCGAAGGATCGAAATGTTGGGCCGATCCCATATGGTCGTGCTGATGGAGCACGTAGGTTGCGATCACGAGTAGAACAAGTCGTCGTCGAGAGCGGCCTGGAGATCGGCGATAATGGCCCTTATCTGCTTGCGCGAATACATCGGTGAAAGATAATCAGTCTTGGGCAAAATGATGCGGACCCCCCTCGCCGTGAAGCCTACCGAGGTAAACGTCTCGAGCTTTCGTTTCTTCGCCATGCTGCTCTTTGCCATGCTGCCTCTCAATTTCACAGGTTTCGGGAACACGTCGATAGTGTTTGCAGGCAGAACCGGCGTAAGCGAGTCAATTCCACATTCAACCGCCTCGGAAGCGTGGAAAACCCGAAATGGGGAAGCTAACTTTTCTTCGCGGCAACCAGTTTAACGAGACTGCCTTGCCGTGCGATCCTCAGTTGCGCACAGCGCCCGCGCGCTACCGCGCCGGGGATCAGAAGACGACGGCAGCAAGGTCGCCGCAGCCGTGCGCGCTCGATATCCGTCACCTGCCGCGTGGTCGGCTTGAACATCTTCGCGAGTTCGGGTCGGATAAATCTGAGAGCGTGGCGCATTTCGATCACCGCGTGCGGCAGTCTCAGTTCGCCCGACCTCGCCTTGGCGAAGACCGCGGCCGATATTTCGTCTCTGGTCGGCGTTTGGGCCATTTCGTCGTATCGATCCGCCAAAGGTCGAAGCGTCTTCAACGCCGTTATGCCGTCTGCCATCTCGAAGACTCCGTCGCCTAGGTCTTCTCGATCAGCTTCTTCCGGACCATTCCCCCTTCCGCGAACGTAAACTCAAGCTCGAACCCCTGCTCGAACACCCATCGGATCTTCTCTAGCACAGCGCGGCGTCTGGCGTCCGGTTTCTCGGGAAGCGCGGCTTCGACGGCTACCACGGTCTTTCGCGTTATGCCTGCAAGCGAAGCCAGTCGCGCCTGATTGATGCCCGCAAGCTTGCGGGCACGCCTGATCATAGCCGGTGAAAGAAGCGGGCGTATCTCGCCTCGAGCCAAGTGCAGCCATCCGTCTGAGGTCCGCCTCAATCCTTGAAGCGCTGACCGCCGGCTGTCCAGAGTTCAAGGATTCGTTTCCAAGGATTTCCTCGCACATGCGCCGGTGTTTGCATGGGAATACCAAGTCTTAGATTCGCGTCAGATGGACGCGGGGCGATGACTTGCATTCCGGATCTGCGCGGGACCACGCGACGCTTGAATGCTGCTTTTCCGCCGACGCTGACCTGCATCCCGAACGTCTTCAGGTACCGACGCCGATAGCGGCGTTAGATCAAATGTCACCGACAACACAATTTTGCCATATTTTTTGATGAACACGAATGCTCCAACTTCTCGGAGGCGACCCTGATGGAATGCAAAGCCGCCATCCTGCACCTCGTCGGACTCCGCTCGCGCGCGGTTGCGCCCGCAGTGCTCAAGCGCCACGACGACCTGCGTCTCGCTCAATTGCGCGGCAAGGGTCTCGCCCACCATCCCATCGATGGTTCGAAAACGGAGATGACGTCCGTGATCGTCGCCATGGAAGCGATTCGGCGGCGGACGTGTTCCACCAGGATCTCGCGCAGCGAGAGCTTGGTGCGGATGAATGATTCCCGCGTGCTCCGGTCGGTGCCAACGGCGGGGGTCTTCTGATGTACGGTTCGCATTCCCGTAGTCCTTTCCTTTCGCCTTTTGATCATCGATTTTGTTCGGCCTTCGAATCCCCGCACGGCCCGTCGCGAGGCGAACGCCCACTCCCCCCAATTGGAGAGCGTCATTTGCGTCTGAGCGTCACGCTCTATGGCGCCCGACGCTCAGCCTCACGGACCGGCAAGAACTTCGCCCATTTGTTGGTTCTGGCTCGCTTGGCATTAGGCGCTCCTAGCCGTTCTCATATCCTCCGCATCGCCCCGGAAGTTCCGCGGCACGCACGTCCCGGATGAGCCTGCTGTTCGCGCCCCGGTTGGTCCGCGCGCAGGCATAACGACACCCGAAATCTCTCAATGTCTGCCGCATCGGCGGCGAAGTGCGGCTTCCCGCGCGAGCGATGGAGTATTGCAAATGAACAAGACCGTCTCCGCCGATGAACACGAAAGCTGGCCCGCTGTCTTGACGTATTGGCGGTCGCTGCCCGCCGAAATGTTCGATCACCGCTTGCAGGATGAGGTCTCTTCCTGTGTTCGCAGCGTCATGACGACTATGGGCGACTTGAGGTCCGCCCTTGAGGGCGACGTAGCGACGGCCTGCAGTCTGGCTCTCAAGACGACGATCCCCGCTCGCATCGGTCCACACGTCGACTTGGTTATGACGGCGCTCTTGAACTGCGCTTTTGTGAATCCGGCTGCCGCCCTCGTTCTCTCCAGCCGGCTGGAGCAGATGCCGTTGCCGTGGCGCAGTCGAACCCGTCTTTCGACATCTTGGAAGGTATATAACATCTATCTCGCCCGGCGCAGCTACGGGCGTCGTTCCATTCCCGTTGCCCTCCTCCGGCGCGACGACGAACGATGAAGCTGAAGCTTCAGATCTCATCCGATCTGCATATCGGCTATCCCGGCGCCCGCGGCTTCCCCCCGCTTGTTCCTGGCACCGATATTGTGCTGATCGCCGGCGACACCTGCGAGGGGCTGCAGCGCGCCATCAGGGAAATGCGCGCAGCCTATCCCCAAGTGGAAATCGTGACCTGCGCCGGCAATCATGAATTCTATCACGGTGCGTACTTCGAGCAGCTCGCCGAAGGACGCGCATGCGCCCGCGAGTTGGGTGTTCATTTCCTGGAGGATGGCCTGGCCTCCTTCGGACGCCTCCGGATCCTGGGTTGCCTAGAGGCGGAGCTCGCGCGCCATCACGCCGGTACAACGATCGTAATGACCCACACCGGGCCGACTCTAGACCACGTCGCGCCGTCCGACCGGTCGGAACTGATCTCGGCTGCGTACGCCTCACGCCTGGATGATTTGATTGATCGCTTTCAGCCCGACCACTGGATCTCGGGTCACGTTCACTACCCGGTAGATTTCGTTCGCGGCCGCACTCGGCTGATCTCAAATCCTTGCGGATATGCGGGCGAGATCGCCGCCTTCGACCCGTCCTTCACCATTGAGGTCGAGGCATGACGGACGACATCAGGCGCCCGATGAGTGGCTCGAATCCCTCCGCGCGGCACTCAGTCCATCGGTCAGGTTCCGATGCGGTCGCAAGGCCGAGCGCAGACCCGCTCCACTGGTGGCGGACGCGAGCAGCGGACGACTTCGACGATCTGGATCTTCGCGTCTTGGTGGTGCTGCTGAACCGGTTTGCATTGGTGAGGCATGGCTTGAGGGATGCCCTATCCGGCTCCTCGTTGGAGGCGATCAGTCTTCTTGCTCGACGTCCTTCCCTGGCTGGAGATCGCGATCTGCTTATGACTTGTCTTTTGAGAAGCGCTCTCGTTGGCGCGACGGAAGCGCGGCATTTTCTCATTCAGACCCTTCGACGGGACGGGCAGCATGCCCTTGCCACATCCTGGCGGCTCGCACGACAGGACCTTCTCCGCCTCATCTTGCGCAGGAAGAAGCGGGCGGTCCGACAGCACATCCCGCGCCGCGCTTTCACGAAGCGGAGATGTCGAGAACGACGTCAAAAAACTCCGTCACCACGCTCCGACTGACCGCATAGCTTCACCCTTCTAACGACGACTTCAACTAACGCAGGAAATCCCGATGAACCTCAAGGCTACAACTCCCGTCCCACACGAGCCGGTCCTTCACTGCCCCAATTGTAATCATCCTATCCGGTTGACGGAGTCGCTGGCTGCGCCGCTGATAGAAGAAACCCGCACGAGGTTCCAGAAGCAGCTCGCAGAGAAGGACACCGAAGTCGCTCAGAAGCTCGATCTGCTCCGGCGTGAACGCGACGACCTGGCCAAGGCTCGCGAAGCGATCGATGACCAGGTCCGACATCGGCTGGAGAGCGAACGAGCGGTAATCGTCTCTGCCGAAGCGAAGAAGGCGCGTGAAGCGGTTGCGGCGCAGCTGAAGTCCAAAGAGGAAGAAGCTGCCGGACTTCGCCACGCGCTCGAGATCAACGACGCCAAGGTCGCCGAGGCGCAGCGGGATCATGCCGAGCTTCTCCGCAAAGGGCGCGAGCTCGACGAATCTAAGCGAGAGCTCGAGCTGACGATCGAACGGCGCGTGCAGGCCTCCGTCGACGATATCCGGGCGAAGGCCAAGCAGGAGGCCGACGAATCCGTTCGCCTGCGCCTCCTCGAACGGGAGCAGACCATCGGCTCGATGGCGCGGACAATCGAAGGTCTCAAGCGCAGGGCCGAGCAAGGATCCCAGCAATCGCAGGGAGAGGCCCTGGAGCTGGATCTGCAGGACCTTCTGGCCACACGTTTTCCGTCGGATTTGATCGAGGCGATCGGCAAAGGTGAGCTGGGGGCAGATATCCTGCAGCAGGTCAATGGTGCTATCGGACAGCGAGCGGGCACCATCATCTGGGAATCGAAACGCACTAAGATCTGGAGCGACGGTTGGTTGGCGAAATTGCGGGAAGATCAGCGTCGCTCGGGCGCGGATGTCGCCTTGATCGTTTCCCAAGCTCTTCCGAAACATGTCGAGCACTTCGATTTCATCGACGGCGTATGGGTAACGCATCCGCGCTGCGCGCTGCCGGTGGCGATCGCCTTGAGGCAGTCCGTGCTCGACGTGAACGGTTCACGCTTGGTGCAGCAGGGCCAAAAGACCAAAGTCGAGCAGATCTATCAATACCTGACGGGCATCCGGTTTCGGCAGCGCGTGGAAGCCGTGGTGGAGAAGTTCAACGATATGCGCGACGACCTGGACAAGGAGCGCAAGTTCGTGAGCAGGCAATGGGCGAAGCGCGAGACGCAGATCATCGCCGTCATCGAGTCGACCGTGGGCATGGTGGGCGATCTTCAGGCGATCGCCGGTAGGGCCATGCCTAAGATCCCCTTGCTCGACTTGCCGGAACTCGCGGCTCGCGATGATACCTCCGCAATTCCGGAAGCTGACATTTAGCGATGGACACACGGGCGTCGCGCTGTAGCTCGGACTCCTACCATCATTAAGGTCGTACACATGGCCAGTTCGAAACGCCCCCAATCGCCGGATAATGTCGTCGACATGGTGCCAAAGCGCCTCGTCGACCAACGCACGCCGCGGCGGGGCACAGTCCTGATCGACGGCATCTACAACCGCGAACTCGGGCCGGTTCGAGACAACGGCGGAAGGGTCGTACTCAGAGCCAGAGGAAGACGCACTGCTACCGGGCGCGCTGCGAAATAACTGGAAAAAAAGGTCGCATAAGTCCTTCGGCTTGCAAATGTCTCGGCACAAATGCAGCGG
This sequence comes from Bradyrhizobium sp. CB1717, assembly GCF_029714325.1. Taxonomy (NCBI): domain Bacteria; kingdom Pseudomonadati; phylum Pseudomonadota; class Alphaproteobacteria; order Hyphomicrobiales; family Nitrobacteraceae; genus Bradyrhizobium; species Bradyrhizobium sp. CB1717. The sequence goes on from NZ_CP121666.1 coordinate 8,003,806, forward strand.
GACATGGCGGAGAGAGTGGGAGAAGTTTCCCGAAATCCTATCCTTAGCGATATCAGAGCCTTAGCGAGCGGCCTCGGCCGACTTGCACGCTTATTGTACCACTTGACTGTATCAGGTCCAGAAGTAGGAGTTCCGGTGAGCAATGAGCGCCAAGCTCCGGCCCCCCGAAAACCGTCTTCAAAAGTTCCACCAAACTCGAGCGCCAAAGCAGCGGGTTTTCGCCGCCAGCTCGTATCGACTTCCAAATTCATCAACGATTTGCAGCCACCCGGCTCGGCTGCGCCACGGGAGAAATCCGGTCCCGCTTGGGATAAGGAGCCCTCAACAGCGCCTACACCGAGGCGAATTCGTTCTGAGCGCCTTAGTTTCAGAAGCCATGAATGGTTGGAAGGCCAAAAAAAGCGCGAACTGGCGGGCCGTAGCTTCGACTGACAGAGATATGCAATGCAGCATCTGCCGCCACACATCAGTGTCTCTCGGCGACTACACCGCAAGTGCCAATTTTGAAGCCGGATGGTGCTACAGCTTGGTCCGAGGACAGAATTTGCGCAGTGCCTGTAAGGCGCTCGTCTTCTGCTGACACACCTTCTTGCACAGACCGTCGAACACACCCTCTTCGACCGTGTTCAGGCCGTAGGGAAGATGATGCCGCTGCGCGATCGCGAGGAGGCTGTTGTGGCCCCAGCGCAGCCCGGGGTACATGACGTCAGCAGGGTAGCACTTGACGTCATTAATCGGATCCTCTGTGGCGCAGTAGCGAAAATACTCCGCCATCACGGCGCATTCGTCTTTGTTAAATCGAAAATTTTGCTTGAACAACTGGCAGGAAAAACCGATGTCGGTTTCTTCCGGGGTGACTGTCGCCTCGCAGTCGGCTACCTGGCGATTACCCCTGGGCAGTACCACGAGTGCGCGGCCCGTAAACTTGAATTTGGTGTTCGCCGTACATTCAACGTCTTTAAAATTGCAGGCCCAGATCATCTCTACGGCCGTCACTTTCATGTGCTTGCTCTCGAAGTGCTTACGAATGTCGATCTCGGCCTTGTAGCCAAGCGTCTGCAGCTTGATGGCCTCGGCGTCAGGAATTTGCTGAGCGGCGGCCGGACTGATCAGCAGCCCCAGGATCAAAGCAATGCGGTACATGGCAAAGCCCGTAAATGAAAAATGATCGGGAGACGGTAGGCCTAAGACGTCCTGAGTAAAGAGCCCAGGGACGCTGAAACACTCAGTGAATATCAGCCTATTTCGCTTTGTTCGTGGGCCCATCAGTTACAATTGACGAAAACCGTGCTCGCCGGTCTTTAGATCATGAGTGTATACGGCTTTCGGTGCATCTAAGGCCAAGTGGTAGAAGTGAATACGAAAAGCCAGTCTTCCGAACAATCGCACCTGTACCATTGCATGGGGATTGTTTCCTTCGAAGCACAGCCCGTGAAATGGTGCATAGGTTGGGGCTAACAAACGCTCGACGCTAAAGGCGGCTGTATCGCCACTCCCTTTCAACACACCCCTAATTTCATTTAGGTGTGCAGTGTCATTGCAAATCGCCGTTCCTGATAGGAGAGCAAGAAACTCGAACGCGATCTTAACCAGCACGAGCTCGTTCACTGAGCCACCACCTAAATCTGGCTCGGCTTTGTCCGTCGCCCAATTTATGATGATAAGGCCGGGCAATAGCTCGACCTTCGTCTGCTCGGGTATGCTCGTTAGGCGCGCTGACGCGGCCCGTACAATTTCGATGTCGTATCCACGCCTCGCCGCTATTCGCTCAATGTGACCAACAGCGTCCTTAGTTGGCACCATTAGGGACCCATCAACATGCTGAAAGGTCTTCGGCATCAATTCTCCCGCGCGGTACGTCGCGCGGGCGCGGATCGGACCACTCTGAGCAATCCATTCTTGTCCCTCCTCAATTAGCTGATAGGTCGCGGCAGGGAGTTCGCCCCTCAGATTTGCGACTGCTAAACGGATTGCGGGATCAGCCTTTGCCCTTGCCTCAAAGGTCGATCCAAAGACACTATTGCAGGGTTTGCAGACAAAATCGCACGTTAGATCGCCAGCGAGGGAACTCGGGATCACGTGCTCTTCCGATAGAAGTCCAGGTTGGAGGCAAATAATGCACTGTTTTCCGAACCAAGGTAGTTTCATGTGCGAACACTGCTGGCAACTGATCGGCGCTGAATTTTTAGCAAGATAGGATGACCGACAGGGATTTCGAAACTTTTTAGCAATTTCCCCGCGAGAGCGTGGGTCTTCGCCGCATTCCAGGTGATCTCACCCAGGGCGCCCAGTTCGTGCTGAGCCGTAGGTTTGCGATGGCGAAATATGCTCAGAACGGCCGCTTATGTTGGGGCGGGTAACCGCGTGAGCGCACAAAGGCATTGAACGTCCCGGCGACCCGTCTAGCCATAGGGCGGCGCCAATTAACCGCTGAGCCGATTGTAAAGCGCTTCTAACAATTCGCGCTCCTTTTTCCCGTGTCGCCACGCGATCCGGGTTGATGAAAACAACGATCCGTCGTGGTTTTCGATTTCTATGTACTTCGGAATGATTGCCTTGTTCTCGCCTCTTGCACACAGGACCGTTCTGTCGTGCGCGAACCAATATTCGATGAACTCATTTTGAGGCATTGGTTCGCTGCGGCCTAACAATTCCCTTACAGTCTCGATGCGGGGCCTCAAGTGTGCTCGTGTCAGACCCTGCCTCGCTTCATATCGATAATTCAGCTCGTGGAACTTCCTTAACGCGGCTTCTGTGACGCCTACGACGTGCCATGCGAACGGCTTCGCGGACATGATTGAGGTCAATATTCGAGTGCAATGACTAACAGTCCAAATATGGGGCGCCTCAGTATGCGCCGCGTGGACGGCGCGGTACAGCGCGTGATAGGTGTGTGCGCCTTCGATAGTTGATACTTGAGACACAACTACCTCCTCTCGGTTAAATCTCCTCCACGTGCTTCATCAGCCAAGCCCTGAACGCCTCCATTTTCGGCGTCCAGACTTCCAATTTTGATGCAGCCCTTGCGATCATGAATGCGGCAGGCGCGCATTCGATTTCCATTTGCGTATCACCACCATGTTTGAGCCAATCGCGCTCCCGGTTCAGCAGCGCAATCCATTCCTTTCTTTCTGGAAACCGCTCTTGGGCGCGCGGGTTCTCTCGAAGCCACGAGAACATGTGAAGTCCGTCTCGGCTGATCATTCCCTCGGCTGCCCCGGCGAGCGTCAGGGCTACATCGAATGCACCAAGCCCAAACGCGTCTATCGCGGCCTCCACCTGTCTCGTAGCGGCCTGTGGTGCGCTCAGGTGTAGGGATGGAGCAGGCAATAGCGGGCCCTTCCAACCTGACTGATCGGATGTCATCGGCGGAGACTATTATCCTGTTTTCGAGCCCGGCGCGTAGCGACCAAAGATCGTCGCCAAGCGACGGGCGGTCTGCCAATGGCGTCATGGTTCAAAGCACCCACCTCAAACATCATTAGCCTCAAGTGATGATCTGTCTTAGCTCGTTTAACGAGAGCCAAGGGCGACGACTATGCACCATGCGATGACAATTTGCGCAAAGAAGGATCAGATCATTGAGCTTGGTTTTTTCTCCAGGCTGCAGCTCCGAAACTGGTTTGGCATGATGACATTCGATGAAGCCGTTGCCTCGATCACCGTATTTCAGACTGAAGTTAAAACCGCACGCCTCGCAGTGAAGTGCTCCGTTCGCCTGTAGTGCCTGCAGCTTTCGACGCTCCACAATCCGATAGTCGCGCTCGCGAATTTGGTGCAAACGGGTGAGTATTCTGCCCTCTTCGGCATCCTCCCCTTCTGGCTCGGGGTTAGGAAAATTCTGAATACCGACCACTGCGGCCCGGATTGCCTTCGCTGCCGAGCGGAGCCGCTCAGGTTCTTCTGCGAAAACGGTCCAAACCTCCACCTCGCCCCTTCCCCCTCCCGAAAGGCCTTTTCCCTTTTCGGAGGGATCTAAACGCCGGAAATTTTGCAACTTCATCGCCACGCCATTCGCATTTCGGAAACTTTCCTCACTGCTCGTGGTCGTTGTGCGTGCGAGACGGTTTAGAAGACCGGACAGCTCGATCACGTCCGGGTGCTTGTCATCCGGAAATGAGGGGCGGTGTCGCAGGTAAAGTTCGAGCGCGAGAATTAGCTCCTCTCTGGTCCAAACTGGATTGCGCCGGGTTGTCGGCTCAATGATCTTAAAACCTAACTCTCGCAATTTGCGAGCTGTTGGTTGCCCCCCGTGAAATTCACTTTGAGCCAAAGGACCTCGGCTGGGATACTGGTAGCCGTGCGCCGCGCCTATGATCGCCTTGGCGTCGTATTCGTGCCCATCGGCGTCTACCAGCATCCACCCACGGGATGAACCAAAACCGTACTTCTTAAGAAAATGGCGTTGACCGAGCCCCCGGAATTCTTCGAGTGCACGAAGTACCGCGCTCGGGTCCGTTAGGTCCTCTATTGTCATACGTCAAATACTCGTATCACGTGCTAAAATGTGAAAACTAGGCTAGAAGCCTCAACCACAGGTTAAGATGGTGGTATTAGGCGAGCAAGACACGTTTTCTCAGGCACGTTTATTCAGATGAAAACACCCGGCCCTTAGCCAGCGCTAAGAGATCAATATTTCAAAACTCTCAGGCTTACGCTTTCCGCATATCAAACTTCCTTGCGAGTGTTCACCAATCAAAGCATCACAGCGATGCAGCCATTGCTCGTTTAGGTTCGCCGCTCTCGATGTGAGAGGACCGCAGGCTCTCGGTGCATCTCCAAAACCCACCAAATTCGCCCGCCAGGACACCGGGGTTCCGGGCGGCAAGCCGGATCAACTACCAAATTCATCAGGCCCAGATCCAATCGATTTGCCTGCGCCACGAGAGAAGCCCCCCGCAGTGGATTGGAAGCCCTCAACACCCCTACACCGAGGCGATTTCATACGGAGCACCTTAATTCAGGTTCCCTTTAGGGTTGGATGGCTGAAGAAAGCTCGGACTGGCGGGCGATGTCTCGACCTGGCAGAAGTATGCTGTCTGCTAGTGCCCGCGCTTCAGACCATGTGGCACGATTTTGTGCGGTGACAAACGCCTGGACGGGAGGCATTGGACGGGCGGCCAACTACCTTTTCGGGCGTCGTCATCCAAATCCAGTTCTTCATTTTCTCGAATTCCAGACGTAGAGCCGGTTCGAGCCTCACGCGCTGGCCCCGTCCAAGCTCCGTCACCGCGCACGCAACTGTCGGAAAGCGAGCCTTGTACATGTCGGTAGCGGCGTTCCCAAAGTATCGAAAGTCATTGCTCAAGAGGACATTCGCGCGCAAATACTCTGGAAAGTCACCCAGATCGTGCCTGAGGTCTGTAGGTTTGTCGTGAAACTTGGCGTCCTTGCGACGCTGAAATCGACCCTGCTTGAGGTAGTAGATGCAATCGTCTCGACTGGCATAACGCTCATCGACGAAATATCGGCCCTCATGAAGTGCCTGAGTGACCCGCGCGGCGTAGATCAGGCAGTTGTCGCTGTATAGCGAGCTTGCGGCGAAGCCAAAAATCAAGTCACCTACCTGAGCGGTAGCGCGGATCGTCGGCTTGCATATTGCAAGCGAGAGAATGCCGTTCTTTACGCAGGGAGCGGCGCCGCTATCAACTGTGAGTTTATAAAAATAGACACGAGGCATTTTCGCGATCAATTGTTTGCTTGAACGAGAACCGTGTGCTGTTCCTTCAGCCAGTTGCAAAAGCGTTCGGGTTTCAAAAATCGCGGCAAACGAGCACTGCGCTGAAGATATCCATCTTTTACTGACAGGCCGCCCCAGGCTTCGATTAGATCAGATCGCACCCGGTAAGCTCGATCCTTAAATTCTCCGACTGGTAAGCATCGATCCAACCTACCTGATACGAGTGGTCGTCCTCGAACGATGAGGTCCAGATTGTTAGGGTCGATAACTCGACGAGAATGCGCGTTTTGGTGCCGAGCCTCGGGCGAGATGTTGATGGCCAGCGCGAACTCGTCAACTACAAAAACTCCGATAATGGCATATACAAGGGGACCTGGCTGCAAGGTATCCCGCAGACCAGCATAGAAGACGAGCACGTCCCCTCGACTAAGATTTGCTTTGAGCTGCTTGGCTCTTTCCCCGACATCGCCATAGGTCAAGTGATCGAAATCGGGATCCAGGTGCATCTGCTGCAATCTTAGATGACCCGGCAGTTCAACGCCAAACGCTGAGAGCGATGCGTTTAGTGAGGCATACGGTCGCTCCAACCCGGGATGAACAGAGCGGCTTTCTGGAATGGGCACATAGACGAACTTGCGGGTAACACCATTAACAGGACCATTCCAACCGCCGCCACCTGGGCTAGTGTCAGCGCCAACTCGACAGAGAAGTGCGTTCAAGTGTCCTCCGGAACGATAAGCATGCCTGAAATACACGATTTCATCTGATCTAGATCAGCTCTCGCCTGACACGCTGAGAAACAGACGATGAATTCTGTCCGCCAAAGGATGGTTCGCGGCAAGCCCGACGTGCACATTCTGTCTCAATAATTCAGAATGCCAAGCCGCGGCGTCGGCGGGGCATATGCGCGCCGCGTCTCCCTTGTCACCGGTAAAGTAAACGAACAACAATCGCGCCGGTACGTTATGCCGATTTAGAAATTCAAGAACAGCGAGACGGTTGCAATATTGATAGTAGCCGTTAAGCCAATCGCGGTCGGCAGCCACGCCGAGCGCGACCTTTGTTCTGGACAAGGTGGCCCTAATTAGAGGAAGCCCACCGGAAGGGCTGGCCTGACAGGAGGATCGAAGCTCTTGGGTGTTGGCCTTCGCTTCCACCAAGAGCCACTCGGTCAGCCCATTTGCTTTGATCTGAGCGACGGCATCCCAATTTGGCGGATTTCCTCGCTGCGGCCACACCTCTTTCCAGACATCGTGGATGGGGTCCCCTGGAGGAAGAAACTCCAGTCCCTTCAGTTCACCGTCCAGCCATGTCCTGCTTCGATCGAAAGGGTAATCGAGCCAGGAAGCTACTTCTGCCCCGGTAGTCTCAAGGATGCGCTTTTCCAGCAACATTCGATGCCGCCCGAGGTAACGCAAGAGATGACACTCGCTGCCATAGCCCATTCCTATTTCTGCCACTGCCGCCCCCCGAGCTATCGAAGCCGCGATGTTAGAGCAGTTGCGCGGCAAATGTCCTCCGCGATACGTCACCGCCGACAGACCTTCTTCATGAAAGCCTTGTTATCCATGGCCTCGCCGCCTGAGCAGGCGGCTCTGCACATCTGTTGCATGCCGTCGTATGAAATCCCGGCGTACCGATCCTCTATTCGCAACAGACTAAAATGACCGGAGTTGGCCTGAGCCATGCTGCATTCCGACGTATTTCGTTCCGCGCTTCTGCATTCCTCGTATCTACCTAAAAGGTCGCCACATATGTCTTCGTCCAATGGCTCTTGAGGATCGAGCTTACTTTTGCGCAACGTGAATTGACCAGCGCGGAAGGTCACAGTTTGCAGCTGCTTCGCTTGGCGATGAATGAACACGATCTCATTTGATTGGAAGTTCAATTTCGCGACACGGATGTCGCAGGCGAGACAATCTTCGGCGAGAGGCTTGATGAGGGCCTGTTTTCCGTCTTCAACGATGAGCTTCCAGTCCCACCAGCGGCTTCCTGTTCCAGAGAAGCTCGTAGAAATTACAAGAAAATCGAAGTCCTTGGTCCTATATTGCTTCTCGAACGCAATCCTCTCAGTATTGGGACATAAGAGTTTTTCGTTATTGCGATAAACACATGGAAAATGGTTTTCGTCATCTGCTTTGCCTTGGTTCGCAGGGTCGTCTCCCACTTTATAGAATGCCCCTCTGGCTTTAGCAGTGTAACGCTCGTCGGGTTCTTCGCCGTCTAGCGATCTCCCGCCACCCATTTGCACGGGAGCAGGACTAGGTGAAACTCCCCCCAGCAGCTTATTGCATTGACTGTAATAGCCGCCGCCCCGTTCGATCCACTTCAATCCGCCGTTCGCGTTGTTTGTCTTGTTCGCGTTGTACTGATCCACGCAAGTGTGCATGCGTGCCTTGGCCGGAGTTTCCTGCGCGTATCTCGGATCAACTGCTGAGGGAAAAACGGCATTGTTGACGGAAGCGGAAGCAGCCAGCGCGGCGGGGCCCTCGTTACCTGTTTCGGCTACTGCTGGGCCAGACGAAATGGCTACGAGCAGCACCCATACTGCTGGACGAGCGGCCGTACTGATTACTTCTCCCATCGCTCGCTGACATTTCATCGCGATTTGCTCCCGTAAGCGAAATTCACTCCAAGAAGAATGCCTGCAAAATTTCCCACCAATTTGGCCGCCTGAACAACGGGTTTTCGCCGCCAAGGCGCGCCAACGTCCATATTCATCAGCCGCTGCGGTAATCTTGCCCGGCGCGTCCGCGATTAGAAGAGTGCAGCTTGGACTGCGCGGTCTACGTCGGCCAAGTCGAAGGCAGTCTCCAGATAAGAGTTATGGTCAGTATAGAAGCGCACCACCATGCGACGAGCAGTCAGGATTTCCCTCAGCATCCCCGTAGCTGGAATTGGACCCTCTCCAGAAAATATTACAGACGTTACTGCCTGTCCTGTCGTCAATGTACGTGTCACGCTTCCGCGGATGCCCGTTGTATCTAGAAATTCTACATCTTTGTCGTCCAATTTGTACGCCGCTACGCGACCCGCTTTGACGGTCTGCTCGAATGATCCTCGGGGAAGCGACAATCCAATTTGAATAGGGCGGTCTTTGATACCGCGAAACAGCGCGACCCTATATCCTTCAAGGTTTGTAAGCACCGCAGCCGCTATGGTCGCTCCGCTGGCATCGTCGCGCAAGTTTTTTGAGACGGTCCAGGCCCCAATCTGCGTGCTGGTAGGCTTCTCGTTGGGCTGCTGCGTCGCCGCTGGCAATTCTGGTGGGCTGCGCGACGATTGATCTACAAACCAACGCTCCTCGCCGATTTTCCAGGCGCAAGCTCTCGCCTGCTCTCCAACCCAGCAAGGGCCCGACCGGGTCAACGTGCCGAGTGGGTAGTCGGCACTACTTCGCCCGGGCGTTCCATTCCAGTTGGCCGTTGCCGTGCCGTTCGGGTTGCGCTTGACTGAAATAAAGTATGGGCTGCCGCCACCAAAGCCGAGAGTAAAGCTCCCGCCTTGGTGAAACTCGCCGTTACAGACGCCATCCAGGTACCGTGTCCCTTGAACGTCAAGTAGGCAGTCCACCTCATTGGCCAGGACGGAAGTAGCCCAGAGCAAAGACAACAAGCCGAGTAATACCCGCATTTCAAAATCTCATCGCAATTCGTGTTGTAAGCGCAATAATAGGTCTCTTATCACAGGACAGCCGCCAATCATGAACATGGCCATGCCGGTCTATGGGACGGAAGATCGGGCCCTCGCAAATCCCTGAGATCGCCAGCCAGGCTTCCAAGGCGGCGACCGGACACCAGCGCCCACGGGCGAACGGAATTCCGATTTTCTGACCTTGGGCCTCCTGATCGGTTTTCGACCGTTGCAGGTGCAGGATGATGCCCTGGCGGACGTTCTCGACGTCACCGACGTTCAATCCGACCAGCTCGGACCTGCGGAGTGCACCGGCAAAACCCGTCAGGAGGAGAGCGCGATCCCGATGGTCCTTGCGCTTGCCCCCAGTCGCGTCCAGCAACCGCATTAGCTCCTCCCGTAGCAGGGGCTTGGCCTGATGTTGGGCGTAGCCCCTCGTCCGCTTGATGCCTCGCAAAGTCGCCCTGACGAGTGGGGACTGGGCTGGGTTGGGTACCCCGTGCACCTGGTGGGCCTTCGAGATCGAGGCTAGTCGTCTCACCAAGGTCGCCACACTCAGCCTTGCTGCGTTGCGTGCAAGATATTCTGCCAGGGTTTCCGGGGAAGCAGGTATGGTACCGCCACCCCGTTGAAATTCCCGGAGGTCGCTTTCGTACGCACGCCGACTATTGGCCGACACGCTGCTTTCGATAAAAAACCGCGTCCCTGTAGACGTCTTAGTTGCAAGTGCAACTAATTGCATTCGACCTTCAAAACGATCAAAAAGGGTCGGTGTAACCTCCGATAAAGGGGGATTATCACGAGTTAGACGAAGTGCAGAATTCGAGCAGTTGCCCAGTTGCTCACTTGAGCCCGCGAGATCAGCAAACATTTGCGCGCTCCTGGTTAAGCCTCGGCAGGTCAAGCCGCATTAACGCGAAAATCTCTGGTGGGCCGTAGCACTCCTCATCCGCCAGCTTCCGGAGGAGACATCCTGTCGGCCAGGAAAGACGGTTTTTGACTAGCCCACCCTCGATCCGAAAAAGAACATCGCCAAGAAACGCCACCCATCGTTCACGAGGGACGTGCTGGCGAACCCATGTTGCAGCAGGAGCATCCGTCCGCAGAAAACATTGAAGGGCTTGGCGACCCTCACGACAATAGATGTCGTAGGCCCAACCCGGGACGCCTCGAATGCTGCTCTCGGGTGGCAGGTCATCTGATTGTAGTTGTCCACGGATCGTAGCGGCCTCAGCGGCAAGCAGGGCGACGAATGGGCAAAGCACTTCGCCGATCCTCCGGAAGCCTTCCCAGGAAATCGCGGCGACCGTGTGCGGATAGCCCAATTCTCGCAAAGCATCGAAGAGGGCGGCCGGATCACCGCGCCGCTTCTCCATATATGGCGAAGGACGTCGATCAGTGCCGACCGCGAACCACGCCGCGATCGCCCGAACCGGCCATTCCGCCCTACCCGTCGCGATACGAATTAGCTCGTCCACCGATTTAGCCGCAAGTGCGTGTCGAGCGCGACGATACCTTGGGTGTCGCTCAGCAGCGATCAGCACATCATCGGCCGCGCGGCACTTCGGTGCCTCCGAGAGCAGCTGGACAAGCGTGTCTGCCGTCCGCCACTCTCCTCCCCATTGGCCGCGCAGGCGCTTTCCACCGAGCGCGCAGGTCACGTTGAACACAGTATCGAAACTGGCGACCCCCACATCCTCGAAGGCGATTGCTCCCAATCGTCGCCAGAGCTTTTCCGGTGCAACCCGGAGCAATGTCGCCGCTGCGCGTTGGGCTAGTGCATGTTCGCCACGGCGCACGGCCTTTTGAAGCGCCGACATGGCGACCCATGGCGACACAGCCAGTGGGTCAGGAATTGCCGGGTTCGACGCTTCGATCAGTTCAGCTAACCGGGTGCGCGCTTGGCTCAGGATCAGTGGTCCATTCATCTTCGCCTCCTTGCAGGGGGCGGTGACAACTGACCCAGTTTTATTGTGGCCCTATAGCTCACCTAGTAAAGAGGAATTGTCTCGATCCGGACACGAAAGCTCCGAGACACACCGGGGACACAGAGTGTGACAAATCGGGAAGTGCGAGGGTAGAGACACGCTGATCTGCTTTTAGACCCCGTCTGAATACCGCGTTTTTTGCCTGCAAACCGCCTCGTCGCTTCGGCAATTGTTGTCTCGGCGCCTGTCCTCGAAGACAAAAAGGTCTCTCGGCAAGAACTGCGGATGTGGTTGCGCGCCACTTCTCCGAAAACTGATTGAACTAGTTAAGCGGTCAATATCAGTCTGGGCGGAGTTCAAGAGCTGCCAGGTGCGTCATGAATGACTTTGAACAGTCCGATGAAGTGAAGCGAGCCAAGGACGCCGCTCAGAATTCGCCTTGGATTTCCATTACGGAAATTGCGCAGGCTTACAGTATTTCCCTGCGTACGCTTCGCCGAATGCAAGCCGAAGGATTATTGCCGCCGCGCACCAAACGCGGGCGTTATCTGCTGTACCGGAAAGCTGATATTGGCGTGGCCCTGGCAATTGGCAGACGCGCGCTAAGGCGTAATCGAGAAGTGTGAGCCTCTCTAACATCTGGCGCTGGTGAACGGGTCCTGATGCACTTGGTCGCCCGTCTCGGGATGGCACCGCTGAAGCTCCACGGAAGGCCGCACGTGCGAGTATCTGACGCGCGGCTAGGGAGATAACGTAACGAGGCATTCTGAGGACGAATGCGACAGCTGCTCCCAGGAGCAGCGATGAGGCACCAAGCAACCCCCAAAGGCCGGCGGTCAACCAGATGGGCATCGGAGCCTCAGCTAAATTTCGCGTCCCGGTGGTGGCGAGACCTGGCTTGCGCTCTTCTCCCGCGTCTTACTTGCCTTCTTCGCCACCGAGCGGCGCTTCAGGACCGATGCCAAAGCGCGCGCCATCTTGCGCGCGATCTTGCCTGCAGCCATTGCGCGTGCGCCGTTTGCCAAAGTCAGATCCTCCAGTTGGTGCGTGAGCGATGCGCCCGGCGGTTCATGACCCTGCGGCTTATCCTCCGCTTGCGAATCCGGGGAATAGGGTCATGCCTCCGTCGATGAACAGCGTGGCGCCGGTGACGTAGTCGGCGGCGTCGGAGACGAGCCAGGCGACCGCCTGCGCGATGTCGTCCGGCTCTCCGATGCGCTTGTAAGGCACCAGCGTCATTAGGCTTTTGTACGCCTCCCTCGTCTCCCAAGCGGCCTGATTGATGGGCGTCCTGATGGCGCCGGGTGCGATGCCGTTGACACGGATGCCGAGCGGGGCGACTTCCTGCGCGATGCTCCTCATCATCTGCATGACGCCGCCTTTCGACGCCGCGTAGTTCGCGTGTCCCGCCCACGGTATCTCCTGATGGACCGAACTCATGCAGACGAGCTTGCCGGCGGCGGCCGAGATTCCGCCGACGATGCCGCGTCTCTTGAATTCGCGCACGGCCTCGCGCGCACAGAGGAACTGACCGGTCAGATTGACGCCGATCACCTTGTTCCACTGATCGAGGGTTATTTCGTGGAAGGGGGCGTCGCGCTGCAGGCCGGCGTTGTTCACCACGACGTGCAGCGTGCCGAAATGATCGATGGCGCGGGCGAACATCAAGCGGACGTCATCCTCGTTGCTGACATCCGCCTCGATCGCGATCGCTTTCCTGCCCCGCGCTTCGATTTCGTGCGCGACCTCTTCGGCCGATCCGGGATCCACGACGTAGTTGACGACGACGTCCGCCCCGGATGCGGCCAATCCCAGCGCGACGGCGCGGCCGATGCCTGAGTTGGCGCCGGTCACCAGCGCAGGCTGCCCCTCCAGTGTCACGGGAAAGCGGACCGGCGGTCGCGAGCGCTCGCCAGGACTTGCTGGAGCGGCCGGGTCGGTTGAATTCACTGCCATGGTGGACCTCCTAGTCGGAGCCCGCGGCTTCCTCTCCCTTGCTGGGAAGCGCCTTCTTGCTGCCGCGGTGCTCCGAAGGCTTTTCGCGGTGGGTGAGATTGTGGGCGGTGTTGACGAGCGCGATGTGAGAAAAGGCTTGCGGGAAGTTTCCGACCAGGCGCCGGCGCGAAATGTCGTATTCTTCCGATAGCAGGCCGACATCGTTGCGAAGCGCGAGAAGCCTCTCGAACAATGCCTTGGCGTGGGCGTCGCGGCCGATCAAATGGTAGGCGTCGGCCAGCCAGAAGCTGCAGGCCAGAAACATCCCCTCCCCCGGCGGAAGACCATCCTTTGTCGCACCCGTATCGTAGCGGCGGACGAAACCGTCCTGGAGCAATTCGCGTTCGATCGCTTGGATCGTCGAAATCACGCGAGGATCCTCTGGTGGCAGAAAGCCGACAGCCGGGATCAGCAACAAGCTCGCGTCGAGCTGCGGCTCGCCGTAGACCTGGACGAAGGTTTTGCGCTCTTTGTCGTAACCCTGCCGGCACACCTCGTCGTGGATCGCGGCACGCTGCGCTTCCCACTCCTCGACCGGGCCCTTCAGGCCGAATTCGGCAGCCGACTTGATAGCCCGATCGTAGGCGACCCACGCCATGATCTTCGAATACGTGAAGTGCTTCGCGCCGCCCCGGACCTCCCATATGCCCTCGTCCGGCTGGCTCCAGATGCTCTTGAGATGGTCGAGCAGCGCGCACTGGACCGCCCAGGCGCGCTTGTTCTCGCGCAGCCCGCCGCGGCGGGCCTGGTAGAGGGCGTCCATCAACTCGCCGTAGACGTCGAGTTGAAGCTGCGTGTGCGCAGCGTTTCCGACCCGGACGGGCTTCGAGTTCTCATATCCGGAAAGCCACGGGACTTCCCGCTCGGTCAGCCTGCGTTCGCCGGTCACCGCGTACATGATCTGGAGTTGCTGCGGACTTCCAGCGACGGCCCGGACGAGCCAATCCCGCCATGCGCGCGCCTCGCCGAAGAATCCCGCGCCCATCAGGGCCAGAAGCGTCAACGTGGCGTCACGAACCCAGCAGAAGCGGTAGTCCCAGTTTCTGGGGCCTCCGATCTGCTCGGGCAGCGAGGTCGTGGCCGCGGCGACGATGCCGCCGCTGGGTCCGAAGGTCAGCGCCTTGAGGGTTATCAGGGATCGCTGGACCGCCTCCGAATATGGCCCTGCCGTCTTGCAGCGGCTGGACCAATCGCGCCAGAAATCCTGCGCCTGTTGCAGTAGCGCAGCGGGATCTTCGGGGGCGGCGGGATCCTGGTAGGAAATCTGATGGGAGAGGACGAAAGCTACGGTTTCGCCGCGCGCGACCGAGAAGGAGCCCACGGTCTTCATGGCTTCGCCGCGCATGGGCACCCCGGTCCTGAGCATCAGCATCGACGCGCCCGCGACCATGCTGACCGCGCCGTCCTCGAGGCGGCTGACCCAAGGTACGCTGGTCCCGTAGTCGAAGCGCGCGACGAGTTCGCTGCGCATCTCGACCTCGCCCCCCAAACCTTCGACGATTCTGACGATCTTCGACAGATCCGTCTTAGGTGGCATGAGATCGATGAGGCGGACGCGACCTTGGTCGGTCGTAAAGATCGTCTCGAGGACCAAGGTGCCCGGGCGGTAGCGTCGCTCGCTGGTCCAACGAGCCTCGGGGCAAACCTTCCAGTATCCGTTCCGCTCATCGCCGAGCAGCTTCGCGAAGCAGCTGTCCGAATCGAAGCGGGGGACGCAGAGCCAATCGATCGAGCCGTCGCGCCCGACCAGAGCCGCAGTCTCACAGTCGCCGATCAGGGCGTAGTCTTCGATTCGAGGCATGCTCGGTGCCAACCGGAAGGTTTGCCCTCCAGTTCCGGGAGATCCCGGCACAAACGCTCATACTTTCGGCTGGTGCCTCAAGACCTGTGGGAACCCGCGAACGCCTTCGCCCGTTCTGACGTCGTCGGAGGTCTCATGATCGACAGACGGAAGAAAAAGCAAGGCGGCACCGCCCACTTCTTCGGCGAGTTTGCTACCCGCATCTCGCAGGCTGCGGGGCGCGCGTCGACCTTCGTGCTCGCGGCCCTGGTGGTGGTCATCTGGGCAGTGACCGGTCCGTTGTTCGGCTACTCGGACACGTGGCAGCTGGTCATCAACACCGGCACCACCATCGTCACCTTCCTGATGGTCTTCCTCATTCAGAATTCCCAGAACCGCGACAGCGCCGCCATGCAGGTCAAGCTCGACGAATTGATCCGCGTCGGGGCGGCGCGAAACTCGCTTGTCGGCATCGAGCATCTCACGGACGAAGAGATCGAAGACCTGCGGAAGAAATGCGAATCGCGCGCCAAAGCGGAAAAGACGGCGAACGAGCGTGTGAAGACGACCGGACGACGGGCCCGCCGCGCCGCCGAGCAGGCGGCTGGTTGATCGCTGCGGCCCCCATACCGCGCAGGGCGTTCGGGCCCCCCCGCAACATCGTACAGGTAGGTCGTCAGGATAGAAGGACGTGGCTCTCGAAACATAGGTGTGCCCTTGGCCGATCACCTGCGCGATGCGGCGACGAAAGCTACGCTCCGATGGGTGTTAGCGGCGTTCTAGCCGGGCATTTGCGTCGCGCGCCGACGCTGAGTTGAACTGCTGCATACCGATTTCTCGAATGGTCAGCTCGGAGAGCGCGACCGCATCGGTCACTCCGCGCTGATGAAGTTCGAGCATCTTCCTTGCAACGATGGCGCAAAAGGGATCGTCGCGATCGACGAGTTCGAGTTTTCGGAGAGCGGCCCTGAAGGCCAACTCCAGAACGTTCTGCTTTTCGGGCGGAATGGGGATGTCTGCGAACGAGCGCGTAATCGGCCTGGTTGTGCTCCACGTGGTGCAGGCGGGAGCGCAATCGGTCTCTCAGCCACCGACGCCTACGGGCAAAGCCTCGGCCGATGATGCTGGAAGTACGTACCTCCGGAACTCGAGAGACGAGTCCTATCTTTCGATAGGACGGTGACGGGCAGGCCGTGGAACTCACGGGCATGGTGGTCGTTGCTTGGCCGCGGCAGCAGCAGTAGCGAGTAGGAGTGCACGTGAACCGACGCCAACTTGTTCGAGGGTCGGCTTTGTTGCCGGCGTTGCTGTTCGCTTCGCGCAGCGGCTTCGCCGCTGCGTCGGACGACGCCTTCGGCCCATCGACGGTTAGGGATCTGGCCCGTGCGATCGCAAGCAAGCCGTTCGAGGCGCCCGACGAGAAGCTGCCCGGCGGGTTGAAGGATCTCGACTACGATCAGTACCGATCGATCCGCTTTTTGCCTGAACGTGCCCTCTGGCGCGGCAAGAATCTCCCGTTCGAAGCGCAGTTCTTCCATCGCGGCTTTTTCTACAAGAACAGGGTGAACATCTTCGAGGTCGCGGACGGAAAGGTCGCCGAGATCAAGTACCGCAAGGCAGACTTTTCCTTCGGCGAGAAGGTTCCGGCGTTCGAGGACGCTGACCTCGGGTTCGCCGGCTTCCGCATCCACGCGCCCTTGAATCGCGCCGACTATTACGACGAGGTCTGCGTCTTCCTGGGCGCGAGCTATTTCCGAGCCGTGGCCAAGGGGCAGACATACGGGCTATCCGCACGGGGGCTCTCAATCGATACGGGCGAGGCCAAGGGCGAGGAATTTCCGCTCTTCAAGGCCTTCTGGCTCGAGCGGCCGGCGCCGGGTGCGACTTCGATGGTCATCCATGCACTGCTCGACAGCAAAAGCTGCGCGGCGAGCTACCGCTTCACCGTCCGGCCCGGGGAGACGACGGTATTCGACGTCGAAATGTCGGTCTATCCGCGGCTCGAATTGCCGCGCGCCGGTCTCGCGCCGATGACCAGCATGTTCTTCTATGGTCCGAACGACCGCAACGATATCGACGACTTCCGGCCCTCCGTCCACGATTCCGACGGTCTCGCGATCTTCAACGGCAAGGGCGAAAGTCTGTGGCGGCCGCTCAGCAATCCCCGCGACCTCCAGATCAGCACTTTCCAAGATCTCAATCCGCGCGGCTTCGGCCTCATGCAGCGGGAGCGAAACTTCTTCGCCTATCAGGACATCGAGTCCAGCTTCGAAAAGCGCCCCAGCCTCTGGGTGGAGCCGATCGGCGATTGGGGCGAGGGCGGCGTCACGCTGTTCGAGATCCCGACCAAAGAGGAGGTTCACGACAACATCGCCGCGTTCTGGCGGCCGAAGAACCCGCTGCAGGCCAAGGGCGAACACAACTACACCTATCGGCTGCATTGGGGGCCGGATAGTCCGAAGCCGCATTCGCTGGCCCGCTTCACGCGGAGCGGGATAGGGGCGCGGGGCGAGGACGCCCGCCTCTTCGTCCTCGATCTTGTCGGCGAGAACCTGAAGGGCATCGATCCGGCCGGCGTCAAAGGCGTGGTGACAGCGGAGAAGTCAGAGCTGAAGAACATCGTCACGCAGCCCAATCCCTACACCGGTGGCTGGCGGCTGAGCTTCCAGTGCCAGGTGAAGGGAGAGCCGATCGAGCTGCGGGCGTTTCTGACCGAGGGCGACAAGCCCTTGTCGGAAGTCTGGGTCTACCGATGGGCACCTTGAACACGGCGCCCCGCCCGGTCGCCGGCGATATTACGAAGCAGCGGCTGTTGCCCGGCGAGTCCCCGCTTCCGATGGCTCCTGGCGACCTCGCAAAAAGCCGGGTCCCCGACCGCGTTCCTGCGGCAGTGGGCCCCGCGATGGCCTGGCGACGCGGCCTCATTCTGCTCGCGACCGCGGCACTCACGGGGGCTGGCGGGTTTGAGATGTATCGCGTGCTGGAGGTCGGCGGCGTCACCGTCCTCGAAGCAATGGTGCTGGTGCTGTTCCTCGTTCTGCTCGCCTGGGTGGCTTTCTCGTTCGCGTCCGCGCTCGTCGGCTTCTTCGTGCTGTTGACCCGTCGTCCGGACGCGGTAGATGCGGAGCTACCTTCGATCGCAAGCCGCACCGCCATGCTGCTTCCTACCTACAACGAAGACCCGCACCGATTGACGGCGCGGCTCCATGCGATCATCGAATCCTTGGAGGCGACCTCTCACGGGGAGCTGTTCGACTGGTATGTTCTGAGCGACAGCACCGATCCGGACATCTGGGTCGCCGAGGAGAAAGCGTTGCTCGCGCTGCGACAGGCTGTCGGGACGTCGCGGCTGTACTATCGTCACCGCGCCGACAACACGGCGCGCAAGGCCGGCAACATTTCCGAGTGGATCACCCGGTTCGGCGCCGTCTACGACTTCATGATCGTGCTCGACGCCGACAGCCTCATGAGCGGACAGACCATCGTCCGGTTGGTCCATGCCATCGAGACCAATCCGACCGCGGGGCTCGTCCAAACCCTCCCCATGGTCGTCAATGCCCGAAGTCTGTTTAGCCGCGTCCAGCAGTTCGCGGGCCGGCTGTACGGGCCGATGATCGCCGCCGGCGTCGCCTGGTGGCACGGCTCGGAAGGCAATTACTGGGGCCACAATGCGATCATCCGGGTGAAGGCGTTCGCGGAAGCGGCGGCGCTGCCGCAGCTTCGGGGGCGCAAGCCGTTCGGAGGGCACATCCTCAGCCATGATTTCGTTGAGGCCGCGCTGATGCGGCGGGCCGGTTGGGGCATCTACATGCTGCCGACCCTCGGCGGAAGCTACGAAGAAGTGCCGCCCTCGCTGCTCGATTTCGCGGCGCGCGATCGGCGGTGGTGCCAGGGCAATCTTCAGCATCTCGCCGTGGTGCCCGCTCGCGGTCTCCACTGGGTGTCGCGCCTGCATTTCATGGTGGGCGTAGGAGCCTATTTGACCGCGCCGCTTTGGCTGCTCTTCCTGCTGCTGGGGATGCTGATCTCGCTGCAGGCTCGGTTCGTGCGCCCGGAGTATTTTCCCAAGGGTTTCTCCCTCTTTCCGACATGGCCGGCCCAGGATCCAGTGCTCGCCATTTGGGTGTTCGTCGCCACGATGGGATTGCTGCTGCTGCCGAAGCTGCTCAGTCTGGCCCTCATTTGGACGCGGGGCTCGGTGAGGCGCCAATTCAGCGGCGCGTTGCGGACCTCGGCTGGGGTTCTAGCCGAGGTTGTCGTATCCGCGCTGATGGCGCCCGTGATGATGATTTTTCAGTCGATCGCGGTCGTCGAGATTCTGGCCGGCCGCGATGCCGGCTGGCAGACGCAAAGGCGCGATGACGGTACGGTGGAGCGCCGGGAGCTGTATCGGAAATACGGAGTCCCGACCTTGTGCGGCGTTGCGATGGCCGCAAGCGCTTACGCTGTTTCGCTACCGCTTCTGCTCTGGATGTCGCCGGTTATCGTCGGGCTGCTGTTCGCGGTGCCTATCGGTGCGCTGACGGCCAAGCCCGCCTCCGGCGAACTGTTTGCCACCCCTGAAGACCGGGAGCCGCCGTCAGTCTTGCGCCGGGCCAACGAATTGAGCGCGGCGGCGGATGTCGGCATCAAACCCGCTCTGATGGCGCTACGCGAAGACTCCGAGTTGCTGGCCTTTCACGTCGCTCAGCTGGCGCCTCCTCGCGCCGTCCGGCCTGACACGGTTGACGCGAACCTGGTGGTCGGGCGCGCCAAGGTCGATGCCAGCGATACTTTCGAGGAGGCCGCCGCGCATCTGTCTTCCCGCGAGGTCTTCTCGATATTGAATGACGCCTCGACGCTCTCGACCGTGCTGCAGAAGCGATGAACGGCACCGAGCGCTTCGCGGACCTCGCTCGGGCTCGATCCAATCCTTGATCGACAATTTCCTGCACGATGTGCGCGCCTCTGTGCTCGCGCCTCCGAGGTCCGGGAATATGTGGCAACTATCCTTCCGGAACCTTGCCATCATTCGCGGGTTCTCGCATGCCGCATCTGGCGGCGAGGAGAACAAGATGAACAAGCTTCTACTGACGACGGCCATGGCCGCGCTGATCTCCACGGGCGCGATGGCGCAGTCGACGGTCGTCACCACCACCGGCACCGGTCACGCGGCCGCCGTGCAGATCGAGCCGGAATACCGCACCAAGATCCGCACCTACGTGACCGAGCACAAGGTTCGTCCGGTCCAGCAGAAGATCGTGGTCGGCCAGCCTGTGCCGCGCGAAGTCGAGCTCGAGGTGGTGCCGGCCGACTGGGGTCCTTCGCTCACCAAGTTCCGCTATGTCTATTCGGGCGAGCGCGTGATGCTGGTTGATCCCTCGACCCGCACGGTCGTCCAGGAAATCGACTAAGCTTTTGGCGGGTCGCTGAACGTAGCGGCCCGCCAAACCGATCCGGCCGCCGCCGATATCTGATTTCTCATTTGCGAATGGCCGTTCATGCCGATCATCCGTTATTTCGTCTTCGTCGGCGGGTTGTTGCTGGCGCTGCTCTTCGCTGCGGATCGGTACTTGCCGGCTCCCGTCGAAGCCGCGGCCGTGGCAGATCCCGACAGGACCACCATCAGGATAAAATCGGCGAGGAGCCTCCCGGAGAGGATCGTCTTCGACACCACCCCGCGCACTGACGTGCCGATCATCGCGCAGACTGATCCGCTCCCTGACGAACCCCGGCAGCAAGTGCGAGAGGCCATGGCCGCGATGCCGGTAGAGCCGCCGGCCGAGGTAAGGAAAGAGGCGCCTATGCGGGCCTCCGCAGCGGCCCGCCCGCATCCGAAGCGCTCGGCAAAGCTGCAGAAACGGACATTAGACAGGCGTCTTGCCTTCGAGCGGCCCGACCCCTTTGCTGGCGGATGGTGGTGACGGGACGCTGGCCCTTTAGCCGCAAGGAAAAGGCCGCGCCTCCGATAGCGCGGCCTTCCTGCATGCGGATCGGCTGCACTCACCAGTGGCGGTGGTGCCGATGCCAGTGATGGCGAACGACCGGATAAGACCCGCGATAGTAGGCGTAGGCCGGACGAACGACGCGGCGATAGCGATAACCGTAGGACACGGGCGCCGTGTAGTAGGTCGTGGTGTAGCCGCCGCCCCAACGATAGGGCTCGTTGTATCCGTAGTCGTAGGCATAGGGGCCGCCATAGTAGCCGGCCCCATAATAGCGGGGGCCACCGTAGTAACCATAGCCAGGTCCCCAGCCATATGCCGAGGAGGCAATACCGCCAATGACGGCGCCCGCAACCAGGCCGCCGGCGATGGCCGGTCCCCACCCACCCCAGCCGCCTCGCCAGTGGGCTTCGGCAGGAGACGTCGTGGCGACCGAGGCCAGACCGAGGGCGCCGACCATCAGCGCCGACATTGCAATCTTCTTCATCCAGCATCCTTTCACGTTGTTCGAACGCCCCGCCGACAACGGAAGAAAATGGCAATGGTTTCGGCGAGCGGGCAATGGATGCTCGGCGCCGGGGCAGCTTCACTCAAGAGCATCGAGCTTGGGCCACAACAGTAAGGTCCAGATTGGGTTCAGTTACTGTTGCGTCGCGGAAGTTCCAGAAGTTTGTCTCGCTGCGCCTGCTTCACGGCCGCGCGTTAACACTGTTGAATTCGCCGCGGATCGCTTCTGCGGTAAGCTAAATCTTCTGTTGGGGGTTCCCATGTTCGATCCGACAACGACGGCGCTTTTGCGCGCCGTATTCGATGAAGTCTGCGAAGACGTCTCCCGTCATGAAACGGAGGCACGCACCCACGTGGCTTCAAGGATCCTGGAAGCGGCAAACAATGGCGACATCTCGCCGGAGAGGCTGAAGCAAGTGGGACGCGAGGCCCTCCACGACGCGCCGACGATGTGGCGATAGGCGGAGCAAGGCGGGGTGAACTTCCAGGTCACCGTGCTCAAGATCCTGGTGAGCTATCCCGATGGATTCGCCGTCATGGCGGACCTCAAGCGCGACATGGCGATCCTGGCGACGAGCGGGCGGGACTGGTCCGATCGGACCAAGCGTCTCGCCGCTCGCGTTTCGGAGCTCGATATCTTCTCGCATGGCTTGGTCGAGCGTCTGAACGGCGGATGGCGCATCACCGAGAAGGGTCGTGCGGTGCTCGAACTGATGGAAGCAAAGCCTGCCGAGATGCGGACGGAGAGCGTTGCGCCCGCCGTGGAGCCGCCGGCTTCAGACCCAGCGGCGTCTCCACCTCTTGCCGCCAGGCGCTCCGGCCGAAGCCAGCGCCTGCAGCGCCGTCGTGCGGCACGCGAGCGGGCCCCCGCCAAAGCGTGCTGAACGGGCGCCTTGTACGGACGAAGCGGATGACCGGGAAAAACCGGAAACTTTGCCGACAGTCTTGAGTTGCCAGCGATCGGGATCGGTCACCGGGAGCGAAAAGATGGTCGACGATGTCATCTTGAAAAATGCCACGGAGACCGTCTGGACGGTGTATCAGGCACGGCACCCCGGTGTCGACGCTCATGATGGCCGACGCTGTCTCATGGAGCGCCACCTGCATCGGAGATGGGAAGAGCGACAGAGCGACACTGAGGAACTCGCCACCTTCGGGTTAGCTTACCTGCACCGGCTTCCCAGAGACGAATGTTGACGTGCATGAAAGTGCTCGTCGCACGCGCAGCCATCGGAAGCACAAGGCCCGGCTGGACGCTGCTCGGAATTTCGTTTCTCATCTCCGCGGTCGTCGTTATCGGCTTGCGTATCGTGTTCGGTGCGTGACGATGCGGATAGCCCAGCTTGCACCATTGGCTGAGAGCGTTCCTCCGAAGCTCTATGGTGGCACGGAGCGAGTGGTCGCCTGGCTGGTGGACGAACTTGTCGAACTCGGACACGACGTCACCCTGTTCGCAAGCGGGGATTCGAGGACGAAGGGTAAGCTCCATGCGGTTTGGCCGCGCGCGCTGCGCCTGGGGCGGCGGGGCGTCGATCCGAACGCCGCCTGCGCGCTGCTCATCGAAGCCGTCGCCGAGCGCGCGCGCGACTTCGACGTCATCCACTCCCATGTCGATTGGCTGCCGCTGCCGGTCCTGAGGCGGACCGGCGTGCCCTTTCTGACGACCATGCACGGGCGGCTCGACCTTCCGGGCTTGGCGGATGTGATCGGCGATTTTCCGGAGGCCCCCTTCGTCTCCATCTCCGCCAACCAGCGCCGCCCGATTCCTGACGCGAACTGGATCGCGACGATCCACCATGGGCTTCCCAAGGACCAGTTTCGAGCATCGTTCGAGAGCGGTTCGTACCTGGCTTTTCTCGGACGGCTGACGGCGGAAAAAGGACCGGAAGATGCGATACACATCGCCCGCGCGATCGGGATGCCGCTGCGGATCGCGGCCAAGATACCCCGGGCGGAGACGGCGTATTTCAAGAAGAGGCTGGAGCCCGAGATCGATGGCGAGCAAATCAAACTCGTCGGCGAAGTGGACGAAGCCCGCAAGGAGCCTTTCCTGGCCGGGGCCGCCGCGCTCCTGTTTCCGATCGATTGGCCGGAGCCATTCGGACTCGTCATGATCGAGGCGATGGCATGCGGTACGCCCGTGATCGCGTACCGCTCCGGATCGGTGCCGGAAGTCGTCGAGGACGGGATCACCGGCTTCATCGTCGACGGCGAGGCGCAGGCGATCGAAGCGGTCAAGAAAGTCGACCGGCTGGATCGGAGCAGGATTCGCGCCCGCTTCGAGGAGCGTTTCGCGGCTAGTCGCATGGCGCGGGAGTACGAAGACAAGTATCGCGAGCTGGTCGACGGCGCGGAAGCCGCGGCCCCTATCGTTAAGAGAGCATCGGCCAAATGAAAGGACAGCATATGTGGTCTCGGGCGGTAAACTTGTCGCTGGTTTTGGTCGCGGTGCTCGCCGCTGGTCAGGCCTCGAGCGCCGAATTGAACCCGGACGCGATCAATTCGGCCGAGCCATCGAAGAAGTCGCTATCCAAGGACAAAGCGACGCCCGCGGGCGTCCGGCTGCAGGTGCTGCTCGATAGGGCGCACTTTTCGCCGGGCGAGATCGACGGCAAGTTCGGAGAGAACGCGAGAAAGGCCTTGCGCGCGCACGCGGAGGCACAGCAGCTGCCAAGTGCCGATCGGCCGACGGAGGAAGCGTGGAAGGCGTTACGGGCCGACGAGCGGCCAGTCACCTCCGATTACACGATCAGCGAGAAGGACGTGGCTGGTCCCTTCCTTGAAAAGCTTCCTTCGAAGATGGAGGACATGAAAGACATTCCGAAACTCGGCTACACCAGTCCTCGAGAGGCCATCGCCGAGAAGTTCCACATGAGCGAGCAGCTACTCTCAGCACTCAACCCCGGTAAGAAGTTCGATCGCGCTGGCGAATCCATCGTCGTGGTGGATACTGGCGTCGGAGAGAGCGGTGAGCCGCCGAAAGCAGACAGGATCGAAGTGGACAAGACGCGGCAGACCGTGAAGCTGTACGACAAGTCGAACGCCCTGATCGGCTTCTATCCGGCGACCGTCGGAAGCGAAGAGAAGCCCTCCCCATCGGGTACGCTCAAGGTGACCGAGGTCAGCCGCAATCCGACCTATCGTTACAACCCGGACTACCACTTCAAGGGCGTGCGTTCCGACAAGCCGTTCACGATCAAGCCCGGCCCCAACAATCCCGTCGGGACCATATGGATCAGCTTGTCGGCCGAAGGATACGGAATCCATGGCACGCCGGAGCCTGGAAAGGTCTCGAAGGCGGAATCCCACGGTTGCGTGCGCCTTACCAATTGGGATGCCGAGCGTGCCGCTGCGAGCGTTGTGAAAGGCACGCCTGTGGAATTCATCGCCGACCGTCGTTGAGGTATGGCGGGCGCTATTCATCTAGATAAACGTCGGTTCACGTGCTCGACCTCCGCGCAGTGGCAGCGCCGACCCGCCGAAGCGCGCTGGAGGCGCATGGTCAAGGAACGATTGCACCCTCGCTCGGTTGCCCGGTGGCGGACCCTCGCAAAGCGAGGAGGCTTGGACTTGTGTCAGCCCGTCCGGAAAGCAATCGAACATAGAGGAGGAGATTTCGATGATGAAGAGAGTGAAGAGTAAGTTTCTGGTCACGACGGCGGTGCTGCTTGCGGGCGTGGGCTTTGCCTCGGCGCAAGGCGTGAGCGGTGCGGGTGGCGCCGGCGGTGCAGCGAGCGAAAAGGGAATGTCGGCGGCCGGACAATCCGGAGGTGCGGCCAGCAGGGAAGGCGCTTTCCACAACGAGGGTGCGACGCAGGGCCGCGGGGCGGAATCCCGCGAGAGCGGTAGGGCTGAAGGCTCTTCTGCACGCGGCAGCGAGTCCAACCGCGCGCAACGCGACGAGTCGGGCACGCAAGAACGTGGCCGCGCCGAGGGCCAGCGCGACAGCAGCAAGGGTCAGACGGCGGGTCAGGGGCGCGACTCCGATCGAGACAACGCGCGGCAGTCTCAGGACTCCAGCAAGGAGCGCGACAGCAGCAAGGAGCGCGCGCAGCAACACGGTCAAAAGGACAAGGACCAGGCGGCCGGTCACAGCAAGTCCGAGCGCGACAATACGCAGCGGACGGATGACCGCACGCAGGACAAGGGCAAGGCGGACAACAAGGCCGACAACAAGGCCGGCGGTCAGCAGAGCGGATCGGGCCAGAGCGCTCAGGACCGCAATTCCAGCACCGGCACAAACCAGAGCGCTGCGCAGGGCCAGACCAACACGCAGGATCAGACCCGGACGGCGGCCGACGGTCAGATCCAGACCCAGAGCGGCAAGAACGTGACGGCGCAGCAGCGCACGACGCTGCAGCAGTCGGTCTTGCAGGCCGGCAACGTTCCGCATGTCAACGCGAGCTCGATCAACTTCCAGGTTCGCGCCGGCATCTCGGTCCCCTCGAGCGTTACCATAGCCTCGGTCTCGACCTACCCAGCGCTGATCGACGTCTTCCCGGCCTACCGCGACGACAGCTTCTTCGTCGTGGAGGACGAGGTCGTGATCGTCGACCGAGACCGTCGCATCGTCGACGTGGTCCCTGTCGGTCCGCGCGCACGCTTCGCCGGGGCCAGCCATGGTGGCGGCGCAAGCAGCGGAGCCAGCACCATGGCGGTGGTCGATCTTCCGCCGGACGACATCCGCGTCATCCAGCGCGTGCTGATCGAGCGTGGCCTGCTGCATGGCGAAGCCGATGGCATCTGGGGCCCGGAGACCCGCGAGGCCATCACTGTCTACCAGCGTCAGCAAGGCATCGCCGTGACCGGCAGCATCGACATGCGCACCGTGTCGTCGCTTGGCGTCTCCGGCCGGCTAAGCCAGCAGGCGAGCCAGACTATCCAGTCGCAGTCTTCGTCGACCGGCGCTCAGAATTCGCCCGGTACCCAGACCTCCACCGGCACCCAGCCCCCCGCGGGTCAGGGCCAGACAGGGTCCGGCACCGCTCAGAATCAGACGGGCCAGCTGTCGAACCAGCAGAACGCGACTGGTCAGACGGCCAACCAGAATTCCGGTCAGGCGCAGAACCAGCCGTCGTCGACCACCGGGCAGGGCAGACCCAGTCAATCGAGCACGACAGGGCAGTCCCCCTCGCAAGGTGGAAGCTCGTCCACATCCAGCCAGCCGAGCGCAAACCAGCCGAGCGCAAATCAGAGCACGTCGCCCGGAGCGCCGTCGGGGGCCGGTTCGAGCAAATAAATGCCTGTACCGGCAGACAAATTCGAGGAGCTCCGCTTAGGCGGGGCTCCATTTGCTTGCGGACTAGTTTGCTCCGCTTCCGAAGACGCTTGTCGTGACGCTCTTTCATGCGGCGACAAGGCTGCCCGAGCGGCCGCTCGCGAGCGCGAGCGGCGATGAATCGTTCAGGAATATGTCGATGATCTCAGAGACCTGCTTGAGAAGATGGAACGCGCTTGGTCGAATTGACCGGCCGCAACACCGCCTCACAGTGCGGTCTGTGCCTGCGAACCAGGTTCCCCTTGCCGAGTTGCCCTGGCGTCGCTCCGACATCGCCCCACCGGCCGTTCCAGCTCTGGAACGAAACGCGATGTGTGCATTTGTAACATAGCAGGCAAAGCAGGGGCGCGTGGTGGCGGAACTTCCAATCGTCCTGGTCATCGAAGACGAGGACGCTATCCAAGCTATCGTTGATGATGCCCTGACCGAGGGTGGTTTCGAAATCGCTACCGTGAAGACGGGCGAGGAAGCCGTCACGCTTCTGAAGGGCGGCCTTGTGCCCTATCGCGCTCTCGTCACTGACGTCAACTTGCTCGGACGACTGGATGGTTGGGCCGTCGCAAGAGCTGCGAGGGAGATCGATCCGCATTTTCCCGTGGTTTACATGACGGGCGGGGCCGCCGATAAATGGCCCGTACTCGGTGTACCAAACAGCATTCTGCTTCAGAAACCATTCGCGCCGGCGCAAGTGGTTGCGGCTGTTTCCCAGCTCCTAAACGCAGGCTCACAGCAGACGGGGCCCGCCTGAGGTCGCGAAGTGCCTGCTTCAGTTCTCCTCGTCGAAGATGAAGCTCTTATTCGCCTGATGTTGGTCGACATGATCGAAGAGGCCGGGCATTCGGTCGTCGCAGAAGCGGGCGATATCAAGAACGGCGTCGCGTTGGCTAGTAAAGCCGAGTTCGATCTCGCGATCCTGGACATTAACGTCGGCGGCGACACAGTAGAACCTGTTGCCTCGGCCGTTGCCGAGCGAGGCAAGCCTTTCTTCTTCGTCAGCGGTTATGGATCGTCGGGCGTGCCGGATGCATTCACGGGCATAAAGGTTGTGACAAAGCCCTGCTTGGTCACAGAACTACGGTCCGCTATTGATAAAGCGCTGGCGCAAACGTCAAGCAACTAAGATAGCGCTCGCTATCCCCAATGGTGAAGCGCCCTGTGTGAGTCTGCTAAGGGTCAAAAGCGCCGGTTTGAACGGCGCCGTGCCACTTCCGGTTTGCCCGGATCAGCAGACCATATTTGAGCCAATCAGAACTTCGCCATCGGGCCACAAGCAAAACAAGCGGCCCACTTTGTAATTCGAATATTCTAGAAATAACGTTTGACAGAATATCGCGACAAGCTCATTATCGGAGCATGAAGATAGATGATGCGGCGGCACGCTTGGTAGCTCTGGGCAATCCGACCCGGCTGAAGATCTATCGGACGCTCGTTCGCGCCGGCCATGCGGGCCTGCCGGTCGGACGACTGCAGGAGAGGCTGAAGATCCCGGCCTCCACGCTGTCCCATCATGTGAAGGGTCTGGTTGCCGTCGGCCTGGTGAATCAAGTTCGCGAAGGCACGACCTTGGTCTGCCACGCCGAGTACGACACCATGCGCGGGCTGGTCGATTTCCTGGTCGCCGAATGCTGCGACGAAGAAGCCGAGTGCGGCGCTGCGTCCAGGCCCGCGGCGTAGATTTTTTTGCCGTATTTTTCGATAGTGCTAGAACAATAGGAGGAAAGATGAGCGTCGGTGCAAAGACGGTGGCGATCATCGGATCCGGACCGGTCGGCCTTGCGGCCGCGGCTCACGTCCTCGAACGTGGCATGATGCCGATCGTGCTGGAGGCAGGCCCCGAGGCGGGCCATTCGGTCAGGCAGTGGCAGCACGTCCAGCTCTTCTCGCCCTGGCAGTACAACGTCGATACGGCGGCCGCGCGCCTGCTGGCGCCGACCGGCTGGAATTCGCCGGACCCTCAAGTCTATCCGACCGGCGGGGAGTTCGTCGAACAATACATCGAGACGCTTGCGACGCGGACCGTGCTGCGGGACGTGATCCGGACGAACAGCCGCGTCACGGCGGTCGGGCGCGTCGGCTTCGACAAGGCGAAGACGAAGGGGCGCGAAGCCGCCCCCTTCGAGATCCGGTATCAGAATGGCAAGGGCCCTGAGGCGCTGCGCGCCGACGCCGTGATCGACGCATCCGGCACCTGGGCCTCGCCGAATCCGGCCGGCGCCGGCGGACTGCCGGCCATCGGCGAGCGCGAGGCCGCATCGCGGATCGCCTACGGCATGCCGGATGTGCTGGGCAAGGATCGCAGCCGGTACGCGGGGAAGACCGTCGCGGTGCTCGGCGGCGGGCACTCGGCCATCGGCACGCTGACCGATTTGGTCGCCCTCGCGCAGGAAGATCCCGGCACGCGGCCCATCTGGGTCCTCCGCAGCGGCGATCCCGAAAAGAGTTTCGGTGGCGGCGCGAACGACAAGCTGTCAGCCCGCGGCGAGCTGGGTGCGCACTTCGCAGCCCTCGTCGCTTCGGGGCAGGTCCAGGTCGAGGCCGTCTTTCCGGTCGCCGCCATCGCGCAGGCAGATGGCCGGCTCCGGATCGCGACCTCGTCGGCCTGCGGCGGACGCAGCATTGTCGCCGACGAGCTAGTGGTAGCGACGGGTTTTCGGCCCGATTTCGGCTTCTTGAGCGAGATCCGGCTGCGGCTCGATCCGGCGATCGACGCGCCGGTCGCGCTGGCGCCGCTGATCGATCCGAACGAGCACTCCTGCGGTACCGTGCGCCCGCACGGCGCGCGCGAGCTTGAACAGGACGACCGGGGCTTCTACTTGGCCGGCATGAAAGCTTACGGACGCGCCCCGACGTTCCTGATGATGACGGGCTACGAACAGGTCCGCTCGATCGCGGCCGACATCGCCGGCGACAAGGAAGCTGCTGCGCGGGTCGAGCTTGAATTGCCGGAGACCGGGGTGTGCACGCGCGGCGGGGTAGAGAGCGGCGCCGGTGCATCCGGATGCTGCGGCGGTCCCGCGAAGCAGGATGCGAGCGCGTGCTGCGCGGCGGATGAGAGCGCGAAGAAGGCAGGCGGTGCCGGCTGCGGATGTTCGTAGCCGGGCGGAAGGGCAGATGAACGCTGGAAGCGCAGGCCTGAGCGGCCGATCCCTGATCGTCGCGATGTGTCTCGGACAGATCGGGAATTTGCTACCGCATGTCGCTCTGTCCGCCAATCTCGCCCAGCATCTCATGCCGGCTTGGGGCCTGAGCGCCGCGGAGGGCGGACTCATGGCGAGCGGCTACGCGTTCGGCTACATGCTCGCCGTCCCGGTCCTGACGACGCTCACCGACAGGATCGATGCGCGTCTGGTCCTGCTGTGCGGCTCGATCGTAAGCGGACTGGCGACGGTTGCGTTCGGAACGTTCGCGCAGGGTTTTTGGTCCGGGACCGCCATCTGGGCTCTTGCAGGCCTCGGGTTCGCCGGCGCGTACATGCCAGGCCTTAAGGCTCTCACCGACCGTCTCCCAGCCGGCGATACCTCGCGGGCGGTCACGCTGTACACCTCGAGCTTCTCGCTTGGCGTCGGCCTTTCCTTCCTTCTTGCCCAGGTCATAGCCGACCGATGGGGCTGGCGCTGGGCGTTCGTTCTGACGGGCGTTGGACCCGTCGCAATGGTGATCGCGTGTCTCTTGATAGACGCGCGGCGGCCGGAGCCGAAGGAGGGGCGCCTACTGGACTTTAAACCCGTTTTCGCGAACCGCGACGCGCTCGGTTACATCCTCGGCTATGGCGCTCATTGCTTCGAACTCTACGGGATCCGGACCTGGCTCGTCGGATTCTGGACCTTCGTGATCGGCCATCAGGGCGCCCCTTCGTGGCTCTCGCCCGTCATGGTGAGCTTCTTCTTCGCCATCCTGTCCATGCCCGCCAGCATCTTGGGCAACGAAGCGGCGCTGAAGTTCGGCCGTCATCGCGCCATCACGATCGTGATGATCGGCTCGGCGGCGGTGGCTCTGCTCCTTGGAGCGAACGTGAGCGCGCCGGCCTGGGTCCTCGCGCTCCTGCTGCTCGCGTACGGACTGACCGTACCTGCGGATTCCGGCGCGCTGACCGCCGGCATGTCGGCGGCGGCTACTCGCGATCACCGCGGGGCCACGATGGCTCTTCACTCCACCGTCGGCTTCGGGCTTTCGGCGGCGGGCGCATGGGGCACGGGCTTGGCGCTCGATCTTGCCGGCGGCCCTCAGGATGCGGATGGATGGTCGCTGGTCTTCGTCGTGCTCGCCGTAGGGATTTCGGTGGGACCGCTCGCGCTTTTGTGGGCTCGCGCTGGACAACGAAAAGCGGACGCGGTCGCCGGGTAGCGGCTACAAAAACGGGGGAACGCAGGTGGATCGTGGCCGACTTGGTGTCGTCGTATCGTTGGGGACGGCCCAGACGCTCGCTTGGGGATCGAGTTACTACCTGCCGGCAATCCTGGCTGATCCGATCGCCCGCGATCTCGGCATTTCCAGCAACTGGTTCTTCGCTGCCTTCTCGGCGTCACTGGTGATCTCCGGGTTGCTCGGGCCGCGGGTAGGTCGCCAGATCGACCGCGTCGGCGGCCGGCAAATGCTCTGCGCGTCTAATGTCGTTCTCGCCGCTGGGCTCGCACTCCTCGGCACATCGGGCTCGGTATGGAGCATGTCGGCGGCCTGGCTACTGCTCGGCGTCGGCATGGATCTCGGCCTCTACGATGCGGCCTTCGGCGCGCTCGGGCGCATCTACGGCAGCGACGCCCGCGGCGCGATCACGGGGATCACGCTGATCGCCGGATTTGCCAGCACAGTCGGGTGGCCGCTCAGTTCGCTCGGCCTCGAGACCATCGGCTGGCGGGAAACCTGCTTCGCATGGGCCGCGGCGCACATCGTGCTCGGGCTGCCTTGAATCTGATGTTGCCCCGGCCGCAGCAGGCAGCGATCACGGCGGGACCGACGGTTAAGCCGCAAATCGCGATCGATCGGACGATGGTGCTGCTGTCGTTCGCGTTCGCCGCCGCCTGGACGGTGACGTCGGCCATGGCGACGCATCTGCCGCGCATCGTCGAGGCGTTCGGCCCGACGCCGGCACAGGCCGTCTTCGCCGGCATGATGATTGGACCCGCTCAGGTCGCGGCCCGCATCATGGAGGCGAGTGTCCTGGGGCGCTTTCATCCGCTCGTCTCGACCAGGCTCGCCTGCGTCACCCATCCGATCGGTGCCGCCCTTATCGGGCTGTTCGGCGGGGGCGTCGCAGCGGCATTCGCCCTGTTGCACGGCGCCGGCAACGGCATCCTCACAATCGCCCGGGGGACGCTGCCACTAACCATCTTCGGGCCTGAGAACTACGCGTACAGGCTCGGCTTGATCGGCGCCCCGTCGCGCATCGCCCAGGCGCTGGCTCCACTCGCGATCGGGCTCTTGATCGAACCGCTGGGCAGAGGCGTCGTCGTGGTCACCGCGAGTCTCAGCCTCAGCGCGTTGGCCGCGATGATGCTGCTGCGAGCGCGCGCCGGATCTCCCGCAGCCCAAGCTGCTGCCGAGTGACGCTGGGACCGCTGGCGCGTAGCGAATGCTCCATCAAATGCGGATGTAGAACCGACTAAGTTTCCAAAGGATTCAGGACAATGATCTCCTGAGCGGGGATGACGATCTCCTCCGCTCAATCTGGCCCAAGCAGGTCGCGCGGCTCTCCCGAAAATCGGGAGCGCACTTCGGAACCGTACCACAACTATGCCGACTGCGAGCGGAAGCTCAGGCGTAGCCCTTCAGACAATCGAGACGCTTGCGCAGAAATGCCAGCACCATGATCTCGTCGGAAGTGAGCTTGGCGTGCTGGCGCTTGAACTTCTGCGCGATCTTGGCTTCGATCATCTTGACGAGGTCACCGGACATGTAGGCGTTCAGGACTTCCGGGTGCACGTAGCACTTGCGGCAGATTGCGGGCGTGTTGCCGCCTCGCAAGGCGGTGCGCTGCGCGTACTCTCGCAGGAGACTTGCCACACCGCGAGCATCGAGCGAAGGCATTCAGCCAGCCTCCCGGTCGGCGCTTTGCCGCGCACCCGGAGTAAGGCGACCGCCGGAGCGGTCACTTGGCCGGCGATCGAGAGAGCTCTCGAGCTTCTGGGCTGCGCGAAAGTCCTCAAGATGCTGGACATTGGGGCCGTAGGCAGCCTCCTTCTCGATTCCTTCGTAATTCAACTTGGTGGCCGCAGCGAACAGCGCCTGGCCGTCTCCTTCGTGGTGTTCGCTATGGAGGACGGGCTCCTTGAGGTCGTGCTCCTCGATCAGATCCTTGAGCAGCCTCTTCCGCTCGATTTGCGGCTCTTTCCGCAGATCTCTGCCGTCCAGCCAGAGCAGATCGAACGCAAAGAAAAGCAAGCGATCCTGATCGCCTCTGCCGAGATCCGCCTGTAGCTCTGAGAAGTTCGTGCGCCCATCATGGATGACGACGACCTCGCCGTCGACGATGGCCTGTCCTTCGATGTCGAAGGCTCCGGCGATCCTCGAGAACTTGTTGACCCAGTTGTAGCCGTTGCGCGTGTAGGCCCGCCGGTCGTCACCGTCGATCCGGAGCTGGATGCGGTAGCCATCGTATTTGACTTCGTGAATCCATAGAGATCCCGAAGGAGCCTTCATCTTCAGGGTCGCCAACTGGGGTTCGATGAACCCCGGCATTGTAGGGCCCTCGGTCTTTTCGGCCCGAGGCGCCTTTGTACGCTTTGCCACGCAACTCAACTCACAAAAAGCCCGCGTCCGGGTTGGGCCGACGGCGGGCAGTCTACCTACCTTAACAATGACGGCATGAGCTGGGGAATCTTCCCGCTGTTCTTCGCCTCGTTCGGCCTCCACGTCGATCGGATCGGCATTCTGAAGGCCGTCTATCCGGCCACCTGGGGCATCCTGCAGATCGCCACGGGCCCTCTTTCCGACCGTTGGGGCCGCAAGGGCTTGATCGTGGCCGGCATGTGGGTGCAGGCCGCGGGTCTATTCGTGACGGCTGCGACAAGCCATTTCGAATGGTGGCTTGTCGGCAGCCTGCTACTCGGGCTCGGCACCGCCATGGTGTACCCGAGCTTGATCGCCGCCGTCTCCGACGCCTCCCATCCGAGCTGGCGCGCACGCTCGCTGAGCGTCTACCGCTTCTGGCGCGATCTTGGATACGCGATCGGGGCGCTGTCGGCCGGCATCATCGCTGACCTGTTCGGTATGGCTTGGGCGATCGGAGCGATAGGTGCACTCACGTTCGTATCGGGGACGATCGTATTCGTCGTCATGAACGGCGGGCACGGAGCGCGACAATGAACGACACCTTTGCAGGACGCTGCCTCTGCGGGGCGGTGCGCTTCGAGGCGCGAGGCCGGCCGAAAGGAGTCTTCTGGTGTCACTGCGATAGCTGCCGCCGCCATTCCGGCGCCCCCGTCAGCGTGTTCGTCGGGTTCGAGAACGACGCTGTCACGGTGATCGAGGGCACCATCACCACGTTCAAGTCATCGCCAGGGACCACGCGCGGCTTCTGCTCCCGCTGCGGCTCGACGCTGACCTGCGCCACGGTGCATTTCCCGACGGAGACGCACTACCACGTCGGCGCCTTCGACCGGGCAGCGGAGCTGCGACCTGGCAAGCACTTTTTCGCCAATGAGCAACTGCCATGGCTGCGGCTCAACCACCCCCAGGAAGACAAGTGACGGCGACAATGCGGCAGATCTATCTCGACTACAACGCGAGCACACCGATCGACCCGGTCGTGGCGGAGGCGATGCGCCCCTTCCTGGACCATGCGTTCGGCAATCCGTCCAGCGGGCATTGGGCCAGCGCGCCGGCGAAGGCCGGGTTGGATCGGGCTCGCGGCCAGGTGGCCGCACTGCTCGGCGCGGCACCCGACGAGATCGTATTCACCAGCGGTGGCAGCGAAGCGAACAATCTGGCCATCAAGGGCACGTTCTTCGCGCCGAACCGCCGCGGGGCGCACATCATCACCTCGGCCATCGAACATCCCGCGATTCTCGCACCCTGCCGGTTTCTCGAGCGACTCGGCGGTTCGGTCACGTATCTCCCGGTAAACGGGACAGGCCTGGTCGATCCTGAGGATGTCCGCCGCGCAATTACTCCGCAGACCGCCCTGATCAGCATCATGCACGCGAACAACGAAGTCGGAACCGTCCAGCCGATCGCGGAAATCGGCGCGATTGCGCGGCAGCACGGAATCCCCTTCCACACCGATGCAGCCCAGTCGGTCGGAAAGATCGCCACCAAGGTGGACGAGCTCGGCGTCGACATGCTGACGATCGCCGGTCACAAGCTCTACGCCCCGAAGGGCGTTGGCGCGCTTTATCTTAGGCGAGGCACCGAGGTCGAGCCGGTGATCCACGGCGCCGGCCACGAATTTGGCCGCCGTGCCGGCACCGAGAGCGCTTTGCTCGCAGCGGGGCTCGGGGCGGCTTGTGCGATCGCC
The DNA here is from genome assembly GCF_029714325.1 of Bradyrhizobium sp. CB1717. Lineage (NCBI taxonomy): Bacteria > Pseudomonadati > Pseudomonadota > Alphaproteobacteria > Hyphomicrobiales > Nitrobacteraceae > Bradyrhizobium > Bradyrhizobium sp. CB1717. The sequence goes on from NZ_CP121666.1 coordinate 8,038,983, forward strand.
GCCGACCTCGCACCCGTGAGCCGCATTCAGACCCTGCGCGATCGCCTCTGGCAGGCGCTACAGGATAGCTTCGGCGATGGGGTCGCGCTCAACGGCCATCCCACGCATCGCTTGCCCAATACGCTCAACGTGTCGTTCGTCGACATGATCGGCGCGGACATCTTAAGCCGGTTGCGCGATGTGGCGGCATCGACGGGTTCGGCGTGCCATTCTGGGCAGATCGAGCTTTCGCCCGTTCTCGCGGCCATGGGCGTGCCCGAAAGGGTCGCAATGGGAGCGATCCGCTTTAGCCTGGGCAGGTACACTACGGTCGACGAGATCGACGAAGTGGTCACAGGTCTCGCCACTATCGCCGCCGTCTGATCGCTTCGGCTCAGTTGAGCCGTTTGGTCGCCAGCACAAGAGCGGGTTCGACGGCGCCATCCCCGACAACATCGACATCCATACCCGCATGTTCCAGCGCCGTCGATACATCCGCCAAGGCGGGAAAACGGTAGATTTCCGGCGGGAACGATGCGATAGCCTTCGGGTCAGCGTTCGTCCGGAACAGCAATCCTAACCGGCCGCCTGGCTTCAGCACACGTGCGATCTCGCGCAGCGACCTCCCGAGATCCTTCCAGAAATAGAGCACGTGCACGCACTGCGCCTTGTCGAAGGCATCATCGTGAAAAGGTAGCAGCTCCACGCCCGAAAGAACGACCTTCACGCGAGCGGCTTCGATCAGCGAACGGCTTCGTTGCGTCGCGATCTCGACCATCAGCTGGGAAGGATCCACCCCGCTGATGCGCCCCTGAGGAGCCCGCGCGGCCAATTCCGTCAAGCTGCGTCCATGACCGCATCCGATATCGAGGACATGGTCCGCCGTACCGATGCGGAGCGCATCCATCACGCGCAAATTCTCGCGCCACGTTTCGCGAGCCATGATGAAGGCAATGAGCCGGCCTAACAGGCCGCGCGCATCCTGAGCGTGCTCGGCAATGAACTGAGGACGACGCATTGTGAGTTCCTGCGCTTCAACAAGGCGGCCCCGAGGATGTCTCAAATCCGCGCGATCGGCTCGCCGAAACTGAACTGCGGCTCGCCGATTCCGAAATCGCTAAAAGAAATCATTGTGTTAGGGCCCCGAGCCAAGGGCGACCGTCGACATTATGCGGTGGTAGCTCGTCAGAGTCCTTCCACGAGCTCGCCATCCGTGTTGAGCGAGAGCGTCGCCATGCGATCTTGCCTGTCCTGGTGTCCTGGCCACGGATCGTGGCGGCGATTGGCTTACCTGAGATGTCATGCTCGCTCTGCATTCGCGAGGTCGGGGTGGATCTTTCGTGACCTCCGAACTGCACGTCGGGTCATATGACTTACTCGGCCGATCGTAGTCGCAACCTAGAACGACATCGGGCAATTCGGCTTCGAACAGGATTAGCTCCGGGAATTCGCTCGGACGGCCGTGCGCTTCCTAGGTTTCAGCAAGCTCACCTTTTTTTCGAATGCCTCCCGGCCCCCGACGACGCTCCCGTCGGCATCGACGCAGAAATAGAACTCCTTTCCGTAGCTATAGTAGGCCCAGCCATCGGTTGGCCCCTCGACGATCTCGTTCTCCGGCAGGCCGACCTTCATTTCGGTTACACCCCGCGCGCGCAGCACTCGGAATGCATCGTTCAGCGTGAACGCCATCTTCTTAATCCTTGCTCATTTGGCATAACCCGAATCGGGTCGATAAGGCACGTCGCGACGCGAATGGTTGCACGCTAAATCCTCGTCGAGAAGCGGGAGAAGGCGGTCAATTCCTGGACCCTCGGATCGGCATCGCGGAGATAGATCTCGGTCCGCAGAAACGCGATCTCGTCGGCGAACGCGGCCTCAGTAACGTCGATGTACCAGGACTTCGGTCGACCGTCGCTGCCGTCGTTCCAGCGATAGCCGCGGCGTTTCAACGAGTCCTTGAGTTCGAACGGCGACTGCTCCGCCCAGACCCGCAGGGTCTTCCGTCGTGCGGTCTCAAGCAGGAGCGCGAGCGCCGGCGATCCGGTCGTCGGCAGTTCGAAAGCGAGAACCTCCAGCAAAGCGTGGCAATCGTCGACTGCCCGGTGCGCCTGGTGGAAGTAGCCAGCTCCGTTCAGGAGATAGCCGAGCTGCGAGCCCGCGAAGCGATGTTTGCGCCAGTCGATCTCGCTCATGCTGCAGCCCCAGGCCTTGTGCTCGAGCACGGACCAGTAGCGTTCGGCGAATTTTCTGTCGAAGCCGCTGTTGTGCGCGATCGTGATGGCCGCGCTTTCGACGAAGGCTGTGACGGCGGCATCGTCAAATTTGTGTCCCGCGACCATTTCGTTAGTGATGCCCGTTAGTGCCGTCACTTCCGCGGAGATCGGCACACTCGGTTCGTTAAAGGCGGAGAACGTGTCTCTGACGCCGAGTATCCGCCCGTCGGCCGCGTAATCAAACTTGACCATCCCGAGCTCGATGATCTCGTCCTTGGCGCAATCGAGGCCGGTGGTCTCGGTGTCGAGAAGAATGCCGGTCCTGACCTCCAGTCCCGCAGTTGGGATGTAGGTCGGTCGGGCAACCAGGCGCCGCAGGACCCGGTAGTCGGGCGAGCGGCTCAAGGCTTCGGCCATGGTTGCCAGATCGGATGCGTCCTGAAACATCACTTCTCGAAAAGGTTGGCGGTTCGGACAATCCGGCGTGTCGCACAATACCGAGGCAGACGCCCCGAGGTATCGGAAAAAGACGCGATTCGGGGTCTTTTCGGGGGATGTCGGTATGATTGGGTCAGATTGCGGAGGCCCGGTCCGCGTTGCCGCAGCGGCTGCGAATGAGACACACTGTGAAACCATCCCGAACGCCCCTGGTCGCGCGACCACCCCAAGTTCAGGCAAAGCCGAGCCATGGTGAGCCGGCGGCCTGCTAGATCGCAAAGCATGTGTGGCGAGCCCGGGCACATGCCCCAGCCGTCCAGATCACCTTCGTCCCCGACGGTTCCCGCTGCGGCTGAAAGCCGGCACCCCGGCCCTCATGATTTTGATCATTTTACCGAGCTTGCGCCTCGCCCCGTGCCGTCGGCGAGCGGGATCGTTCGCTCACGCCATCAAGAGCTGAACGACGGTGCCGTGAACTCCCGTGGCGCCGGCGCGAGCCAATGTGGCGTCTGCGGCGGTCTCAGCGTATCGACCTTCAGGGTGTTCACGCCCGCATTCCACGTCATCCATGGCATCGACTCGAGATGGGGAATCGGCGGGAGCGCGATCTTCCTTTCGAAGGCGTCGGCCGAACCAGGTTTGCCCGGCATACGATCCGTTCCCCAGGCCGCCAGCGACGGCAGCATGAGTAGCGCAGTCATGGACGCCGTGAGTATCCGCCGCACCAGGCGTTGCGCGGGGACCATCTGGGATTTCTCTGCCCGAGCGGAGATGATGGTGTGATCGGCGATCATCTCATCCTCCTATCGTTCGAAAAAGACTGATCCAGGCGATCGTGGTGCAGCTCAGGGTGAACATCAGCCAGTGCACGGCCGCTGCTCCATCCGCCGCTCCATTCCTACGCAGCCTTCGCTGAAGATTTCTGCTCATCTGAAAGCTCCTATTGTCGATGTGTCCTTTCCTGGTTCGAGAGATAGTCCGTTGGCTTGTCCGCCAAGCTAGAAGTCCATCGGCGGCGCGGCCGGGGCTTCCGCCTTCTTCGGTTTCTCGGCGACGAGCGCCTCGGTGGTGATCAGGAGGGCGGCGATAGACGCGGCATCCTGCAAGGCCGTGCGAACCACCTTGGCCGGATCGATCACGCCGGCCCGCACCAGATCCTGGTACTCGCCGGTCGCCGCGTTGAAGCCCCAATTGTAGTCACTTTTCTCAATCAGCTTGCCGACCACCAGCGAGCCGTCTTCTCCGGCATTCTCGACGATCTGCCTGGCCGGCATCTGGATCGCGCGCCGCACGATATCGACGCCGGCTTTTTGGTCGGCGTTGGCGGTCTTGACGCGTTCAAGCGCTTTGAGCGCGCGCAATAGCGCCACCCCGCCGCCCGGCAGGATGCCTTCTTCCACAGCGGCGCGCGTCGCATGCATCGCGTCGTCAACGCGATCCTTGCGCTCCTTGACCTCGACTTCGGTGGCGCCGCCGACCCGGATCACGGCCACGCCGCCGGCGAGCTTGGCAAGCCGCTCCTGCAGCTTCTCGCGATCGTAATCCGAGGTCGTCTCCTCGATCTGCAGCTTGATCTGGGCGACGCGCGCCCCGATGTCCTTCTTGGCGCCGGCGCCGTTGACGATGGTAGTATTCTCCTTGTCGATTACCACCTTCTTGGCCCGCCCGAGCATGTTGAGCGTGACATTCTCGAGCTTGATGCCGAGATCTTCGGCGATCATTGTGCCACCGGTGAGGGTCGCGATGTCCTCCAGCATCGCCTTGCGGCGATCGCCGAAGCCCGGTGCCTTGACGGCTGCGATCTTCAGCCCTCCGCGCAGTTTGTTGACGACCAGCGTCGCCAGCGCCTCGCCTTCGATGTCCTCGGCGATGATCAGCAGTGGCTTGCCCGACTGCACCACCGACTCGAGCAGCGGCAGCATCGATTGCAGTGCGGACAGCTTCTTCTCATGGATCAGGATGTAGGGGTCTTCGAGCTCGGCTCGCATCTTTTCGGCATTGGTGACGAAATAGGGCGAGATGTAGCCGCGGTCGAATTGCATGCCCTCGACCACCTCCAACTCCGTATTGAGGCTCTTTGCCTCCTCCACTGTAATGACGCCTTCATTGCCGACTTTCTGCATGGCCTCTGCGAGGAAGCGGCCGATCTCGGTGTCGCCATTCGCCGAGATCGTAGCGACTTGGGCGATCTCGTCGTTCGCGGTGACCTTCTTGGCGTGCGATCGGAGATCATCGACGATCGCTTCGATCGCGAGGTCGATGCCGCGCTTGAGGTCCATCGGGTTCATGCCCGCAGCAACGGACTTCGCGCCTTCCTTGACGATCGATTGCGCCAGCACGGTCGCGGTCGTCGTGCCGTCGCCGGCGATGTCGCTGGTTTTTGACGCCACCTCGCGGACCATCTGCGCGCCCATGTTCTCAAACTTGTCTTCGAGCTCGATTTCCTTGGCGACCGTGACACCATCCTTGGTGATGCGCGGCGCGCCGAAGGATTTCTCGATCACGACGTTGCGGCCTTTCGGCCCGAGTGTCACCTTGACAGCGTTTGCCAGCGTATCGACGCCGCGCAGCATGCGGTCGCGAGCTTCCGTTGAGAATTTTACCTCCTTGGCAGCCATGTCGTTCTCTCCTTTCCCCTTCAATGACTGTCAGCGCTTCAAGCGGCCTTCTTCGACGCGGAGGTCTTCTCGACCACGCCCAGAAGGTCGCTCTCCTTCATGATAAGAAGTTCTTTGCCGTCGATCTTGACCTCCGTACCGGACCATTTGCCGAACAAGACCCGATCGCCAGGCTTCACGTCGAGCGGCACCAATTGGCCCTGTTCGTTACGGCCGCCCGGTCCGCAGGCGATAACCTCGCCTTCCTGCGGCTTTTCCTTCGCGGTGTCCGGAATGATGATGCCGCCGGCAGTCCTCTCCTCGGCATCGATGCGTCGCACCAGCACGCGATCATGCAATGGACGGAAATGCATGCACATCCTCCCTACAATTCAGCGATGTCATCAGAACCGGGGCCGTAACCGGCCCTCCGGCAAAATCGACTTAGGCGCGGCAAGAATGCCGTCAAGAGGGCTATCGAAAAATTTTCGCTACGCCGGCAGAAGTTTCCGCGACAAAGTTTGAGGCACGCTTGGGGGCAGCCACTCCAGAGGGGCGGCGGCGGCGCTTGCCGGCTTCCGCAACTCCGCAGGTCCGTCCCTTCAATTTACGCGGCCGAGGGCGGCGCTTCTGAGGCCGTGTAAGTGGAGGGCGGCCGAACGCGCAGCGAGTGCCGATGACCGGAGCTGGGCGTCGGAAGCCCGCGAAGCATCCTCTGGTAGATCCGGCCGTACTCCGCCGCCATGCGGACGGAGGAGAAACGTTCCTCGAACCGGGCACGGACGCCCCTGCGGTCGAGTTGCAGCAATCCGGGAATGGCCGGCACTGCCTCATCGACGTCGGACACGATGCGTCCGGTCAGTCCGTCCTCGACGATTTCCGGGACCGATCCGCAGCGGAAGGCAAGCACCGGCGTGCCACAGGCCATGGCTTCGATCATGACCAGGCCGAAGGGCTCCGGCCAGTCGATCGGAAAAAGCAGCGCTGCCGCTTCGCCGAGAAATTCGCTCTTCGCGTTCTCATTGATCTCGCCGATGAACTCAATTCCCGGCTCGTCCAGCATCGGGGCGATGACACCGCGGAAATAGGCGTCGTCGGCCTTGTCGACCTTCGCAGCTATCTTGAGAGGAAGGCCGGCCGCCCGCGCGATTGCGATGGCGTGGTCGGGACGTTTCTCCGGTGAGATCCGGCCGAGAAACGCCAGATAGCCGCCTTTCGGATTGTAGCTCGGAATGTGCAGATCGAGCGGAAGGCCATGATAGACCGTCGCCACGAAGTTCGCCCCTGGAAGCGGCGATCGTTGCGCATTCGAAATTGAAACCAGCGGCATGTCCGCAAACCGGCGGTAGAACGGCATATGATCCGGAAGATCCTGCCTGCCGTGCAGCGTGGTCAGTGTCCTGCCGCGTTCCGATCGGAACAGCGGAAAATGCAGATAGTCGGAGTGGAAGTGGAGAATGTCGAACTCGTCGGCGCGCTCGCGCACCTTGTCGAGCATGATCATCTGGTGCGGGAGAGCGTCGCGGACGTCGGGGTCGAGGCGCAGCGCGCGAGGCGTGCAGGGAACGAGCTCGGCGGAGGTGATTGAATCCTCGCTCGCGAACAGCGTCACTTGGTGGCCCTGTCGGACCAGCTCCTCGGTCAGCCAGGAAACGACCCGCTCCGTTCCCCCATAGAGCCGGGGCGGGACGCTCTCGAATAGCGGGGCAATCTGTGCAATCCTCATTTCTGACTCTCCGCAATAGCCGCTGCGCCGCACGGGGGCCTCCATCCGCGGGGAAAGCCAGGAGGCAATCCATCTAAGCGAGCCCGGAGTGCGGCCCTCATCTTTTGTAGTGCGCGAACCTCGATCTGGCGGACGCGCTCGCGTGACACGCCGAAAATGGCGGAGAGCTCCTCCAAGGTCTTCGGCTGTTCGGTCAGGAATCGCGCGCCGACGATATGGCGCTCGCGGGGAGTCAGGAGAGCGAGCGCGTCATGCAGCGCGCTCCTTACCTGATTGCTATCCTCCGCTTCCGATAGCAGCGTTTCCGGGTCTGGGGCCGGATCAATCAGCCAGTTCTGGATTTCCTCGGACCCGTCCTCCCGAGTCATGGGCAGGTTGAGCGAAGTGTCACCCCGGATCCTCCCGTTCATCTCGACGACCTCACGCGGAGCTACTTTCAGTTCGCCGGCGATATATTCGGCCTGCTGCGGCGACAGGTCGACGTCCTCGCTTGCAGAAATCCGGTTCTTGAGTTTTCGCAGGTTGAAGAACAGCTTCTTCTGGGCTGCAGTGGTGCCTATTTTCACCAGCGACCAGGACCTGAGAATGTATTCGTGGACCGCCGCCTTGATCCACCACATCGCATAGGTCGCGAGCCGAACGCCTTTCTCGGGCTGGAAGCGCTTCACCGCCACCATCAAGCCGACATTCGCCTCCGAGATCAGGTCGGCGACGGGAAGGCCATAGCCGCGATACCGCAGCGCGAGCTTGGCGGCCAACCGGAGGTGACTTGTGACCAAGCGATAGGCCGCTTCGCGATCGCCGTGCTCGCGCCAGCGGCGCGCGTACATGGCTTCATCGGCCGCACTCAGCAGCGGAAACTTGCGAATGGTGGCGAGGTAGCGGGAGAGCCCGCCATCCGAATGGATCGCGGGCAGATTCGATAGAACCGAAAGGGTGCTCACTCCAATTCCTCCTCAGAGCGAAGTGGGTTTCGAGCTACCGAGCATGGCTTGGGCCCGGAAACGGCGCCCGAGCGCGTCATGCCGGCGGCGTCCACAGAATGTCGAAGCCGGCGATTTGTTCCTTCGAGATTTTGAAAGCCAACCAACCAGATAGCGCGGAGCACGGGCCCTGCCGACCGGGGCGCTGGCGCGGAAGACGCAACTGGGCCCGCCCGGTATCGTGCGAGTTCGGCTTCTTGGCTATTGGGCCGGGCGTCAGAGCGGCATCGCGGCACGACGCCCGAAGTTCTCACGGCGTGACGGTAAAGCTTGTGCTGGCGTAGTCGTCTAGCTGTCCGCCGTAGGGAAGCCCCGCGCGGCGTCAAGAGGCGTCAAGAGGTGAGAGCTTCGTCATGGCGGCTCGCGCGGGTTGTTGCGCAGCGCCAAACGTGACCACCCGCGGCTGGCGTTGGTGCGATGCGCGCGGTCTCTCGAGGTCGGGCCAGGACGGCGGAAAAATGCAAATTTGTGCTCGGGTTCGGTCTTGAAGTCACCCCAGACCCTTCTAGTTCTTGTGGTGCCAAATGTGAGGCGCCGGATGCCGTCAGGGTCCGGCCGAGACCGCCGGAAGTCCCGGCGTTGCCTCTATCCATGTTGCTCAAGGGAGGATGTGGTTATGAGAACTTTCGAAATGTCCCCGTTCTGGCGTTCGAGTGTCGGATTCGACCGCCTGTTCGACTTCGTCAGCAACACTCCGGACGACAGCGACGATTATCCGCTGTACGACATCGCGCGTACCGGCGAGAACCAGTACCAGATCACGCTGGCGCTGGCAGGCTTCAGCCCGGAAGAGATCACCATCACCGCCGAGCAATCGACGCTGACCGTCGAGGGCCGCGAGCCCAACAAGGGTAATCGCGACTACCTGTACCAGGGAATCTCCCTGCAGCCGTTCAGGCGCGTTTTTAACCTGGCGGACTATGTCCAGGTCAAGGATGCGACTTTCGAAAACGGCATGCTGACGATCACTCTAGTTCGGGAACTGCCGGAGGCGATGAAGGCGCGTCGCATCGCGATCGAAACCGCCAGCAACGACAACCAGGAAGTCGAACAGAAGCAGACAGCCTGACGGAGGCCCGTTCGAGGCTGTCGAACCGCCTGTGCGCGGCTTGGCCGCGCGCGGCGGAGCTCTGTCCAGTGAACATGAAGAACAGAAAGGAGGATAACTAATGGCACTACGCGATCTCATTCCGCGGAATAACGGCTCTCGAGAGGTGAGCCTGCACCGCAATGAAGCCAATCCGTTCCTCGCCCTTCACCGCGAGATGAACCGACTGTTCGACGACGCTTTCCGCTCGTTCGATGTCGCTCCGTTCAGCTCTCAGGCGATGGGGTGGCCGAACGTCGAAGTCAACGAGACCGGGAACGAAGTCAAAGTCATCGCTGAACTTCCCGGTCTCGAAGAGAAGGACGTCAACCTCGAACTGAGGGACGGCCTGTTGACCATCAGCGGGGAGAAGAGGAGCGAGACCGAAGACAAGGAGCGCCGCTTTAGCGAGCGCTACTATGGGCGCTTCGAGCGTTCCATCCCGGTCGACGATGTAGATCAGGACAAGGTCGAGGCGTCGTTCAAGAATGGCGTTCTCACCGTGACGCTGCCGAAGTTACCGACCGCGCAGCAGAAGGTGAAACAGATCGCCATCAACAGCAAGTAACCGCGGCACGGGCGGGAGCCCCTCGGGCTTTCGCCCCGCCGGTGGCACTGACAGGTCAAGCGACCTCGAGGCGACTAATCTGTGGAAACAGAGCGAATGGAAAGGAGCCAATGTAGGGAGTTACAACCATGAACACCGTCTGGAAAAAGGACATGATCACGGATGTGATCAACCTTGTAATAGGCCTGGGCTTGTTCGTGTCACCGTGGGCCTTCGGGTTCGCCGATGAAAGTCCCACAAACTGGAATGCCTGGCTGAGCGGCGTCCTGATCGCTGGGCTGGCCGTAGTAGCGCTGGCGATCTTCGCCGAATGGCAGGAGTGGATGGCACTTGCCGCCGGCGCCTGGGTCGCCGTGTCGCCGTGGGTGCTGCTCTTCTCGGCCAAGGCAACGGTGACACCGCTCCACGTCATCGCCGGAATCCTGGTGGCGGCTGTTGCTGCCCTGCGCCTCTGGCAACTGCACCAGAGCCATCCGCGTGTGACGGCTTGATGCTCGGCGAAGGGAGGTTGCTGCCAGCCTCCCTTCGCATTTATCTGCGCGACTGCGCCATTTGCGGGCCAAGCTTGTTGTCCGCGAGATCAACGATGATGGGTGCTGCAATGAAAGCGAACACGCCAAGGGCTTCTCAGTCGGCCGTTGCGCCAAGCAGAGAAGAAGCCGTGCCGCTGACTGCGTGCATGTACACGCTTGATAAGAAGCGTCGCCGAGTCCTTGCGGGCCTTACCCCCGAGGAGACGACCGAATTCGAACTGTTGGATGCTGAGTTTCCGCTCGATGACAAGCCGGCTTGGCGGCCTTCCGATCTACCGCTCTCTCCAAAAGAGCAGCGGTGGCTGGAGCTATTCCGAAGAATGGAGGCCGCGCGGAAGCAGACCGCTGCCTGAAGTCGATTGAGCGGGGTGAGTATGGAGGGTTGGCCGAAAGACGCGTCCTTCGCAGGAATGGGATCTTGGGCAAGGAGCCTGCTCGCCGGCATGCGCGAGAAATGCCGCTCACCCGGCACAGTGAACGACGGTGTGCAGCGGCAACCAGGTCGGCAGATTCTCGCGCGAAAGGCGCCGCCCGGGGCCTCAGGCGACAACGGCCGGGTGGATGATTTTTCTCTTCCGGAAGGATTGAGAAGACCGCGCAAAGGACCGCTCAACAGACATACCGGCCGCAGGCCCAATCGGCGATCCGAACTTCTCCGTTGAGCGCCGGAACAAGGCGCTCGCCGGCTTCCCCAAGGCAAGTCCGCCGGGGGGCAATTTCGGGGTAAGCCCGTCATGCTCACTGATTTCACCATCACCGCCTTTGCAACCCTGTTTGTGGCGATCGGACCCCTCGATACCGCGATCGTGTTCGGCGGCCTGACGGCGGGTGTTCACCGGCCCGAGCGGTTTCGTCTGGCTTGGCAGGCCGTCCTGATCGCCGGAATTGTCCTGCTCGGATTTGCACTGTTCGGCAACCGGGTGCTGGCCGCGCTGCGGGTCTCTCTGGATGCATTTCGAGTTGCGGGCGGCATCCTGCTGTTGTTGCAGGCCATCCAGATGATCTTCGCCCATCCCTCGGGCCTGTCCTCGCTCACCGCGCTCGAGCGGCGTGAGGCAATGGCGCCCGGCGACATCGCGATTTTCCCCCTGGCATTTCCGGTGATCGCCGGACCGGCCGGCCTCACGCGGTTGTTCTGCTGATGGGGCAGGCCGCCGGTGATCCCCTCGGCGCGATGATTGTGCTGGCAGCTATGCTGCTTTGCCTTCTACTAACCTATCTCGGTATGATTTTCACGGACGTCTTGCACCGGGTGTTGAGGGCCACCGGCGCCAACGTGTTGGCGAGGCTCGCCGGCATTGTGCTGGCGACCCTCGCGGTCCAATTCATTTTTGACGGTATTCGAGGTGCTCGGCTCCTCGCAGCCGAGTGAAACCTGATGCCCCCCTCGCGCTTGAGCTTCGGAGAGATCAGCGATTGCGCGCCGCGGCACGCCGAACTGCTGCTCGATGCGCGAGAGCAGCGCGGCGTGACGCTGCAGCAGCGCACGGCCGCCATCGCCGACGGAGGAGGCGCCCACGGCTTCGTCCGGTCTTCGTTGAAACCAACGCGTGCCTAAGTTGTTTGTTGAGTGCCGCGCTAACCGCCCATTGGCCGGGCGTTGGGGGAAGCTGCTCCCGGAGCTTTTGCATCGAGTTTCTGCATGACCAACAAAATTCGCTTCAATGTCGGATATGCTATCGCCGCCATCTTCGCGGTCTTTTTCATCCAATATTTCATCGCAACGGCCACACAAGTTGCCGTCATTCCCTACAGCGAATACCTGCAATTGCTGCATCAGGGGAAAGTCGATGCCGTCGGTATTTCCGATCGCACCCTCCAGGGCACGCTCAAGGAGCCGCTGCCGGGCGGTCAAAAGAGATTTGTGACTACGCGTGTCGACCAGGACGTGGCGCAGGAACTCGAGAAGTATAGCGTCCGGTTCACCGGTCAAATCGAGAGCACCTTCCTGCGCGACCTCCTCTCCTGGGTGATGCCCGTACTGCTATTCGTCGCGCTGTGGTGGTACATCGGCCGTCGCATGGCTGAAGGAGGCGGCCTCGGCGGCGGGCTGATGGCGATCGGCAAGAGCAAGGCCAAGATCTATGTCGAGTCCAACACCGGCGTGACGTTTGCCGATGTCGCGGGCGTCGATGAAGCCAAGGATGAACTTCGCGAGGTAGTCGATTTCCTAAAGAATCCCGCCGACTACGGTCGGCTTGGTGGGCGCATGCCGAAAGGTGTGCTGCTTGTAGGTCCGCCTGGCACAGGCAAGACCTTGCTGGCAAAGGCAGTCGCAGGCGAAGCCCAGGTCCCGTTCTTCTCGATCTCGGGCTCAGAATTCGTCGAGATGTTTGTTGGTGTCGGCGCGGCACGGGTCCGTGATCTGTTCCAGCAAGCACACGAAAAGGCACCGGCAATCATCTTTATCGACGAGCTCGACGCGCTCGGCCGAGCGCGCGGCATCAGCCCGTTTGCTGGAGGGCACGACGAGAAGGAGCAGACGCTCAACCAACTTCTTGTCGAGCTCGACGGCTTCGACTCTCGGTCGGGTCTGGTCATTCTTGCGGCAACCAATCGGCCTGAAATCCTTGACCCCGCGCTGTTACGGGCCGGCCGCTTCGATCGTCAGGTCTTGGTCGATCGTCCCGACAAGAAGGGGCGTATCGCGATACTCAAGGTCCATATGAAAAAGGCGCGGCTCGCCGCCGATGTCGATCCGGAGTGGGTTGCAGCTTTGACGCCGGGATTTACCGGCGCCGACCTAGCTAACCTTGTCAACGAAGCCGCGCTCTTGGCAACGCGCCGCGACGCCGAGGCGGTAAGCATGAGCGACTTCAGTAACGCAGTGGAGCGCATGGTCGCCGGCCTGGAAAAACGTAACCGGCTGCTCAATCCCAAGGAACGCGAGATTGTCGCATTTCATGAGATGGGCCACGCGCTGGTCGCACTTTCCTTGCCCGGTGTTGATCCCGTGCACAAGGTCTCGATTATACCCCGTGGGGTCGGCGCACTCGGCTACACCATCCAGCGGCCGATCGAGGACCGATTCTTGATGACCAAGGAGGAGCTGGAAAACAAAATGGCCGTGCTGCTCGGCGGCCGTGCGGCTGAGCTGATAGTCTTTGGTCATCTATCGACGGGAGCGGCCGACGATCTGCGCCGGGTGACCGACATCGCACGGAGCATGGTGACACGCTATGGCATGTCTGAGAAACTCGGCAGCGTTGCCTATGACCGCGAGCCCGGTAATTTTCTCGCAGGTCCTGACCAGCCTTATCGAGTTCACGAGCGCGGCTACGCGGAGGAGACCGCCGCAGCCGTCGACCGTGAGGTAAAGGATATTGTAGATCAGGTCTTCCAGCGCACCCAAGGAATACTGAACACGCGACGTGCGATCCTGGACCGCGCGGCAAAAAAGCTCCTCGAGAAGGAGACGCTGGAGCAGAGTGAGATTGACCTGCTGATCCGGGAGATGCCGAAGGAAGGCCTCCGGGTGGTTTAACGTCACTCTAATTTGTGCTTTTCGCCGCCGTGCTGTGCTTGCAATGTGCCTCGCCTCGCCCTGACTCTCGACTCTCTTGCCATCACCAAGGGCGTGCTGGGGCCCAGCACCAAGCTTTGCGCTTATCGGATCCCCATGCTGCCGGTCGGCAGCCCGTATCAACGGTCTTGCCATTGAGAAGGTCGGAGCAAGCGAAGACCTTCTGGATACTGGTCGTCGGTCCGCCATCGTCGCCAAGATCTCTGGTCAACGAGTCACTTGAACTCGCCCCGGAGGGTTCTAATTCAATGTATAGCCGAACCGCGGTTCGGCTCATTGGAGCATGACCAGGAGGCAAGCGCGCAGAGCGCTTAAGAAGTTGAGGAAAGGGACATGAGAAAGCTTGCTCTTGCAGTGGTCGCGGCGGCAACGCTCCTCATCGGATCGGTTGCGCCGGCCTCGGCCCATTGGCGTCACCATGGCTGGGGCGGTCCGGGTATCGGCCCCGGGCTTGCTCTCGGATTGTTCGCTGGAACACTAGCGGCCGCCACCGCACCCCCGGTCTATTATGGACCGGTCTACGGCCCGCCACCCTACTACTACGGCCGCCCGTATCGGGTAGACCGCTACTATCCGCCGGTCTATCCCTACTGGTACGGCTGGTGACGAAGAGAAGGCCCGGTTCCTGCCGGGCCTTCTATCAAAGTCCCGCGTGCGCGAGCTCAACCGAGCGGGCGTGCCCTACCATGTCGTGGATGGCCTGCATGAGTAGCCAGGGGCGCTACTGAATCGTGCAAAGCTGCCGTGCACATCGATTGCACCAGCGGCTATTCCGTGCGTGCCCACAGCGCCTCTTCGGTCGCTATGGACCGCCACCGAAAGCGGCTGAGGGAATCCTGCTGGCCGTCATTGGGCAATTGAACATTCATGTTTTCGTTGCTCAACATCATGCGGCCATTGTGAGGGAAATAGACATGCTCCACCTCGCTCCCCGCTTCACAGACGGACGGCGCAGCCGGCCGGCCTCGTCACTGTGGCATCTCGGACACCTTCGAGCCCGCGTGGCTGATTTCGCTGGGGTGCCGGGCGGGTTAACGATGAAGTCCTGGGCCGAACGAGCGGGAGGAAATCCAGGCATTGCGAAGCTGACAAAAGACATGCTGGATCTGGCCAAGCACATCGTGAACCAGAAGGCGGGTCGGTTCGAGCCGGAGAAGTTCGAGGATCACTATGAGACCGCGCTGATCGAGCTCATCAACCAGAAGCGCGCCGGCAAGCCCATCACGCCGAAATCCAAGCCGGCTACGGGCAACGTCGTCGATCTGATGGAGGCGCTGCGGCGGAGCGTCGGCGGCGCCGCGGCCCAGGCTCCGAAGAAGTCGGCCAAAAAGCCGCGTAAGGCGGCGGCCGGTCAGAAGGAAATGCTGATGCCGATCGCCGGCAAGAAGCCTAAGGAGGCGGCGGCGAAGAAGCCGGCAGCCAGGCCGCAGCGGAAGTCGGCGTAGAACTCTCTTGGCGCGGCCCTTGGTCCGCGCTTACGCACAGGAGCGGATATCAACTAACGATCCCCGCCGAAATCGTCGAAAATGGCCCTAAGCCGAACGATCAGACTCGGTCCCCTCGATTTCGATTTGGCAATGAACCAACGCATTGCAGGATCAATCTTCATCAAGAAAGCCTCCCATATTGCGCATCGAATCCGGCAGCAACGGAGGAGAACCCAAATGACATCATTCGTCCTTATCCCCGGGGCGGGCGGCGTAGCTTGGTATTGGCACCGCGCCGTGCCGCTCATTCGCGCGGCGGGGCATGAACCCATCGCGGTCGATCTACCAGGCGATGACAGGCGCGCCGGTCTCGCAATATATGCGGACATCGTCATCCGTGCGATCGCGGAACGAAGCGACCTTGTTCTGGTCGCTCAGTCGCTGGCGGGCTTCACCGCGCCCCTTGTTTGCGCCCGCGTCCCGGTGCGGATGGTCGTGTTCGTCAACGCGATGATTCCAAAGCCGGGCGAGACCGCTGGCGCGTGGTGGGACGCAACTGGAGCGGTCGAGGCGAGGGAGCAAGCTGCGGCGCTGCGCGGCTATGCGACGGAATTCGACGTAGCAACGTACTTTCTGCACGACGTGCCGCAGGACGTGCTTCGCACCGGCCCAGAGCAACCACGCCAGGAAGCCGAGACCATCTTCCGCGAACCCTGTCGCTTCGAGCGCTGGCCCGACGTCCCCATTCATGTTCTTGCCGGACGAGACGACCGCTTTTTCCCGATCGAGTTTCAACGGCGTGTCGCGCGTGAAAGGCTCGGAAAGGAGGTGGAGGAAATTCCTGGTGGTCATCTCGTCGCATTATCGAATGCGGAAGGGCTGACCGAGCGCCTCCTTGCGTATGAGAAGGGGCTGACACGCTAGTCCCTTTTCCTTGTCGTTCAGCACAAAGCCAAAATTGTCTGCTGGCCAAGGCGGCGGGGCGGACAGCCCGCATGCTTCTCTGCGACGCAGACGGCAGGCTACGCCCGGCACTGCAGTTTTGCGCTGTAACACTACTCCCCTAGCGCAGCGTGTGAGCCGCGCGACTTGGCGACAAGCGCGCCGACATAGTCTTCGAGCGTGGTCTTTCCGCGTTCGAAGGGCTCCGACATGGCAAAGCCGCTATCGACGCTGACCGCGGTCATTCGCGCATAGGACTCGGCCGCTGCGGCAGAGAAGCCCAGCTTCCTGTAAACCGCGATCCATTGATCGCGCGGTATGACCTCGACTTTTACCGGACTGCCGAGCGCGGCCGCGAAGGCGTCCGCGACATCCTGCGGCGAATACCGGTCGGGTCCTTCGACGTAATGCACATCCTGATCGCCGGGCGGCTCCAGCAGATGGCGCGCGGCCGCTTTGCCGAGATCGGCAGGCGCGACCATCGGGATCTTCATGTCTCCCGGCAGCATGGTCGGCAACACGCCGTCCTTCGCCGCATCGAGCAGCCCGTCCCAATTGCTCATGTAGTAGGCGCCTCGCTGGATGGTCGCTGGTATCGGTTGTGCGGCAAGCGCCTGCTCGAAATCGTAGAGGACATTGAGATCGCCGCAGCGCTCGCCCGGCTGGGCGCCATAGGTGGATGCGGCCACGACCTTCTCGAGCCCGGATCCTTCGAGCGCCGCGACGATGCTCCGAACATTAGCATGTTCCTCACGATCGGTGTCGCTCGAGACATTGGCGTTCGGGTTGAGCAGGAAAGCGCGCGTGCCAGTTCTGAACACCTCACGTAAGTCATCGCGGTCGCGTACGTCCACGACCGCAGTGTGTGCGCCGCGTTCGCGCCAACCGGCAGCGCTGTCGCTGGTGTGAAGCACTGCCGTGACCGGCCGACCCGCATTCAGCAACGTCGACGCCACGTCCGATCCGACACGACCATTTGCACCGATTACGATGAACACCGCTCCACTCCATAAGGCTGAGTCGGATAAATATTCCGCTTCGCGCAAGGTTCCGTAGTCGAGGCCAATCCGGATAATGGAACGAGCGCGAACCACAGTCGCGTTGCCTCATTCCGCTTGCCAGGGCGACGCACGGGCTGGCACAGTAGACGGCGACAGGCGCGGTTTTTGACCCCATGAACAGGCTCTATCCGCTGGTTCTGGAGCACCGGCTTCCGAGCCCGGTCCGGTACGGTATCTCCGCATGCGTCATGGTAGTCTGCGCCGTGCCTGCAGATGGCGCTCCAGATGCAGACCGGGATGCCCGGCCATTTCCTGCTGCTCCCCGGCGTCTTTCTGTCCGGTCTGATCTTCGATCGCGGCTCCGGAATCTTCGCCGCGATCATCGCGGTCGGCGTCGGCCTATATCTTAGCTACGCAAACAGCTTCGGCATCGATTTCCTCGCGACGAACGCGCTCTTCGCGATCACTGCGGCCGGCACGGCGACCGTCGCCGAACTTATGCGCGCCGAGCTCCGGCGGGTCGCGCTCGCGGACAAGACCAAGACCGTGCTGCTGCAGGAGATGGCGCACCGGACGAAGAACAATCTTGCGATCCTCGGCGGAATGATCCGGCTGGAGGCCAGGCACGGCGGGCCCGAGGTCGCGGCCGCGCTGGAGACCACCGCACGACGGCTACAGGTGATGGCCGAGGTCTACGACCATCTCTCGATCAAGGAGGACTCGCGGTCGGTCAATATGCGCTACTTTCTGAGCGAGGTGGTGGAGAAGGTCTTCCAGGCCTTGGCTCCGTCGGGGCCGGTTGCCTTCCAGATGCATTGCGACGACCTCTCCCTGCCGAACAGCCATGCGCTCGCGATTGGCATGATCACGAACGAACTTGTCACGAACTCCCTGAAGTATGCGTTTCCCGGCGAGAGGCCGGGTCACATCGTCGTCTCGTTCTCGAGCGGGAACGGCATCGAACTTTCGGTCGCCGACAACGGCGTCGGTCTTTCGGACGCAGCCGATCCGGGCGGGGTGGGCTCGCGGATCGTCCAGCTCCTCGCCCAGCAACTGGAGGGGGAAATCGCCTACGAACGACTCCGGCCGGGGCTACGCGTCCGGGTGCGGGTGCGTCCGCCTTAGCCGGGCTGCTCCGTCTCCGACGCTCGGAGGCGCTCCAGCGCAGATTTCAGGGAAGGCGGAAGATCGCTCTCGACCCGAAGCAGCGGGCGCAGCCGCTCGCCAATCTCCTCCGCGATCGCGCGGCTCTGGTGGGCGTCGATGGAGATCGGGCTCCGCATGCCGTGGTCCTCGATCTTGTCACATTTTCGAGGCCGGTCTGTTGCGGCATCGGCAGAGTTCCGCAGAGCGAATCGCCGCCCACGACTCCGAACGCTGATTCCGCGGGTCAACGAGAGTAACCGTTCGCGCCGGCGCGACCGGTCAGTCGCGCCTCACGGCTTGGGACTGGACTCAATTCAGAGCAGCGCCAAGACAGCGACCACCACGACTACACCCGTCGCGGTCACGCACCAGCATGACAGTTCGAGAACTCGCATGATCAGCCCCGGTTTGAAGGGCCTGCCCTGCCGGGGACGCTATATCGGGAACTCGGACCGCGGAACCGCAACTTTTTCATGCCGTATGTGTTCACGGCAGGGGCGCAGGACACGCGAGGCATGCCGATGCCCCTAATGCCAGTAGGTCATGTGTTTCTCACAGTGGTGATCATGACCCTTGCCTTCCTGGGCGAGGTTGCGGTCTTTGCTCTTCTCGGAATCTTCTGACCGCTCCGGACGCGGCTCGCGCAAGCATCGCAGGGATCCGGAGTGCGCGTCATGGCGCAGCGCACCGGATTGCTACGGACCTCACTTCGCGTGATTCTTTACGATTTCGGCTTAGATTTCGGCTCGATGGACAGCGACTATGACCCCGAGCGCGAAGCCGAAGCGGCGATGAAGCTGGCCGCGGCAATCGATGGACCGGAACGGCAACGCTGGATCGGCCTCGCGATGGCGTGGCAGGAAATCGCTCGCATGCGGTCGCCCTCGATGTTCCGCGCCGGCAGCGAAGAAGAAGCCGCCTAGTCGCAATCCGGCGGGCACTCCGGGCAGGTGTCGCCGATGGAATTCAGGACATCGCGAATTTCGGCGACGGCTTTGTCCGGAGGGATGCCTGCCGGCGGATCCCGGCGTGCGACGTCGAAGGCGTGCTCGCGGGCATGCGGATCGGCGCGGTCCTGCATCCAACCGTGCTCCTCGCATTCGCGGATGGCGCCCGCCTCCTGCAGCACGAAGATCGCCCAGCCGCGTAGCGTCCGGATCGCCGGCCGTCTGTCCCTGGTCATCAGCATCGAGATCGCTCCTGCCGGGACGAATCCTTCCGCCCTCTCGGTCGTTCCGGGCGGTTAGCACGGGTCAGGGATTCGCAATCGGCGGGGCTGAGGCTTGTCCACGTGTTCCGTGGCGCCTGTGCAGAACGCTACGTCGCCAGCGCGGGATCTTCCTTCACGCCGCGAGCGACGATCCGCAGCGTGCCGTCCGGAAGGGGCCGCTGCAGCTTCAGGGCTTCTTCTGACGGCGCGGTCATCCAGGTCTCGACCTCGTCGGGCGTTGTCAGGATCACCGGCATCGCCTTGGGATGGATCGCGCCGACCTCGGCGTTGGCCTCCGTCGTCAGGAAGGCGTAGAGGTCGTTGGTGGTCTCGCCTTCCTTCACTTTCCGCACGGACGTCCAGGTGGTCCAGATGCCGGCGAAGCAGGCGATCGGGCGGGTCTCGTCGAGCGCGAACCAGATGTCGCCGCCCTCCGCCTTGTTGAACTCGCTGAACGAATTGAAGGGAACGACGCAGCGGTGCTCCGGCCCTAGCCAGCGAGTCCAATGCTTCGACGTCACGTTCCGGATGTTGGTCGTGCCGCCGTCGGGCTCCATCCGGAGCAATTCCTTGAAATCCACCGGCTTGCCCTTGGCCTGCAGTTTCTCAGCGCGCTTCTTCGTCGCGTCCATGAGCGCCTTCGACGACGACGGCATGCCCCAGCGCGCGGTAACGAACTCCCGGCCCTCGGCGCCATTGCGAACGATTGGTGCCTTGTAGTCCGGAAAGACGCCGGGCATCGGCGCCAGGTTGCCGACGTAGCGGTTGACGACACGGAACAGCGCGCTGATGGCGGCCTGGTTGGTGGTGATCGAGTATAGGTTACAGATGTGGACGGCCCCCCCGCTTGTCAGGATTTTAGCAGACTTCTGGCCAGATCGCTTGCTATCAGATGTCCGGCCTGTTTGCGCGGACAAAGCCCGCTGGCCAAGATGGTGTTCGCTACGCACGCTCCAAGCACATAGGCGACATTCGTGATGCCAGTGTAATCTACGGAAGCTCGCGCGTATTGACCGATCGGTCCTTCCATCTACTGCGTCCTGCAAGTTCGTGGGTCATCCGGCGAGCAATCTCGGCCGGTACACTGAGTTCAGATCAGATGGGCATGGCGGCTACCGGCCGGTTGTACACGCCACCCGATATCATCAAGCGCCAGGCGATACGGGCGAACTTGTTGGCTAAGGCCACCGCGACTAACTTCGGCGGCTTTCGCTCCAGCAGCGAAGTGAGCCAGGGTGTCGGCTTATGACGGCCCTTTCGAATGTGCCTCAGCAGCGCGGTCGCGCCGACAATCAACGTCGATCGGAGCATTGAATCTCCGGCCTTTGTGATACCGCCATATCGTTGCCGGCCGCCAGTTGAGTGATCCTTGGGGGTCAGTCCGAGCCAAGCCGCGAAGTCGCGGCCTGATCTGAACGTCTCCGGCGGGGGCGCCTTCATGCTTAGCATGGACGACCCAATCGGACCGACGCCAGGAATCGTCGCGATCCGCCTGCTGACATCATCCTCACGATGCCACTTCATCAGCTTGGCTTCGATCTTTGCCAGGCGGGCTTCGACCGCGGCATACTCCTCCGCCTGAAGGCGGAAGAGATCCCGCGCCATTTCCGGTAAGTTGTCATCCTCGAGCACCCGCTTGATAAGTGCCGTGACGTTCTGCCGACCGGCGGGGCCAACGATGCCAAACTCAGCCGCATAACTCCTGAAGGCATTAGAAAGCTGCGACTTCACGCTGACCAGGCGTTCCCGCACGGTCATCAACATGCAGGCCGCTTGCCGTTCTTTTGACTTCACCGGTACAAACCGCATACTCGGCCGGGTGACCGCCTCGCACAGCGCCTCGGCATCGGCCGCGTCGTTCTTGCCGCGCTTTACGTAAGCCTTCACATATTGGGGCGGGATCAGCTTCACTTCATGACCAAACGACTGCAGCAGGCGCGCCCAGTGATGCGAACTGCCGCAGGACTCAATGGCGACGAGGACCGGCGGAAGGCGCTCGAAGTAGCGGATCATCTCGGCTCGCCGAAACTGCCGCCGGACGACTACTGCCTCGTTCTCGTCAACACCGTGAAGCTGGAAGACCGACTTGGAAGTGTCCATACCGATACGAATGGGAAGATTCATCAGACTTTCCTCTCATCTAGCTATGACGCCAGAGCGCCATAGAACCGTGGGGATGAGAGGCCGTCCACACCAGCACATTCAGGCTTCCGGGTCCTGATGTCGGGCTCGCTGCGAGAGCTGTAGCAGCGTCGCGGGCGGTCGGCGACCAGCCTTTGCGCACTTGCTGCACCGGAGCCTACTCGCGAGATCATGGACGGCCGTCGTGGGCGGATGGCGCAGAGCGGCCATGTCGACCTCACGTTCGCCTTGCATCTCGAGCATTCGATTTCGAGCCAAGGATAGCCACCGTTGATCGCCTGGTCGACAGTCGGCGACGGGTCGATCGGACCGCCGTCGGCCCACATGCGCTCGTTCCAGCTTTCGCACGCCAGCTTGTCCGCGGTCCGGATCAGAGCCTCCCCCTTGTCCCGAGCCTCCGCCGACTGCGCAGCGAGGATCGTTGTCATCGCGCGTGCCCTCCCCAGCTCCTTGCTGAGCGCCTTTCGGTCGCCTCCGGATAGCGGTGTCGGATGGTGCTTGGGTGCCATGGGCCGTCTGCCGGCTAGACGTCGTACGATGGCCAGCAGCCGTCTTCCTCATGGCGACCTGTCCGGATCGTGCACGTGTTGTCCAGCAGGCGCTGGCCGACATCCCGCCAGATCGCGACCTGCCCGTACAGCCGGATGGCATCGGCCTTTTGGGTCTCGACGGTACGGCCGCAGCGCCGGCAACTCACCCTCAGCAAATGCTGAGGAATTTCGTCCAGCCGCAGGGCGCGTCCGGATGCACGGTGGACCGGATTGGCCCCGTCGGCGCGAGGGTCGTCTAGAAGCGCCTGCCAGTATTCAGGCGGCAGGTCGTCGCTCGGCGCCGGTCCGGGCGTGGCAGGTGCCTTTCTGCCGACGGCGGCGGCCATCCGTTCCATCTGCTTTCGGGTCGGCATGCGCCAGCTTGCTGGTCTGTCGGTCATCTCGAACTAGAACATATCATGAACATAAGAGTCCAGTCCGCCCGAAGAGCGGAACGAGTGCTATCGAAAGGACGGCGTAGTCAAAGACGGCGAAGCCTACGTCATAGCCATCGGTGGAGCTCAACTGGGGGCGATGCCGCTCGACCACGGTATCTCGCGATTGCCGCACGTCGTCGAAGCGGTCCTGCCCGTCGGGCCTTTGGCCTTTCTGGTCGACCGTGACACCGGCAAGATCGGTGGCGGTCACGTATCGGAGCGGTTCGCCATCCGCAACGCCAACGGATCGCCGGTCGCCACGACGCCGTTCGTCGATCCGGCCTATGCCGACGTCAGCGCTGCGATCGGCTTCTCGCGGGATCGTGCATGCGGAGCGAGCCTGCCGATGTACGCGGTACACAACCCTCTCGCTCGGGTACCGATCGCCGCAGGCACGTTCGGCTCTTCGGTAGAGGAATGGCGGGGGCGTGCCGGTTGGTACGACCGGAGAGTTCATGGACCTCGAACGTTCGATCGCCAAAGACCCATAGCGGCGCGAAAGCTCCGATCGGACGATTCGGGCATCGCGTGCGTTCAAATCCCGTCGAGGCACCGTCGGCGACGCAGTCGGCCGAGGAACGCTAATGCGAGATCGAGTCGGGACCGGTTTCGGCGCATCTTCCGGGGATGGACGATGGAGCGATGGGAGACGGCTCCGCGCGCGGCTAGAAGATGTCCCACAACTTCGAGAATGGGTTTCTCGGAATGAACTCCTCGTTCAACACGATCTTCCGGTCGGCCTGCGACAACGAAAGCAGGTCCAACGCCGAAGGATTCGGCACTCTGCCGTACAGGTTCTGCAGGCTCAGCAGGATGCGCCTGTCGAGGTCCCAGTAACCGGCGGAGTAGAAGTGCGGCAGATCGTCCTTCAGGAACGCATGGGCCGATGCCGGAAGCTGGCCACGAACGATTGACGGCCGAAGCTGCGGCAGGACTTGGACGATGAGGCGCCAGCTTTGGCTCGACGACTCGTCGATCGCGGCGCGCAGCAGCGCCGCCTGCATGTTCAGGCGATCAGGTCCCTGCGCGTCGTCGTTCATCTCGGCGAGGCGTCGGGAGATCTCTTCCGACGACTTCGACAGCCATCGCGGATACCGCAGGATGGCGAGCGCCGCGGCGAGCTCGCTGGTCGACGTCGCCCGATCGAGCCAGGAGCCCTTGAGTATCGTCTCCGCAAACGACGGGAACGACTGCAACCAGGAGCCTTCGAGACTTCCCCGGGCGTAAGCTCCGGTTGCGTGACGAAAGACGACGTCCGGATTCTCGGCGATGATCCGGTTCTCCGCGTCTCCCATATTCCGGCGGAGCAATTCCGGGAGAACGTAGCGGCTCGCGACCGGAGCCTCGGAGTCTCTAGGAAAGCCAAGCAGCGCATCGTTGCCGACCTTGCTCAATGTGTCCGCATCGACGAGATCCTCCCGGGCCAGCAGCACGTGGTCGAACATCGATTCCGGAAAGTCGGAAAGAATCGTCGATCTGTCGACGTGCTCGACGACAGCGTCGAGGATCGTCTCCTTCCATGGCGAGAGCGATTCCCGGTTCAGGTCGTACAGCCGCGCGACGACGCCGACTTGCGAGGGCTTCAGGCCCGCCAACCTGCGCGCGACCTGCGCGTCCGTGGGCGCCTCGGGCAAGGATTCCGAAGTCATCAGGCGGAGAAAGTCCGTCGCGGGAATGGACGCTATCAGCCGCGGAGAAGTCGTGCCGAGCCCCATGACGTCGCGCTTGAGGATCGCGCCTTCGGCGGGGTCGACCAAGGATTCGAACACCTCCGCGGCGGCCTCCATCGGCATTTCGTCCGCGTCGCCCCACCCCTCGAAGAGCTCGACGAGCATCCGGTAGCTTCGACGGGAATTGGAGATGTCGCGACCGTAACGCCAAAGAAACCTTCGAAGAGGGGTCACGCGGTTTTGGGCCGCGTCTGACGCCGCGAACGCCACCCAGTCCGCGAAACCGCCGGAGCGGGGTTCGGCCGGCGAGGCCACCTGCACGTCGTAATCGCTCGCGTCGACACCGCGATGCTCCTTCACGGCGGCGGTGCAGAAGGAGTACGTCGCCCGCAAGCGAGGCCATTGCTGCGACCAGACCGCGAGCACCGCCTCCTCGAGGTCGGCGGCGGATCCGGACGGTGGCAGCACGACGCGCTTGCCGGCGTAGTATGTCTCGATGATCTCGGCGATCGGCGAGACGGCGGCGGCCTTGCCGGAGCCGATGTCGATCGGCCCCAACGGTTCGCCGTATTCGTCGGTGCGGCTCCGGTCGGGCCGCCGGAAAAGCGGCAGCAGCGTCGAGAAGGCCGCCAAAGACGCGGTCGTCTTCTGACCAAGGAGGACGACGTGGCTCCAGACGCAGCCGGGGCGCGGCATCTCGGGCGCCGCCCAAGTTCGGAAAACAGCGTACCGACGAGACTCCGGCAGCGGGAGCCCGCTCAGATAGCTCTCGTCGTCGCCGAGACGCGCGCCGCCGGCGAGATCGGTCGCGATGCTCAGTAGGTACAGATCCTTCGGGGGCAGCCGCAGCGACGACGCGATCTGGCGGTGGCCGTCCGCGTAGCCGAACAGCGCCTGGTCGAGGATCTCTGGTGCCGTCGCGTTCAACGCGCGGCCTCTAATCCGGCGAGCCACAGGAGAGGGCGCGTGATGTCGTGCTTCGTCGCGCCGGGACCGACGACGATGACCCGCTCGCTGGCGGGCAGCGTCGCGAGCAGCCGGTCGCGATCGGGCCCGGGGCCGGCGCTCTTCTTTGAAAGCCTGCCGCCCTGAGCCGACACCCCGTAAACCCTGACGTCGGTCACGCCGTCGGAATTCTCCAGATACTGCGACAGCAGCGGATAGCGGTCCTTCAGCCATCTGGCGGCATCGGTCTCGCCCTCGGGCGCCAGATCCCAGGCGGACACCACGACAGCCACCCTCATCGGCGCGGTCGAGAACGGTTCGCGCCTGAGACACTGCAGCAGGTCCACCAGCTGCACCTGCAGCGGCGTCTTCTCCGGCTCCCAAAGATTGGGATCCGGGGCCTGGGCCTCCTCCTCGTCGGCATCGAACGCGTCGAGAATGGTCACCGAATCGTCGTTGCGCCGATCGGCGCTCACGAACAGCAGCATGCCGCGCGCGCCCTTGACGAGCTCCACGAACGGCTCCGGACAGAAGCGCTGGGAAAATGCTTTCTCGAAGGTTTCGCCGGAAAGATCGTCGAATTCGAGCGCGACGTCGGCGCCGGACCTGGCATGCACGAGATTGATCCGGATCTTCTCGACCTGCTTCGATCTGGTGCGCTCGACCTCGTAACCCTCGGCCCACGCTTCGGCAATTTCGCCCAGATAGGCGAACTGACCGGCGTGTTTGCCCTTGGTGAGGGCGTTCGGAATCTCCTCGCTGTCGACCTGGTGCCACAACGCGGCGGCGAACGTCGTCTTTCCGGTATGCTGGAATCCGAAAACCATGTAGCGGGCGTCCACGGCGAATCTCCTCAGGCCTTCGAGAGCATGCGGTCAATCTGGCGAGGCGCGTCCGCGATCGGCCGGGGCGCCACGTCCGGCGGCGGGGCTGGCGAGGTCCAACGAGCGACCAGATCGTCGAGACCGACGATGCCGACCGTGCGATCCGCCTTCGGCAGCGCACAGATCTCGTGCGAGGACATGTGCAGGCCCTTAGCCCGGAAGTCCGACACGATGCGCGCCCGATACTCGTCCCCGTATCCGACGTCGGCCGCATCTCCTCCGCGCGAGACGTCGAGCTTGGTCGACAGGAGCTCGATGTCCTTCGCGTGAGCGAGCGCGCCGTTGTCGTTCAGCGCGTTGATCATCTGGCGGAAGTTGCGGGTGTAGGCGACCCTGTCGTCCTTGGAGCGGAGCCGCGCACCGTCGAGAAGGAAGCATATCCGATCGGCCAGGTCGAATTCGGTCAGCGTTCCGATCAGATCGGTCGAAGCGCGGGCGTCGGCGTAGCTTTCGCCCGAGCGGTCCGCGATAGCCAGGTCGATCGTGCCGCCCGAGGCGCGGGCGAGCGCGAGATGGAAGAAGCTCAGCCCGTCGCGCCGGCTCGTCCTCGGTACCGTCGGCGACGATCGGCCCGAACTGAGGAGCGCGAACGAGTGCAGCTTCGCGAACCCGAGCAAGGTCTCGCTTCCCGCGAAGGTGAGACCGGCGAACGGCCCCTTGCAGTACATCTCGAATATCGAGGTCAGCAGCGTCGTCTTGCCGACCTTCTCCTCCCCGACGAGCGCGACCACCCGCAGCTTGCGGCGACGCGACAAAGCGGACAGTTCCGCCGGGGACAACTTGTCGCTCGACCAGATCGGGACCGGCGGCGGGGCCCGCGGCTCGTCGGGGACCTCGGTCTCGACCGCGTCCTCGACCTCCACGGCGTAGTTGGGACAGCTCTCGACCGGATCGTGCCGGAGCTTGCACTTGCCGTCCGACCCGACATTGCAGCCCGGCTGGCCACAGATGGGTGCGCCGGCGTTCATCGGGTACTACCATCCTGCGCGATCAGCGCGCGCTCGCGGAAGGCCTGAACTCCGATCTCGAACTGGGAGACCTCGACGCCTGCGACGTCCGGAAAGGCCTTGGCCAATTCGGTCTCCCAGGTCTCGCCGACCGCGGCCATCCGGATGGCCGCGTGCACGGGGAACAGGGCCTGGGCACCCGCCGGGAATTCGGCCGCGAGCTTTCCGGCCTCTTCGCGGGAGAGCGCCTTGACGGCAGCCCGCAACGTGGTTTTCGCGTCGCCGTCCTTCCCTGCGGTCCGGCGCAGGATTCCGTGGGCACCGAAGGGACCGGGAAGCTGGCGGACCATCGCGCCGAGTTCGATGCCCGAGACCATCGTCCTCGCGGGGGCCGCGACGGCCGATCGCGGCGCGCCAAGCAGTTCGTGCCAATCGCCGATATGCCACCACAGCATGTCGACCTCCTCGGCCAGGCGCGTCACGTCGGACCTCGTCGTCGAAAGCGAACTCTCCACGTTTTGGGACAGGGCGGCGATGGCTTCGTCGGCCGACGTCATCGCCGCGGCCACAGCGCCCTGGACGTTGGCGCCCGGAACCGGGTTCAGCTGGGCGAGCGCTTCCAGGTCCTTGACCGCGGCCAGCTCCGGAGGCGCCGGCAGTTCGCGGCCGCCGGTCACGCGATGGGTGCGGACGGCTGCCTGAAATGCGGCCGCCGCCTGTCTTGTCGTCACGCCGTCGTCGGCGGAATGCCGCCTGCCGCAATAGGAGGAGGTCAGCACCGCCAAGGGAATGTAGGATCCGAATTCCAGCATGTCCTTCCTCAGCAGCAGGGTGGCCATCCGGCCGGCCTCCTGGGAATCCTTCTTCAGCACGAAATGCGGATCGAATTCGCGCATCGGTTGCTCGAACCAGTCCAGCGCGGCCGGCGGATCGCAGAGGAACGCGAGCCGGCAAAGCTCGTAAGTCTGGGACATGTCCTCGAAGGCGGCCGCGAGCTTGTCGAAGCTCTTCTGCCGCGCCTCGACGAGCTCGCGCCCCGCCCCCGCATCGAGATCCCTGTATGCCCTGATGAAATCGAACTTCGTCATGCGAGCGTTCCCCCTGCCAACATCCCCTCGATCAGCCGGTCCATCTCGGCCAAGGTGCCCTGCTCCTGGCTCCGTTTCACGGCGGCGATCGCGATCTCGTAATCCTTCAGATCCCTGTCACCCGGCCGGTCGAGCTTCATGTGCGAGATCAGCCGGCGTTGCTCGTGCTCCTTGAGCTTGAACAGCTTGATGGTCACGGTTCTGATCGACGGCGGCGGCGGCGCTGATATGGGCATGATCTGCGGCTCCCGCCTGGTTTCCTTATGTTCGCCGGCCGGTGCTTCGACGGCCGCGGCGGGCGCCTCCGGAGCGGACCAGGGCGGCAGATCGTAGCTGTTCTCCCAAACCGGATTGTGATCCGGATCCGGAACCGCCAGAAAGCTATCGACCTCGTACTGGCGTACCCAAAGCCTCACCTTCAGCCGCCGCTTGCCTGACGAGGTCGCGACCGATACGTCGATCCAGTTATAGCCCGGTTTCCAGTCCGGCTGGTCCTTTTCAGGATGCATCGCGCCCGCCCGGATCCGGAGGTGCCGCCTCGCTTCCTCGACCCTCCGGGTATGTTCGTGGCCGAACAACTGGATCTTTGCCATCAGATTGCAGCGGTCTTCGAAGGCCCGCTTGTTCTTGATCCAATTGAACGGATGATGCGCCATGACGACATGGCACACCCCGTCTTCATGCTCGATCTGCGCGGCCGCGGGATCGACGAGCATGGTGTTTTCGGCGTCGGACGCATCCGACACCAAAACCGTGTTGAAGCCCCACAGGCGCAACGTCGATCCGTCGTCGAGCGTCAGGTCCCGCGTCGCATAGGGCCTTGCCGGAGCCTCGCTCGGTTCGCCGGCGCCGTCCACATAAGCCCGCAGAGGACAGAGGAACTTGGCGGCAAAGCGGTTGTAGTTGTCGATCGGCCCGAAGATCAGGTTGGCCGAGAGCTTGTCGCGCATCCACCTGCCTATTTCGACATCGAGCTGGTCCGCCGGCTTGTTCCGGAGCGCCTGCCTTGCGATGACCTGAGCGGGCCCGGCCTCGATCTTGCGGTCGACGTCGTGATTGCCCGGAATGACGAACACGTTCTCGATCCGGCACCCCGCGGCTGGACAAAGCGTCTCTTCGAGCCATCGATAGGCGAAGTCGTACTCCTCCGCCTGCCCGGCGAAGGCGACGTCGCCCGTCAACCAGATGCCGTCGGCCGGTTTGCCGATGTCCATTCGCATGCGCTTGACGTCTTCGACGATGTCGCTGCGCAACGCCTTGTTCGGATCGTCCGGCTGTCCGACCTCCGTCTTGCGGAAATGGATGTCGGACAGATGGATGAAGAGCATTCCGGTCCCCGTATTCCAAAACGGCCCTCGACGGGCTCTGTCGATCACACCCGTCGATCCGCGGGCGGCACGGTACGCATGTAAGGCGGCTTCCGCCGAAACGCCACTTCGGCGCCGGCAATACCGAGCCGCCGGATGACGTCTAGGCTTCCGACCACGGGCGACAGCGGGCTGCCCGCGCGCATCTCACTTCTTCCCGTCGTGATGCCGATCGAGCCACTCGGCGGCGGCCTGCTCCATCACCAGCGAGGCCGTCGTGTCCCTCAGCGCGGCCGCCGACTTGATCCTCTTGATGATCTCCGGATCCATCGAGGTGAGAAGCTGCTTCTTGGTGCCCGCCGGCGGCTTGCGTCCCGGCCTGCCGGCCTTCTTCTTTTCCGCCATCGGTCCGTTGTCCGTACGCTGTTGGATCGGGAAGGAAATTCCACGGGAAGCGGAGGGCGGCAAGCCCCCGGACGGCCGCGCGGCCGATTTTCACACCGATCGGCACCCGAAATACCCCCGAAAGCCCCGAAACATCCTCGGCTCGATAGACCTATTTCAAATATGTCTATCTTGTCCATCGTATCTATTGTGCCCGGGCTGGCCGGCGTCGTCGACCGCTGCTCCGTCCGCATCGCCGCCGCCCTCTCGTTCGGCGAGAGCTTCCGCTTCGAGAGCATCCGCGGCCGGCAGGGCGCCCTGCGGATCCGCTGGGGCGGCCGGCTGTCGGTGGCGAACGAGGCGGCGGTCCGCGCCGCGGTCGACCTCGCCGAGGCGCGCTGCGTCTGCGAGACCTGCGGCGCGCGGGGCCGGCTGTACCGCGGTCCGGCCCGAGATGGAGAACGTGCACCTGACCAGGTGACGGTGCGGGGCCGGCTGCGGGTCGTGGTCGCCGCCCGCTACGACTTCGACACCGACGCCTTCGTCCGGATCGACGACGTCGGGCCTCTCGATCGCGGGGAGGCATGACGATGGCCCAGCGATGCGATTCCGGCTGGCGGGCGAGGCTTGTCGAATCCTATCCCGACCTCTTCCATCCCTGGGCGATCTCAGCGATCGATCTGAACTCCGCCTTCCGCATGTTTGGGATGCGATGTCACTCACGGTCTTAGCGCAATCAGTTCAAATTGCCTTTGAGCTGACGACTCTAACCTTTGAGTTAGGTATAGGGTTTAAACTCTCCCGAGGAGATCGATGATGACTATCGGGGAGCTTGCCCGCCGGACGGGCCTCAGTCACTCGCGCATCCGGTTCTACGAGCGGGAAGGCCTGCTGACGAACATCGAACGCCGGCCAAACGGTTACCGGCGCTATCCGCCGGAGGCAGCCGGCGTCCTCGACCTGATCAAGACGGCGCAGGAGGCGGGCTTTAGCCTGGACGAGATTCGAGCTCTTCTGCCGCTTGATTCAAGCCGGGGAACGCATAAGGCGCTTCTCGACACCCTCCGTTGCCGGGTGGAGACAATCGAGGCATTTCAGGCACGGCTCGAGCAAACGAAGTCGGGGATGATTGCACTCATCACGACGATCGAGAGGAAGCCGATCGGGTCCAGGATTACGGTCCCCAGTAAAGTCTATCGGGTTAAGAGCGACGAGGCGGGCCCAATGGAGGAGGTTATCGAGGAGAAGATGTTCGGGGAGATCGTGATCCGTGAGGTACCGAAGAAGACAGACCGGCGCCGCCGATGACTTACCGTCCCTCCTCGCCCGACGCAGCGGGCCTCCTTGTTTAGCGAGCTCGACTGTGCTGTTTTCATTGGCGACATCGGATCGTCGCGGTTAGCATCTCCCCGTGTCAGCAAGGTGGGTTAAAAACAAATGCTTTACGGTTTTTTGCCTTACGGTTTTTGCGCCGATTGAAAAGGTCCCTATTTGGCGGGCACAACTTGCTTTACTGTCGGAAAGTGACCACTAAAGATGTAGCGGTCGGATTCCGGTACAGTAAAGCAAGCGATGATCAACGAAGCCGGCGGGTAGCACCGCCGGCTTCTTCCTTTTGCGCCGCGTCTTTGCCTGGTTGCGGGGAAAACCCTAGCCAGCTGGTGGACATCGTCGGCGACACGAGCGATGCATGGTCGATGCCCGATCAAGTGACCAAGAAGCCCGTCCCGATACTCGTGCCGTGGAAAGCGGAAGTGATCCCGTACGCCTGCAGGAAGTTTCGCACCGTCCACGTATGCGAGACCGTGCACGCCGAGATCCGTACGCCGGCGCCGGACGAGGCACGCGTCGCCTTCCGTCTTTCGACCTTTCACTCTCGCCGGGAGGGTATCCTTCCGGAGGGCAAGATGGACGTCGTCTACTGCGACGGTGCGTTGTGGTGGCCGGTCAGTCCGTTCACCGAAGACGTGCGCTCGCCGTTCTTCAGGAAGAATCGGGATAACTACATCGGCGCCGACCGGCTTCTGAAAAAGCTCGCCGACGGCTCCGGCGATCTCCTGGCGCTGGCCAGTTTCCAGGACATCCGATCCTACCCCCGTCTCGTACCCTTTTCCGAGCTGCCGCGGATACGGATCTGCAAGGAGCACAACAGGCCGCAGATGAAGGCTCTGGCGCAGCGCCGGGCGTCGGAGAATTTGATGATCTGGAAGGACGGCGCCTACGTCAGAGGTGGCGAGCCCGTCTACGTCCAGCATCCCTTCAATGATGGCCATGCCCATTCCGACGACGGCATGGCCGGCATCGGTGCGGACCGGTCGGTCGATCCCTATGCCGAGGGCCTGCCTTTCGACGTCGGCTGCTTCGAGTACGGACAGCGGGCGTTCATGGCCGGCAAGTTTCAAGCTGCCGACCAGCGGGCGCTTGCCGAGGCCAATCGCTCTCTGATCTCCCGGAGGAGCTCGAAATTCGAGGACCTCATCGAGGTCCTGATGCCGGAGGCGATCAAGCTCGACCGCGCCGCGGTGCGGCTCGACGCCATCTATCGCGCCGTGGACCGCGCGCTGAAGGCCGACAAGGATCCGCTCTGGACGGACCTCCGCGGGCTTTTCGCCGAGGTATCGGCCCGCGGGCCGAAGCGCCCCACGACATCCGCCGACCGGTACCACGCGATCCTGCGCTTCTGCCGCCTCGCCGCCGAGCGGAACGATCTGCCGGAGGAGATGGAGGAGGCCTACGAATGCTTCCTCTCCTTCGAGGAATCGGACGAGATCGCAGCGCTCGGCTCCTTCCCGGTCGCGCCGGAGGACGACGCCGCGCTGGGCGAACTCGGCGAAGCGCGCGCCGGACAATGGGGCGCGGCTTGCTGATCGCGGGAGCTGGCGGGTAACGCCCTCCGGCTTCTTCGGCGTTGAGTTTTCATCCGGACGGGACCAGCTGAGGCGTCCCGTAGACACTCCGGAGGTCGCGAGCAACGGATCGTGCATGCCCGAAGTCACCAGGAGAGTCGTGGACGTCCTGCTCCCCTGGAGCGCGGAATTGATTCCGCGCAGGGGAAGAAAATTGAGGACCGTCCACGTCAGCGAGACGATAGGAGCCGAACTCCGGACTCCCGCGGCGGACGAAGCGCGCGTCGCCTTCCGTCTTTCCTCCGGGCGGTCGCGCCGGGAGAACCACCCTTCGGATGGCGGGACCCAGATCCTACGTTGCGACGGTGCGTTGTGGTGGCCCTTCAGCCCGTTCACCGACGACGTCCGCAGGCAGTTCCACCGCCCGCCCTTTCAGCTCGATCGGAGCCACGGCATCGACGACGAGGGGCTTAGGCGCCACCTCGCGGATGGTGCCTGGGATCTTCTGGCACTCCGCAACTCCCACGGCATCGACCCCTTCGAGGACCTCGTACCCTATACCGCGCTTCCGATCGTGCGCGTCTGGAAAAAGGACAACAAGGAAGAGATGATCGCGCTGGCGCAGCGGCGGGTGGAGGACCTGCTGGTCTGGGGCGGGAAGGCCTTCGTGCGCGGTGGCGAGCCGGTCTATCTCGGCGATCCGCACCACGAATACCTCCTCGCCGGCGTGGCCAACGTTGGAGCCGATCGCTCGATCGAGCCTACCGCCACAGGGCTTCCCTTCGACGTCGGCGGTTGGGCCCATGCCCAAGTCCTGTTCATGCGCGGCAACTTCCGGCGTGCCGACAGCGAGGTCCCGCCGGCAGGCCGGCCTTCGGACTCCGTGATCAAGGTGCTGACGCCCGAGATGGTGCGCCTCGACCACACGGCGGTGCAGCTCGACGCCATCTACCGCTGCGCTCACCGAGCTTTGAAGGACATCGAAGACCCCGTTTGGACCGAGATCCGAGGCCACTTCGCCCAGGTTTCGGCTCGGGACCCGACGGCTGCGGCGACTTCCGCAGACAGGTTCGACGCGCTCGTTCGCCTCTGCCGCCAAGCCGCCAGTCAGAGCGACCTGCCGGAACGGCTCCGCTTGGCCAACGAATCCTTCCTGAAATTCGAAGCCGCGATGGACGCCTCGGCGTTCGGCTCTCCGACCCTCACTGCCGAGGATGACGAGGCCCTCGGTCGCCTGGGCGGAGCGGCCCTGTAGAGGCGGAGCCTTCGGCAGCCTCATAGAATCCGCCGTTTCCTTGGGGACAAAGCGCCGCCGTAGCGCCGAACTCGCCGGAAGCGGACGGGTTTACCACCGGTTCAGCGGCGCGCCACGGCGCGCAGAAAATCCTCGACCCGGTCAGTGATCGAGCCGGGTTCGGCAGCCCGCTCTTGGGCGATGGAAACCGTCTGCGATCCGGGCGGTCCGAGGGTGGCCATATATATGCCGACATGCCGGAGCCGAGCCCAGTCGATCGCCTCCACGATGCGCGGCAGGAACGGGGTCGGCTCCATGAGCACGATCTGGTAGATCCAGAACGACGTCGACGTCGCGATGGCGCGGCCGATGCGGTCGTCCACCGCCCGCCCGGCCGTGCCCGCCGGCAAGTGCATCAGGTCGAATCCTTCCGGCCCGTCCGTCGTCGGGCGCCACCAGGTGAACCTGCAGATCGGGCCGTGTTCCGCCTCCGAGCCATCCGTCCGTCGCCAGACCGGCCGGACCGTCAGCAGCTCTCCCCTGCCCGCTCCGTGACCGCCGGTCTCGATCGCCAGCTTGACCCGGCGGCGACGCTCGTGCCGCGCGGCAGAGAGCGCGTCCCGATCGTGCGAATCCTTGAGGCGCTTTTCGCCGACCAGCGATCGCAGATCCCGCCTCAAGGATTCGACGGTGACGTTTCCGGCGACGACCGCGTCGAGCAGCCGTCGCGTACGCCCCGGCTCGTGGCGGTCGATCATCATCACCGCCTCTAGTCCGGCAAAGCCGGCGTCCATGTATGCCTTCGGGTCAACGTCGAGCTCGGCGGCCTTGGCCTCGATCCAGGTCCTCAACCGGATCTGTCGCATGAGCACGGCTGCCGAGTAGCCGGATGTTGCCGCGAGTTCGGCCAAGGCAGGGGATCGCATCGACGCCGAGGAGCCTGCTTCTTCTAGCGCCTCGCTGGCTGCTCGGGCGACCTCCGCCCAAGCCATTCGGGCGCCTTTCGCGCCCCTCAGACTGCTCTTTCCGCTCATTTTAGCAGCTTAGGCCCGATTATCGGCACATGGGGAATACACTTTGAGTGTTGTTGACTCTACAACAACCTCAGAATAGGAGTCCAGTCATGGTCTCCATTTCGGCCCCGATGCGCCCTTACGGCGCCCCGCAGCTCCACACCGCCAGAGTGCTTCGCTCTGGGCCGGGCTTCGAGCCGTTCGTGACGGTCGAGGGCGTCGACGGCGTGCCGCTCAGTATCGTGACGCGTTTTCTCGCGGGCCACCGCAAGCTCTCGGTCAGCCGTTTGAACAAAATGGCGTGGACGATCGCGAATGTCCTGGATTTGCTCAAAGCTCGTCGTGTCGAGCTTTTGGATTCGATCCTGACCGGTGACGGACTCTGGGATCATCACGTCATCGATATTATCGCAGCCCTGCAGTTTGTCGGCCCTCGCACGGCAGCCATCCGCGGTGCCGACGCGGAGTCCGGTCGGTCCACGGCCCTCCACGTCGGCGACGTCGAATGGATGAACCGCGTCGACATTGCCAAGAAATTCATCGTCTTCGTGCTCAAGCTCTCGCTCCGGGAGCTGCGGCGGGATGCTCTCCAACACGCGCACGCGCGCGACGTCATCGCTGACGTCGAACAACAGTTCGTAGAAGAGATGATCTCGGCGGCGTCAGATCCGCGGAAGGGTTTGGAGCCGGCCGAACTTAAATTCCTGGACGAGGTCATCCACCCCGCGCACCCGCTCAATCCGTGGGGCGTCGATCGTCAGATGCTGTTCGTGATCCTCGTACTGTATCGCCTCCTCGGGCACCGCGCCCGGGAAGTCCTGTTGTATCAGGTCACCGATCTGGTTGACCGAGAGGGTGGCGCAGCATTGCGCCTCCTCCCGACCGATTTGAGATACGACCGTTCCGGAATGCCGGTCTCGCTCAAGAAGTCGCCGCGCTATCTGCGCATTCCTCCCTGGTGCGCGGACCTGCTGCAGGATCTCATCGACAATCACCGTCCCCTCATCGGCGAGCGCCTGAAGGCAAGAGGGAATTTCCAAGGATTGGCGCGGTTCAAGGAGTGCCCGTACATTTTCGTCAGCGCTCGCGGCGGGAGGCTCTCTTCCACTGTCCTTTACGATCGGCTTCGCCTGCTCCGCGAGACGTTTCCGGACAAACTGCCGGCAGATCTGTCGCCCGGCCGGCTCCGCAATTCGCGCGCGGACGAGTTGGTGAAGGCTGCCCGGGAGAGCGGTTTGGACCTTTCCCGCGTCGCCCAGAACATGTTCGGTTGGGAACCCCATTCGATCATGCTCGATCGCTACGCGAACATGGAGGCAGAACGTGCGACCGACGCCTGGCTGCGCAGCCAAGCGAACATGGTCGAGGCGCTCCCGTCATGATCGTGAGAGCGAAGGGCGGCTATGACGTCGACGTCAGCGGAGACGTCTGGACCCTCTATAAGGGCGCAAAGCAGTTCATCATCGATTGGACCCCAACGAAAGACTTGCCGACGCACGTCGTCGACGCAGCCAAGCGCTACGCGACCCGGATGGTGCGTACCGGCGCTGCCTCCTGCGTTCGCGACTTCGTTAATGGAAGCATCAAACCGCTCCTGGAATGCCCTTCCGCACAACTGCCGGCCCTGACTGAGGCTGCCTTCGACGAACTTCGCGCGCTGATCCCGCACGACAAGGCAAGCATCAATCGCTTCCGGAAGTTCTACCGCTGCAGTGTCCGGTTGCGCGGCTTCGATCGCGACTCGTCTGAGGTCATGGACTCGGTGAAGATCGGCGCGCATCGCACAGCGAGCGCGGATCAGGGACGCAATCCTCCCCTCCCCTCCGCACAGTACGAATTCCTGCGCCGGCAACTGGCTCTGCACCGCGCCGCGCTGCCCCTCGATGGTCGGGTAGCGCTCGGTTACTCGCTCGCCCTCGGTCCCAACGCCGACCCGATGTCGCTCGCGCGCGGTGCCGACCTGTCGAATAGCCACGAAGGACCCAAGTTCGGAGTGGCGCAGCATAAGAAGGGGCACAGTAAGCCGCGGTCCGAGCTGCGCGGCCTTCCCATTGACAACCATCTCGCGTGCGACATGCGCCTGTTGGCTGCGCGGAACGCCGAACTCGCATCGGCGATGGTCTGGCCAGACGGCAGCATTGGGCTGCCCGATGGTGTCGCCGTGCCGCTGTTTATGCGTTCGGGGCCGAAGCCTAGCCACGCAGCGGCAAATTGCCCGGAACGCCAGTATGCATTGCACATGACGGCTAACGAAGTCTCCGTCCTGCTCCGTGAAACCGTCGTCGCCTTGTGCCGCCTGGTCGGAGCGGACCCGATCCACATGACTGCGCGCACGGGCAAACGCACCGTGATGACCGAAGCCCAGCGGCATGGACTGCCCGCCGAAGTCATCGCCCTCATCGGCGGTCACCAGAGCACGCGTCACATCGGTCACTACGCCGCAGAAGGCATACTGGTTCTCGACCAAGTCCAGAGGGCGCTCGGTGACCGGCTCGTCGGTCTTGGCGAATCGTACGTGCCGGTTGCTCCCGCACTCGAGGATTCGCCCGACGGAATCGCGTTGAAGTTCCGGAAGGTCAGGCTCGGGGCGAATGATGACTGAAGTCCACGGAAGACATAACCGGTCGACGCGCGGCGAACGGCTCCGCCGACCGCTCCCCATCGCGCTCGCAAGGCGCGACATGGGCCCTGATCCGGAACTGAATCTCACTCAGATGGAAGCCGCCGCACGATCGTGCGGCGCATTCGGTACCGACCTCGTTTTCGACGCCGTGCAATGGATCATCGCGGACGCCAAGGCGACGGTCTCGCGCGAAGCGCATGCACTGTGGTTCACGGAGCTGCCCGGCGGCGAAGAAGCCGAAAACGAAGCGAAATTGCGTGCGCCGTTCGCGCCGGCATATTCAAACTTCGTCAAGAGCTTGGTGCGGCTGCTTGAGCACAAGGAGCATCACGGTCCGCCGACCTACGATCGCATCATGCGCGCAGCCCGGTGCCTGTACGAACCTCTCCAACAGCGCGGCGTCTCGTCGCCCGCCGAGCTGACGACCTCGGACTTCGAAGACGCCGAGTGGACGGAAGGATATTCCGACCACACGCGGTACTGTCTATCGTTCGATCTCTACACGATCGCCCATGTTTGCAACGTGTACCGTCTGACTTGGGATGAGATCGAGTACGAACCGAGCGTACCTGCACCGACGCAGGAAACCTCGGCGAACTCCCAAGACGCGTCCCTGCCGAGTCCGGCGGTGTTCTCGGCCCTCGCCCGGATCGACTCGGAAGCCCGCTCGCTTTCGGACGTCGCCATGATGAGCGTGGTGAAGGTCATTCAGTGGACGACGCTGCGGGGCATCGAGGGCCTTCAGCTCGGCATCCACTGCGAACGCTTCTTCGTCGACGGGCGCGAGACCTCGGCCGCCGAGTACGACGCCGCGGATCCCGGACTCCGCAAGTACGGCCTCTCCTTCTACGACGTCAAGAACAAGCGGTACGATCACAAGGCGATCATTTCGGAGGTGGTTCCGATCGTGAGAGACGCCATCGCCACAGCTAAGATCCTCTCGGCGCCTGCCCGCGAGATCGCCCGCCATTACGAATCCGGCGCCGGCGCTTGGCTGCCCGCTCCGTTGAGGGATCGCGAGCTGATGCCGGTCGAGGATCTGGCCGAACCGCTGTGGAAGTCGCGGCAACAGATGACCGACTGGCTCGGGAGACACGAGGTGCCGGTCCTGGAAGAGGCCGTGGCGCGCGTCGACCTCGAAGAAGGGCTCGCCCGCACGCCGGCCGGCTGGTCCCGTACGCGGCAACTTCACTCCGCGGCAGCCGACTTCATTCGCAACCACCCCGGCCCATACTTCACCTGCGCTGAACTCTCCGCAGCGCTTCCGGTGACCGAGCTGCGGCGCTGGCTGCGGAAGATGGGAGTGGCGGTCAGGCCACGCTGCATCGCAAGCAGCGATCTGAAGCGCGTGGTCGCCGAAATGCATCGTCCCGGAAGGGGTCTCCCGCAGCCCTTGTCCGAGACGCTGTTCCTTTTTCCGGAGCATTTCTTCGCGACGGCGCGGCAGACCTTCATGCCTGTTGTGCGGCCCATCACCATCGACCAGTTGCGCGTTTGGATGCGTGGATCGAAGTACGCCCATTCCGTGTTCCGCCGCTACGATAGCCGGGAGGCAAACGGCGATCCTATCGTGGTGTTGCCGCATGCATTCCGCCGCTGGCTGATCACGATCGTCGGATCCGGCCGCATCTCGCTCGCCCAGCTCAGGGAATGGACGGGGCACGTGTCCATCACTGCCGTCAAGGGTTACGTCCGCGAGACGGAGGCCGAGATCGCCGAAAAGGTCATGCACGCCTTTCGGGCCACGAATGTCGAGCGGATGCCGGAACACTGGCAGACATGAGTGAAAAGAAGAAATTGGAGCCGAACGATATCGAGCTCATTCTCGGATGGATCGACGAACAGACGAGCAAGGTAAAGTTCCCGGCGATCAAAGAGGCGTGCCCGAGCATCATCGGCAAGGAGTTCTCGATCGTCGCGCTTCGCAAACGCGCCATCGTCGAGAGAGTGACCGCGAAGAACGATCGCATCCGGCTCGGCGAAATCACGAGCATCGACGAGCTTCCGTCCAAGCGGGACATAGAACGAAACTTGCGCGCGCGCGTGCGGGTGCTGGAGGCGCACAACGCCAATCTTCGTGGGTACATTCTCACCATGACCCTTAATGCGCGGCGCCTAGGTTACTCGTTCGACGAGCTGGAACGCAAAACAAAGGTTTCGACCAAGATTACCCGGGAAGCGCACGAGCGTCATGCCAAGGAAATCGAGGACAAGACGAGATCGAGAATCGAGAAGCAGCGCGAACACGAGCGAAGCCTCGACGCAGCGCAAGCCGATCGGAAGAAGAGGCGTAGGCTCGCAAAGCGCGGAAAACGACGGGGCGATGAGGAAAACGATGAATAGGAGGCACCGCGACATGCAGTCGAACGAACTGATGACGTCCGACGACAGGCCCTCTCTCGATCCCTTCACCATCTCGTTCATGCGAATGGCGGTGGGACTCTGGGCCAAGGGTCTTCCCGATCCGTCCATCCAAGGCGTCCGCAAAGCGGACGCGCTGGCGCTCACGACGAAGGTCACGGGCAAGGTGTACGCGCAGGACGACTCGCCGAGGCCTTCGCGGACCTCGACGCCTGTCGCGAGCGGCTCAGCGCCGCCCGCCCGCGGATCGGAGTCTGACATGCCGCTACTCTTTCCTCACCCCTGCGAAGGTCTTCCCGCCTCGGCCAGGAAAGCCTTCGACGTCGCAGCCGCAGGTGCTGAGCCCAAGGCCGCAAAGAAGACGCTGTCTTTGCTCGTCGAACGCGGTCTTCTCGCCCGACATGCCCGGCAGCATTTCTTCAACGATCGGCTGCCGCCCATGGTGAGCTACGTGTACAGCGTGCCGATTGCGCACCACCTGGCGTGGTGCCAGCACTGGGCTGCACCGCGTGCACCGACGGCGAGGCGTAGGCGTCGCAGCAGGCGGGCCGGTGACGACGAGCCGACGCTGTTCTGACGCATACGAGGTCCCGCGAGGAGAGAGCACATGAAGAGTTACGACAATCCCAAGCCGATGCCCGCTGAAAACCGTTCCAAGTCGCGGACGGATAATGCGGTTCCGATTTCTTCGCGCTACTTCCGCATGAACGATGTCCGGGCCCATGGAGGCCTCTATTCGGCTGCCTATCTCGCTTTCGCGGCGCCGCCCATGACCAGCGTTCATCAGGACCCAACCAGCGCCGTCCGCACGCTGTCCGACTTCCGCCGAACCATGACACGAAGGATCTAACAATGACGAACGCGACCATCGAGTACTCCAAGTCTGGCGGGACCATCGTCAGTCGTGGGGCGATCGAGGAGACCGACAAGGATAGCCGGCGCTATGCCAATCTCGAAGATATCTGCGGGGGGCAGATTACTGTCGATCGGCTCGATATCTTTCGGAAAGCGATTCCGGAATTCCACCTGTTCATCGAGATGATGGGCAAGCTTCTCGCGCCGTTAGAAGACGAAGACCGCGGCATTCCCGATGCAAGCACCGCCCAGCCGGGCCGAGACTGACGGTCAGCCGAGCAGCAACCCGCACACGCCCAGGAAGGACCAGAAGCATGGCCAGATATATCGTCGCCGATCCTGATGTCGGCCCCGGCTGGACGCACATCTGGAGAATTCAAGAGGCGGCCGGCCGTTCTATCGACGTGGAACGGTCCTGCCGGTTCGCGTTCGACCGACGCTTGGCTCGCCTCGTCAAGGTCGATATCGATGTCGACGGCATCATGGTGCCGGCGTCGGAAGCGGAAAAGACGACCTGCTCGACAGTTTGCTCAACGCAAATTTCGCGGCGATTGAAGATCCGGAATCGCACGGCCTTTCCGTGAGCAGAAGCCTGCCTGAATGGTGCAGGAAAGCCCGGACGGCGAACCGCAGCCGGAAAGCTCCCGATTTGTTGCGCCTCATGATGGAGACCGACAAGCAGGGCGAAATCATGTTTGAGCGCGCGCCGCACCGCCGGCCGAATGGAGACTGACGCTCATGCCGCAGACCGGAGTAGATTGGGAAACCTTCGAGATCCGTCGGATCGTGAACTACGACATGCGCCTGCGCTTCGCATGGACGATAATAGAGTATCTCGAAGGAGTATGCGCCGACAACCTTCCCGAAGACATGGAGCGCGAAGCCAAGCTGCTCGCGGCCTCCTTGCCCGGGGTTAGACTGAGGGAAGTGGTCCGCAATATCCGCGGGATCCGGGACTACGAGGCCCTCAAGTCGCATTTGGACATCGACTACTCCGCGATCGAAGAATATGCCGGCCACGGCGACGTGAGCGCGCTCGAAGGATGGCTGCTCGCGCAGCGCAGCGACGACGGCGCGCTCGCGATCTGCAGGTACGAGGCCGATCCGCATGGCCACTTCGCGAGCGACGCCGAGGCCGCCTCCTATGTCCTCTGGCGTGCAGTAGAGGGCTCCGATTTTCACCAAGAAGTCATCGGCGTGGTCGGCGTCCCCAGAAGCTACTCCGTCGACATTGTCCCGTGGTCGCATCGCTCGATCAGGAACAATCCGATCGAGCTCGCATCGAATGGCAACGCGCTGAGCCGAGGCCGCGTTATCTATCGTCTGATGATTTGGTGGGCAAGACCGATTCCTATTTGGCAAGCCTGTGGCATGTCGCCCAAGCCAATCCGGCCGATACTTTAAGGACGAGGAGGCAGGTCAGCTTGCGGAGGCGATCGGAAGAGAGATCATTCAGCGCTTTCTGCGTAAGACCCCTCCTGGAGCCACAGCGGCGCGCGTTTCAACTGGCCCGACTTCATCTCGATAGGCAGCCGGAGGCGACTTAGTCTCGTACCTCCGAGCAGCATCGGGACGATTCCCTGTAGTTTGAGTCGCACCGTGGGCCGCTCCGGGCGGCTCCGAACGGCCCTGTGATCAGATCTCAGATTGTTTCTGCCATTTCCAGGTACCGGCAGAAGGCATTGGCGAGCGCCATCTGACGAGGCGTGCGGCATTCGACTCCAAACAGGCGCGGCGACGCCACCACCACGCAGATGCACTTCGCGCGCGATGTCGCGACGTTGAGCCTGTTGCTGCTATAGAGGAACTCCATGCCCCGCGGGGCATCGCCGTGGCTCGATGTCGTCATCGAGTAGATC
Organism: Bradyrhizobium sp. CB1717; assembly: GCF_029714325.1. NCBI lineage: Bacteria > Pseudomonadati > Pseudomonadota > Alphaproteobacteria > Hyphomicrobiales > Nitrobacteraceae > Bradyrhizobium > Bradyrhizobium sp. CB1717. Next base: position 8,081,481 of record NZ_CP121666.1, read on the forward strand.
ACGATAGGGGCTTCCCGGCCCTGAAACTTGTCGACGGTCCCGACCCGGACGCCGCGAATACGCTCCTGGATTTCGGCTACCTGCGCGTTGTAGGGGGCGATGACGAGGATGTCATCGCGCCCCACCGCCCGCTCCACGGCGGCCCGATCGATCCATGTCGTTCCCGACCGCAGGATTTCGTCGACGAGACCACGGATGCTCTCGGCCTCTTCGGGCGACGAACTCTGATTACCTTCGTGGGTCACCGGAAGGTAACGAAGCCCCGCACCTTGCAGCCTTCCGGTCGACCTGATCGCCTGGTTTTCGAGGCCCGGACGCGGCTGCAATCGGCTTTCGTAGAACATCTCCGAATTGAATGAGCAGATGAGCGGATGCAATCGCCAGGTCTCCGCCAGGAAGAGGCCGCGATCCGGCGGCACGGTCGCGTGCGGACCGAGGATATGATCGAGCGAAGAGACATCGACGCCGTCTGGATGGCCGCCCTGGATCGGCTGTTCGAGCTGACGCGGATCTCCCAACAGTACGATGCTCCGGGCGGCTTGGGACACGGCCAGTACGTTCGCCAGCGACATCTGGGCCGCCTCGTCGACGAAGAGCACGTCGACGCTTTCCGCAGCGTCGGGTCTGGCCCAGAACCAAGCGGTCGCGCCACCGACGCTACCGCCGGTGCTCAAGGCATCGAGGAAAGCTCCGTTGTCGGTCGTGAACCGAAGGCCCGGTCCATCGTCCTCCATCTCGGAAAGCTTCTGAATGCAATCGACGGCGAAGGCCTGCTCGCGCGAGGCCGTTCCTACTTCGTCGATGAGATTCCGGATGACCTTATGGGAGTTGGCCGTAATACCGACCGTCCTCTTCTCCTTGGCGAGTGCGAGGATCATTCGAGCCCCGGCGAATGTCTTGCCCGCGCCAGGCGGTCCCTGCACCGGGAACACGCTTTCGTCGAGATCGACGGCAATCCGGGCGGCCGACTCAAGCGCGGTTTCGCCGTCGGTCCGCAGCTGTCCGGTCCGAAGACGCGGAGCGACCGCCATCAGAAGGTCCCGCGCCGCCCGATAACCACCCTCACCTTCGATTCCGTGGTCGGCGACGTATTCGCCGATCCGCACCAAGGCGTCCGCGAGCACCTGCGTGTCGACGAAGTTGTGCGCGAAAACCGCTGCGGGATGCAGCCCAGCCGTATCGGCGCGCTTCTTGATGTCGATGGTACGGTCGTCGAGGGAAATGGCGACCACACGCCCGAATTTGTCGCCGCCGGGGCTCCTGAGATCGTCGTCGGCCCGGATGTCCGTATCTTGAGGCGCGAACGAATACCGGTGAACGGGAGCCTTGGCGGTCCCGCCCCGCGCATCGAGAAACGTGAGCTCCGACAGACCGTCCCGCTCGTGGAGAAGATCCTCAGCCGACAGGTCGCGGAGGCGGAAGTATTCCCACCAGACCGACTTCTTCTCGCGTCCATGCCAGTCCAACATGTACGCCAACAGCCACCGCGCCTGCTGCTGTGGGCTTCGATCGGCTACGTCATCAGGCACGCCTTCGGTAAGTCGGACCACGAGTGCGGCGACTTTTCTCTGGCGTTCGTCCAGCTCGGCGCCGATCTCCGCCTCGGAGGCCTCCGGGCGGCCGATCTCGGTTCCGCCGGAGACGAGATCCGCGCGTACAATCTCGAGCCAGTCCCGCAGGGCCTTTGTCGACGCGCAGTCGTCCTGGTTGTAGCCCCGGATGGCCGCCTTATCCTCTTCCGGAATCGCCGCCGCGTCGGCCATCTCGAGCCGGGCCTGTGTCCGCGCCATCGTCGCTCCGACCTCCTCCAGCGGGACGGCTCTGTGGTACGAATAGAGAGGTTCGAGCTTCTTGATCGAATAGCTTTCGACGCTCGCGCGGATCGCATGGCGCACGACCGAAAACAGATCGACGAATATCTCGGCGCGGAGCAGATCGTCGACCTCGTTCTCCCGCGTCGCATAGCGTCCCATTAGTCGCTTCAACGCCGCCGGTTCGTAGGCCGCGAAATGATAGATATGAAGCCCGGGGTATTTCTTCAGGCGCTCCATCACGAAATCGATGAAACGCTCGAAAGCTGCCCTTTCTTGCTGCCGGTTGGAGGCCCAATCACCGACGTACGTCTCGCCGCCTTGTTCGTCGGCGAACAGGTACCCGAACAAAAACTCAAGACCGCCGTCGCCGACGAACGGATCGCCCTCGAAATCAAAAAAGATATCGCCGGGAGACGGCTCCGGCAGGCGCGCCAGCCCGAAGCCAGGCGTCGGAGGAAGAGCCTCGTACAGGACCTTTCTCGCGTTCCTGCCTTCTACCTGTATCCGCGCCTGGTCGCGGACCTTCTCGAAGCTCTTCGCGGCACCGCGATCCGGGCGCCAGGCAAGCGGTATCGGCATCCTGGCCAGCGCCGCGGTGGTGTCGATACCGCGCCGCTCCAGTTCGCCGATCTGGGACTTGCTGATGCCTGCGACGAGCGACATGTGATCGTCCGCCCTTCTTTGCTCGTCGCAGTGACGCCGCCACCGGCATATTTCGCAGTGCCCGATCGGCTCGGGGTAGGCCGACGCGGTCTCGCCGTCCGAAACTGCCCTCTCCAGGCTCGCCCGCACGTGTCGATAGTAGGCGGCATAGTCGGAGATGCGATACTGCTCGGGTACGTAGTTCGTACCCGGAGTTACGACGTACGCCGACTCGGGCTCCAGACCTTGCATTTCGCGGAGCAGATCGGAATAGAGCGAAATCTGCAGGACGGTGTTGCCCTTGGTCTCGCGTGCAAGTTTGGTGTCGATCACTTCGTAGGACCAGGCGCCCAGGCCGCTCGATCGCTCGATGCGAAGGAGTACGTCAGCTCGTCCGCTCCAGATACCTCCGTGAAGGGCTGCCTGCACGATGACTGGATCCCCCCGGACCATCGCGTCGGTGGTCGCCGCGACCGCGCTTCGATCTATGCCTACGCCATCGATCATGGTCGTCCTCAATCCACTTGCCTCGAGGTGATCAATGTAGCCCCGCTCATGGAGCGCACCGCGCTCGGCGAGCGTCTCCAGGACAGGATCCCAGACACGCGGCTTGCCCAGCCGGCCATACGCTACTTCCAAGTCGAGTTCTGTAAGATACCGACAGTTCAGATGACCGACGAGATCACCCGCGCCGAGATTTAGCCTGTCGCCGATCTTGTGCATCGTATCCTTCCTCGGCCGATCCGCCCCCACGCCGTCCCATTTCTCGGTAGATCCATCCCGCCGCCTTTCCTCGATCGAGACATAGCGTGTGATGACAGGGAAGTACAATCATCAATGGTGGTAGTCGGCACCCATCGAAAGATGCCCGAAGCGCAGCGCTTCGCGATCTTTCGATCGCGAACTGGATACCGAAATCGATACTCGCCAAGGCAGCAGGTTCTCCGTACCGGCGACCATCGGCGCGAGCGCGGCCAACAGCGAGTCGGCGCCGTCGGGAAGTAGGCCATCGTCCATCGGGAAATGCCGCCGCCCTCCCGCGGAGCTGACCGGCGAGCTGTTCGGCGTGACGCAAGCCGTGAATCTCCAGCACGACCGAGCGACGGCGGTCGCCGCGGTGGACACGTCGCGGGAATTTGAGCTGCCTCAAGGCGAACAGAACGAACATCGTTAGTGTCTTGCTCACACCGAACGGCCTCCGCGTCGTTCCGGTCGCGAGGTCCCGGACTCCTAGGCACTCCGGGCCTCGCCATCCTTTCGCGTCAGTTCAGGCCTCGGGAACACATCCATCCGCTGCACATATGCCGAGACGATGGAAAAGGCGCGGCTTCGGCTTTGAAGTGAGCGGCTCTGGAAATGAGCGCGAGCGAACACGGAATGCTCGGGCAGTGCCTATCATTCAAGTTCTTCGGAAGCTCCTGCTTTCGAACAAGCGGATTCGGAATGGTTATCGTCATATTTCGGATCGCTCATTCTTCCCATCCGGCGCCGGAAAACCGCAGTTGGCACAATTCGTGACGGCGGGTGTCTCAACTCGATCATGAAGTCGAGAGAGGCGACGACCACCTTAGCGGTTGGACCTTCAAGCCTTGAAAAAAGTCGCAAGGTAGAGCAGCGCAGCAAGAACGATTGTGATACTGATGACCGTTAGCGCGGCCTGCTTAGTTGAAACGTCACGCACATCATGCTTCCTTCAGTGGGACACACTTAGTATGGTCAGGGACCGCTTGCTATTGCCTGGGGTTTGAAACTCGATGCTTTGACCAACCGACAGGCCGATCAACGCAGCTCCGACCGGCGTAAGGACCGAGATGCGCTTTAATGTTATGTCTGCTTCGTGCGGGTACACCAACACCACCTCCCGCACATCACCCGTGGTATTATCGCAATAGCGCACCTGTGAGCCCATGCGGACAACGCCGCGCAGATCGGAATTGTCCGTCACCACGCTTGCACGCTCCATCTCCCGAGCAAGGAAATGCGCCACGCGCGGGAAGAGTGCCGAGCTCGAACTGGCCAGAGCGTTTAGGCGCCTGGCCTCATCCTCCAACACCGTGATGGCTGGCAACCCGATTCCAGGCTTGTCCTTGCGATTAGTCTTGGACATTGCCTTCTCTCCTTTCCCAAGCTGCTGGTGGTCCGGGGTCATCGTCATCAAAGAGCTTCTTGCCCCGGAAGACTGGATTGCTAAACAGGACCCCCACAACATCATTCGGATCAGCTCGACGGACGCTTTCAATTCTGACGACTTTGGTCCGCCCATTGGTAAGGAAGGGGATTTCGCTTCCGACCTTCAGCCCCACCATCGCGGCGCCCAACGGTGACATCACGTTGATTTGGCTTCGCTCGGACGTGTAGTCTTCGGGATACACCAGTTGCCTCGTCTCGCGAGGGAAGCTCCAGTCGATGCGGAACGTCACCCACGAACCCATGGTGACGATGCTGTCCAATCTGGCTGCGCGATCAGGGACGATTTCCGCACGGTCGATCTCGCTCAGCAAGAAACGTGCGTCCACGTCGCCTCGATCTGCACCCGCACGCGCGAGTCGTCCCAAGCGACTGTGGTCGGACGCGGGAAGGGTGATGTCTGCGATATAGTGGTTATTCACAACATGCCTCCTTGTTTGAACTCGCCGCGTGGGAGAGCCACACACTAGAGCTGCTTGATGAAGGTATCCGGAGGACCGTCCGGCTAAGCTTCTGCTCGGACGCGGCCTGTATGCAAGCATCGCCGCGATATGCGCAGACCTATCGAGAACATTATCATATGGTGCCAACCGGAAGACCTTCCGCCGCGTGCTGTACCGTGATCAATCCTGCGCTCATTCTGACACATGGTGACTCCTCGATCAGGCGGCGGTAGGCCCTGGATCATCATCCATTGGCTCATTGTCATCGGACCTGCCTGGACGAACCAGCGGTACTACGTTGGTATCGGGGCCTGTTACGCTTTCGATCCTGACTACGTTCATGCAGCCCGAGACGAAGTACGGCATCTGGTCGCCGACGTGGAGGCCGATCAATGCAGCCCCCAATGGCGATAGAACGGATACCTGGGCAAGGTCGGACGTGCAGTCTTCCGGCCAGACTAATTGGACCGTCTTTCGCGGGACGGCCCAATTCGTCCAATAGGTGATCCAGGATCCGATCGTTACGACTGACTGCAGATCGATGGCATCGCCTGGGACAATCTCAGCGCGGTTGATCTCCAGCATCAGGAGCATCGCACTGATATCGCCTCGCTGAGTGGCTACGCGCGCGAGTTGCTCGAGACGAGGATGATCGGCGGCAGACAAGGCGATCTTCGGAAGAGGCAGCACGGCGCACTCCTGCTATGGCAAGTTGGGCCCCCGGAGAGAAAGCCGCAAAACCACAATTTTGATGAGAAGAGAGCCCGGACGGCGCGATTTGCCGTCCGGCTAAACGCGTGCTTGCAGGCGACCAGCGTGGGGACAGAGCCGCGCTATGCGCGGATCGATGTCGAATAAAATCGTCATGGTGTTAAGATAGTCCCGGATCGCGGGGCCAACATTGCGGCGAAAGCGCGCACTAAGAGTCTAGCCATCTTTGTGTTCTCGTATCGTCACTCCGACTGAAATTGACGCGGAGGGGAGCCGCTACTCTCCAACTACGCGGCTCACATGGAAGAACAGGCTCGTCATGTCCGCCCGATTATCACAATTTACTGATGCCGATGTCGACGACGTCGATATTGGCATCGCGCGCTCGCCATCACGTCTCAGGCTGAGGTGCACGGTCTTGCCGATCCCGATCTGCTCAATCCGATCGGTGAGGTCAGAGAGGCGACACACCAGCTTGCCGTGAGCAGCGGTGACGGCCATAGCGAATTAGTTCGGGGGACAGCCCGGTTGACTATGTCGACCGGAACGGCAAAGCCGATGCCGGCCTTGGACCCCCCGATGGCGACAGATCGCGGTCGTTACCCCTATCAAGCGGCCGGCGGAATCGAGCAGTGGGCCGCGAATGCCGGGGTTGATGGCGGTATCGGTCTGGATCACGTTCGCGATCTCGCGCCCGCTGCTGGTCGGTAGGCGCCGCTTAAGCGCGCTGATAATGCCGCTGGACATCGACTGCTCGAGCCCGAAGGGGTTGCCTATCGCGAACGCAAACTGGCCGACCTTGAGATCAGCGGAGCTGTCGATCGCGACTGCTGGCGGCAAAATGCGCGCGCTTCTGATGCGCAGTACGGCGAGGTCGTAATTCGGCGCGCCGTGCCGAAAATCTCGACACGCGTCGTTTAACCCTAGGAAAACCGGATCGCGACCTCGCTCGCGTTCTGCACCACTTCAAGCACCGCGAGGCTTCGTTCCCGACGACGCTCGGTCCATTGAATTGACTGCCCAGGTCCAAGTCCAATGAGGGCGGTGCCGATCGGACTTAGAACCGAGATGCAGTGAGGGTTCTGGTTTCGTCCGGAAGAACGAGACGGCGGCGACGAAGATGTGAGGTTCCAAACTCGCGAACTTCACCTGGCATCCGAGCCTAACGGCCGAATTCCATGCGGCGGTGTCTGAAACTATATCGGCGCGATCACTCTCCTCTCGAGGAGGTCCGTATCGACGCTCCTCGTAGGCAAGTCTTGAAGCAGCCTGAGCAGCTTTTGTCGGTCCATTCTCGTTAGAACTATGGACGGTCGCTCAGGACCCCTCTGTCCAGAGTTGGTCATGGTGCTCTTCCCCCGGAAAGCTGGGCCGCCCTCGACGACAAACGATCTTATTTGACCATTCGATGCAATGAAAACGCTGGGTTGGGCGACTCAGATCCAATGCGGCAGCGGGGCAGAAGTCGCATGCGTGCCTAAGATTGAGTTCGGCCAAAGCAAGTGAAGCTGTTTGTCGCAAGTTCGCATGATATCGACCGGCCCTTTTTCTGTCTGGATGTCAGACAGGAGCAGTCTCGTTGGTTGTTGATACAGCCCGTAAGCGGGCAGAAAGAGATGATCCGCGATGGGAATTCAAGCCCGTATCTCATCGCGGCTCATTTCGCTGAGGTTGAGCTGTCTAGGTACGACTGCACGAAGCAGTTCGCGACAAAACGGCGCGCAGCAGCGCAGTATCTTGATTTCGCGGAGCGTCGCGCCAAGTATGTTGGCATGATTATCATTGCGCTAGATCAACGGTATTGCGTCGAGGACCACTTGCAAATTGGCAAGTGACCCGGGCGGCCTTAATGGCTGCCCGGGCATAACTATTTTCATAACAATCCATCCTGCGTAGCACGCGCCGCGCTCGTTTACATGAGCCTGTGGCGAAGGTGTGCCTCGATACGAAGCTTGCTCAGTTGGCGACCAGAAGCTGGTCGTACGATCGAGCTAACAAGGAGTCAGGCGATGATAGAGGCGAGAGAGATCGGGCGATTGTACATGACCACCGCGAACGACGCAGTTGCGACCATTGCGGACCATAGTCGCAAAACGGTGCAACTGGCCGGCAACAACATGCTGCAGTCATTTGCATATCTTGTCCGACTTGCAGGCGCCAAAACCGGAATGGAGGCGATCGAGGTTTCAGACGCGTACTATCGAAATCAGCTCGGCGCGCTGGGGCAGCACGCGAATAATCTGATCGATCTCACCCGTAGGATGCGAACCATCTGTCTGGCCTCTTCTGAGCGCCAAGACGTGGACCAAGGCGTCTCACCCACTCATGAAAACTGAGGAATTTGTGCGATGTCAAACATCGGAGTCGATACCACCGAGCACTTGCCTTCGATCGTAATACCGCGACGAGACCATGCGCGCCTTGAACGCTTGGCCGGTGATGCGGTGAAAGAACGTCACCCGGTCGGAAGCTTCTTGATGTCGGAGATTCGTCGGGCCGTCGTGTTCGAAATCAACCAGGTACCGGACGGTGCCGTGTGTCTCAACGAGTGGGTAACCTACAGAGTCGATGGTAGTCGGCAGTCTGAAAGCAAAATCTTGGTGTGCCCGCGCGACCTTAGGAACGGGCTGATAGAACTATCGGTCCTCTCGCCGCTTGGTGCGGCGCTTCTCGGAATGAGCGTTGGACAGCGTATGAAGTTCTTCAGTATCGAGGGCGGGCTTCATTCCGTCATTGTCGAGGGCGTCCTGGCACCGGCCGGCGCACCCTTGTTGTTTCCGCTGCGCCCCCGCCGCATCGTCGGTCGGGCTTCCACTGGCTCTCGGGAGCCCGATGACGGCGGCCCTCACGCGGCTTAGGAGCGATGTGCTGGCAGAGCTGGATCGTTCGATCAAGGAGTGGGAATGCAGCGCGACAGAACAGCTGAGATGAGACCGCCGATTGCCATCGATGCCGATCATTTCGCCAGACTATCGGCGCTCTCGTCAATGGCAAGCGGGCCGATGGCCAAGGTATGCGAATATCTTCGCGAGGAACTCGACCGAGCGCATGTCCTTCCGGCAGATAAATTGCGTCCCGATATCGTCAGTTTCGGCAGTAAGCTGAAATTTCGGGATGAACAGACCGGAAAGATTCGAGAAATAGTTCTCGTTTACCCGCTTGATGCCGATATTGCACGCCGACGTGTGTCCGTGCTGACGCCCGTCGGGGCCGCACTTCTGGGACTTTCGGTCAATCAGACGATTTCGTTCCGTACCAGAGCGGGCGAAAGGCGCGAGCTCACCGTGCTCAAGGTCGGGCGCGAAGACTAGTCGGGCACCGAAGAGAGAGCGCGGGTGCGACGGGGTGCCATCGCTCCCCCATGTATCCAATCAGCTCGTTGCCGGGTTGCGATTGGCTGTAGCCTAATCCGACCGATGTCTATTGTGTCGCGGAGTCGCACCGTGCTCGATCTCCCAAAGGATCCACACGAGGGCAATGCCTAGGCAGACAATGACTGCCAAAAGGAGGAATGTCAGTTGGGGCGCGGTGAGTGTGGGGGCACCCATCGCATGCTTGGTGAAATCTTCGAGCGGCAGAGGCATTGCGTTCTTTGCGATTGTCCGCGTTCGGGGTCTCTATGGAGCCTCCTGAGTTGTCGTCCATTGTGCGAGTGTTGCAAACGAAAAATGTTATCAGTTCTCATCGATAATAGTGGTAGGTGGAACGCTGACAAATGTGCACTCGAGGGCGGTTCGCTTTGAAACTGTCGGCCTCGGAATAGTCAAATTTTCTAAGACGCGCATCAGCGAAGTCCCACGTCTGTCCGTCTGGGCACTGAATTGACGTGGATGTGAGACGAATTTCGGCAGGGATTAGTTATATTCGATCCCTTTCAGCCACGTTGGAACCACGAAGGGCCGCCTTACGTGCCCCCCTGCTCCGAGTTCAACCAAGCCCAGGAGACTCAGGCCGTCGGGATAAATGCCTTGCGGATAATTGCCCTCTGCGGCTTCTACGCTTTGCTTGGTGCTCTCGCGGCCGCAGTTGCCGCCTTGGTCGGCACTTTCCCACATTGGATCTGAGCCGCCAGATACAGAGCGAACGCCGGGCAGTCGTCAGGCAGCTTCCACGTCAGATCCGCATGAACGCCACATGACAGTAGAGATATTCATCCGCCTCGGCTAAGCAACGAGTGTAAACCCTTCACCTCGCGCTGGGGGCAACGAACGCAAATGTTCCTCCTTGCCGTTCTCGTCCTTCCGTTCGCCGGAAGTTTCATTGCGGCATTCCTGCGGGTCAATGCGCGCACCGCCGAGGCATGGCTCGCCGGCGGCGTCGCACTCACCGTTTTTTGCCTCATGGCTGCGGCTTATCCGAGCGTGACGAATGGAGGCATCGTCGATTGGCGCACGGAGTGGATTGCCGAACTTGGGCTTGCATTCGCACTAAGACTTGATGGCTTCGCCTGGGCTTTCGCGATGCTGGTCACGGGGATCGGCTTTCTGGTGGTGCTGTATGCCCGCTATTACATGTCGCCTAGCGATCCCGTTCCGCGGTTCTATTCCCTTCTGCTCGCCTTCATGGGGGCGATGTTGGGCATCGTGCTCTCCGGCAATCTGCTCCAGCTCGTTTTCTTCTGGGAGCTGACCAGCTTGTTTTCGTTCTTGCTGATCAGCTACTGGCATCACAATTCGGCTGCGAGGGACGGCGCACGGATGGCGCTGGTGATCACCTCGAGTGGCGGACTCTGTCTCTTTGCCGGTGTCCTGCTGATCGGTTACATCGTCGGCAGCTACGACCTGGACAAGGTGTTGGCGTCAGGAGAGGCGATTCGTTCGCATCCGCTCTATGTTCCCGCGCTCGTGCTGGTTCTGCTCGGCGCCCTCACCAAGAGCGCACAATTTCCCTTCCATTTTTGGCTGCCGCACGCGATGGCGGCCCCGACTCCGGTATCCGCTTATCTGCACTCGGCAACGATGGTGAAGGCGGGCGTCTTTCTTCTGGTCCGTCTCTGGCCCGCCTTGGGCGGAACGAACGAGTGGTTATGGCTGGTGGGATCGGCCGGTTTGATCACGTTTCTCCTTGGCGCATTCCTCGCAGTGTTCCAGCAGGATCTGAAGGGGCTCCTGGCCTACTCGACCATCAGCCATCTCGGCTTGATCACGCTCTTGACGGGACTGGACACGCCGTTCGGGCAAATAGCAGCGATCTTTCACATCATGAACCATGCCACCTTCAAGGCGTCGCTGTTCATGGCTGCCGGCATCATCGACCACGAAACCGGCACGCGCGACATTCGGCGCTTGAGCGGTCTCTACGCATTCATGCCGATCACGGCGACGCTGGCCATGGTCGCGGCCGGGTCGATGGCCGGCGTGCCGCTGCTGAATGGCTTTCTCTCGAAAGAGATGTTCTTCGCCGAAACAATCGAAGTCCATGACAATTCACTGGTCGATCAAGCGCTTCCCTACATCGTCACCGCGGCGAGCACCTTCACCGTTGCCTATTCTCTCCGGTTCATTCGTGACGTATTCTTCGGACCCCCTCCCGTCGGTCTTCCGCGCACCCCCCACGAGCCGCCCCTCCTGATGCGGCTCCCGGCCGAGCTTCTCGTGCTGGTATGTGTCGTGGTTGGCATCGTTCCTGCGCTGACCGTGGCACCGGTCCTCGACACCGCTGCTGGCGCGGTGCTCGGTTCCAACATGCCGGAGTACAGTCTCAGGATCTGGCACGGCTTCACGCCCGAATTGCTGATGAGCATCCTGGCAATGGTCGGCGGAGTCGTCGTCTATGTGATGCTGCGCTCCTACCTTCTCGCCAACGAGGGGCCGCCCCTGCTCGGCCGGTTCAGCGGTAAGCAGATCTTCGACTGGATGATGGTGACGTTATCCTGGCGTCTTGCACGCTGGCTCGAGAGCAAGCTCGGGACGCGACGTCTCCAGCCACAATTGAGAGTCCTGGCCGGTACGGCGTTCTTCGCCGCCTTGCTGCCGCTCTATTCGCGCGGCGTCCCGCTGGCGGATCCCATGCGGGCTACATTTGACCTTGCGTTCGCTTTGCTTTGGACGGTCGGCGCCGCCTGCGCGGTCGGCGCCGCGATCGAGGCCAAATTCCATCGCGTCGTCGCGCTGATCCTGCTCGGGTCTGCCGGTCTCGTGACCTGCGTCACCTTCGTATGGCTGTCGGCTCCCGACGTCGCGCTGACGCAGATCGTCGTCGAGACGGTCACGACAGTGCTCCTGCTACTCGGCTTGCGATGGTTGCCAAAACGTATCGCGCCGGCCGGGCCGCAAGCGCCAGCCGGCAGGATTCGATGGCACCGCGTGCGCGACTTCGCGACCGCGCTCTCCGTCGGCGTCGGGCTGGCGACGCTCGCGTTTGCAGCCATGCAGCATCACGATACGAACAGCATATCGCGATACTTCGTCGAGAACGCCTATACCAAAGGTGGCGGAACCAACGTGGTCAATGTCATCTTGGTGGACTTCCGCGGATTCGACACAATGGGTGAGATCACAGTCCTCGCCGTCGTTGCGCTCACCGTCTACGCGCTGTTGCGCCGCTTCCGTCCGGCGCCGGAGAGCATCCCCGTTCCCGAACAGCAGCACGCCCAGGACAGCCACGACGAGGCGCGTCCCGACCGACAGAAGGGTGACACCGCCAAGGACACCACGGAGACCGCGTCGCTGATGATGAGGCTGATGTTTCCCGTGATCGGTGTCGTGGCGGTCTTCCTGCTGTTGCGCGGACACGATCTTCCGGGCGGAGGCTTCGTGGCCGGCGTCGCCATGGCGACTGCGTTTATCCTGCAGTACGTGGCTCGCGGCACGACATGGGTGGAAACTCGTCTGCACGTCATACCGGTACGCTGGATGGGGATCGGGCTTCTGCTCGCTGGGTGCACGGGGGCAGCCGCCTGCGTTTTCGGATATCCGTTTCTGACCTCGTACTTTGCGTATGCCGAGCTGCCGCTGGTTGGCCGCGTCCCCACGGCGAGCGCATTCCTTTTCGACGTCGGCGTGTTCTCACTCGTGATCGGCGCCACGGTGCTGATGCTCATCGCGATCGCGCATCAATCCCTGCGTCGCTACGCAGTTCCGCCTCAGAGCGGCCGAGGCTTGGCCAGTGAGCCATCGAAGGAGGAACTGGTCTGATGGAGTTCGTGCTCGCAATCGGTATCGGTACGCTTGCCGCGTCCGGCGTTTGGCTGATCCTCAGGCCGCGCACCTTTCAGGTTATCATCGGGCTGTCGTTGCTTTCCTACTCGGTTAATCTTTTCATCGTGGCCATGGGGCGAGTGCGGACGGGGGCTCCGGTGCTCATCGCAAAGGAGGCCGGAGATCCTGCGCGGTATGCCGATCCGCTCCCGCAGGCGCTTGTACTGACTGCAATCGTCATCAGTTTCGCGACCACCGCGCTCTTCCTGGTCGTGCTGCTGGCATCCCGCGGCCTGGCCCGGACCGATCATGTCGACGGCCAGGAGCCGGAAGCGTGAGCGGCGTCTCGGGTCTCGTCATCGCGCCGATCATCCTGCCCCTGCTGGCAGGTGCCGGCATGCTGCTGCTCAATGGAGAGAAGCACCGCTCGATCGTCGCTGGTCTCAACGTCGGCGCAACCGTTGCCCTCGTTTGCATTGCCACCATCCTGCTCGGAATCTCCGATGCCGGCACAAGGGACGTCTATCGTCTGGGAAATTGGCCTGCGCCGTTCGGAATTGTTCTCGTGCTCGATCGGCTGTCGGCTTTAATGCTGCTGCTGACCAATGTCCTCGCGCTGGCCTCAGTTGTGTACTCCCTCGCACGCTGGCACCGCGCAGGCGCGCATTTCCATCCGCTGTTTCAGTTCCTGCTGATGGGCCTCAACGGCGCCTTCCTCACGGGCGATCTCTTCAACCTGTTCGTGTTCTTCGAGTTGTTGCTGGCGGCGTCATACGGGCTTCTGCTGCACGGATCCGGCCTTGCACGGGTAAAGGCAGGGCTGCACTACATTGTCGTCAACCTCGCCGCCTCGCTGCTGTTTCTGATCGGGGTCAGCCTGATCTACGGCGTGACCGGAACGCTCAACATGGCCGATCTCGCGGCACGCGTGCCGGCGGTCGCAGCGGAGAGCCGCGGCTTGCTCGAAGCAGGTGCGGGCGTGTTGGCGGTCGCCTTCCTGCTCAAGGCCGGAATGTGGCCCCTGAACTTCTGGCTGCCGACCGCCTATGCAGCCGCAAGTCCGCCGGTGGCGTCGATCTTTGCGATCATGACGAAGGTTGGCGTCTACGTCGTGCTGCGCCTGTCGCTCTTGCTTTTCGGCGAGGACGCCGGCGCATCGGCCGGCTTCGGCAGGGAGTTCTTGTTGTTGGCCGGCTTGGCGACGATCCTGTTCGGAGCCATCGGCACACTGGCCTCGCAAGACACCGGCCGACTCGGAGGCTTCTCAGTGCTGATATCCTCTGGAACGGTGCTCGCCGCCACGGGGATGGGACAGGTCGGCGTCACCAGTGGAGCGCTCTTCTACCTGGTCAGCTCGACGGTCGGCATCAGCGCATTCTTCCTCCTCGTCGAGCTCGTCGAGCGCGGCCGTGAAGCTGGAGCGGACATGATCGCTGTCACGCGGGAAGCTTATGGAGAGGAGGACGAGACAGACGAAGCCGAAGGGGACGTCGGCATCGCGATCGTGGCCACCATGGGATTGCTCGGCCTCGCTTTCATCGGCTGTGCGCTGGTGATCGCCGGCCTGCCGCCGCTGTCCGGATTCATCGCCAAGTTTGCGCTGCTCGCGGCGGCGCTGCATCCGCCCGGTCAGCCGGGGGGCGCCATTCCCGGCAGCGGATGGGCTCTGCTCGCGGTGCTGATCCTCTCGGGTTTCGCGACCTTGGTCGCGATGGCACGCGCGGGACTCCGCATCTTCTGGGCCTCGCCCGATCGCACTGTGCCGCGCGTGCGCGTGATCGAGATGGCGCCGATCATGTTCCTGCTGTTCATCTGTGCTGCGCAAACCGTCTGGGCCGGCCCCGTGATCCGCTTCATGCAGGCCGCGGCGCATTCCCTCCACTCGCCGGCCGACTACATCAGCGACGTCCTGCACACCGGCTCTAGCAGCCGACAAGCGGAGGGCAAATGACACGCTTGCTGCCCTTTCCCATTGTCAGCTTCTGCCTGCTCGCGCTGTGGCTGCTGCTCAATCAAGCGGTCACCTTCGGGCACATCCTGCTTGGCTGCGTGTTCGCGCTCGTCGGCGGACGGATTCTGACCATCTTGGAATTGCCGACTGTGCGGGTCAGGCGACCCGGCGTCATTCTGCGGCTGCTGCAACTGGTTGCGATGGACATCGTCCGCTCGAACCTGGCGGTGGGACGGATCGTTCTCGGTTTCGGACGGCCACAGCGCAGATCGGGTTTTGTCGAGATTCCGCTCGACATGCGCGACCCCTACGGGCTGGCCTCGCTCGCCTGCATCATTACGTCGACCCCGGGGACGTTGTGGGTGCATTTCGACGCCCAAAGAGGGGCGCTGACCATCCACGTTCTGGACCTCGTCGATGAAGAGGAGTGGATCCGCACCATAAAGGACCGTTACGAACGTCATCTGCTGGAGATACTCGAATGAGCCAGCTCATGCTAACCTACTCGCTCCTGGGCGCACAGGTGTTGCTGGGATTGGCGATCGGTTGCGGCGCTTTGCGCATCTTCCTTGGACCGCGCGCGCAGGATCGCGTTCTCGGGTTCGACACGTTGTCCGTCAACGCGATGTTGTTGCTTCTGACGGTCGGGATTCGAACCGGCGAGGCGCTCTATTTCGAGGCTGCCCTGGCCATGGCCCTGTTCGGGTTCGTTGGGACGGTGGCGCTCGCCAAGTTCCTCCTTCGCGGCGAGGTGATAGAATGAACGGCATCGAGCACTTGCCGCCTTGGGCTGCCGTCCTCACAGCGGTCTTCCTTTTGACCGGCGCTGCCTTCACGCTCATCGGCTCGCTGGGCCTTTTGCGGCTCGGCACGTTCTACGAGCGGGTCCATGCGCCGACGCTCGGAACAACGCTCGGCACCGTCTTCATCGCGGCCGCTTCGATGGTGTACTTTTCGGTCCTGGAGAGCAGGCCGGTGCTGCACGAGATCCTGATCGTTGTGCTCGGCGCCGTCACTACTCCGATGGCGCTGACCATTCTGGTCGGCGCAGCCCGCTTTCGCGACACCGCGGAAGGGGCACAGCTGGGCGAACCCGCAGGCCGGGTGCAGCCCCACGCGAGGGTTCCGGGCGACGCTCCCACCGGCAAGGCCGGCTAAATGTCGCAATTGATCTGCCGCGGGGCATGCTTAGGTCCATTGTAGGCATGATGCTGGACCGCGTGCACATCGCCGCGACTTCAGCAGGCCGGTCGTCGGCATGCGCCGGCGAACTGATCTTGCGGTGCCGCTCGAAGATCTGCGGTATTCCCAATAGAGGACATGATGACCAAAGTGCGACCAGACATTCAGGAGAACCGGCTGCAAATCGGCATGTGACCCGGGCGATGTGTATCGCCCGGGCGCGGCAACTCAGCGATTCCAAGCAAGCCGGGAGTTCTTCATGTCTGTCTTTTTCGCACTGCTCGTCCTGACCTCGTGGATCCTGTTCATCTGGATCTGTGATCCGGACGGATTCCGCACAGCCTTTGCGCGCCGTCCGCCCCCGATACCGCATCATCCGGAAGGGTGATGCTGAAAGGTGCTTCGTCACCTCGCGCTCCCGCTCCTACGGTTTTCGACCGCGACACGCTGCTGCACTCCGGATCTCGGGGCCGCCTGTGCGTGGCCGCGTCATGAGCGGGCCTAAGCAATCAAATCGCCGCCTCGTCGAGACCGCCTCGGCTAGGTGGGCCAATACAAGGGTTCTGACATGATCATCGTCGCTGCGACGGATTTTTCCACGCGTTCTCATCGCGCTCTGCGCCAGGCCGGGCTTATCGCTCGCGCCCGCCGTGCCGAGCTGCACCTCGTTCACGTCGTCGATGAAGACCTGCCCGCCGAGCTGGCCCGCATGGAAGAGCGCGAGGCTCAGCGCGTCCTGACAGAGCAGATCGGGTCGATGCCCGAGCTGCCCGACACGCGTTGCCATGCGACTGTGATCAGGGGGCACCCTTTCGATGGGATCTTGCGCGCGAGCGCCTCAGTCGGCGCCGATCTCATCGTCATGGGCGCCCATCGCAAGCAGTTTCTGCGCGACATCTTTACGGGCACCACCATCGAGCGCGTCATCCGCGGAGGAAAGTATCCCGTGCTGATGGTGAACAACGAAGCCCAGCGGCGCTACGAACGGGTTCTGGTGCCGGTCGACATGTCGGAGACATCGGCCGATGCGATCCGCTTCGGCCTGTCCGCCGGGCTTTTGGAAGACGGAGCGACGCTTCTTCACGCCTTCTCGCCGGTGGCGAAGAGACGATTGCTCAGCTCTGGTGCGAGCGCCGAGGTCATCAGTGGATATGTCGATAGCCAGCGTCACGGCGCGATGGAGGACATGAGCGCTTTTCTCGTGGCCAATGAGTTCGCCACCCAGCGATGGTCGCTCAGGGTCGACGAGGGCGCGCCCATGCAGGTAATCTCGCGCGCTTTAGCGGAAAAGCGGCCGGACATTCTCGTACTGGGTACTCACGGCCGATCTGGGTTGCTCCGAGCGTTGATTGGCAGCGTCACAGAAGAAGTGTTGCGGTCCGTGAACGTGGACGTTCTCGTCGTTCCTCCGACCCGCAGGCGCTCGCGCCAAGCGGTCGAAGCTGTCATCAGCCAGCAGCTTGCCGGTGGCGCTGTTGACGAAATGGACCAGGCAAGACCCGCCACACAGACGTGCGAAACTCCCCCTTGTGATCCGTCTGCCGATGCGAGGGCACCTGAATAGGAAGTTGCGGTCCATGATCTGGACCTTGCGCCTCCGCATGGATTGCGGATCAATACGTAAGGCTCGGCTCGATCACGGCTTGACAACCTCGGATATCGAAAATGCGGCCCTGCGGATTCCGTCTCACTCTTTTATGTCCCGACGAGGGTGCCAGTTACACCGGAAATAGCAGCCCCATCATCAGGGCTGCAGTAGTGCGAATTTGGCGATGAACCCGGGCAGCGGCGGCAGCCCGGCGATGACCAGCGCGCACTTGCGCGCTGGGTGCCGCCATTCAGGCCAAATTTCACCGCGTGGCTGCACCAATACTGCTCGGAGGGGCGGGTCTTGTCACGCGCGTTTGTTGCGGTGACAGCCGCGAAGGCTCTAATTATGTTCGGCGCCGAGCGTTTGCACAAGATCAGCGACCTCGCGGCCGTTCGCTAACGGCACCAAGCCGATTTGCGCGACCAGCGGTGCCGGCTCAGAGCTCAGCGCAGTGACGACGTCATCTTACTTGGCGCGCTGAGGCTCTGTGAGCCGACCGCTAGAGCGCAACTCATCCAAGGTCTTGCCATAGCAGTCGGTGACCGGCGGCCTGTTAGTGGGAACCGCTACGACGCCATTGGCATGGACCGTAATGCTTAGCCTTCTGTCGGCCGTGACATAAAGAGCATCGCCACTTTTGTCGACCCTGGAGAGATACCCAACTCGCCAACTCTGATCTGCTTGAGCGTAGCACAGGATAGTGGCCGGAAGATCGGGAAACACTGGCTCGGCCGCAGCTCCCGTCGCTAGGGTGACGAGAGCTGAAATTAGGACACCCGCCGGCCGTGTCGGTTGAGGTATGCCGGAGACATTTGCCATTACGCAACTTTCGACTTTATTCGCCGATGATTAGCATCAATAATAGAGAAAAGGACAGCTAGGCATCGGTGTCAATCCGTATCCGGTTCACCCTTTGTCGCACCGGCTGGTGACGAACGAATGGGTACAACGAGCTGCACCATCACGTGATGCTTGCCTTAATGTCCAATGCGCCGACCGACCCCTAAACATTCTGCATTGCACTCATCGGCCGCGCAGCTCCCCGATGATTTCTAGTCAGTTCTGTTGGGGAAATGCCCATGCGAATTGAGAGACAGACGATCGCTCCGGACCTGGCTCGCAACCAAGGACAGTTATGCTGCTTCGGTCTCCGCTTGCGGTACACCATTCGGCCGAGGAGCCTTCCGATAGTCCGATCAAGGCTGCCCCAAGCGGGCTCAGCACCGAAACGGCGTTTGGTTGGTTAGACCGGTCGCCTGGGAGCACAAGGACTATTCGCCTCTTGGCGCCGGCGATGTTGTCGCGTACTTCCACATGTGAGTTGACGGCCACAACATTTGGTGGAAGTTGATCATCAGGGACAATTGTCGCTCGCTCGATTTCCCTTAGTACGTTTGAAGCGGCGGCCGTCCCGCGACTATTCGCCAGGGCGGTAGTTGCAACGGCATACAGCTTCTCCCGATCGGCCTCTGAGATAGTGATCGGTGGAAGTGCTGCTTGGTGCTGATCATCAAAGATATTCATCTTCTCGGAGTCCTGTCCTATCCGGCTGCGCAATTTTCGCATCACGCGCGCGTTCTACAAGCGAAAAGATTTGCCCATCAGGATCAAAACAATTGATGTATTGAGCTCATCTTCGCGTTGGGACGATCCTCACGAAGGTCCGGACCAATAGGATAT
Organism: Bradyrhizobium sp. CB1717; assembly: GCF_029714325.1. Taxonomy (NCBI): domain Bacteria; kingdom Pseudomonadati; phylum Pseudomonadota; class Alphaproteobacteria; order Hyphomicrobiales; family Nitrobacteraceae; genus Bradyrhizobium; species Bradyrhizobium sp. CB1717. Next base: position 8,100,821 of record NZ_CP121666.1, read on the forward strand.
AGACGATCTATCGATCATGAAACTTGCACTCATACTCCAATAAAATTCGTTTGCGTGTTGCATCCATGCGCGAGAAACTGAGGTCGTCAGACGCCGTTGTTGAGTGCGCACGCCTGAAGAACGCATCGTTCGCTTGATGTTTCAGCTCACCTGGCGGTGCTGGAATGGAAATGGGCCACCAATGCAAAGCCTTAGTCTTGGCCGGATCGCTCTTATCGTAGCTCTGGCCGCCTTGCTTATCCTGACGGGCGGGTGGGCGATGGCAGTATGGAACGCCCCTGGCGACGTCGTGATGGATAAGCACGGTTGGATCGCCTTGGGCCTCGGCACATTCTTTTCGCTTCTCGTGGGATGCGGCTTGATGGCACTAATGTTTTTCAGCAGTCGCAGCGGTCACGACGATGCGGCCGATCCCTTCAGGAAACGGCACGAGCCCTAAGACCGAGTGGATTGTCTCTGAGCGGCTTCAAGCTGTCCAGTTCCAACTTCAGCCGAACAACTCATCAACGGAGCGTCGTTCGCGCTTGACCGCCGTGCCCTCAACACGTCCGCACCTTCCGCGGGAGTGATGGCACCTCTCTCCTTCAGACCGAATTAACCTGACGCTGGTCGCGCTACGCTCGGACTTTACGGCGATCAGCAGGCTGCCCGGAGGTTCGTGCATGATCTATTCACCAAGCGATCCGTGAAGAAGCGCGCCCGTCCTGATGCGTATGGGCAACCGCGATAAGACCGGTATTCATCTTCCTTACCGACGAAATTCGCTGTTCCGCTAGTTTGCCGTATTGAGTTCGCCCGCTGTCTATCTACAACGCTTCGCGCTTCGCCCGTATGGACTACAACTCTTTGATCGTCGGGGAATGACAGACATGGCTTCGGCGGTAGACTTGCTGTTGGACGGGACTATCATCGCAAGCAGATAAACATTCCTATCACAGCTCGGCTTTTCGCTTGAGCCAGCGCTTGGCGGAGATCGGGCGAACCGTCGAACGACAGGAGATTCTTTTGATTACAGAGCGTAGCATCACCGCGTCCGTTCGAGAGCACCTTGTCCTGGCGAAATGCCGCATTTGACTTCGTGCAGCGAATGCCTAGGTCTGTGTGTATGACATTGAGCTGTGCAAGAGTTCGTAGAGGCCTGCGTTACGCAGGTCATCTAATCGCGGGAAATTAGCCCCGAGCTCGGTGCCGTGCCACCGCGCTCGAGCTCGGGGCAGGTGGAGCAAAGCGGATGCCCTACGGTGGCGAGCCGCAGATGCCTGGCGAGTTTTCCTTCCGAGGCCTGGCGCGTGCGCCCACTCCAATCCGATCAATCCGCTGGGAGACGCAGTAGGCCATGAACAGAGAACTCGCGTCACACACTCATGAGCAAATCGAGCGTTCTGCACGATCGACTCCATGATTTCCCCAACTCGCGGACGAACTGCATAACATTGGTCCTGCCGGCGGTCCCACGGCAAGTGGAGACTAGGCAGCGCCAGCGCTAGGCGGCAACGATAGATCTGGGTCTGGCCACTGCTTGAAGTGCTAGTTGCAAAAACGGAGATGAAACATGACGTCAACACTGCCAAAGGCGACGATGAGCGTTGAGATCAAGCCGCCAATAACGCTTACAGCCAACGATTTCGAACGGCTTTCGCTACTCGTGCGAGCGGTAGAGAACAAGACGCCGGACGCAGCCTCTGTACTTGCGGATGAGCTTGCTCGCGCACACGTCCTTGCTGACGGTCGTCCTAAACAGACCGTTTGCATGGGCTCCGAGGTGCAGTTCCGCGACGACGCCACCGGGAGCGTTCAGGTGATGACGCTGGTTTATCCGGGCGATGCGGACATCTCCCTTCGAAGGATCTCGGTTTTGACACCCGTCGGCGCCGCCCTGATCGGTCTTAGCGCCGGAAACTCAATCACGTGGGAGACACGAACCGGCGAGCTTCGGCAATTGACCGTCCTTAGGGTCCGCGAGCCCCAGCTTGCTTGAGACCGCGTTGTTTCTTCCCGATAGAGCTATTGATGGCGAACGCGCTACGAGAACGAGTTGACCGGGGGTCAGTCGCAAAATCGGTCCGATTGTCCGGACTAGTGAATATTCGTCCGGGCTCGACACTCATGATTCCAACAGCTCAGGCCGGAGATCCGCATGTCTGTATTTGTAACGCTCGTAATTCTAACTTTGTGGGTATTGTTCGTCTGGTTATCCGATCCCGACGGATTCCGGGAGGCCTTCGCTCGCCGGCGTCGATGGACAAGTCACGCCGACGAAGATTGGTGACCTGCGACGTGTTGAGCACTTCCCATCAGTATGTAGATCCGGTGGACGAACCTGAACGTGCCTTCCTCGAAAGCTTGATCCGCGAGGACTTTGAGCGCAGTCATCCCAGCGATACACTTGAAGACCTTCGGCGCAGGACCTCCTATTCGAGGCATGACAAAGGACTTCTTCGCGATTGGATGGCCTTAGCGGCAGTCCGAGCCAGGATTTCCGCAGGACGCACGCGAGCTAACGGCGCAGCCTGAACGTCTGCTCAGCCGATCGTGCTTTGGCAAAGAAATCGGCGTTGCAGAGGACACGTTCTCATAAATGAGGATCCTGTTCTGAACGTCGTTGCTGCGACCGATTTCTCGACCTGTTCGAACCGCGCGTTGCGGCAGGCCATCTAGCGCGCTCGGCGGTGATCAGCTGCATCTCGTCCATGTTGTGGATGACGATCAGCCAACAGACCTGGTCAGCATAGACGAGCGCGAGGCACGACGAGTGTTAACTGAGCAGATCGCTCTATGTCGGAGCTGCGAGAGTTTGGATGCAGTCCCATCGTGGTTAAAGGCTGCCCGTTTGACGGATTCTGCGAGCAACTGCCGCAGCGGACGCGAACGTTCTGGTGGTTCCTCCCGCTAAGCTCTACACTCAGAACTGGCCCAGCATGCGCTGTGATAGACATTAGGTTCGTCGACGATCGTTTCGCAGACTAACCGTTGATTTGGCACCAATCAAAATGGACGGCTATCTCGGCGCCAATTGCATCGAATGGACGAGGACGGGTCACGCCACGCGCGACTTTTCCTATTTGGGCGGACGGACCGAACACTACCTGCCCTTCCATGCAGCAAGCAGAACACCTAATCGCTTTGATCGACGCCCTAGTTTTAGCTCTATCAATTTCTTTGATGCGACCTGGCAACTATTTTCGCTTGTCCTTGATAGCAGAAGAAGGACACTGAGCAAGGAGGGGCGCGACGGCCATCGCAGGCTAGGCCAAGCAGAACTAGGCGAGGGCTCCGTGCGTCGAGCAAAGCATGCTTGTTCGCGTCCGCCGCAAAGCGGAATGACATCCGACTTACTTCGGATGATCTTTAATGAGGGTCCAGATGGAGAGCCGCACCACCGTCGCGCCATCGTCTAGATACGACGACTTCCTTTATGCAGTGATCTGCGAAGATCGCAATGGAACTCAGGTTAGCGTCATTTCCGCGTTGACACGATTGGATGTTGATCCTTGGGCGGAGGCAACCCGTCTTGAGACAATGAAGGAGACGGACGCAAAGGCGCGATTGATGGCGATGCTCGACCGAGCATCCGCACAGAATTGGAATTCCTCGCAGAAAGACGCGGTCGCGCGGCGGCTGATTGAGCTACTTCCCTCGCCCGAACGGGACTCTTTTCCGATCCGCGTTTCGGAGACCCACGGGCGAATGCTGTTCTGCCTTGTACTTTGGTGGGGCTTTCTGCTCGCAACCGCTGTATTCTCAAACTACAAGGACAAGGTGGACGAGGTCTCTGTTATTCACTCAGGAGCGACGGTCACTTCAAAGAGCGGACCCACCGACAGCGCGAGGAGCACTGCGGACTAGTTCTGCAGGCGCCTCTTTCGAAGCAAGCATGTGCTTATCCGATTCTGCAAGACGGACGCCGGCTGGCGACCGCCAGACGATTTGATGAGAATGAACGGCGCCGCGACAAGTGCCTATCGCAGTCCTTCGATCGGATCCTCTCTTTTTGGCTTACGCCATCCATCTCGAATCGTCATCGAAGGATTGGTCCATCAACGCTTGAGGGCGGACCACCGCAGCGACCAGAACTCGGCTCCGGTCGGGTGACGTTCTCGATTCTGATGATATCCATGTCTCCCGCGGCGAAGTATGGCATTTGGTCTCCCGTCCGAAGGCCGACCAGCGCCGCGCCTAAGCTCGACAGAACGGAGACTTGACTTGGATCGGAGGTGAGGTCTTCAGGCCAAACCAATTGAACCGTCCTTCGTCGAATACCACGATTGGTCCAGTACGTAACCCAAGATCCCATTGTCACAAGTGATTGAATCTGACGAGCGTCATCCGAGACGACGTTAGCACGTTTGATCTCAGCAAGCAGAAATGTTGCATTATTCTCGCCTCGCTCCGCACTGAGGCACGCGAGCTTCTTAAGGCGCGGATGGTCGGACGCGGTCAAGGAGATGAAAGGTAGAGGCATCACCACACTCCTTTGTTGGATAAGGCGAGGCGAGCTTCGGATGGAAGCTATCAAGCAGTCAATCTGATGAAGAGGAGCATCCGGACGGCATCGTGTTCTATCGTCCAGCCAGATGCTTGAGTGCGAGCGTCCGCCGGCCGCTCAACGTTAGCTCGACCGCGTAGATCATGGTAAGTCAAATATAGGCCTTGGTGGCAACGCATCCATTGCGGCGAAAGCACGCACTAATTGGCTCGCGATCCGCTGGCGCCGCTGACGCCACTTGCATTCCTCTGGCGACATCGCGAGCGGCCGGCATGTCGTCGATAGGTCGAATTCCTCGGCATCATGCTCGCTGACGCTCCCCAACTGCCAATACGCCCTTGATCCGAGCCAGCTCGCACCATGCTGATCAAAGTTGTCGCGGAGCGTAACATCCGAGGCATCCAGTGCGACAATTCGTTTAGGCGTTCAAAGCGGTTCGAGCGCAACTTCCCTGAACAACTTGCGGCGGCGATATGTTGTGCCGCAAAAAGGTCATGACGGTCCGCAGGCTTTAGCCGCTTCCCCGCTCCTTGTCGCTTAGCTTTGGCGCTGCTTGTCTGGGTCGACTGCGCGTGATTTTGGGTGGATCGCTCGCCGGAAAGGTCTGCTCCAGCTGTCGATCCAACTCTTCGTCGAGTTCTCGCTTTTCGCGCTGCTCGCGCGTCTCACTTTCCCTTGGCATCACGAAATCTCCGCTTTTGGCGATCGCAAGCGATGATCGGTCGCTCGCTCTCAATCAACACCAGCGGGGTCACAGTAGCCGCATTATAAATCAACTCCGAGCGAAATTGGTGGTGAACACTCAGTGAGCCTGATCTGGATGGGACCTTCTCATACGCTTTCAGTTCCCCGGTTGTGGAACAATCAAGATGGCGAAGCTGCGAGCGCATTGCATCAGTCAGTCCGTAGACTCGCGCTTTATAGCGGATGCACATTCACATTGAACGAGAAGGCGATTCCAGCACCAATCGCCTGCCGTTGGTCCCTTCGGCGTTATGCTCGTGCCGCTTGCGTTGACGTAAGGTTTGAAGAAGGACTCATCTGGGTGAGCAACACAGGTTGTGCTACATTGAAATGCCCCGGCTGCACATGAACGGAGATCGCTATGTTTGAGGGCTTCGATGCACTCCTGCTGGCCCGCATCCAGTTCGCTTTCACCGTATCGTTTCACTTTATCTTCCCGGCGTTCACTATCGGGCTGGCGAGCTATCTAGCTGTGCTCGAGGGGCTGTGGCTATGGAGCGGGCGCGCGATTTTTCTCGACCTTTTTCACTACTGGATCAAGATATTCGCACTTTCCTTCGCAATGGGCGTGGTTTCCGGTATTGTGCTAACATATCAATTCGGAACCAACTGGTCGGTCTTCTCCGACCGTGCGGGCCCCATCGTCGGGCCACTGATGGCCTACGAGGTGCTGACGGCCTTCTTCCTGGAGGCGGGCTTTCTTGGAATCATGCTATTCGGCATGACTCGGGTCGGTAAAGGGCTACACTTCGCGGCTACATTGGCGGTCGCTGCCGGCACGCTTTTTTCTGCGTTTTGGATAATAGCCGCCAATTCTTGGATGCAGACCCCAGTCGGACATTCAATCAGCAGCTCGGGGCAGTTCGTACCGACGGACTGGTGGCAAATCATCTTTAATCCATCCTTTCCGTACCGCCTCATTCATACTGTACTGGGCGCTTACCTTACCACCGCATTGGTCGTAGGCGCAGTGGGTGCTTGGCACCTCCTGCGGGCGCCGAACAATGCGGGTGCCCGGGTGATGTTCTCGATGGCGATGGGTATGGTTGTCAGCGTTGCTCCGATCCAAGCTGTTATGGGCGACTTTCATGGCCTCAACACTCTCAAGCATCAACCAACGAAGATTATGGCGATCGAAGGTCATTTTGAGAGCTATCCAGGTGGGGCGCCATTGTACCTCTTCGGCTTTCCCGACCGGGAGGCGGCAGCGGTGCGATACCCATTGGCCATTCCAAAGCTCGGCTCCCTCATTCTGCACCACAGTTTTACTGCGCCCATTGAGGGCTTGAAAACGGTTGCCCGCGAGGAGTGGCCGCCGGTGGGCATCGTCTTCTGGTCGTTTCGCGTCATGGTCGGCCTCGGGCTGTTGATGATAGCGCTCGGAGGCCTTGCGCTTCTCGCACGAATACGCGGCCGCCTTTACGAGTGGCGCATCCTTCTGCTTTTCGCGGTCGCAATGGGACCGGCCGGCTTCGTGGCGGTCATCGCCGGCTGGGTGACCACCGAGGTCGGACGGCAGCCTTATACCGTGTACCGGCTTCTCCGAACCGCCGAATCTGCATCACCGCTTGATGCACCCGCGGTTGCCTCCTCATTGCTCGCATTCATTGTGGTTTATTTCGCCGTGTTCTCCGTAGGGGCCTGGTATATTCTGCGGTTGATGTCACATGCGCCTGCAATGGCCGAGCCCGGCCTGGAAAGCGGCGATGTGCCTATCCGAACTGCAGGCATAACGCCAGCTTCGGCGATAGACCCAGACCGCACCATCGGAGCAAAGAGGATTTGACCATGGATCTTGCGACGCTCTGGGCATTCATCCTCGCCTTTGCGATATTCACGTACGTCGTACTAGACGGGTTTGATCTTGGAATAGGAATTCTGTTTCCGTTTCTTCAGCCAGGACGCCACCGCGATCTGGCAATGAATTCGGTGGCTCCAGTATGGGATGGCAACGAGACGTGGCTGGTGCTGGGGGGCGGCGCACTTTTGGCCGCATTTCCACTTGCATATGCCATCATCATGCCCGCCCTCTATGCTCCCATCGTTGCAATGCTGCTCGCGCTGATCTTTCGCGGCGTCGCGTTTGAATTCCGTTGGCGCGACGTTCGTCATCAGAAGATCTGGGACTTCTCATTCGCGGGTGGTTCGATGCTGGCCGCTTTCGCGCAGGGTATCGCGCTAGGAGCGCTCCTGCAGGGCGTTGCTGTGGAGGGACGTCAGTATTCAGGCGGCTGGTGGGACTGGCTATCTCCCTTCAGCGTTCTAACTGGCGTTAGCCTCGTCGCTGGGTATGCCCTGCTTGGCTCGACGTGGCTGATTATGAAAACGGAAGGATCGCTGCAGGAACACGCTTTCCGGCATGCCCGGATATCCGGGATCGTAACGGTCATCTGCATTGGCGCCGTCAGTCTCGCCACTCCATTCCTCGAAGAGGCATACTACGAACACTGGTTTGCTTGGCCGAATGTGCTATTCACCGCCCAGGTCCCGCTACTCGTTGCCATCGTAACGGTAGCGCTCGCGGTGAGCCTGACACGAAGGTACGAACGCCTCCCCTTCGTCTTGGGGCTTTCATTGTTCGCACTAAGCATGGCGGGACTTGGCATAAGCATTTTCCCTAATATCGTTCCTAGTCGGGTCAGTATCGATGACGCGGCTGCACCAAGGTCCAGCCTCCTTTTCATGCTGATAGGAGCAGGCATTCTGATTCCAACAATCCTTGCTTACACTGCCTATTCGTACTGGACTTTTCGGGGCAAGGTGGATCACGAGGGCTACCATTGACCGACGATCCGTTTTGGAAGCGCTTGCTATGGTTCGTGATGTTATGGATGGCCGGTGTAACCACCGCGGCCACGCTTGGTTACGGGATCCGACTTTGGCTGAAGTGAAAAAGCTTCAGACGCGACACAAAAGATAGCTGTCCCAAATTTCGTGCTGAAACTTGAAAAAGGTTCTTCCGAACGTGGTAGTGCTCCGCAGATATCTTCGACCGACACTTTGGGAGCCTACCCGTCTCTCGGCGAAGCCGGAAGAGACCTCGGCGTTCGGATCTGTATCCCGTTGCAGCGCTCGTGGCCGCATCTATTGACGTCATTGGCGATTTGCCCAGCCTTTCCTAGAGCGTCTTGGCCCTGAGCGCAGCGGCACTAGTTTCGCCCTTTGCTTTAGGGCAATCAGGCATGGGTCCGCATTCGGCGACTGCTGGTCTGGACGCCAATGGACAACGCAAGGTCAGAGGCGGCAGTTTCCACGTTGACCTCGCAGTCGACGCAATGGCTTTTCGCGGAGCAGCAGGATGAGATAATGCTCCTTTAAGGCAACGCCGCGTTCCAGCCCTTCGTCAAGGCGATGCAGCGGAGGGGCATCCGCGTGTCGTTTACACAATTGCACCGCTCCGCCAATGGTTGCCGGCGAATTATGGAATTGCACAAGGTTCAGGCGACCAAGCGAGCCGACTCGAACTTCGGCGTTGAAGCCTATCCGGGTCTCTGGCCAACAATCGTAATCCACGATCTGCTTGCACGCCACGCTGTGCCAAAAAATCGAAGTCGGTCCCGCGGATGTACTTGCCGGGTTGACACTACAGTTTTCATTTGAGTTTCCTCTCGGTCGAAAGAGCCGAGTATCGGCACCGGTGAAGCTGAGCCCTCAAATTGATCACATTCGAACGCTGCCTTAGAGCAGGCCAGTCTGGTGACGTTGCTCAATGAGAGAGCACGAGACGCTTGAATATGAAGCCAAGCCTTTGCCTGGAATTCAATACGTTTATCAGACGGCGCGGGATGATGGCAGGCTCCTATTCGGAGCTTGCGGCCGCTAAGCGGAGATCAAACCAGCCGCTGAGGAGTCGGGCCGCCAGTGAAGTGCGCCCACTCCATGGGTCGGGCCATTCGCCACGCGCGTGACCACCCCTGACTTCCATCGAAAAGCGCGCGCAATCCGCCGGCGTAACACACGTGTCGAGACCCTCGAGAAACGCACTTTCAGTCCGACGCGAACTCCTGAAACATTTGATCAGCCGCCCAGATTGCAGCAGTTCAATGCGACATTAGGGTTGGAACATTGGCCGAACTGAGCATGTCGCGCGTCACCCCGCCTAAAATGAACTCGCGCAGCCGCGAATGACCATAGCCACCCATAACAATCAGATCTGCCGACTGTTGTGCCGCGTGAGAACGGATCCTGCGCGACACATCTTGCCCATTAGCAACAATATTCCCTACTTCGACAATTACATCATGTCGAGAAAGATGATGCGCTATGTGTGATCCGGCGATGCCGTCGTCTCGTTTCCCATTCGCTGCAACGGTTACCACTTCAACCCGTCTGGCCCTTGTCAGGAACGGCATCGCGTCGGCTATAGCGCGCGCGGCGTTGCGGCTGCCGTCCCAGCAAACAAGAATCCGATCGAACTTGACTTCGCCGTCCTGGAAACAGGGAACGATCAAGACCGGACGGCCGGATCCCAGCAAGGCCGCCTCGATCATCGCGTCTCCTGACCGTTCGTCCTCATCGTTAGCCTGAGGGAGGATCGTCAGATCGAACCTTCGCGCCGCGTACGCAAGGCGTTCAGGCAGGCTGACCGCTCCTGCACTTAGAACTATCGGCTCGGCGGAGAGGCCCTCCCGCTGGCATGTTTCCTCAAACCGGATTTTGGCGACTTCAGCGGCGGCTTCCATTTCTCGGCGATACTCCTCCAGAACAATCGCCGGAGCCCAATCAAACAACGCTCCAGCGAAGGCGGCGTCCTGCACAAATGCAACGCCAGTGAGGTGCGCATCGAACGTTTTGGCTAACGTTACGGCATAGTCCAGTGCGGGCGATGGCACATCGCGCGGCGGAATGGTCACCAGAACGTCCTTGATCACGTTACTCTCCACTTGTCTTCGCGTATGCGGCTTCGCATCTCGGCAGGGCTTGAAGCTCCCTCTTGCAAGGCCATTAGACAAACGAAATCTATTGACGCTTGATTGCATTTTTCACGTTGCATGAGTGGGACATGGTCTCGCCTTGTCCATCGCACTGGCGCGCGCTCTTGACTAACAGCTAAACGGTCGGCGGTTAGACGCAATGACAGGGCATCGTTGACTTGGGTTCGAGGAGTCTTCGACGCAAATTGCTCCTCGGAAAGGATCATTTGCAGCGCTCGTGAATCCTCTTATTCAATTCGGGGCAAGACCTCAAACTGATGAAACGGCGGCGGAGAAGATAACGTCCACTCCAGCGTGGTCGCGCCAAGTCCCCACGGATTGCCAGCAGCCTTCTCTTTCCGGACGAACGCTAAGATCATGCCAACGAAGAACGTGACCAATCCAGCTGCGGAGATATACGACCCGATCGACGCGATCTGGTTGAAGGCTGCAAATGCATCGGGATAATCTGCAATTCGTCTCGGCATTCCCGACAAGCCGAGGAAATGCATCGGAAAAAATGCCAAATTGACGCCGACGAATGTCAGCAAGAAGTGCAGATTGCCAAGAGCCTCCGAGTACATGTATCCGGTCATCTTCGGAAACCAGTAATACCAGCCCGCAAAGATGGCGAACACCGCGCCAAGCGACAGCACGTAATGGAAATGCGCAACAACGTAGTATGTATCCTGTAACGTCCTGTCGATGCCGGGATTGGCGAGTACAACACCGGTCACCCCACCGACCGTGAACACAAAGATGAAACCTATTGCCCACAGCATCGGCGTTCTAAACGTTATGGAGCCGCCCCACATGGTGGCTATCCACGAAAAGATCTTGATGCCGGTTGGAACAGCGATCACCATGCTGGCCAAAGCAAAATACGCTTGGGCGCTACTGGACATCCCGACGGTATACATATGATGGGCCCAGACTAGAAATCCGATAACCCCAATAGCAAGCAGTGCATAAACCATTCCTAGATAACCGAAGATCGGCTTTCGGCTGAATGTGGAAACGACGTGACTAATGATGCCGAAGCCCGGCAGGATCATTATGTAAACCTCGGGATGACCGAAGAACCAGAACAAATGTTGATACAATACCGGGTCTCCGCCGCCCTCGGGCGCAAAGAAGGTCGTTCCAAAATTGCGGTCAGTGAGAAGCATTGTGATGGCGCCGGCGAGTACAGGCAGCGACAGCAACAACAGGAACGCCGTCACGAGGACCGACCATACGAACAGCGGCATCTTATGCAAGGTCATGCCCGGCGCCCGCATATTGAAAATCGTGGTGATGAAATTTATCGAGCCGAGGATGGACGAGGCGCCCGCGAGATGCATGGACAGGATCACGAAATCGACGGCTGGCCCCGGGTGGCCAGAGGTCGACAATGGCGCGTAGAGCGTCCATCCAGTACCAGCTCCGTCCGAGCCAGGGGCACCTTCGACGAACATCGAGACTATAAGTAACGCAAACGACGACGGCAGCAGCCAAAATGATATGTTGTTCATGCGCGGAAACGCCATGTCCGGCGCGCCAATCATCAGCGGCACCATCCAGTTTCCGAATCCACCCATCATCGCCGGCATGAGCGTGAAAAAAATCATAATGAGGCCGTGGCCGGTCACGAATACGTTGTAGGTATGCGAATTCGTAAAAATCTGCAGGCCGGTCTGCTGCAATTCGATCCGAATCATAACTGAAATGAGTCCGCCGATCAGACCTGCGCAGATTGAGAGCACGAAGTACATCGTGCCGATGTCTTTGTGATTGGTTGAGTAAAGGTAGCGGCGCCAGCCGCTTGGATATGCGTGATCTCTCTCGCGCGCGTCGGCAACTCTCGACATGGTCGGATCACCAGCTCCAATCAAGCGGTTCACCCGCGACTGATACAAGGATCGAATGCTGCAATGGCGCTTCAGACGAAGGATCTCAGCTCGATGACCGTCACATCGGCTGCCACAGCAACCCTGCTGTCTCTGTCTCATCGAAGGATGCTCGCGACAAACGAATTTAATTGTCGTTTGAGTGCACGATTCCTGATCATCGGACCGGCGCTGCCATGTCCGCTACCTATTTACGAATCAACACCGATTGTGCCTTGGAAGGGTCTAAAGACATGTCTCAGCATCGCGCCAGAACACGCTTGGCTTCGCGGCATATAAAAGCGATGCTGCCCCTCGCGTCATCGGCGAACCGCACCTGATGCTCAGTCTAAACGAGCCGTTGCAGGTACCACGCAACGCGACTTCAGGCACGACCATAAACTGAAACAGTTCGCCTATGGATCATTGCGCCGGCAACCGGATGCGGTTGGCGTCAACGGCTGGTGATGATTGTTTGACAGCCGACAATTCCGGCACAGACGATTCTTGCTCGGCCGTTTGCCTATCTCTATGATCGCCAAGACGGCTTGACGTATCTAGGGGTCACCACCGGATACATCTCACGAATCTTCCGGAACTCGCGCGCGATCTCTCCATGGCCGGCTGCATCGAGGAATTCGCAGAGAACGGTCTCAGCGTTCGCGTGCACATTGCAACCATCGCCGCCTAGTTGAAGTGACTTAAGTTTATTGATCGCGTCTTCTTTAGTCATCTCGATTTCCCGTTTAGGCAGGACCAGCCACTCTACCTGCCTTCCTCATACTTGATGCGTGTGTCCACGCGGCCGACATGAATCGGACAGACGCTAATCCGGACGGCTTTCCGTCCCGAGCTACGCCTCAAAGCCCGAGATAGGCACGTCGGACTTCAGGATCGCCTATGAGTTTTTCGCTAAGTCCGCTGCGAACGATATGACCGGTTTCCATGACGTAACCTCGATCGGCAATCGACAGAGCCAGGTTGACGTCCTGTTCAACCAATAGAATCGTCACGCCCTCCCTGCGGATCGTCGCCAGCACCTCCATCAACTGCTCTACGATGACGGGCGCCAGTCCTAAACTCATCTCGTCGATCATGAGGAGGGTTGGAGCGGCCATCAATCCGCGAGCCATCGCGCACATCTGCTGTTCGCCTCCCGACAAGCTACCAGCGAGCTGACGGCGCCGCTCCGCCAGGCGCGGAAATAGTGCGTACATCTTGTCCAAGTCACGACCTATTGCAGCCTTGTCATCACGGATGAAAGCGCCCATCAACAGATTGTCCCGTACGCTCATGCGGTCGAAGAGCTGACGACCTTCAGGAACCTGCACGAGGCCGGCTCTAAAAGCACCGTCGGACGTCATCGGCAAGAGGTCCCGGGCATTAAAGGTCATGCCACCCTGGCAGGGAAGCACGCGCGAGAGCGCGCGCAGCAGAGTTGTCTTGCCCGCTCCGTTGCTGCCGACCAGCGCCACGACCTCGGCCGTGTAGATCTTCAGGGTTACATCCTGCAAGACCGGCATTCCGCCGTAGCCCGCACTTACTCCGCGCACGTCAAGCAGCGGGACTGCTGCCGGGTCCAATTTCATGCCCGCCTCTTGCCGAGATAGGCCTCGACGACCGTTTGGTTCGACAGAACGCGGCCCGGATCGCCCTCGGCGATCTTCACGCCATGATTCAGCACCAGCAGCCGATCCGACAGAGTCCTGATTGCCTTGATGACGTGCTCGATGACAAGGACGCTGATCCCCTCGTCGCGAACTTTGCGGATCACTTCGATCACGTCTTCGATCTCTACCTGATTGAGACCCGCCATGACCTCATCGCACAGAAGAACCTTCGGCTTCATTGCCAACGCCTTTGCCAGCTCGAGCCGCTTGCGGCCGCCCCCCCCCAATTCGTCGGCGCGCTGATCGATATTTTTGGCCAGTCCGACGAAATCCAACTGAGCGCGAGCCTGCTCGCGGGCTTTCGACATTTGGATCTGTCCGCCTCTCCGTCCGAACAGTGCCCCCACGGCGACGTTGTCCAGAACCGATAAACCGGGAAAGGGACGCATGATCTGGAAGGTTCGGCCTATCCCCAGTCTCGCACGGCGATATGCAGGCAAGCGGACAATGGACCTTCCTTCGAAGAGGACGTCGCCGGAGCTAGGAGCCAGCGTTCCGCTTATCAGGCTGACCAGCGTGGATTTGCCTGCACCGTTCGGACCGATCAGGCCGAGGATCTCGCCACGCAGCAGCATGAAGCTGACGTCGTCGACGGCGACCAGGCCCTCAAAGCGCCGGGTGACGTGGCTGATTTCGAGCATCGCCGTCATAGCTGGTGGCTCCGAATATTTTCGGCGAAGTAACGCCAGCCCGTGCTGCGAAAGCGCCGCAGCACGTCGGCCAGGCCCCGCGGCATCAAGACGACCGCGGCGACGACCACAACGCCGAAGAACAGGCCCGCGAGACTGGTGATCTCGCTCGACAGAAGCTCGGAGACCGCCGAAAGCGAAAGCGCCCCGACGACGGGGCCGAAAACCGTCCCGGGGCCGCCAAATACCGCCATGATGATCATCTTGACGTTCAGGCCGATATCGAATGCGCTTTCCGGGTCGATGAACGTAACCCAGTAGGCGTGAATGCCGCCCGCCAGCGCACTGAATACGCCAGAGATGGCGAAAGCCACGGTTTTGTAGAGGGTCGTATTGACACCCATCACCGCCGCGCCTTCCTCGTTTTCGCGGATAGCGATCAATCCAAAGCCGAAGCGGCTGCGCGTCAGCCAGTAGACGGTCAGCGTCGCGAGCACGAGCAGCAGCAGCGACAACTCGTAAAACAGCGGGTCGTTGTTGAGGGGCGGCAAGACGAGTCCGACGTTCCGCCCGGCCAGTTTCACGTTGGAGACGATCGCGGCCATGACCTGGGCGAGCGCCAGCGTCGCGATCGCGAAGTAGTGCCCCCTCAGCCGCAGCACCGGCATCCCGATGAGCACGGCAAACACAACCGCAAGCGCCGCGCCGAACGGGAGGCCGACCCCGAAAGGCAATTGCCACTGCGCCATCGCGATGGCCACGCCGTAGCTGCCGAGCCCGTAGAAAACCGAATTGCCGAAGGAGGCATAGCCCGCATAGCCCCCAATGACGTTCCAGCCCTGCGCCAGAACCGCCAGAAGCAGGGCATTGATGCCGAACTGGATGAGCACGTCCGAACCGAACCACGGCACCGCCGCCAAGACGGCAAGCGCGGCCACAAGTAGCATGGTGCGTGCCATCTTCATGCCGCCTTCCCGAGCAGGCCGTTGGGGCGCACGATCAGCACCAACACCAGCACGCCGAAGCTTGCCACGTCGGAGAAAGTCGATCCGATATAGAGCGCGGTCAGCGACTCCAGGATTCCCAGGAACAAGCCGCCGACGATCACGCCGATCGGATTGTCCAGTCCGCCGACGATCGAGATGGCAAAGGATTTGGCCGTCAGCGCCGCGCCGATATATGGGTTGATTTGCGACACCGTTCCGTAGAGGCCTCCGGCGGCGCCAGCCAGCGCAATCCCGATTCCAAACGTCATGGCGTAGAGGTGTCGGGGCTCCACGCCGTAGAGCCGGGCCGCAACCAGATTTTGCGCGGTGGCGCGGATCGCACGTCCGAGCCGTGTGCGCAGCAAGAAGAGCCACATGCCGACCGTCAACACGATGGCAATGCCGAACGCCAGAAGACGCGACACCGGCAGCACCACCGTTCCCAAGGCGATGCTGTTGCCGGCAGAGGACGGGTTGATGGCGCGAAAGTCGGCTGAAAACGCCAACTGAGCCAAATAGGTGAGCACGACCTCGATCCCGAAGGTCACCAGCAGAGTGTTGAACATCGGGGCCCTGACGATCAGGTTCAAAAGACCCCGCTGCACGCCGTACCCTACCGCGAACATCACCACGGCAGTCAGCGGCAACCCCAGAAAGGGGTCGATGCCGGCATAAGTGTACAGGTACCAGGATACATAGCCGCCGAGCATGATGAATGCGCCATGCGCAAGGTTGACGATATTGAGCACGCCCCAGACCAGGGCGAGACCGAGCGCCATTACGGCGTACAAACCGCCTAAGAGTATTCCGTTGACCAACACTTGTGCGAGCAGGTCCACATCGTCCTCTTCTCTGCCGACCGCTCGTGCAATCTGCCTAACGCGCGTTCCAGGCCGGCATCGGATATCGTGGCTGCGCGATCTTGCCATTGACGCCGTAAATCGCGGCCAAGCCGTCGCCCTGGACCTGGATGACCGTCTGGGGGAGATCGATCTGGCCGTTCTCATTGAACGCAATCGGGCCATACAGGCTGTCGAACTTCACTTTCGAGAGTGCGTTCCGCACCTTCTCCGGGTCGATCGTGCCTGCCATTTCGACGGCCTGTACCAAAGCTTCCACGTCGGCGACGCCGGAGGCGGCATGATAATCCGGGTCATATCCGAACTTCGCCTTGTAGACGGCGGCAAACTGCGCGGCATCGCCGAACCAGCGGTCCTTCAGGTCTGTCGAAGGCAGCCAGGCCGTCATGCCAAAAGCGTAATCGGCATCCTTGCCCAACGCCTTGCGGAAATCCTCGCTCGGAACGCCAACCGTGAAGGAATACATCTTCGGCGCGACCGCAAGGCTCTTCGCCTGCCGCACGAAATTCAGGATCTCGGTTTCGTGGCCGGCGACCAGCACCGCATCGATGTTCTTGCTCCTGATCTGCGACAAGAGAGAACTGAAATCCGTAGCGTTTGTGCTGTAGCGCTCATCCATGACTAACGTCAGACCTGCTTTTTTCAATTTCGGCCGAGTACCCTCCGCCACCGAAACGTCGAAAGCGTCGTCCGCATATAGCAGCGCGACGGATTTAGGCGCGGGATCAAGTCCCTTCAAGATCTCTACTGTCGAACCAAAATAGTTGCTGGCCGGTGCAAGCGTTCCAAAGATGTACTTGAACTTGCGCGAGAAGATCTGGTCAGACGCACCGCCGCCCTGGACCATTGGAATCTTGTATTTCTCGGACACTGCGGAATCCGCTATTGCGAAATTGCTGGCGAATGGTCCCAGCAGAAAATCGACCTTGTCCTGAGAAACTAACTGAGTGTACTGGCGCACGCTGAGGTTCACGTCAGACTGATTGTCGTAAAGCTTGAGCGTGAGTTTGTGCGCTTCATTGCCGACCTTGACGCCGCCGAGGGCATTAATTCGATCGATCGCAAGTTGATAGGCGTCTCGATAGTAGCGGCCCGTGTTGGCCACGGGCCCCGTCAGCTGTACAGAGGCCCCTAGGGCGATGTCCTTTGCAACGCCCCTGTCCGATGGCATCGTAAAGGCTGCAGCAACCAGCAAAAGAGCTGCGAGACCAGGGACTTTCGGTATAGCGTTCATCCCTTCCCCCGCGCCTTCAGTTGCCGAATCGGGGTGACGTTAATCGCCGGTTGCTCAGGCTTTACCGCGATGAGGACGCTGCATGGCGGTTGATGCAAGATGGATTCGCCGACCGATCCATTCAACCAACGTGCAAGCGTCCCTTGGTCTCGGTGACCCACGACAATCAAGTTCGCGTTCATTTCTCTGGCGGACAGAATTATCTGTTCCGCTGGCTTGCCATACTTAATTTCGCTGGTTGCAGTGCATCCAGCGCGTCGCAAACGCCTTACGCCTTCGTCAAGCACTGACTGGAGTACAAAACGTTGATTGTCTGGAATGTAAGACATTGCCTCCACGATCAGCATGCTTTCGGTCGGGTCTATGATCGCAAGGAGATGAACGGTCGCCCCGCAAGCTGATGCCAACGTTTCGGCTTGGGCCAGAGCTTCGCGACCATCGGGTGAGCCGTCGAAGGCCAGGAGCAATTTTTGAAACATGGCGCAATCTCCCTGGTTGGTACGCTGCTCGGCTAGTGCATTGACTGCCAAGGTCTGAGGCGCCGCCTGCACCGGCCATTATGGAACACGTTCACGCACAGGCACTCGCCCGAAGCCGGCCGCCTGGAATGCGTCAGGCGCGATGACGGGTGCATCCTCCAAGCCATCGGCGAACAGGTATTGGCTGTGGCTGCAGGCGTCCTTCATTGACAACTCGCGGCAGTAGCGACAACCGATCGCTGTCGAGACTCTCTGAATTAGTCAACAGCAACCGAGCGTCCACGACTTGGCTTAGCGTTCTGAGCATGGAAGTCACCAGCTCAAGTTTCCCCGATTCTTTTATCATCTCGGCCTCCGCCTATTCGCGCCTCGCCGATGCAACGATCGATACGCTAACGTTGTTAGCAACGTATGCCCGAGATCATTTTTGACAAACGAAAAGTACCACCACTTAATATCGATATTTTTGATGTGAGGCCTCGCCGGGAAAATGAGCTGGCAATCAGGCCACGAGTGGACACTTCGTCAGCGCGGATGGCCGGCTTGACGCAGCCAGTGAGCTCAATGCCGATCAACGCGCTCGAGGATCAACGTGGCTGCGCACTCGAACAAGGCTGGCACAATGGCTCACGCCTGCCGGCCAATGGACCAACTGGACGTCAATGCGCAAGGAGAAGGAGGGCGAGACATCATGACTGACTTTTGGTCGGCGCCGTAGCTCTCTGCAGAGAAGCAGCTAGACGTCGGGCTGCGGAGCGAGCGGTGTGGTGTGCGCGCCTTACGAAGATTTCATTTTCTGCGACTCTCTGACGCCGGGCCCCGTGTTTTCGGAACGGAGCGGGCAACCCGCTGTTGCTCCAACATCCTCAACAACACGGAGCCCGACATGACGCGACGCAGAACTTTCATCGTCGTTGCGGCCGCCGGGGCGATGCTCTCGTCGGCTGCTTCATCGACAATCGCCGCCCCCCTGATGCCGACAGCGACAACCGGTCCTGGGCCGAGCGTGCAGCAGATTCAGTATCGGCATTGGCACGGGCCGTACCGGCACCATCATTGGCACGGACCCCGCTACTACGGTAACGGCGCGGCCGTCCTGGGCGGGCTGGCCGCCGGCGCGATCGTCGGCAGCGCGATCGCAAATAGCCAAGCGCGTGCAAATGCCGACGCCTACTGCGCGCAGCGCTATCGCTCCTACGATCCGGGCTCAGGCACCTATCTGGGATACGATGGAGAGCGTCACCCCTGTCCCTGACGCGTTCTGATGATTCTCCCGTCGAAAGTGCAGGCGGGGAATGGAACCGGAGGACAGGACATCCATTTGGGGTATCGGGTGTCCAAATGGCCAAGATTGAAGACTATGCGTTGCTCGGCGATTGCAAGACTGCAGCTCTGGTCGGGCGCGACGGTTCGATCGATTGGCTGAGTCTTCACCGGTTCGATTCGGATAGCTGCTTCGCGAAGCTGCTCGGCGATGGGCAGAACGGCTACTGGAAACTGTCTCCGGCCGGCCGCTCTGCGGCCGAGCGGCGTTATCGCCCCGGCACTCTGATCCTGGAAACAATCTTCGAGACTGACCAAGGCAGCGTCCGCATCAGCGATTTCATGCCGCCGAAAACCGACCTGTCTAAGGTCGTCAGATCAGTCGAAGGCATCAAGGGCAAGGTCGAGATGCACAGCGAGCTGGTGGCGCGCTTCGACTACGGGGCCGGCGTGCCATGGGTGAGCCGGCTTGAGGATGGCGCGGTCAGCATGGTCGTCGGGGAGTCGATGCTGATCCTCAGGACCGACGTGACCATGCGCGGCGAAGCGATGAAGACCGTCGGCTCCTTTTCAGTCACACCGGCCCCAGCGCGTGGCTTTCGTTCTCTCGCACCAAATTTCCTACCAGGATCCTAACACCCGGGAAGACCCCGCGGCCCTCCTGAAACAGGCGGAGCCCTCTGGCGCGACTGGTCCAGCCGCTGCAAGGCAGCGGGGCCGTATTCGGAGGCGGTTCTGCGATCCCTCATCACGCTGAAGGCGCTGACGTTCGGGCCGAGCGGCGGCATCGTTGCCGCGGCGACGAAGCCCCTCCCGGAGCAGATCGGGGGGCCAAGAAACTGGGATTACCGCTTCTGCTGGGTTCGCGACCGGCACGCTGACGCTCTTGGCTCTCGGGGGAGCTGATTACTACGACGAGGCGCGCGCCTGGCGGGATTGGCTCGTCTGGGCTGTCGCGGGAAGTCCCAAGCAACTTCAGATCATGTACGTGGTCACCGGCGAGCGCCGCCTGACCGAATGGGAGATCCCGTGGCTGTCGGGCAATGACGAAACCAGTCCGGATCGGAAACGTGGCGCAAACTCAGCTTCAGCTCGATGTCTGTGGACGCCTTGTACCAGGCTCGCCGCGGCGGACTCCGCGAGAACAAGCGGGCCTGGGCGATCCAATGCGCCTTGCTCGACCATCTCAAGCGTATCTGGAGAGAGCCGGATGAAGGCCTCTGGGAGGTTCGGGGCGGAGCAAAGCACTTCACCTTTTCGAAGATCATGGCGTGGGTCGCCTTCGATCGGGCGATCAAATCGGCCGCCGAATTCGACATGCATGGGCCGTTCAGGAGTGGGAGGCCGCAGCGCGCCGCGATCCACGAAGACGTATGCCGGCACGGCTACGATGAAGGGCGCCAGACGTTCGTCGAGGTCTACCGCGAACCGCAGCTCGATGCGAGCCTGCTGCTGGTACCGGCCGTCGGCTTCTTGCCGCCCGAGGATCCGCGCGTGATCGCGACCATCTACGCGATAGAACGCGAGCTGCTCGCGGACGGCTTGGTGCGGCGGTACGATACGGGTGCGACGAAGGACGGTCTCCCGCCCGGCGAAGTCATGTACTTGGCTTGCAGTTTCTGGCTGGGCAGATGCGTATCATCTAATCGGCCGTGACGCGGATGCCAAGACGCTGTTCAAGCGGCTTCTTGCGCTCCGCAACGACGTCGGCCTGCTCTCCGAGGAGTACGACACCTCGCGGCGGCGCCTCGTCGGCAACTTTCCGCAGGCCTTCTCCCACATCGCGCTGTTCAACACCGCCCACAACCTCACGCACTGCGAAAAGCCGTCGGAGCACCGCGGCGGCAAAAAGGCCCTTCCCGATAAGGGCAAGGAAGGGCGGGCTCCGCTCAGAAGGTAGCGATGGTAGTGAACTCGACCGCCGCGACCGCTCCAGTCGGTCCTGGCGAGCGCTCGCGCCCACACGTACGCTTCCGGTTGTGCTGGAGGGCCAGCCTGCGCTGGTGACGGGCGCAAACTCCGGGATCGGCGGCGCGGTCGCGCTCGGACTGGCCGCCTCGGGCGCGGATGTTGTCGTCATTACGTCGTGGATCCCGCCGCGCCTGATAAGGTCGTCCATGAAATCGAGGCCGGTGGCCGGAAAGCGATCGCGATTAATGCGGACGTCAGCAACGAGGAGGATGTCCGCTCGATGTTCGCTCGGGCGATTGATCATTTCGGGACGCTGCACATCGTGGTGAACAACGCCGGATTGCAGCGCGACGAACCCTTTCACGACATGACCATCGAGCAGTGGAATAAGGTTCAGCGTCAATCTCACCGGCCAGTTCCTCTGTGCCCGGGAATCCGTCCGCGAGTTCAGGAGACGCGGTGTCGTGAAGGACATCTCGGCCGCCGGCAAGCTCTTTCGCATGACCTCTGCCCACCAGGAGATACCCTGGGCTGGGCACGCGAACTGTGCGGCATCCAAAGGCGGCGTCATGCAGATGATGCGAAGCGTCGCCCAGGAGTGTCATCCGCGTCAACGGCGTGGCGCCGGGCGCCATTCGGACGCTCATCAATCGGTCCGCCTGGGAGACCAAGGAGGCCTGCGAAAATCCGATGACGCTTGTGCCCTACAAGCGCATAGGCGAGCCCGACGATGTTGCCCAGGCAGTCGCTTGGCGCGTCTCCGATGCGGCCGACTACGTCACGGGCCTGGCCCTGTTCATCGACGGTGGCATGATGCTGTTCCCCGGGTTTGCGACCGGCGGTACCGCCGGCTAGGCGGTCGTGTCGAAGAGGTGGGCCTAGCGACCGATCGGCCCGTCGCGCCTCAGTGCCGTCGCGGATCGCTGTGCTGCCCAGTGAGCGAGCCTTATGCAGCCCTTCATGCAATGCCGATCTCGATTTTGCACCCGCTGCGATACTCAGCACGTCTGCGTTGCGGTCGCATTTCGAAACGACACAACTGAAGGCTTCAGCGACGTGCTTTTGCATCAGAACTGCACGGATCTTGTATTGAAATGACAATGAAATTCGTTTGCGGGATCTCATCTCTGATGAAATACAAGCCTTCAAACAAACAAGCAAAGCGGTACAGAATCGCCCAAGGAGGCTTCAATGTCACGAAACGTAGTACGACAGGTCGCCGATCGTCGGGAGCTTTTAGCCGTCGGTGCCGCTATCGCAGCGCTCGTGCCGCTCTCCGGAAGCGCATCCGCGGCGAGCAGACATTCTCACGCCGCCAAGAGAAAGGCTCGAACCGATAAAACGTTCGAGACCGCAGCGATGCTTCGAGATCTTTGGATCGGGCACATCTTCTGGGTAAGGGCGGTCTCACTCGCCACGATCGAAAAGCAGGACGATGTCGCAAAAACTGCAGAGCAACAAGCCGTGGCCAACGCCCGGTCCATCGCCGCAAGCATCGAGCCATTCTACGGAGCGGGGGCCAAGGACGCCTTCTTCAAGCTCCTCGCGGGGCATTATAGTGCCGTAAAGGCCTATCTTGTGGCGACCGTCGCAAGCGACGCTGCCAAGCAAGGCGCGGCAACTCAGACACTGACGTCGAACGCCGAGGAGATTGCCACCCTCCTGAGCAAAGCAAACCCCTATTTACCGAAGGACGCAGTGAACAATCTTCTTTTGGCGCACGGCGGTCATCACATCCAGCAGATCCAGCAGCTGAAGGATCACAAGTATGATGCCGAGGCTCACACTTGGGAAGAAATGAAAAGCCACATCTATCAGATCGCAGATGCTACTGCCGATGCTTTAGCAAAGCAGTTTGCGGAGAAGTTTTCCTGACCTTCGACACGGACGACGAGCGTATGAGTGAAGTGCTGCTCGTCGTCGTGATCGTCCTTGTTGCGACGAACACTGAGGGCGTCCGAGGGAAATTCGACGTTCTGATCGCAGACGTCGCTCGTTGATCGACGATGTCTAACGGCGCATCGCTTGCAATCTCGAGCGGGCCTGCGACAAGCCGGAAAGTCGCCTTTCCGATGCCGATTTGCAATACCGCCTACTCGATCCGCTTAGCGCGTGCGTTACACGTCCGCCCGGCGGCGGCGTGGTTCGCCTGCTGGAGAAGCCCACCCTGTCAGTTTCTGCAGCGACGATCTTGGTTCTATAGCCAGGCTTGGTCTTCTTTCTTGACCCAGATCGATCCGACGTGAAACCTCATCGGCGCTGTTGCCAACAAATCAAAAGCCCTGACTGCTCATTGTTGGACGAACATTCAACGAGTGATCAGGCGTCATGCCTCCACCCGGCTCAGGCCGCGAGTAGACCGTCCAAAGAATGGGAGCGAAGGTCCGGTGCAATGTTCATTCGCGTATGCGGTCGAAGAGGGCTGCTCGCGAACTGCACTATAACTCCTCCAACGCCACCAACATTCTTGATGCAAAATGACAATAACTTTCGCTTGTAGAAACTGAGCGAATGACGCGTAGTTGTGCACGGCAGGCGATGAAATAGACAATCCAAAGAGTCAAAAGACTGAAGATCCTCATCTCTTCTCGCAGGGAAACAAAAAATCATGCCGAACTCTCGGTTACCCCAACAAGCGCACTCAGACGACACGATCCAACAATTCGCGCCAACTCCTCGAAGGATGAGCGACGCCGACCCCAGATATTTTGGCTATTGGTCCAAAGAGGAGATAATAAATTTCCTCAAGCTTCTTCTTGAAAGTGAACGCATCGGCATCACTGCATATGCGGCGATCGGACACGCGGCAGATTCGCATGTTGCAGACATCGCCCTCGAAGCCGAATTGGGTCAGGGGGCAATTTGCGTCCTCCTCAAGAAGGAACTTGTCGCCAGAGGAGCAGCTAACATACTTCCTCGCAACACGACAACCGCTCTTCCCAGCACCGATTGCAGCCTCCGAAGACGGATCGGTTTTGCAAGTCACAATCAGGCTAGGTTGGCGGACATGATCGAGGAAGCCATCCTGAACATCTTCGATTCAAAACTCAATGCGAAGCTTATGTATTTGCTGTTGCTACATCGCAAGCAAGTCGAGCAGCTCGAAACGTTGGTCACCTAGCTCGATCAGTCCACCTTCATGATTCCTCGAATCTTCCGCGTGGATCTGCAAAGGCAAACGCTTCAGGCAATGTTGGATCGAACAATCGGCGCCGAAGGCCCCCCAAATCGTGCGCCCGCATGCATGAAGACGACGGAGATTTCGTGATGACTGCAAGAGACTCCTTCACACAGCGAACAAAGCGAGAAATCGACCACGAATTGGATGAGGAGCTGGAGGGTACATTTCCAGCAAGCGATCCCCCCAAGATTACTCGCTCAGCAAGCTCGTTCGGCCTCCCGGAGCGGACAAGGAGAGATGCTTCAGCATCGAAGGCTCAACGGAGCTAGACAATTCTATGAATATGAATTGTCACGAGTCTCATTTGTCAGGCGCTGCTGATGGCGCGCGCAGTATCAGAGGCTCTATAGCGCCGCGACGTCGCGCCCTTCGTCAATTGGGTATTTTTTCGAAAAGTGGGAGCGTAGTATGACTGAACTATCTCGTCGCGAATCCCAGTATGACGCTTTCTTGTTCGCTTCGGTTTGCGAGACCGATGAGATGACATTGAGCGTCGTGTCCCTGCTCGCGCGTCAGAACATCGATCCCTGGCAGGAGGCGTCCCGTCTGTCCCAGCTGTCTAGGGCTCAGGCAGCAAACAGCCTTGCTGCCACGATCTGGAAGTCGGATAGCGCGCAATGGTCCCCGTCGGAGGCGAGCATCATAGCGGTTCGTTTGATCGATCTTCTGCCGTCACATGCTCGTCGCCGCCCTACCCCACCCTGGGCGCACGACGGTAGCGGCAGATTGACGTTTTGGGTCGTCGCGGGAATCCTATTTATGTCAATCGCCATTTCGGGAAACAGCATGCAGCGGGAGATCAAGAACTCCGGCGCTCCGATAGATGTAGTCAGCGAAGCTGCACAGAACCCGGCCGTTACACGATCATCGCGCGGGATGGCAACAGATTAATTGAGATGCGGGAGGAGGATCGATGGGCAGGACGATTGCTGCGCAGAACATCAAGATGAAGCGGGCATACGATACCGCTCTCCCCCGTGACGGCACTCGAATACTGATCGACCGACTTTGGCCCCGCGGTATCAGGAAAGTGGATGCCGCGATTGATCTGTGGGCCAAGGACATCGCACCGAGCACTGCCCTGCGGAGGTGGTTCGGGCACGACCCCGCTCGATGGCACGAGTTTCGGCGCCGCTACTCCGAAGAGCTACATCAGCACCGCGATCGGCTCGGCGAACTGCGCGCTCTCGCCCAAGGAGGGCGGATTACACTCGTCTTTGCAGCTCATGATAGAGCTCATAACGACGCTGTCGTTCTGAGAGAGATCTTGCTTGGCCGACGCATCCCATGAGCGTCTCGTTCTCGGTCGCCTTCCTACCACGGTGGCCGACCACATCTTCGCTGGGCGAACGTCATCTATCGGTTGGATCTTGTGTAAGTGGAGTTCGTCACCTTCGCGGGGTCCGGAAGACGCTTGAAAACGTGGTGGAGCGACAATCATGGACGACTTCCAGCGCGATCGCGTTAAGCAAAGGCCCTCCATCCTATTGACGGCTTCGGACAGAGAGCGTTTGTTCGCGTTGATTGGCTCCGCGCCGGCGACAGAAGTTGCTTGCTTTCTTCGCGAGGAGATCGAGCGCGCGGATGCTGCGCCAGACGATGTTGCTCCGAGTTCGGTCGTAAGGCTCGGCTGTGACGTGAAATTCGTGGATCATCGAGATGCACGAATTCGCAAAGCTCGACTTGTCTTCCCGGAGGAGGCTCAAGACAGCCACTGCATTTCAGTGCTAAGTCCAGTTGGAATTGCGCTGATTGGTCTTGGGCCGGGACAGTCGATCCAATGGACCGAGCAGGGAAAGGAGCGCAGCCTCGCGGTTCTTGAAGTGCAAGCGAGGAGGCTGTCAACTGCGCGCGATGAAAGTTGAAGGAGTGGAGTAATCGGGACCGAAGATATTGAGCATGGCGCATCGTTTTTTTACAATCGGGCACTCGACGCGCTCCCTCGGCGAGTTCGTGAGCCTGTTGAGATCGCAAGAGGTCAGGCTCGTCGTCGATGTTCGAAGCGTTCCACGTTCCCTTTGCAACCCGCAGTACAATGCCGCGCGCCTTGCTCGCGCGTTGTCCGAACTGGATATCGGCTATGAACATATCGCCGGGCTCGGGGGCCTCCGCGGCAAAAGACTAGACGTTGCGGCGACCGTGAATGCATTTTGGAACAATCGTAGCTTTCACAATTTTGCAGACTATGCGATGAGCGATGAATTTCGGTGCGGCCTCGCCAGGCTGCGCAAACTTGGACATTGCACCACATCTGCAATAATGTGTGCCGAGGCCGTCTGGTGGCGGTGCCATCGAAGGATCATTGCCGACTATCTCATCACGGAGGGCGAGACGGTGTTCCATATTTTGACGAACTATCGGGTCGTGCAAGCATCTCTGACTCGAGGCGCTGTCCTACTGCCAGACGGCACGCTGCATTATCCTGCCTCGCCTTTTCCAAGAACAATATAGTTGCAGCAAAGCGTCAATTGAATTCCTTTGTCTGAGTTACGCATCACACCTACCTCTCTCCTAACGCTTCTCCTCGATCTGGGCATCATCGGCGATGAGAGCGTTGCGGAGGCATCATGTCTACCAAGCAGAATGGCGGCCGTCTCGCAACGATCCTGCAGACCAAGCTCCAGTATCTTGTCCCCGCGGTTCTTTTGCTCGCGGTCGCGATTCCACTTGGCGGCCTTGCGCCTGTGACTCGAAACCTCTTAGGCTGGGATCGATGAGTGTAATCGCGGTTGCGAACTCGGCCATCGTCGCATTGGCCGCCTGGCGCTTGTCATCCGATCGTCAGGGTGCCGACATTACCATGTGGGATGCTTCGGGCGCGTTTGCGTTCATCGGATTTGCGGCTGGCTTAGCGAGCCTCAACGAGTGCTGGAGCTCTGATCATTCTCATCGTAGCTATTCGATCGTTGTGACGCATCAACCAGTCCAACAGACCTGATCGCGCCTTCCTCATTCGGAAGTCAGAAACCGCGGCCATGCTCCACTTCATTTCAAACGAGGTCATGGCACTTCTTCAAGTCGTAGTGATCGACTTGGTCTTGGCCGGTGACAACGCCATAGTCATCGGATTGGTCGCGGCGGGATTGCCGCTGCAGCAACGCACGAAAGCTGTGCTGGTCGGTATAATCGCGGCGACAATCCTGCGCATAGCACTGGCTGCGGCGGCGTCTCAATTGCTTCAGATCGTAGGAATCGTGCTCCCTGGCGGCATTCTTCTGCTCTGGGTGAGCTGGAAGGTGTTCCGAGAATTGCGGTTCTCCGCTAAAGACGCAATCGAAACAATGAGCACTATGGACGTCAACGATGACAGGACAATTTCCGATCGTGCTCCGCGCAAGTCCTTTGCTCAGGCTGCAAGTCAGATCATCGTGGCCGACGTATCAATGTCTCTCGATAACGTGCTGGCTGTTGCAGGCGCCGCTCGAGAGCATCTCACCGTTCTGATCATTGGACTTTCTCTATCAGTTGCCTTGATGGGCATTGCGGCGGGTTATATAGCCCGGCTCCTGCACAGGCATCGATGGATCGCGTATGCGGGATTACTCGTCATCCTGTATGTCGCCGTCGATATGATCTGGCGCGGGATGAGCGAAGTTTTGCCGTTGATAAGCTAATGATGACGCTGCCTGACGTCAGAAAGTCTCGAACCGCTCGCGCGGCCGGAGTTGAACCAGGCGCCGCCATCGGATCTTCGGCTGGAATCACAGCCCCGCAGCCCAGATTATCCATCTGAATTGTCATGGCGCGTCGTCTGAGCGCACGATACCACCTTCGCTTTCCAGCCGACTGATCTGTTTCACGTCCTGGCGAGTGAATTTCAATCGAACGCCGGCCCCCATACTGGCATCCTCATCGATAACAACGACCCCAAACCTCTCGAAGGCGCGGATTACAGCTTCGGCATCGCTTTCTGAGTTGAGCCAGGCGCTGCCGCTCACCTCCATGAGGGCTATCCATTCAACCGGGATCCCAGCAGCTCCGGCAAACTCCTCCCGACTGACTCCCGCGAGACCGCGCGCGGCCGCAATCAATCGCCCTGTGATCTTGATCGTAGATCTCTTATGCACTTCCCCTTGCGCGGGTGAGAATACCGCGTTGTTTTGCTCTTGGAACAAGTCGGTAAATTCTGCGACTGTAGACTGAACTGCCCTCCCGCGTCGCATCTTGGCGCCACCTCATTCCCGGCGTATGGCCATCTGGCGTAGTCCGAAACAAAGTGCCACCCGGCAATCGCGGGCGCGGATGAGGGTACATGCAGCAGGCTACCTGCAGTCGCCACCGTCGCACGGGCCATGGCAGCGGCAGTGTAAGAAGCGGCGCAGCGCGGTGGAGATCCCAGCAAAGAGTACATCACATACATGCCTCCGCCTATTCTCGTCACGCTACCTAGCAGCGCCGCCCCGACAAGAGACGCCAAACCTCAGCGTCTTTTGAGTAGCTGATCCTGCGAAGAGCACCAGTTCCGCGGCATCGACCAAAAGGACTGAGGGGCACCATCGTCACGTCGATCAGCAGCAGAACGTGAGGGCGTTCCCCGAAAGTGAAACGACCAGATCTCGCCAGTCCGTGATCGCTCTTTGGTAAACCGCGACGACGAGGACTATGACTCGGTTCTCTTTCTCGGGCGGCCGCATTCGGTGACCTAATGCCTGTGCCTATGCCGGTGCTCATGCTTGTGCGTGCTCAATTGGGCATGAACGCGGGGACGGTCGAGACCTCCTTCGGAAAGCCAAGTTTCGGTGCTCATCGCGGCCCGTTCGATCAGCTCGCTGGCCTTCGAGAAATCATACGGCGTTTGGGTCAGCGGACAAAGCGGCGGCACCACAAAATAATCAATGCTATGATCAAGGCCCTGTAACTCGTTCGTTAGTTGGCGCCCGATCAGCAAGGTCAGTGCATGCAAGGCATTTGCGACGGCCCCGGCTGGCGGCTGCTGCAGAGCGCAGGCGTAGCCGGTAGGAAGAACGATCAGGCGCCTCGCGCCCCTCGCAACCGCTACGGTGACCGGCGTGTTACTCGATATTGCCCCATCTGCAAGATGGAGGCCGTTGAAGTACACTGGCTCAAAAGCCGCCGGAATGGCGGCGCTTGCGATGATGGCTCGCGCTGCTGGACCGTCCGACATCACGACGGTCCCGCCCGTCAAGATGTCGGTCGCAACGATGTGCAGCGGGATCTTTGCATCCTCCAGATTGCGGTAGCCGAGATTGTCGTCGACCAGCTGGCGCAGCGCATCCGACGAAACAAGGAAGTCCCTCCGATACAGAAGACCCATCGTGGTCCGCCACGTTAGCGGAAATACATCGCTCCGGCGCAATCCACGCCAGATCGTATCCAGTCGTTGAATCCCTTCGACCGTTGGATTACCCGCATAATAGGCGCCATTTAGCGCGCCGACGCTTGAGCCAACGACCATGTCGGCGGCAATGCCACGACTCGCAGCGAGTGCAGCATGCCGACGTGAATGGCACCCAAGCTGCCCCCGCCTGCGAACACAAATGCGGATCTTGATCGCTCGTGGCTGGCCACCGATGCCGGCTCCTACGGTCGGAAAGGGTTAGCTGCGGCATTGCGCGGCCGCAAAGTCGCGGATTAGAAACATCTTTGCGCGAAGCTCTACAAGCTGAATGGCCCTGAAACGGCTTGAAGCGCGGCACAGCGGAGATGGTGGCGGTAACAGGCCAGGTCGTGTCAGGGCATCTCGTTTCGCTCCATGGCTAGTTCAGCCTGTAGGCTGACAAGGTCGCGGCACATCGAAGCGACCGCAAGCACGCGGTCTCTGCGTTTGTATCGCAATAGGCAGTCCCTTGCAGCGATGCTACCGTCGAGAGCAATCTCATCCCACGTCTCGGCATGTCCCACGTAGTTGATCCTCACGTCGTAATGCGTACTCCAAAAGAACGGCACCGCCTCAAATGCCTCACGCTGTCCTAGCATGTTCCGAGCAGCGGTTTGCCCTTGACGCTCCGCCACTACCCAATGCTCAACCCGGATATTTTCGCCCGAATGCGGATCGGGCCAGCGCGCGATATCACCCGCCGCATAGATGCCCGCAACGCTGGTTTCAAGATAGGCGTTCACCCTAACTCCGCGCTCCAGCGAAAGACGAGCCCGTTCAGCTAGATCGAGTCGCGGGCGCACGCCGACGCCGACGACCACAACATCGGCCTCCAACACGCCGCCGCTTTTCAGTTTCGCGCAATTGCCATCGATCTCGGCTACGGTATCACCGAGATGGAAGATAACGCCCTTCGCTTCGTGCAGCGCGCGTATGAACTCCCCCATATCGGGTCCAAGCACGCGCTCCATCGGCCGTCGCTCCGGCGCGACCACGTGGACCTCGACATCTCTTGCACGCAATGCCGCCGCAACCTCGAGGCCGATGAAGCTCGCACCGATCACGATTGCGCGGCGTGCGGCGTTCAGAGATGCAATGATCCCCCGGCAATCCGCAAGCGAACGCAGCGTATGGACGTGCGGTTGGTCAGCGCCCGGGATCGGAAGCTTCATCGGCTCCGCACCTGTCGCGAGCAGTAAGCGGTCGAAGGGAATATCGTCGCCACCTGCGACGACGACGGAGCGCGCCTTGGTATCGATCGAGAGAACCTCCGTATTGAGCCGCAGATCGATACCGGCTTCAGCATAGAAGCTGCCTGAACCCAACGGCAACCATTCTTCGGGCGCGCTGCCAGCGAGATATTCCTTTGATAGGTTCGGGCGATCGACTGGCGACACGGTATCGTTGCTCAGCATGACAATGCTGCCGCGGAACTCCTGCCGCCTCAGCATCTCCGCCGCACCGAAGCCGGCCGCGCCGCCTCCGACGATCACGATCCGGTCCGGTGTATCAACGGGTCCCTTACCGCGCGCCTTAGACTGTTCGCGCTTTCTCCGAACGAAAATGCGATCTCCCTCGTAGTCGACCTGCCAGACCATGACCGGGGTGAGTGCCGGCGCGCGGATTGCTTCGCCGGTCCGCAAATCGAAACAGGCATGGTGCCAGGGGCAGCGGACGCTCTCGCCGACCACGAGCCCTTCGGCCAAGGGTCCGTGATAGTGACTGCAATGGGCGTCGATGGCAAATATCTCTATGCCGGAGCGTACTAACAAAACATCCTGATCGCCTACATGCCCGAGCAGGGTCTCCCTCGTGAACATGCTCAGCGCGATGCCTTCCGTAAGGTCTGGCCCAATGGGCTTTGCTCTTTCTTCCACCAGTTTCGCTCCTTCAAAGGCCGCCATCAAGCGGCCATGCCGAGAAACTCCCGGCGTGTCAGGGTGCTGTCGCGGAAGCAGCCCAACATTCGGCTGGTGACCAGATCGGTGCCGGGCTTGTGCACGCCGCGGGTGGTCATGCAGTGATGCGTTGCCTTGATGATTACGCCAAGGCCCCGCGGCTTAAGCACATCGTTTATGGTGTTGGCGATTTGCGCCGTCATCCGCTCCTGAATCTGCAGGCGCTTGGCATATACGTCGATTACGCGGGCGAGCTTGGAGATCCCGACCACGCGCCCATCCGGGATATAGGCCACCCAGGCCCGGCCGATGATAGGTGCAATGTGGTGCTCGCAATGACTTTCGAAGCGAATGTCCCGCAGGACGATCATCTCGTCGTACCCCTCGATCTCCTCGAAGGTCTTCTCCAGAATCTCGGCCGGATCCTGGCCATAGCCCGAGAAGGATTCCTCCAACGAACGGGTCACGCGAGCCGGCGTTTCGACCAGGCCGTTTCGGTCGGGATCCTCGCCGGTCCATCGGATGATGGTCCGTACCGCTGCCTCGACTTCCGCTCGACTTGGCCTTTGGGTCTCCGGTTGCGGCACTTCTCGGTTCAGAATATGCACCTTTGGATTCATCGGCATTCCCTCTAAGGCGGTCGAAGCGAGGCCTTGGCTCACATGATGGAGTTCATTGGATGGTCCGTGAGCACAAAAGTTCCCGAACTTACGTAGACTGACGAGCGGTGCAGAATGATGAGGTCACGTCTCGCAAGATGCACCGGCAATCGACAAGTCGATCCTCTCACTCGGTTGTTTCGGACCGCTGCCGTTTAGCGAGAGAGCTTCGGCCGCGAAACACCTTTGGACCTCATTGAAGATCAACTGGCCTTAGGCTCTGCCCATCGTGAGCCGAACGATTACTCCAGACAAACGAATTTGCCTGTGACTTGAGGACAACGTTCATGCTCCATGTTTGGAAATTGTCGCGGAAGTCCAGCACGATCTCTTACTGATGCGTTCTGTGTGGCGCGGTGTAAGGACAGGCTGGCAGCTGCGCTCGACGGCGTGCTGGATCTGTTCGCCGTCCGCATTCTGCCCTTCGAACCCGCCGCGGCGCGGCGCTATGCCAAACTCGCCGAAGGCGCGCGCCAGAAGAGGCTTGCCCACACCCGAGGGCTACCTCGCCGCGACGCCGCCGCGCATGGTTCGCCGTAGTACCGCGCGACAGGAGTGCGTGCAATGCCGCCGGTCTGACGATGATCGATCCCTGGATGTGACCAGCTGACAGCGTCACCGTGACCGCAGAAACCGCGACGAATTGCTGATCGGGGTGACCCCGCTTCCGGTGCTCGCCGGCGCCTCGGCTTACAATCGCTCTCTGATTCGCTTGATCGCGGTATACCGCGCCGACCAGGATGTACCGTATACGAGATCCAACGCGGTAAGACGAACCACATCGCAATGCACAGGCGCGACCTTGGAAAAGACTATTGGCTGAGAGCCGCACCCATCGCCGGACGGCGGATGCGCCGGTTGAAGAGACCGCGCTCGTTGTCGTCCACGCTGCTCACACTGCGAATATCCTCGACTGGCGCAACACGAAAGATGTCTTTGATCATCTCGAGCTGAGGATGACTATCAGGCAAGCGTCGGTTATTTTGCTTCCAATTTTGCGACCGAGCGCAACACTGTGAGCGCTGCACCCAATGTAGCCGCATCCACGTTCGTCGAGTGCGTTGCATAGACCGGGAAAGAGAAGTGAGGCGCACCAGGGACCAGATGGAGTTTCCCTGTTGCTAGATGAGGCTGAACGGCATGCATTCGGAAGTAGCCGGACCCCCCCTCCCGCAGAACATAGTCAAGGGCCAGAGGACCAAGGTTGGCCACCATGCTGGGGGTCGTATCCGGAAAACTTACCGCGTGATGAAGCGAAAAATCCGGTCCCCATTCGACGTGGACATATCCGGGATCATCTGCGCGATATGTTCTGGGGTCGGTTGTTACCAGTACGAGCTCTTCCTCGATTAGCAGGTCGATCTCCAGACCAGGTCGATGCTGCGGCGCGTACATGATCGCGATGTCCACGAGTCCGGCCGCTACGTGCGTGATTAGATCTTGAGGAACGTCAACGTGCACGCGAAGCGCAATGTCTGGGTGTGAGCGCCGCATCTTTCTGACCCATTCGAGCAGAAGCGGCTGCCACAAACTGACCTCGCTTCCAACCGTCAGAACTGCGCGGTGTCCTTCAGGTACCGCGACCTGCTGTTTTGCGCGCTGCCACAACTGTACGAATGTCGGAGCGTAGCGGAGGAACTGTTCACCGGCCGGGGTAAGGCTTGCGCCGGCCTTATTGCGAACGAAAAGGGGGCGTCCGAGCTGCTGCTCAAGGAGGCGCACACGTGCACTAACCGTAGTTTGTGCGACATGCAACCGGTCGGCAGCTTTGATGAAGCTCCCCGTGGAGACGATCTCTATGAAAGTTCTGGCGAGCTCGATGTCCATGGTTTCATAGCATAATCAATGAGGACAAATGTCAATGAAATTCGTTTGTCTGCTCTACTACTCAATGGGAGGGTAGCGCTCACCAAACGAGCGACCGCGCGCGGCCCTGACTAGCCGGCAACAGACACTCAATCCGCGCAATAAAGGTTGGCGGTCGGGACTGTCGAGGACGAAGAAGTTGAACCCAATCTCGACGCTGGTGCTTACGCTTATGTTTATCGCAGCCGCGTCAGCGCGAGGCCAGGCTGCTGCCATCCCCCCTTCGGGCAGCCCGGACGCCGGTGCATTGGTCTTTAAGAAATGCATGGCCTGTCATCAGATCGGCCCTAACGCTCAAAATGGAATTGCGCCAGTGCTGAATGGAGTCGTTGGCCGGCCGGCCGGGCAATACCCAAACTATAGCTATTCATCGGCGAATAAGAACTCAGGGTTGGTGTGGGACGAGCGGACGTTAGCCGCTTATCTCCGGGCGCCGACCACAGTCGTGCCTGGCACAAAGATGATCTTCTCTGGCCTGAAGAAAAGTCAGGAAATATCGGACGTCATCGCATACCTGAAACAATTCGCCGCAGATGGCAAGCAGGTTAGCCGATGATCGATCCGCGTGGGAGGGTCCCGCGACTTACTTGGTCCTTAAAGGAAAGAACCAGCCATGGATCAGCAGCCAGACACCTTCGGCGAAGCGATCCGCGTGTTCACGACCGGGAACGATCTTCAGCAGGGAATGGCGAACGTTAGAATCTGGATTCTACCGATCCGAACTAAGTTTACTCGCCAACGGAGGTGGCGGCGACCGAAGCGCTTGGCGGCGGCTTTGCGAATATACGAGCCGCCGAAGACTACCGTGCCGCGAGCAACATATGTCTCGCCTGAGACCATTGGCGAGGCTCAAGGTGACATGGTGGGTGGCCTCGTCGCGCCACGCGTGAGAAAGTTATTGTCAAGTTGTCTCACCTCGCACCCTTGAACGTTTCGGGGGCAAAATGAAAAAGGGAAGGAGCGGCTGATGGCTGAACCGCGGCATCGCCGGCTTCCGCTTGATCGACGGCATGCTGGCCTCCACAATTCAGCAAATCGACAAAGGGCATTGAGGCATTGGTCAAGCCAGCACACCCGAAGCGAGACGAGACACGGAACGTGAGGCTGCCGCAACGGTTGTCATAACAACCAAGGAGGAAGGAACGATATGCGCGGAACAGCGATACTGGTGGTAGGCGCTGCGCTTATTGGAGATGTCGCGCTTGCACAAACGTCATCTTCCAATTCTGATCCCACCGACAATCCGGCCGCTAACTCGGCCGCCAGTAACCCGACTACAGCTGCGCCGAACCAACCTCAGCCACAAGGTCATCCTGGGCCTATTGATACGACGTCCGGCGGTACGCCGGCATCGAGCCCCCAGGGGGATTCGCCGCCCGGAATGCAGCCTCGCCCCAACGATCGTAACGACGGCGTCACTCCGAAGAAATGACCGAGCAGTTCTGTGCGTCA
Organism: Bradyrhizobium sp. CB1717; assembly: GCF_029714325.1. Taxonomy (NCBI): domain Bacteria; kingdom Pseudomonadati; phylum Pseudomonadota; class Alphaproteobacteria; order Hyphomicrobiales; family Nitrobacteraceae; genus Bradyrhizobium; species Bradyrhizobium sp. CB1717. The sequence goes on from NZ_CP121666.1 coordinate 8,136,258, forward strand.
AGTTCAGCAAAATCGATCATGGGGCCGGTTGAGTCATTCCCTCGGAGCCGCCGTCGCTGGCCTCACCCAGAAGCGCACCGGGTGAGCGACTGCGGCGGAAGGGCTGGCGCGCATCCCCTTGGTGGGCCTGAGCGTTGTCAGGCCGCCTGGCGTAGTGCCTCCTTGTGTTCCTTCAGCAGGTTCATGTTAGGCAGCGATGATCCTCGAGCCAGGTCTTGTGGTGCTCGGCGGTGAAGCGCGCACCAGCCGCAAGCAACTCTCGGCATTGGGGAAGGCCGAACCACGTAGGTCCGCCGCCGGATCTCCTCATTGAAGCGCTCCAACATGTTGGTCGACTTCATGTGCCTGCGGTGCGCTGGCGGCAGGCCGGAAGTAGGTGAGAGCCTCGCCGATGTTCTCTTACCCAGCCGGTGAGCTTGGGGGATTTGCCTCCCCATTTGGCGAGCCAAGCCGCCATATCGCGCCGCACCTCCGAGAGGTCGCGCCGATCGTACATCCAGTGCAACTCGAGCAGGCAATCGTCATTGAGCCTTCGTCGATGGCGAATTGATCGAGGCGTCAGCCGGCGCACTTCCTGCGCAATGCGCTCAACTATGTGCCGCGCAAGGTCGACGAAACATAACCGCGCTGCCAGAACACACCGGTGAGAACTTCGGGGATTGCCTTCCATAAGCAAATGGTCTTCGGAGACGACGAACTCGACTCATGCAAGGCCACGAGAATCAAGCCCTTCCAAAAACTCTTTCCAGCTCGATCGAGCTCTCCGGCTGGCGAGGTCGACCGCGAGCACGTGGACCGGCCTTCCCCGTCGACGCCGATCGCGATCAGCACCGCGTGGCTGGCAATGATCCTATCTTCCCGGATCTGCTCGTAACGGGCGTCTAGGATCAGATAGGGAAATGGCTCTCTCAGCCCGCGTTCGTAGGAGGCTTTCAGAGGCATCCAGCCGCTTGTCGATCGCGCTGATCGCTGACAAGAAGGCTTGGCCGACCAGGTCTTCGATGACCTGCTTCCTTCCGGGTCGAGACGCCCCTGCACGTACATCTCGGCGAAAGCCGCAACCAGCGCCTTCTCCGACGGCTGATAGCGCTCAAACATCGGCTTTGGGCATCTCCTGCACAGCGGCCTCGATCAGTGGCTTGAGGAACTCCTTTCCGACGCCAAAGCTGTTTGACGGCAGAGACATCCGTCGTAGTCTTCGTCACGGTCATGGTCCCTTGGTCCTTCTAGAGGCTCGTCGCCCTCGATCTCTTCGCGGCTTCAACCGAGTAGTCGACGGCCGCAGTATTCGACGGCGTTGCGCTAAGACCTATGAGGGCCGCAACGTTCTTCTCGCGGCTATTCCGCCGGAGTGGCGGCCGACTGCCGCTGGCTCTCGTTCGGTCCGGTTCGCGCCTGCTCTTCCTCAAGCCACAGATTGTGGTGTTCCTTGGCCCAATTTACATCGACGGTGCCACTTCCCATCGCTTCGAACGCACCTTCCATGCCCACTGTACCGATATAGATGTGCCCGATCATAGCAGCCACGAAAAACACGGCGACGATGGCGTGAGCAATCTGAGCGACCTGCATGCTGGCGACGTCGGTCCCATAGAATGGAAACATCAAGACATAGCCACTAGCAGCCACAGCGGCGCCACCGAGAACGACGATCCAATAGATCATCTTCTGACCAGCGTTGAACCGGTAAGCCGGCGGATGATCATGACCGACGATGCCGCCACCCCTCCTCAGCCATTCCACATCGACCCGATTGGGGATATTTCCCGCGATCCACATGAGAAATATCAAGAATACACCGATCGTGAATGGAAAGCTTAGATAGTTATGGGCATACTTTGCCGATTGCGACCAGGCTGTAAACGGCTCCGGGCCGATGAGAGGCAACAGTAGCGGCTTGCCGAAGGTTATGTTGAGCCCCGAAAGGGCGAGAATGATGAAACAGGTGGCCGTCACCCAGTGCACGAACCGTTCAAAGCCATTGAACCGCACGACGGTACGGCCCGATCGCCCACTCTCGATCTTCACCATGCCGCGCCAGAGATAGAAGCCAACGAGAACGGCCAGAATACCGATGATGACGAGGCTCCCGATCCAGCGCAGCGTCACCTCGTGGAAATGGCGCCAATCTCGACCGGCAGGCTGCTCGATCGTGCAGGCCTTCTGATCAGGTATGGTACAGCGACCAGAGATACGATTCTGCTCTTGGAATAGTTGACCTTCCTTCACTGCGCTCGCCTGAGGGTTGACCGACGTTGGTTGCTGTGCGCTCGCGGACTGCGCGCCAAACGCTATTACGAGGAATGCCAGCGCTCCAACGATGACGCGGAATTTGGTGGCAACAACCATCATCTCATATCCTCCTGAGGCTCGTCTCGAACGCAGCCAAGCCGTGACCGCCGCGCTAGGATCAAGATGCGACGGTCTCGCGATACGCGGTCTTCCAGCCCCAGGCGCCAGAGCCGTAACCGCGTTTCATCACGCGTTCTTTGTAGATCTGCGCGATGATCTCGCCATCACCGGCGAGCAGCGATTTTGTCGAGCACATCTCGGCGCAAAGCGGCAGTTTGCCTTCGGCCAACCGATTGGCCCCGTACTTCGCATACTCTTCCTTCGAGCCGTCCGCTTCGGGGCCTCCGGCACAGTAGGTACACTTGTCCATCTTGCCGCGCGAGCCGAAGTTGCCGACGCGGGGATATTGCGGCGCGCCGAACGGGCAAGCGTAGAAGCAATAACCACAACCGATGCAGAGATCCTTGGAGTGTAGGACGACGCCATCATCAGTGGTGACAAAGCAGTTCACCGGGCATACCGCCTGGCATGGGGCATCCGTACAATGCATGCAGGCCATCGAGACGGACCTCTCGCCCGGTTTGCCGTCGTTGATGGTCACGACGCGCCGGCGGTTAATTCCCCACGGGACATCGTGCTCGTTCTTGCAAGCGGTCACGCAGGCGTTGCACTCGATGCAACGGTCGGCGTCGCAGAGGAATTTCATACGAGCCATGGCATCGTCTCCTTAAGCCGCACTGATCTGACACAAACTGACCTTGGGCTCCTGCATGCCGGTTGCGGGGTCATAGCCGTAGGTCATGATCGTGTTGGCACTTTCGCCGAGCACGATCGGATCGGAGCCCTGCGGGTATCTCGATCGCAGATCCTCGCCGGCGAACCAGCCACCGAAATGGAAGGGCATCCAGGTCACGCCTTTGCCGACGCGCTCGGTCACCAGCGCTCTCATCTTCGCCTTGGCGCTGTTCTCGGCTCCCGTGACCCAGACCCAGCCGCCATCCTTGATTCCCCGTTCGGCCGCATCCGCGGGGCTGATCTCGATGAACATGTCTTGCTGCAACTCGGCGAGCCACCTGTTGGAGCGGGTCTCCTCGCCGCCGCCTTCGTACTCGACCAGGCGCCCCGAGGAAACGATCAGCGGGAACGCCTTGGCAATGCCCCTGTCGACCGCGCTCTTTTGTACCGAGAACCCGATATTCGGCAGTCTGAACTGCTTCGCGTCAGGCAACGTCGGATATTGCGCGATCAAATCGACGCGCGGCGAATAAATCGGCTCGCGGTGCACCGGGATCGGATCCGGCAAATTCCAGGCGACCGTCCGCGCCTTCGCGTTGCCGTAAGGCGAGCAACCGTGCTTGATCGCGACGCGCTGGATGCCGCCGGAAAGATCGGTCGACCATGACACCGAATCAATATTGCCGGGGCTGCCTGCGACTTTTTCGATGGTCGCCAGTTCCTCAGCCGTAAGATCCTTGTCCCAGCCCAATTTCTTGAAAACGCCCATCGTGAATTCCGGATAGCCGTCCTTAATCTCCGAACCCGGCAGATATGAACCTTCGGCAAGCAGCGTCTGGCCGTTGCGCTCCACTCCAAAACGCGCACGGAATCCATTTCCGCCGTCCATGACGGCAGCGTCGCTGTTGTAGAGGATGGGGGAGCCGGGATGCCTGAGCTCCGGCGTGCCCCAACATGGCCAGGGCAGACCGTAGAAGTCGCCGCCGACCTCCGGATCGTCCTTGGGCGCTCGCAGCGTCACCAGATCGAACTTGTGCTGGTTCCTCATGTGCGCCTTCAGCCGCTCCGGCGATTGGCCGGTGTAGCCCGTGCTCCAGCTTCCCCGATTCATTTCGCGCAGGACGTCCTCGGGAATCGGACGGTCGCCTTCAACCTTGATGTTCTTGAACATTTGGTCGGCGAAGCCGAGCTTCTTCGCGATTAAGTACAGAACCTGATAATCATCCTTGGACTCGAAGCTGGGTTTGACGATCGGTTCGCCCCACTGCAGCGAGCGATTGGAGGCAACGCGCGAGCCGGAGGTTTCGAACTGGGTGCAAACCGGCAGGAGGTACATGTCATCCTTGCGCCCGGCGCCCACAGCGAGCGAAGCCCAGGTGGTGGGATGCGGATCGGCGACGACCAGTAGATCGAGCTGCGGCAACGCCTTCATTGATTCCGGGATACGCGTGATGCTGTTGCTCGCGTGTCCTTGCACGAACATGCCTCGCACGTTGTCCTTCTGATCAACCTGATCCCTGGGCAGAAGAACGGCATCAAACCAGCGCGTCAGGGGAATGCCCGCAGTTTCCATCATCTTTTTTGAATCGAAGCGGGAGACCAAATAGTCGTAGTCGACCTCCCAGACACGGCTCCAATGTTTCCATGCACCTTCGCTGAGACCGTAATAAAACGGCGTCGTTACGGTATCGACACCAATGTCGGTCGCGCCCTGCACATTGTCATGGCCGCGGATAATGTTGGCGCCGGTCCCCGGCTTGCCGACGTTACCGGTCGCCAACAATAACATGCAGCTGGCGCGAACGTTCGCGGTACCGACCGTGTGATGAGTCTGGCCCATGGACCAGAGCAGGGTCGACGGCTTTTCGGTCGCAAACAACTTTGCAACGCGCTCAAGCTGCGCGCCGGGCACCCCGCTGACGCGTTCGACTTCTTCCGGATTCCACTTTTCAATTTCCTTGCGTGCATCTTCGAAACCGTGGACACGCTGCTTGATGAATTCCTTGTCCTCCCAGCCGTTCTTGAAGATGTGCCACATCATTCCCATCAGAACGGGAATATCGGTGCCGGGACGAATGCGGACATACTCGTTCGCATGAGCGGCGGTGCGCGTCAGCCGTGGGTCGATGACGATGAAGTTCGCCCTGTTGAGCTCCTTGCCTTCAAGCATGTGCTGCAGCGAGACCGGGTGTGCCTCCGCCGGATTGCAGCCCATGAAAACCATGGTCTTGGAGTTGCGGATGTCATTGAAGCTGTTGGTCATCGCGCCGTAGCCCCAGGTGTTGGCTACACCGGTGACGGTGGTCGAATGACAGATACGCGCTTGATGGTCGTTGTTGTTGGTGCCCCAGAACGCCGCGATCTTTCGGAAGAGATACGCGCCTTCGTTGGAGAATTTCGCCGAGCCCATCCAATAGAGTGATTCCGGTCCGGATTTTCGGCGAATTTCCAGCATCTTGTTGCCGATCTCGTCAATGGCCTGATCCCAGTTGATGCGAGTCCACTCACCATTGACAAGTTTCATCGGGTATTTCAGCCGGCGCTCGCTGTGCACCAGCTCACGGACCGAAGCGCCTTTGGCGCAATGCGAACCTCTGTTGATCGGGCTATCCCAACTCGGTTCCTGGCCGATCCATACGCCGTTGGATACTTCCGCAGTAACCGTGCAGCCAACGGCGCAATGCGTACAGATGTTCTTGTGGATGGTGACCGCAGCGCCCGGTGCGGCCGGCGGACCGGCTTTCGCTTGGCGCACGCCCGTGAGCGGCAAGGCGCCCAAGGCAGCGAGACCACTAGCGGCTAGGCCCGAGCGGCGCAGGAAGGTGCGACGATCGAGATGCTCGTTCGATCCACCGAAGTCGGCGAGCGAGCCGCGGCGCTTTTCGCGTTCGGTTCTCTTGATCAGCACGGTCGCCTCCCTTAGCCTGGATATCGGTTGACGCGATAATAGGTCTTCACGTGATCGCTGTTCTTGTAGCGCGACTTCCGTTTCTCATCGTTGCTCTCGCTATCGGCCTTCGCCTCTAGAGCAAATGGCGGCGCGGCGCCGACCGCAACTCCGGCGCCAAGCGCTTGAAGGAATCGACGACGTCCGAGCGACATTTTGTCAATCGTCCGCATCACCACGTCCTCCTTTTTCGCACTTCCGATCACGCGAGCAGCGTGAACGCTTCTGCCTCGGTCTCCATGAAGAGCCGACCGAGCGCACCCAAATGACGATAGAACTCAGCTGCCTCGGCGCACTCCAAATCAGCGAAGAAGCGACCAATCCAGGGGCCGAGATGCTTCTCGAAGAATTGCTGTTGCATTCTATCGGTTACCGGGAACTGATAGCTGACCATCCCGGCCATGATCTCGCAAAGCGTGGCAGCGTAGTCTTCCGGCTCCGTCTGTCCTTCGGCGCGTTCGACGCCGTACGCACGGAGATCCTCGCGCAGCCGAGCCAGCGGACGCTCGTTGAGAAAACCTGTGAGATAGTATGAGCCGTAGGGCAGCAGTTCACCGCGTCCAACGCCGATGAAGAGAGTGAAGTATTCGCGCGCGATCCGCTCCGCACTTGCGTTGCCCGCCGCCTGCGCAAGCGCGAGATGCGCGAGGCCAAGCGAGGTGGTATCACCGCTGAGGCTGGAAATTCGGGCGAGCATGGCTTCGTCCGGCGGATGGCTCAGCAACGTGGCGAGGAGTAGATATTCTTGAGCGCGGCTCGCATCGACGTCGTCGATCTTCACGGGCTGTTCGCTACTCGTTTCCGGCCACAAGATCTTGCCTGCTAGATCCATCACGGACTCGACCGACAACGGACGCTGCCGAGCATGAGACGAATTCGGTGCGGGAGAATGAGGCGCCACGATCAGCTCTGAGGATGCGAGAGCACCACCAACGGCTCCCACACCTCCTGGACGCCTCGAATCATCGCTTTCATTTCCCTTCGTCGGTGCGCCGGAGTGGGCATGTACGACCATCTCGTTAGCCTCTCATCAAATGCGGAGTGCGCCCGTCCCGCAGCCCGCTTCTGCAAATCATCTTGCATGATTGGCATGCGTAGCAATTCGACGCCGGCGAACGTCTCATCAAGAAACACATCGGACAATCGAATTTTATTGAGAATTGAGTACAGTTTCCTTGTTGTTAGCGAAGAACCGAGCTCCAATGCGCCGAGCCTGCCGCTTTTCACGCGCATTGCCCGGCAGGGGAGTGCCGGCGAACTATCGAAGACGCTGAAGATGCTCGTGAGCTCTTGATACGGATCCGCCGAAGCTCTCAGATGACGGCTTGCGATCGCGGCCTGGCGGCTATTGCCGCTCGCTCCAGGGATTGCGGGTTCACTCGCTGTCGAGTGTGTCCGTCCGCTTCTTCCGCAGCTGCGGCAAAGCGCCGCCATGACCTCGGCGCGAGATTTGCGAAAGACCTTCTGATGGTGACAACTCCGCTTTCGGAGCAACGTCTCTGCCGGGACGGGCCGGTTCGTTCGAGACGTCGATCTCTTCGAAGTCCGACGCCTGAGCTTTGGGCGAAACGGATGCCAGCGCTTCCGCATTGGTTGTTGCGTGACGCCCGGCCGGACTGGATACGTCTGCCGACTCCGGCAAATCATCCGTCGACGCTGAGATGACAGGTGGATGCACCGAAACGATATTGGTATCGGGTTCTTCCAAGAGCCGAGACAAAAGCCGTCCCACGTCCTTCCCGTCGATTGGTCCGAAGCCAGCGATCGCGCCAGGTGCGTTGAAGTCCCACGAGTTCTCCGACAGGCCCACGAAGTCGCGGATCGCAGGATCTAATGACCACACGCGACGAAGCGCCGCACGTGCCATGTCGTCAGGCACCCTCGCTTCGAGAAACGCACGGATATCGGATTCGACACCAATGGATTGAATTGCCGGCAAACTCGCAGGATCGAATGGCAATCTGTTTTCGCCCGACGCAACAGAGGCGGACGCGGCTTCGGGCGTCACATCATCAGAGAAATCGATCTGCTTTGATTGCTTGCCCTGGTCCGAAGCCACGCCCCGCTTGCGACGCGACCACCGCGCCAGAAAATTCTGATCGTTACTCATCGCCGCTCCCGGGTTGCGGCCCGGGTCGTGCCAGCGCTTCCGGATCCGGACGATTGCGCTTGCGTTTCACGAAGGCCCGCTCGACATGATGCTCGGCGACAAACGAAGCAATGGCATCTCGCACCGAGCCGGGCATCGGTACGGCTTCCACGATCCCCTGGCCCGGCTCTGTCAAAGCCTCCCCCTCAGCGGGATCCGCCGTGACGGCGGCAATCTCATACGGGGGGGCCCCGGCGGTTGAGAGCAGCGCAACCCATACTGAGGGAGACGAGGAGGCAAGATTATTGCGGTAGTTTTCCGTTTCAGTGCGGTAAAGCTCGATCTCGGCCGCACCGGCGTAGAGGGTGACGGTCTCTTCCCCGCTCCCAAGCTGCGTCCACGGATCTACGTCCGGGACGCCGCCAAGCACGGCAATCGGGCGCCAGATAAATTCGCTCCACTGCGAATTTGCCTTGGATCGTTCGACAACGATGCCGACGGGGATCCGCAGGAGCGGCGGCAGCCCGTTGACGCGGCAGCTTCCAGATTCGGGAGCGGAGGCTCGATCAGGATACTGAGATTCCATACCGGCACCTTTCCAAGCGTGACCACCAAGACGAGAACGACATCGTCGATTTCTCGGTTACAACGTTCGCATCCTTGGAATGTCAATCAATGGGATCTTGCTGGAATCTCGTGGCGAGCAGGGCGGCGGTCGATCAGTGACATACCGACAATCCAACTCCGCGCGCCCCTCAAACACCCGCTGCCGTCCCAGGTTTCTTGTCCCGGCCCTCTTCATCTTTCATTTCCTCGATTGCCAGAACCGAGTGGGCGTAAGCCGCTCCCGCTCGCATTTCAGCGGCGACCCAGATCGCCTCCATCAATTCTTCTTGCGAGGCGCCGTGCCGTAGCGCCACCTTCGTATGTCCCTTGATACAATAGGGGCACTGCGTGACATGGGCCACTGTGACGGCGATGATCTGCTTGACCTTGGCAGACAGTGCGCCGTCCGCGAAAACGGTTTGGCTGAAATTTTGGAACGCCACTTCAGCGCTCGGTGATAAGTCCCTGCGTCTTTGTGCGAGTTCCCGCGTGCTCGACTGAGATGCGATGTCCGGCATGCTTGTCTCCTGTTCCGGAGCGAATTATCCCCAAATGGGGTGGGACAAGCAAATTTGCAAAGGTGGGCTAGAGACTCGCAACCGAACAGCTAACGGACGTCCGGCGTGTCACGGTTGAGCCCCTTCGCCGCAAGGTCATCCAGATACGCCTGGAATAGCCGACCGGCATCTCGCCCTAGTTCATGCAAGAATGTCCAAGAAAATAATCCCGTCGTGTGCATGTCGTCGAAGCCAAGGCGTATCGCATAGTTGCCGACAGGATCGACTGAAAGGATGCCAACGTTTCGCTTGCCGCCGATCGTCTTGCGCTCGGGCTCAGAATGACCCTGGACTTCGGCAGAGGGACTTGTCACGCGCAATAATTCGGCGGAAAGCTCGAACGATGCACCATCGTCGAACACAACAATTAACGTTCGCCGATCCTTCGCAAGGCGTATTTCAACGGGTCTAGGCGGATCAGTAATCGTCTGGGTCATATCGCAGCTCCGACAACAGTCAGGACGGGCAAGCTTTTCGAAGCAGGCAAGGATGACAATTAACCTCTCTTGCGTTGCATCCTGCTCGCACTACCTTGTTGAAGTATCATCTCTGGAGGTAGCGTCATGAAGGCTTTTATTGCGGCAGTGATTTGCACGGCAGCGATCGGAGTTGGAGCGTTCTATGTCCTCCATGCGCAGCAGAAGACGGTCGATGTCGCATTCTCGACGAGCGGCGCACGCGTCGGCGACCCCGGATACAATCTCGTCGGGATGAACTAGTTCAAGGCAAGTGTAGCGCCGGCGCGAGCGGTTCGATTGTTTGACGGGATGTTCACCGAGAACCCTCGTGAGCGTGAAAACGTTTGAGGTGTTTTACGCCGTTGAAATCGGTGGCGCTTCTCAAGTGCGATCGGTTTTCATCAAAGCGACAAGATCAACTTTGTCGGTGGATACCTCTTCGTCTTCGATCTCCAGGAAAGTGAAGGGGCGCGTATACGCATGCAGCCGATCGGCTCCCGGCGCTGACTGCCGCGGCTTCAATGTGCGGAACCGCTCCCGCAGTTCGCCATTCTCGACGCTTCGCTGGACAGCGAGCAGCGTCTGCGGCGAATGATCGCAGAGCGACGCTGCAAACGCGACCTCCTCTTCGGCCGCAATGAGAGCTGCCGAAAGATCTGGCGCGCCGAATTGGACCAGGAGATGCGTGGCGAGTCGGTCAACAGCATCTTGCATTTCCGCTTCGGTGGCCTCGGTTACGACTGCGAGCGTCGACCAGCCGAGGCTTTCGATACCAAGGAAGCCCGAGCGCAGAGCTACCCTTTGTTTCTGGCCGAGAGCGGTTGGATCATCGCAGTCCCCGAACACGAAGGCCCCTGACACCGCCCACTCACCTGGGCCGGCTGCGCGTTCAAACACAAAGTCATCCGAAGGGTCGAGCCTGATGGTGCGCGGAAGCTTCAGCATTTTATTCTCAAGCAAGCTTTGGGGCTGCGAAGGCCGGGATCATACCACGCTACGCGCGCGAGCCCGTCAAGAAGACTGACCCGATCCGCGGCGCCCATATCGAGCGGTGCGTTAACGAGAAGGTCGCCATTGCGATCGATGCTTCGCCGCTCGCCGGCTTTGCGCTTGGATAGACGGGCAAGATAGGCGCTGGCGACAGAATCAAAGCCAGTTTCGGTCCATTGATCGAAGCCAATCAGTAAATGTCGCGCAAAACTTCCTACGATTGCATCGGTGTGAAGCATCTCGAAACCTTCTCCCATCAGCGACACCGTGGTTGGCATCGCCCCGGGCTCGACACTGAGATCGACCGCGCGCAGCATGACGCCTAGCACCAGCCAGGCCGGCACGTCGGTTTCGGCGCAGTCTTTGGGCCAACCGAGACGCAGTCCCCCCAACAGTCCATCAGCGAAGAAAATTGAATCGGGCCAGGTAAAAGTGACCTCCCGCTGGGGCGGACAATACGCCGCGATGGCGTCCGCGATCGCATTCATTCCGACAAACAGCGCACGCCGCGCCGATAGGAGTGGTTCGGAAGGTTCCAGCACGACGCCAAGTTCAACGAGATCGTAGCGCCCGACCGAAATCAGCGTTCCAGCGCCGGCTTGGGCCGCAATCGCGAGGCCATGGGCAAACGCGTCACCACTCTCACGCAACAAGACGGAATTAAAACCGGGAGGCAGGTCGAGCACCCGCTCCGCCTCGTTGACTCGCAACATCATGCGATCCATCCTACTTGGTGCCAATTGATCGATAGTCGCAAACGTCGCGGCTCCATTGCAAAACGTCCTGTGGGCTTTATCTGGGCAGGTAAGATACCGACGTCAAGCAGACGAGCTCCCCAAAAAGGTCTCATCAGGTCATGGATGTCTAGCCATGTCCGTTGTAAGGACCGGCACCGCGCGAGGAAATGATGGGTGATACCACACCTCATCTGATGATCTGCACCTGCGAGAAGACCATGCCGCTCGACGCGCAGGCAATTGGCCGCGGCTGTGCGGGCCAGATTGCTCAGGCGAACCAACTCTGCGGCCTCGAGATCGACCGGTTCAAGGCGGCGATCATTGATGGTGTACCTGTTACCGTCGCCTGCACCCAGGAAGCATCGTTGTTCCGCGAGATTGCCGAATATCTAGCTTCCTCATCAGCGCTTACCTTCGTCAATATTCGAGAAACCGCGGGGTGGTCGAAGGATGCGGCCGCGGCTGGTCCGAAGACCGCAGCGTTGATTGCGGCGGCAGCCGAAGACTGGTCACCGGTCGCGGCGGTGATGCTCGAGAGCAACGGCGTCGCTCTGATCTACGGCCGCGACGAAGTGGCGATCGAGGTGGGGCGCCGGCTCGCCGACCGCCTCGACATCACAGTGGTCCTGACTGAGCCTGCGGACGCGCCACCTCCCCCCTCAAACGAGTTTCCGATCGTGAGGGGAAGGGTGCGCAATGGGCGTGGGCATCTTGGTCAATTCGAGCTCACGATCGACGACTATGCATTCCCTGCGCCTTCGTCGCGCCGCCGGCTGGAATTCGGAGTTCCGCGAGATGGCGCAGTTTCGACCTGCGACCTCGTGCTGGATCTGAGCGGTGACCCGCCGATGTTTCCCGCCCACGAATTGCGGCCGGGCTATTTGCGAGCCGATCCCCGTGATCGCGCCGCGGTCGAAAAAGTGATCGCGGACGCCGGCCATCTGGTCGGCAGTTTCGAAAAGCCGCGCTTCATCGAGTTTGACGATTCGCTCTGTGCCCATTCGCGCTCCGGAATTACAGGCTGTACCCGCTGCCTCGACCTGTGCCCCACTGGCGCGATCACGACAGACGGCAACGCGGTGGCAATCGACCCCGCCATCTGCGCAGGCTGTGGGTCCTGCGCCGCGGCGTGCCCAACGGGAGCGGCATCCTATGCACTGCCGGCCGCAGATGCGCTGATCCGACGATTACGCACGCTGGTGCAAGTCTACCGCAAGGCTGGCGGCGTCAATGCCGTCGTGCTGTTTCACGATGCTGATCACGGCGCGCCGCTCATCGACGCGCTGGCGCGCTTTGGCGACGGCCTGCCGGCGAACGTGCTTCCACTCCGGGTCAACGAAGTCACGCAGGTCGGGACCGAGACGATCGCTGCGTCGTTCGCTTACGGCGCAGTCGGCGTCGCGTTGCTGACACGTGCACGGGCTCGTCACGATTCTCTTGGCCTGCGACGGGTTGTCGAGACGTCGGAGACTATCGTCGCAGCGCTCGGCTTCGGTGATGGTCTGGTGCGCATCATCGAGTCCGATGACCCCGATCAACTCCGATCGGCGCTGGATGCAGCGCCTGTTGGTGTTGCAAGCCAAAAGCCTCCAAGCTTTATTCCGCGTGGCGCCAAGCGTAGCCTGATCGAAACGGTTTTTCGCGAGCTGCATTTCGCGGCACCAATGCCGGTCGATACCGTGGCCCTTGCGCCCCTTGCCCCGTTCGGGAGCGTGCTGCTAAATGATGAGAGCTGCACACTCTGTCACTCCTGTGTGGCCGCTTGCCCGACCAGCGCACTGTCGGACAATCCGGACCGCGCAATGCTCCTTTTCACCGAGAGCATCTGCGTTCAATGTGGGCTGTGTGAGGCGACATGTCCAGAGGACGCCATAACACTGCAACCGCAACTGGATTTCCGTGCCTGGAACGCTCCGAAGCGGGTGTTGAAGGAAGAGGATCCGTTCCAATGCATCGCTTGTGGCAAGCCCTTCGGCACGAAAAGCACAATCGAACGCGTGGTCGCCAAACTTGAGCAAACGCATTGGATGTTTGCCGGCGTCAATGCACGGCGGATTGATGTCGTGAAGATGTGCGAGAACTGCCGCGTCGAAGCCGTCGTCAACGAAAGTTTCGACCCTCACGCGGCGCCGCGCCCGCCGACCGTGACCACCGATGATTATTTGCGTCCCGAGGCGGGGAAGGACAATCCGACCAACAAGGCCTTCAAATAGGCTGCCGGTCCGTCAGGAGAATCGGCATGTCCGTTACCGAGACCCAAGCAAGGGGACGCGCGACTTCGAAGCCAATCGGTATTCCAGGTATCAAACATATTGTTGCAGTCGCTTCCGGTAAGGGCGGTGTCGGAAAGTCCACGACGTCGTGCAACCTCGCGCTTGGATTCGCCGCGCACGGGCTGAAGGTCGGCATACTCGATGCGGACATCTACGGTCCTTCGCAGCCAAAACTATTCGGGCTGCGTGGCAAGCCGCGGCTGATCGGGGCGCGCACACTGGAGCCGATGGAGAGGTTCGGCGTGAAAGTCATGTCGGTCGGCTTTCTCGTCGAAGAAGCCCTCGCAATGATCTGGCGTGGGCCGATGGTGATATCGGCCATCACCCAGATGCTGGACGAAGTCGCATGGGGAGATCTAGATGTGCTCGTCATCGATCTGCCGCCCGGCACCGGCGATGCGTCACTCACGATCGCACAACAGACGCCGCTCGCAGGCGCGGTTATCGTTTCGACGCCGCAGGACATTGCGTTAATCGATACAAGGCGCAGCGTCGCAATGTTTCGGAAGGTCAATGTGCCATTGCTCGGCATTATCGAGAACATGTCGAGCTTTTGCTGTCCCGATTGTGGCCACGTATCGCCGATCTTTGGCCATGGCGGCGCACGGATCGAGGCCGAACGGATCGGTGTGCCCTTCCTGGGAGAGATACCCCTGGACATTCGAATTCGTATGACGTCGGATGAGGGGCGCCCGATCGTTGCAACGGAACCCGAGAGCGTCCACGCCAAGCTCTACATCGGGATCGCCCGTCACGTCTGGCTGGCGCTGTCGACGGGACGGGCCAATAAGCCCGCACCGCGTATCGTCATCGAATGAATATTGCGTGAGTCCACCGCTGGTGCCTGGCCGACCGGGCTGGCAACGGCCCGAACCTCGTGGCCGGAAACCTCAAATTGGCTCAACTTGTCGGTTCGAGATGTCGGATCGGCAGGCCGACCAGCAGGTTCTGCGGTTTCATATGGAGCATTTTATCGGGTGTCATGGCCAGGATCAGATAGACGGGCTCCGACCCGATGTTGTCGACGATCATCGTGCGGTCGTGGAACGTCAGCCGGTACAGGCCGACGATGCTCGCTTCGCTCCTCGGGTCAAGCGAACCGGCATTCCACAAGGTATCGCCAACTTGCGTCCCCACCGCATCAAGACCAAGATACCAACTAAATCTGACGTCGTGCAGTTCCGTCAGCGGCTCGATCTCGACGTCGATCGCGAGCATATGCTTGATCCAGCTCACCATCACCTCACCGAGTTTTGCCAATCCGGACCGACCACCGGTAAGGTCGAGCGCCATGTCAAAAGCATCGCTACGCTCCCAGTAAGTATGCGCAGACTCCTCAGCCATGACGTCGATCGACGATTCCGCCGCGGACTCGAGCATGGCTATCAGCGGCGACAACGGTGCGCTTTCGGTACCGGCGATGGTCTCCTCATCGGCGGCGATCAACGCACCTTCACGTACCGTCAGCCGTTGCCGACGAAACAACAATTCAGCGGCTCGAAGCACAAATGGATCATTGCAACCGTCGAGGGCGTTGCGGAGGATCAGCTGAACCAGCTGGTTTAGAAACAGGGGTGGCGTCTTGCCGACGTCGCGACGGACAAGATCCAAGTAGGCAGCTTCCAGCGTTCTCTGCTGCAGAAGACGATCGCGAAAGCCGATGATGAGGCTCCAGTTCTCTCGCGCGTCGGCGTCGAGCAGCGCTGCAATTTCTTCGTCTCTGACGCGGCGGCGCGGATCGGAAAGTACCGCGGCATACAAGGTATGTTCAGCCAGACATGCCTCGGGCGGCGGAATCAGTTCCGGTCGCGCCAGATAAGCCTTCAAAAGCTCATCAGTTATGAGCAAGCCGCCACCGCCGTCTCTATCCGTCAAGTGGTGACCGCAAGAAAGCCAAAAGTCTTTCATTCACCCTCACGCGAACGTTGCGAGATCTGATCTCAATCATCGCGCCTTTGAACCTCGAATGCAATAATCTGGCTCGATGCACGCGTGCTGCGAAATCCCTAAGGATAACGCAGCAACTTACGCTCGATAACAATGCACTGAACTGGCAACAAAATTCGTTTGTCTAACGTCACTGGAAGATAGATCGTCGTCGTTCGCGATCGAGGCGGACGCTGATCGGTCGAGATTGGCTCAATGAAATGAAGGTGGGTGTTGCGGCGACGTCACATTGGGCCAGGGAGAAGATCGTGGCGAAGGTCTCTTGTGTGCTCGCTGCCGCCCTCACCGGTCCGTTCCGGATCTCCTTCATGTCACATCTCGCTGCCGAAGCAGGTGACGGGCGCGCTCTGCTATCGAATGACGATGGCTTGCCGGCGTACCGCCGAACCGGAGAGGGGCGATCCTTCGTTCAGGCGGCGCTCGCTGAGCTTCCAGATCACGCCCGAGCCCAGGCCGCGTGGATGCGAGACGACCCTCGATCAACTCACCATGTCCGGCGAAGAGAGTACGCCCCTTTCGATGGCGCTCCGCAACCATTGCGTCACTTCGATTGCCGTCGGTGTCGCAATCGAAATCGAGAATGAATCCACGCCAAGGCTCGCCACTGACCTCGACACCATTGTGGTCGCCGGGGAGGATGTCTGCGGCGGCGAAAAACAGAGCGGAGCGGTGCAGCCCTTCGTCGAACCGCAACGATCCGCGGGAGATGCCGCATTCACCGGCGCAGACACGTTCTGGCAAGCATTGAAGCGCGAGGGATGAACGACTTCGCACGATCGATCCGCGCCGCCGCCTCGCTGATCGGCGAGACCAATCCTGAGCTTCTCGACATTGTCGCTCTGTCGGTGCGCGTCAGCCTAACGGCCAGCATCGTCGCGCTGGCGATCGGCGCTCCCGTCGGCGCCTGGCTTGCAATCGCCCGCTTCCCGGGCAGGCAGGTGTTCATCGTCTTTGCCAACGCGCTACTCGGTTTGCCTCCGGTCGTGGTGGGTCTCGGGCTCTACTTATTCCTTTCGCGCTCGGGGCCCTTGGGAACTGCGGGGCTACTATTCACGCCTACTGCCATGGTGATCGCCCAAACGCTGCTTGGCGCGCCGATCGTGGTCGCGCTCGTGCACCGATCGTCCACATTGCTCTGGGCGGAGTACGGCGACCTCGCACGTACCGACGGTTTGTCGGTCCTGCGCAGCGTCGCCTTGCTGTTCGCACTCGGAAGACCATCGCTGCTGACAGCCTTCCTAGCCGCATTCGGGCGTGCCATCGCCGAGGTCGGCGCCATCATCATCGTGGGCGGCAACATACACGGTTTCACTCGCACGATGACGACCGCGATAGTGCTCGAAACCAGCAAGGGCGACCTTCCGCTGGCGCTTGGGCTGGGGTTGATCCTGCTGATGCTGAGCGTGGCTGTCTCGACCGTCGCGCTTCTGGTAGTCGGTTGCGCTGAAGAAAAGTAGCTGCTCGCTGCCGACCTTGCACGCGGCGATGAACCCCTGCTCCTTCGGCATGATGATCCCGTCGACTGCCGCGATAGGCACATTCTCCAGCTTCGCCAATGCGAACGATGGTAACGATGGTTTTGACATACGCCCATCCATTCAACCGAAAAACTGCATTTAGGTGTCAGTATAATTCGTTTGTCTAACGTCCATGCAGGAGAGATCCTAAAGCCTAACAAGGCGACGCGCGGATGGCGATAAGCAGCGACCAGCGAAAATTGATCACGCGCGCAAACCTCAACGCCGACGGGGCCCGCTGCCATATGTTGTTCCAGCAGACCAAACGACTACCCCTACTCGACCGAAACGAGCGTCTAGAACGTCAAGCCATCGGAACAGATGTTGTGAACGGGCAGCGCGACATCCGTCTGCTATTGGCCGACGTAGACGGGACACTGGTTACCCGCGACAAGAAGCTCACCGAAGCGACAAAAGCAGCAGCTGCGGAGCTGCATGATGCCGGCCTTGTGCTTGCCATCACCAGCGGGCGCCCCCCACGCGGAATGAGCATGCTTATCGAACCGCTCAATCTGCAGGGACCAATTGCGGGCTTCAACGGCGGCGTGTTCGTTAACCCCGATCTCTCCCTCATCGAGAGCCACACGATCGATGGCGCGACAGCGAGGCAGACCCTCCAATTGATGCTCGACCATCATCTCGATGCTTGGATCTACACGGCCGATGGCTGGTTCATCCGCGACAAGAACGCTCCCCATGTTGCGCGGGAGACGTCGACGATACAATTTGATGCGACAGTCGTGGCATCCTTTAGCAACGAACATTTGGCTCGGGCTGTGAAGATCGTTGGCGTCTCCGATGATCTTAAACTGGTGGCCGATTGCGAAGAATTGGCTCAACGGGCTCTGAGCAAGACTGCAAGCGCCGCTCGTTCTCAGCCCTACTATCTTGATGTGACTCACCCGAAGGCCAACAAGGGAATGGTCGTGATCACCTTGTCCAAATTCTTCGATATTGAGCCTCGCCAGATTGCCACGATCGGGGACATGCCGAATGATGTATTCATGTTTCGCGAGAGCGGCTTTTCCATTGCGATGGGGAATTCTAGCGACGAGGTGAAATCTCAAGCAAACGCAGTTACGGATAGCAATGAGGATGATGGATTCGCCAAGGCGGTGCGGAAGCTAATTTTACGGCCAGCAGTCTTTTGACATGGCGGTTGACATTGTCGCAGGACTATCATCGGCTGATGCCGCAGGTCGAAGAGGCGAGCGCGATCTTGGAGACGCGGCACGGACGTCAGCGCGGGTCGTCGCCATTTCTCCCCACCTGCGCAGCGGGATTTGCGCCTGGACCTATTTCGCGGGCCCACAAACTGGGCGATGTAACTCGGGCATATTCCGAGCAGTGTGCTCGCCTGGCTGACATTCCGAAAGTACGGCTTCAGCGACGGCGCCGACTTGTTTGTTCTCATTCTCGGCTATACGTCCGTTACCGTCTATGCCAGGCGAAGCTGTGAGCGCGGTTTCGGTTTCGGAGCAGCGCGGATCATGCGACGCGCGGGACAAATCTATGTCGCCCACGTCTTGTTACTGGCGTTCTATCTGGCCTCTATCCATTTCCTATCGCAGACTTTCAATGCTCCGGATTTCATCGACCGATATAACGCTCCCTCCTGACTCGCGCCCATCCATTCGACGCTCGGCACTCCGAGAACAGTTTATGTGACCAGGCCTTCTGCCGTGGTCGGCTCAGGATGGCATCGCTCATACCGAGTAGGACGTGATCCCGCCATTGCGTTGTTCCACAACCGCGCGTGCTGGCCGATCTTGCCAGATGCCAAGCCAGACACTTGCCGCCTCCTCCGTTGCCAAGAATAAGGACTTTTGGGCGTCCGGTTCAGCCACCTCCGAATGCAGATTGGCGCACCTTAGATGTCGTTGACGACAGCAGGAGCCTACGCGTCTCTTGGCAAAACGGAACGGACCCTGGCAATGAAGGCATGGAATTCCGCCATGAAATTTCGTAAGAATTCGGCAGTCGCATCATTGGTGACTTCGCCATCGTCGCCGATCAAGCCCGGCGTGAACTGGATGTAAGCCTCCGGGGCGTTCATCTGAGGTGAATTGCAGAAACTGAGCACGCTGCGCAGGTTCTGCTGGGCGACAGCGGTGCCGATGGCCCCTGGCGACGTACCGATCACTGCCGACGGTTTCCGAGCAAATGAATTGGTGCCGTAAGGGCGGCTCGCCCAATCGATCGCATTCTTCAACCCGCCCGGTATCGAGCGATTGTATTCCGGCGTAACGAACAGCACCGCATCGACAGCCGCGATGGCATCCTTGAACGTCTTGCCGACCGGCGGATAGTCAGCATCATAGTCATAGCTATAGAGCGGAAGCTCCTTGAAGGAGATTTCTGACATTTCGAGTTCAGGCGGGGCCAGTCGCACCAGCGCTTTGGCGAGTTTGCGGTTGATCGATTGCTTGGCGAGGCTGCCGATGAGATAGCCGACCTTGTGTCTGGTCATGGAGCTCTCCTGTTTCGACGAAATGGCCAGCCAATAGCCATGCGACGAGCGCCGTATCATTTGCCAGGGAAAACCGTTTGTCATCTGAACTAAGGCGGGCGACTGGTGCGTAGATCACACGATCAGTTGATCGGCGGATTCTATCTTGCCACCGCCGCCTGCCATCACCGATCATGATTGCTGTCGGTCCCCGCGGTTCCACGTTCGGGAATCGCCAATCGTGAACAGGCCCCGTCATGATGGCGCATACCCACCCGAAAAGAGCTTCCGTCGTTCTCGCGGATACAGGTCCGTTGCTGCCCGATCTTGAAGCTCTCTACAAAGACATTCACGCCCATCCCGAACTGTCGATGCAGGAGAAGCGAACGGCCGGTATGGCCGCCGACAGACTCAGGAAAGCAGGCTTCGAGGTAACGGAAGGAGTGGGCGGGACGGGTGTGGTTGGGCTGCTTCGCAACGGCAAAGGGCCGACAGTGATGCTGCGCGCCGACATGGATGCGCTGCCCATCGCGGAGAGCACTGGGCTTGCCTATGCCAGCAAGGTCAAGGCGAAGGATGCCGAAGGGAATGCAGTGCCCGGTCGGCCATATGTGCGGCCACGACATGCATGTAGCCTGGCTCGTCGGAGCGCCGACATTGCTGTCACAGGCCCGGGATGCATGGAAGGGCACGTTGATGGCTGTCTTCCAACCGGGCGAGGAAACCGCGCAAGGCGCCCAGGCGATGATCGACGATGGCCTGCTTAAACGCTTCCCCACACCCGATGTCGTGCTTGGTCAGCATGTCATGGTCGGCGCGGCCGGCACCGTCGCTGGAAGCGCCGGACCGATCACGTCCGCGGCAGACAGTCTACAAATCCGTCTGTTCGGCCGCGGTGCGCATGGCTCGATGCCGCAGGCAAGCATCGATCCCGTCGTCATGGCGGCATCCGTCGTCCTGCGGCTCCAGACGGTTGTGTCCCGCGAGGTTGCCGCAAACGACGCGGCGGTGGTCACCGTAGGCGTGTTGCAAGCCGGCACGAAAGAAAATGTCATTCCGGGCGACGCCGTCATCAAACTCAATGTACGGACGTTCGATGCCGGCGTGCGTAAGCACGTTCTTGCTGCGATCGAACGGATCGTCAATGCAGAGGCCGAAGCCTCGGGCGCCCTGCGCAAGCCGGAGATCACGCCGCTCGACCGCTACCCGCTCAACGTGAATGACGAAACCGCGAGTAACCGCATTGCCGAGGCGTTTCGCGACTATTTTTCTGCCGATCGGGTGAGGCACACGGGGCCCGCGCCGGCGAGCGAGGATTTTGGCTGCTTCGGCACCGCATGGCAGGTGCCCTCAGTGTTCTGGTTCGTAGGCGGCGACGATCCAAAACTCTATGCCGAGGCCAGGGCGGCGGGCAAGCTGAATGAACTGCCGGTCAATCACAGCCCGCAATTCGCGCCGGTCGTGCATCCAACTCTGGAAACCGGCGTCGAGGCGCTGGTCGTCGGCGCGTTGGCCTGGCTCGGCGCACCCTGACGTCGTTTGGTCGGAGGTCCGCGAAAGGCCGCGGGAACGTTGCGGTGTGCGCCCGCTTCTTGCTTGCGCAGCGCGCTTGTGGAGTCGGTTGAAGCCTGCAATTCGATGTTTTATCTTTCTCGAGTGGTAGCCGCATGATCGCCGTCGAAACCTTCGTGCATATCCTCGATCTGGTTGGGACTTTCGTCTTTGCAATCAGTGGAGCGGTAGCGGCGGTCAATCGCCGCCTCGACATTTTCGGCATTCTCGTCCTTTCCTTCGTTGCCGGCAATTTCGGCGGGATTACTCGCGACCTCCTGATCGGTGCGGTGCCGCCGGCTGCCTTGATAGATGGACGATATTTGATGGTTTCGGTCTTGGCTGGGCTCATCACTTTCTTCTGGTATGCCGGCGTCGACAAGCTGCGCAGTCCCGTCCTCCTTTTTGATGCAGCGGGGCTGTCGCTCTTCGCGGTCTCCGGTGCGCAGAAGGCGATCGATTTCGGACTTAACCCTCTCACGGCTGCTCTTCTGGGCATGTTGACCGGCATCGGCGGAGGCATGATGCGCGATGTTCTTCTCGCCGAGATTCCACAGGTGCTGCGTTCTGATCTGTATGCCGTTGCAGCGCTTGCGGGCGGGTCGATTGTCGTCCTTGGCGATATGCTGAGACTCCCCTATAGCTTCACGGCGTTGAGCGGAGCGGCTTTATGTTTCGGACTCCGCTTCATGGCGATCAGACATGGTTGGCATCTACCGGTCGTTCGCCTTTCCGCGCAGCAGCGGGCCGAACCAGACTCCTCGGATGACCAAGGTTCACTTTGAACCGTTCTGGCGGCGAAGTTAAAAGGCGGCGCGTAAAGGCGAGGCGCTCGACCTCTCGCGAAGAACATCCAAATGCCGAACCGCGTTCGCGATTGCGAGCACCGTCCCATCCGTGGAGCAGATCGGATTTTCCCGGCAAGTTCAACCCGCCTCCTTGGAATGCGGCGACGATTGGTGCAGCCGCAGCGCGAGCGGATCGGTCGAGTAGCTTCGCGCGGTGCGCGCCCGGGAAGCTCATGTAGGCGAGCGGTCTCTGGCTCGTCGAGGAACGCCGCGAGCTTAGTTTGGGGCGTAGCTGGTCGGCGATGCGCCGCCACAGCTCTCGTGCGGCCTCCACATCGTCCTGGCAAACGCAGTGGCGATGAAGGCGTAGACGACGCGCCGTCCGCTCTTGCCGACATGCGCCAGCGCGTTGCGCATGAAGTGGACGCGGCAGCGCCGCCAGGTGGCATTGAGAACCCTTCCGACCGTGGCTTTGATCCCTCATGGGCGTCGGAGACGACGAGCTTGACGCCGCGCAATCCCCCGCCGCGCCAGGTTGCGCAGGAACGCCGTCCAGAACGTCTCCGCCTCGGAGGGCCGACATCCATGCCGAGCACCTCGCGCAGCCGTCGCCGTGGACTGGACGTAAAAGCCTTGGCGAACCGGCCCGTAGGCTTTTACGACTAGTTCAGCCTGACCGAGAGGCGGCTGCCGCCGCCAGTTACCCAACCGACTCGCTCTAGGCTCGCGCTGGCTTCGCGTACAAAGAAACGCGACTGATCCTGGTCCGTATTTCCCTCAGGTCGAGAAACGATGTCGCCTGCCGCCGCAGCTCATCGGCGACAATGGAAGGCTGAGTGCTGATAGTGGATGCGACCGTCACACGGATACCGCGACGCTGCATCGCTTGCACCAAGTAGCGAAAGTCGCCGTCGCCTGAGAAGAGGACCATTTCATCGATATGGGCAGAAAGCTCCATAGCGTCGACCGTCAACTCGACCGCCATGCTGCCCTTGAGCCTGCGGCGGCCGGACGCGTCCACGAAATCCTTGGTCGGTTTGGTGACGACAGTGTAGCCATTATAGTCCAGCCAATCGATCAACTGGCGGATAGGAGAGGATTCGTCCTGAGTAACCACTGTGTAATAAAAAGCCCTAAGCAGCGTTCCGCGGCTCTGGAACTCACTGAGTAGACGCTTGTAGTCGATGTCGAACCCTAACGTTGTCGAGGTTAGGTGAAGGCTGGCACCATCAATGAAGAGCGCGATCGCGTCACGGGAAATCGGCATCGAAAACTACCTCACGTTAGTATTCCGGCTCAACGAGAATGCTTATTCGCCGAAATTGAACGCTGGCAAGCGCGATTCATGTAACATCATCGGGGCGGCAGATCGGCCCAAATGCCGCAGGGTGCTTTCATCTGTTTGTACGAAAACGTACACTTGGGCGCACACAGATGAATCATGGCTATTAACGTACGCTCGATGCCAGACAAGATTCGCAACAGATTGCTGCGTCTACTTCCAGGTGACGAACTTGACCACGTTCTATCGCTGTCAGAAGAGGTGCTTCTCACGAAACGCCAAGTGCTCCACCGATACGGCGTTCGCATGCAGCACATCTATTTTGTGGAGACTGGGCTTGTCGCGGTCGGGGCCAAGGTGGGCCCCCAAAGGTTCGTCGAGGTATGGCTGACCGGCTCAGAAGGATTCGTCGGAGCTCCCCTCGCATTGACGCGTAACGCGCAGCCATTGCACCGCCGTAGTGTGCTTGTTTCAGGTGCAGCATATCGGTTGGGGGTGGACCAGTTCCGGCGCGCCCTTGCTGACTTGCCACACTTTCGCACCGTGGTGCACACCTATGTCGGGTTGGTGTTCGTTCAGACGGTTCAATCAGGCGCATGCAATAGCGCTCATCAGTTGAAGCAGCGCCTCTCGCGATGGCTTCTGCTTGCACGTGATGCTCTTCAATCTGACGACGTCCCGCTCACCCACCAGGTGTTGTCCCAGCTTCTCGGAGTTCGTCGTGCGGGAGTGACGGATTGCCTGGTTCTACTCAGGAGGGAGGGACTCATCGAAATGAAGCGGGCTCACATCCTCATTCGGGATGCACCCAGATTGGCACAGACCTCTTGTCCTTGCTGGCGCTTGATCAAACGGGAGTACGAGCGCCAACTTGGCGGTGGCGTCTTCTGTGCATAGTTCCGCTAGGTGTGCAAAGATCCGATAGGAGGGCCTCGTTTAATATCCGGGAAGACCATCTCGATCGGCTCGCCATGGGAGACACGGTGACCATGATGCGGAGCGGCACCGACGGTACGATTAAGGGCGTAAGGGAACTGGCGATCAAGGTCACCGCGAGAGTCGCGTAGGAAACGAGCGTAGGCCATCGATCCTCCTGGCGGTGCAAGCCAAGACCCGAGATGTACTGCCCGGTCGAAGTTTTCGGGTCTGCCAGACGCGTCCGTGAATCCTGATAGGTTCGCTACACGCGCGAATTCGGCAGATGGAATGCCGTCGGGAACGATGACGACGTCGAGCAAATCTTGCGACGCACATCGGCAGTGCTTCTCTCTACTCTGCTCCGGGCTCGTTCCGGTGCAAAACCGGCCTAGAAACGAGACCTAAGTCTTTAGTTTTGCTCGAATTCCGCAGCCGATCTCGCTTATATTCCGGTGTTGGAGCCGGAGGTGACCGGCGTATCGACCGAATCGCTGGATTTCCAGGAGAGTGATTCAAGACGCGGGTGCTGCGGGGGGCGGTGAATGGACGGGATTGAAATCGAGCGTGATGCCGTCGGCAAACTGAAGATCGATTGCACGGCCTCCGACAACGCGAACATTGCTTTCTATCAGAATGCCGTTCCGATCGTTCGTGAGCTTGCAATCGGTAACAGTGCCGGGCGTGATTTGTCCGATCTCTCCGTGCATCTTGTAGCGGAACCAGCATTCTTGACGCCCGGCGTATGGCGGATCGACCGCATCCCCGACGGGGCTACCCATCACCTCCGCGGCCTGGATGTGAAGCTCGATCCGGGCTTCTTGGCCAACGTCAACGCGTCGCGTCGGGCGCAGCTACGTTTCCGGGTCGAGTCCGGCGGCGAAACGCTCGCGGAGGAGATCGTCGAGCTTAACCTGCTTCCGCCTTCGCATTGGGGTGGCGTCAATACCGCGCCGGAACTGTTGGCCGCGTTCGTCAGAGCGACCGACCCGAGTGTCGACGTCATTTTGCGGGAAGCCTCCGGCAAGCTCGCGGCGGCAGGTCGGGACGATGCGTTGGATGGTTATCGCAAGAAAACTAAGGCAAGAGCCTGGGAGATGGCCGACGCGATCTGGGCCGCTCTGGTGTCCCACTCTATCGCCTACGTTCTGCCTCCACGGAGCTTCGAACGATCGGGTCAGCAGATCCGCGGGCCGAGCGAGATTCTATCTCGCAAGGTCGGGACGTGCCTCGATCTAAGTTTGCTCTACGCGTCTTGTCTGGAGCAAGCCGGCCTGAATCCAGTCCTGGTTTTGATCGAAGGCCATGCTTTCGTCGGTCTGTGGCTCTTAGATGAGGACTTTTCGAGTCTGGTCGTCGACGATCCGCAGATGCTGCGCAAGCGCGTGCAGCTCGAAGAAATGGTGCTGATCGAGCCGACGCTCCTGACCGGATCGAACCCCGGCCGTTTCAAACAAGCGGTCGACGCCGGCGCGAAACTCGTCACCGAAGACGCGTCCTCGCAGTTCGAGCTCGCCATCGACGTCAAGCGTGCGCGAAGCGCGAAGATACGACCGCTCGATCTGTCGATTTCGGGCGAGTCGATCACGCCCGCCGAGGGCGCTCCGACCGTTTCGCATGAAGTCGGAGAGATCCCCAAGTTCGAAGAAGACCTGGATAAGCCGCGCGAGCCCCTGGCAGAAAGGAACTTGGACCGGCTCGAGCTCTGGAAGCGCAACCTTCTGGATCTCACGCTGAGAAACCGCCTTCTGAACTTCAAGGATACGAAATCGACGGTAACGATCGAATGTCCGGACGCGGCGGCGCTCGAGGACAAGCTTTCGATCGGCGATCGCTTCAAGTTGCTCGGACGGTCCGAGGTGCTGGACGGTAGCGACGGGCGCGATCCCGCTCTGCTCGCCCAGCGCCTTCAGGACGACGCCCGCAAGGAGTTCATCCGCGATGCCTTGATGCGCGGCGAACTGCACGCGGCCGTTGCCGAGACGGAGCTGGAAGGCCGACTGACAGACCTGTACAGGGCGACCCGCCTTGCCTTCGAAGAAGGCGGCGCCAACATCCTCTACCTTTGCCTCGGTTTCCTGAAATGGACTCCTCAGGACGGCGCGGGTCCTTACCGCGCGCCGCTGATCCTCGTCCCCGTGCAACTCGAGAGAAAGAGCGTGCGTTCCGGCTTTCGGCTGGCACTGCACGAGGACGAAGCCCGGTTCAACCCCACCCTGTTGCAGATGTTGCAACAGGATTTCGACCTTCCGATTCCGGAAGTCGAGGAAGATTTGCCGGAGGACGCGACCGGCGTGGACGTCACTGGCATCTGGAAAACGATCAGGCGACACACCAAAAGCATCAAGGGATGGGAGGTCACGGAGCAGGTGACCTTGGCGACACTGTCCTTCACGAAATACCTGATGTGGAAGGACCTGGTCGACCGGTCGGAAATGTTGAAGCGCAATCCGGTGGTCAGGCACCTGATAGATACACCCACCCACACCTACGAAGGCTCAGGAACGACGTTCGTCGCCGGCAAGGATATCGATCGGGTCGTGGAACCGGCCGAGCTTTTTACGCCGCTGTCGGCTGATTCCTCCCAGACCGCGGCCGTCGTCGCGGCTCAGCGCGGCGGTGATTTCGTGCTTTTCGGGCCGCCGGGCACGGGCAAGAGCCAAACTATCGCGAACATGATCACGAACTGTCTGGCACACCAGAAGACTGTGCTCTTCGTATCGCAGAAGACCGCGGCACTCGAGGTCGTGAGGCAGCGCATGCAGGCGATCGGGCTGGGCCACTACTGTCTCGAGGTTCATTCGACCAAGGCGCAGAAATCGAGCGTGCTCGAGCAGCTTGCTACGGCCTGGCGCGAACGCAATCTCGTCACCGAGGAACATTGGTCGGCTGCCGCCGGCGAGCTGAAACGGAGACGGGACCAACTGAACAAGTTGGTCTCTGCGCTCCACCGCCGCCGAGAGAACGGAATGACGGCTTACGAAGCCTTCGGACGGGTCATCGCCGATCGCGAGCGCTTCCCGGACGTCGGGCTGGCATGGCCGGCCGGCACGGTACATTCGCCGGAAGATCTCGCTCGTATGCGAGAGCTTTGTTCGGACATCAGAACCGCACTCGAGGCCGTCGGAGATCCCGTCGGTCATCCTCTCCAGGGGATCGAGCAGACCAAATGGAGCCCGGCCTGGGTTCAGTCGCTTCATCAGTTGGTCGACCGGCTCCATCTCGCGCTCCAGGAAGTGCAGACGGCGGCCGACGATCTAGCGACTTCTCTGGGGCTGGACGCCGCCGCGAACGACGACGGTCTGCTGCCGCACTTGATCAAGTTGGTCTCTCTGTTGCTGCACGCCGATGCCGCGGACGGGTCGCTTCTTCTTTCGGCAGATGCGCCCGAACGCGTGAGCGCGCTCTACGATCTCGCCGATGTCCTGGCTCGCTTCGAGGGGAAAAGGTCCGAGCTGACGGTTCAATACGACCTGAGGGCAGCGCTGCTGGATTTGTCGACTCTCGAACGCGATTGGACGGAGGCCTGCGCCTCCAACGTCATCGTTCGAGGCAGCCGCAAAAGGAAGGTCAGGCTGACGCTGAAGTCGTACTGCCCCGTCGAAGTACCCGATGACATCGGGCGAGACATCGTGGTGCTTCAGGAAATCGCGCTGTTGCTACGCGAAATAGACGACATCAAGCCTCGCTTCCGCGGCATGGAACGCCTCTGGCGCGGTCCACAAACCGACGCGACTCGTTTTCAAGCGTTGATCGACTGGTCCAGTAGTGTCCGGAGTGCTGCGGATGCCTACCCCGTCGAAGGCATGACATCGGACCGGCTGCTTTCGCATGTACAGGACCTGCTGCTGCGCGACGGCTCACGCTTTCGGCCGAGTGGTCATGTGCGGCATGCGTTCGAAGCGATGTACAAAGCGTTTCCGCTCATGCATCGGACGTCCAAGGAGCTGGGGACGTGCATCGGGCTCGACGAGCCGGAAGACATCGTCGCGATCGAAACCGGCTGGATCGAGGCACTTCGTCGGAAGACCGCCAATTGGAAATCCAATACCGTCAAGACGCCCCAATGGGCGACCTGGAGGTGGGCTGCCCGTACGGCCCGCGCAGCTGGATTGTCCCCTCTCGTCGACGCGGTTGAGAACGGAGCCGTTGAAGGCGATGCCCTCACCGGTGTCTTCGATTACGCCTACGCGCGTTGGGTTGCCGAAACCATAGTGAATGAAGACGAGGTTCTTAGCGGCTTTCTGGCCGAGAAGCACGAAGCGACGATCGAGGCGTTTATCGCGGCCGACAAGAAAATCGGAGAGCTCGCCAGAGACATCGTGAAGGCTCGCATCGGCGCCGCGGTTCCGACACAGACGAATTTCGGAAAGGATCCCGAGTGGGGCACGCTGGCGCGTGAGATCAACAAGAAAGCTCGACACATGCCCCTGCGGCAGCTGTTCGGTCGCTTGCCGACGGTGCTCACCCAGCTCGCGCCCTGCGTAATGATGAGCCCGCTCTCGATCGCGCAATATCTGCCTGCGGACGCCAAGCCGTTCGACGTCGTCATATTCGACGAAGCCTCGCAGATCCCCGTCTGGGACGCGATCGGCGCGATCGCGCGCGCCCGTCAGGTCGTCATCGTAGGCGACCCGGAACAACTTCCGCCGACCAATGTCGGACAACGCGGGGTCGATGACGAGGACGACGACGGATCTGTCGTACAAAGCCAGCAAAGCATACTCGACGAGTGCCTCGCGTCGAACATTCCAAGCATGCGTCTGTCGTGGCACTATCGGAGTCGACACGAAAGCCTGATCGCTTTCTCGAACGTCAAGTATTACCGCGGGGAATTGACGACATTCCCCTCCCCCGTCACACGCGACACGGCGGTTCGGTACGTTCACGTGGAGGGCGGCGTGTACGAACGCGGTGGCGCGAAGGTCAATCGGAAGGAGGCCGAGTCTGTGGTAGCCGAGGTCGTCCGACGCCTCAGGACATCAACCCATTCGATCGGTGTCGTCACGTTCAACGGCGAGCAGCAGCGGTTGATCGAAAACCTCCTCGATCAAGCGCGTCGCTCCGACCCGTCGCTCGAGCCGCATTTCGACCGAAACCTAACCAGGGAGCCCATCCTGGTTAAAAACATCGAGAACGTACAGGGCGACGAACGGGATGTGATCATATTTTCCGTGGCAGTAGGGCCGGACAAGGCCGGGCGCGTCACCGCCCAGATCTCTTCGTTGAACAGCGAGGGCGGTCACCGTCGGCTCAATGTCGCCGTGACCCGCGCACGACGAGAACTGCTGGTGTTTGCGACGCTGCGCCCGGAGCAAATCGACCTCGGTCGCACGGGGGCGAAGGGCGTGATCGATTTCAAGCACTTCCTCGAATTCGCCGAGAACGGCGCGCGGGCTATCGCAGAGGCATTCTCTCCGACGGGAGGAGATACCGAATCGCCGTTCGAAGACGCCGTGATGCGGGCCCTGCAGGAGAGAGGTTGGGAAATCCATCCCCAGGTGGGCGTGTCCTTCTTCCGGATCGACCTCGGCGTCGTTCATCCCGATTTCCCGGGACGGTACCTCGCGGGCGTCGAATGCGATGGCGCGGCATATCATCGATCGGCCACCGCTCGGGATCGCGACCGTCTGCGCGAAATGGTGTTGACGGATCTAGGGTGGCGAATCCGTCGTATCTGGAGCACTGAATGGTGGATGGATTCGAGCACGGCGGCGGAGAAAATCCACGCAAAACTGTTAGCGGATCTCGAGGCGGATCGCGCTTCGCGGCCGATCGTCGAGCTCGAGGAAGTATCCTCTTCGCGGACGGAGCCAGCTCCCCTGGAGAATGAATCGCGCGAAGCGAATCGCGCGGAAATACCGAGTGGGGAAGCTGAAACAACAACCAGCGAAAGCGAAATGCCACCGGAACCGGCGAACGACGACCGCCAAGAGACAGAGCCCGCTAAACTTTACGCGCGTGGTCCATCCGGTGCGCAAAGGATTGCCGAGCCGACGCCTTTGACGAGCTACGCAAAGGCCGACCCAAGCGCGGTGGCCACCCCCGATCGAGACCGTTTCTACGATGTCGGCTACCGCGGAACCTTACGGAGCATGGTCGATCACGTCGTGGCAATCGAAGGTCCGATCTATCTTGACGTTCTCGTCGATCGGATCGCGCGGGCGCACGGCTTCATGAGATCGGGCGAAACGGTCCAGAAGATCGTGCTCGCATCGCTAGGCCGCGAGCGGTTTCCGACGACGAAGGAAGGAGCCCGCCAGATCGTCTGGCCGCAGGATGCCGTCGCCGGCGACAAAGCGCCCTACAGAGGACCGGAGGGACGCGACCATGGCGACATCCCGCTCCCCGAACTGGCCGGCCTGGCCGCAGCGCTCCGAAACGGCGGATTGGAGGATATCGAAGACGTCATCCGCGGAATGCAGGAGCACTTCCGCCTCGGTCGTCTTGCCGCATCCACTCGGGAGCGTTTCGAGGCAGCTGCGTCGGCCGTGGACGTGTCCTAGCTGCCGGCGACAGCCGGGTTTCTGACATCGGCCTGCCGCCGTCGGCGTTAGCGGCGATCGGCGAGGCACGGATTGCCTTGGGGGCGTCCCACCGACGCTATCGGCCTTAGATACGTCTGGAGACAGCCTTTTCTCCGACGGGATGGCCTCAGTTGGCTCGACGGGGGACTAACAGCTCCGGCCCGAGTGCGCTGAGCGGGATTCCCAGACCGTAATATTGTTCGACCACAGGAAGCTTAGAGCCCAAATCGAAAAGGCCTACGCCGACGTGCGGGATACCTCCCTCGAGCCTTGGTTAGAAAACATCCGCCGGGCGGCAACGACATCGCGCGCCCGATGGGCCATGGAAGCGATTGCGAAGATTATTCAAAAATATGCATGACCGTTCTCGCTGGACCTTTTGGCGGTAGCGCCCGTCATGACGGCGACTGCGGTCAATAGGGCCTAAGGACCTACCCCTCAAAGCCTGTCGAAGACGGATCCCATCCGGGGACTGAACAATCGGTCATAGGTTTTCAGGAGGAAATCGTCGGTCATTCCGGCGACGTAGTCGCAAATCACGCGTACGTTCTTCTCGGGCTCGTAGCGTGCATAGACGTCCGACGGAAGCAGCTGCTTCGGGTCGGATTGAAACGCTTCGAATACCGAAACCACAAGCTTCTGTCCCTTGTACTCCAAGTGCTGGACGTTCGCGCTGAAGATCACTTTCTTTTCGATGAGATCCTGCAAGGCGTCCAGGAATTTGCGTTGTGGTGCCTTGATACGCGCGCGATATCGAACGAGAGGCTCGGCGAACTGTTCGAGCGTCACGATCTCGACGTTCGTCACGAAGTGATGCACCAGGCGACCGATGAAGCGCTTTCGCCAATTGCCGCCGGAGAACAGCTTCGAAACGAAATAACCGTATACGTCGTTGCCGCATTCCTCGCCGTATTTGAGCTTCAAGGCTTCCAGAAACGGGGCGCTC
Source organism: Bradyrhizobium sp. CB1717 (assembly GCF_029714325.1). Taxonomy (NCBI): domain Bacteria; kingdom Pseudomonadati; phylum Pseudomonadota; class Alphaproteobacteria; order Hyphomicrobiales; family Nitrobacteraceae; genus Bradyrhizobium; species Bradyrhizobium sp. CB1717. The sequence goes on from NZ_CP121666.1 coordinate 8,167,864, forward strand.
GCCTCTTCGCTGACGTGTTCGCGGAAGTCCCTCTCGTCTACGAGCCCGAGCGCGACTGCGTCCTCAAGGTCGTGCACGCCGTAGGCGATGTCGTCCGATTGGTCCATGATGCTGCAATCGAACGACTTATGCCGCGCCTTCCCGTGCTTGCCCTGCACCGGATCGAACTCTCGAAACAACATGCGATCGCCAGGTGGCAACGGCTCCAGAATCCAGTCGACAACGTCGTTTTCGCAATCGAAGTAGCATTTGGGTGGCTTACAACTGGTCCGGTCGAGAATCCGGATCGTGGTCGCTCTCTCGTCGAGAGTGGGCTTGATCTCTCCGTTCGAAACCTTCGAAAACGGCGCGGGGTATTTGAGGATGGACAGCAAGGATCGGCGCGTGAGATCAGCCCCCTGCTCGCGCGAGAAGTTCTCCAGCCTCGCAAGGATTCTTAAAGTTTGTCCGTTGCCTTCGAAGCCGCCGGCGCTGCGCATGCAATAGTTCAGCGCCACTTCCCCACCGTGTCCGAAGGGGGGGTGCCCGAGATCGTGGCAGAAGCCCGCGGTCTGGATGAGGCTCAGCGGCGGCAGATGCGGGATGGCTGGGTGATCAGGGTATGTTTTGGCGAGCTGACGGCTGACCCCACCGGCGATCTGAGCGACTTCCAGCGAGTGGGTCAGTCGGGTGCGGTAGAAATCGCTGTCACCGAGATTGAGAATCTGGGTCTTGCCCTGAAGGCGCCGGAAGGATCCCGAGTGGACGACGCGACCGTAGTCGATGTCAAACTCGCCTCTGGCGTCGTCCTGTTGTTGCCCCCAAGGACTGCGGCGCACCAACCAAACATCAGTCATGATTCACCCCCCCAGCGATCGCTCTGTCCGAATCCGTCGGACAACCCCTCTAGGGGGTAGAACGTACTTTTGCCAAGCCTCTGAGGAAGCAAGCGGTTATCCGCGCGGATGGCGATGAGGAAGCGGAATTACGTGGTACCAAACGTGGTACGAAGTTTTTCTGAGATTGAAAAAGGGGCAAAAAGGATTGTTTTTCAATGGTAGCGGGGGAGGGACTCGAACCCCCGACCCCAGGATTATGATTCCCGTGCTCTAACCAGCTGAGCTACCCCGCCACAGGGATCGCGGCGGCGAATAAAGCCGATCTCGCGAACGCGCGGCATATAAGGAAGGGGGCGGCGGGAAGTCAATCCGCCTTCGCTAAAAGCTTCCGCTTTCGCCGAGGCTTCGGCGGGACAAGTCGGCGGGAAACGACGGTTTTTCGCCAGATTCGTGGAATTTCCGGCACCAGACTCGCGGAGAGTCCCCTCACCCGGATCGCATCTGCGATGCGCTCCGGCCTTCTCACCGCAGGCGGGGAGAGATGAAGGAGGAAACCGCCTATTTCGGCCTCACATTCGGGTCGCCGCCGGGGCTGCCGGGGGCGGGATCACCGGGGTGTTGGCGCCGGAGTCGGGGGCCGGGGCGTGCATGTCGGGGTCGACGCCGGCGGGCGGGCAGAGCACGCCATCGGATTTGGCCAGCTTGTCGCCGAGCGGTTCCCGGGACTGGCCGGTGGTGGTGCCGTCGGCTTGACGGTTCGGGCGGTCCTGCGGGGTGCAGTTGGCCGCATGTTGCGGGGATGGCGGCGCGGTCTGTTGCGGCGGCGTCGCAGGTAGCGGCGGGGCCTGCGCGATCGCGCTGCCTGCGGCAGCGATCAGGAGGCCCGCCAATATGATGTTTGATGTCGTGCGCATGGGAGGAAAACGCGCCGGCCTTGGCGCGTGTTCCCGCGGCGCGATCACGATTTGCGGTAGCGGATCAGCGAGAAATGCCCCATCGGGGGCATCGGCCTGCGCTCGGTGAGCGTGACCCCGCCGTGTTTGGCGGCCCAGTTGACGAGCCGGGCCCACGGGAATTCCGGGCGCCAGCCGAGGCGGCGGGCGATGGGGGCGAAGGCGAGCTCGGAGAGCTTGCGAAGACCCTTCTCGGCGCCGATGTGGTTGACGAGGATCAGCTCGCCGCCGTGCTTGAGCACGCGCACGAACTCGTCGAGCGTTCCTTCCGGATCGGGCACGGCGGTGATGACATATTGCGCGACCACCGCGTCGAAGAAATTGTCGGGAAAGGCGAGGTTCTTCGCGTCCATCACCGAGAGCACCTCGACATTGTCGAGCTTCTCCTCGCGCACGCGCTTGATCGCGCGGCGCAGCATCGGCTCGGAGATGTCGACGCCGCAGATCTTCGTGGTGCGCGCGTAGTCGGAGAGCGACAGGCCGGTGCCGACGCCGACGTCGAGGATGCGGCCGCCGATACGGTCGGCTTCCGCAATGGTCGACTGCCGTCCGGCGTCGAAGACCTTGCCGAACACGAGATCATAGACCGGCGCCCAGCGGCCATAGGCCTTCTCGACCCCGGCCCGCGAGATGTCTGCTGCCATGCCCCCTGCCCTTACGCGAAACTCTCAAGAGAAATGATCATTGGTGAGATCGGAGTCAGCCCGAAATTGGTCTAGCGCCTCTCCCGCTTGCGGGAGAGGTCGGTACGCAGTGCCGGGTGAGGGTTCTTGCCGCTCGCGAAATATCGCCGGTGGAGAGACCCACTCCCCAACCCTCCCCCGCAAGCGGGAGAGGGGGTGCACTGCCTTCGCGGTAGCAGGCGGGGCCGATCTCGGCAAGTTCAGCCGCGCACGGCTTCCGCGAGCGGGCGTGACGTGTGGCCTGCGACCTTCGCCGCGGCGCTCTGAATAAAACCGCCGCCGAGCACGCGGGCCTGGCCCGAGGGCGCATCGTAGAACACGCAGGCCTGGCCGGGCGAGACGCCCTCTTCGCCGGCGACGAGCTCGACCTCGTAATGGCCATTGCCGCCGCGCAGCCAGGCCGGCTGCGGCGAGCGGGTCGAGCGCACGCGCACGAACATCTCCAGGCCATTGCCGATCGCGCGGTCGATGTCGCCGCCGCCGATCCAGTTGACGTCGCGCAAGCTGATGCTGTGCATCTTCAACGCATCGCGCGGGCCGACGACGACGCGGCGATTGGCGGCGTCGAGCCGCACCACGAACAGCGGCGAGCCGGAGGCGATGCCGAGGCCGCGGCGCTGGCCGACGGTGAAATTGGCGATGCCGTGATGCTGGCCGAGCACGCGACCGTCGAGATCGACGATGTCGCCGGGGTCCATCGCGTTCGGCCGCAGGCGGGTGATGATGTCGGTGTAGCGGCCGGTCGGCACGAAGCAGATGTCCTGGCTGTCGTGCTTGTCGGCGACGGACAGGCCAAAGCGTCGCGCGAGCTCGCGCGTCTCGGGCTTGGTCATGTCGCCGAGCGGGAAGCGCAGGAAGTCGAGCTGCTCTTGCGTGGTCGCGAACAGGAAATAGCTCTGGTCGCGGTCGGCATCGGCCGCGCAGACCAGAGCGCGCGAGCCGTCGTCGCGCCGGCGCGAGGCGACGTAATGGCCGGTGGCGAGGGCCTGCGCCCCCAACTCGCGCGCGGTCTTGAGGAGATCGCGGAACTTGACGCTGCGGTTGCACTCGATGCACGGCACCGGCGTTTCGCCAAGAGCATAGGAGTCGGCGAAATTGTCGATGACCGACTCGCGAAAACGGTCCTCGTAGTCGAGCACGTAATGGGGAATGCCGAGCTTGGCCGCGACGTCGCGGGCGTCGTGGATGTCCTGGCCGGCGCAGCAGGCGCCCTTGCGGTGGGTGGCCGCGCCGTGGTCGTAGAGCTGGAGCGTGATGCCGACGACGTCGTAGCCTTCAGCCTTCAACAGCGCAGCCGTGGTCGAGGAATCGACACCGCCCGACATGGCGACGACGACCCTGGTGTCCTCAGGACGACCTTCGAGATCCAGACTGTTGAGCATGGGTTCTTAAGCTGTGACGGCGGCGTTCGGCGATCCGCAATTTGCCTTTGACCGGGGCATGAACGGTCCCGGGGAACTTCGGTTCCCGCGGGGGCGCGACTTGCCCGGTCGAAAGCGGCTGAGAGCTGCCTCTTTAATATAGGCCGCATTCCGGTGAAGCAATCACGCCGGCCTCAAGCTTAGGGCAATTCTTGCCGGGGCGGCAGAAATGGCGGGGCTTTTGCGCTCCTCGCAGCGCAGGCACCAATCTGACAATATATTGATTTCATTACATTAAATCTGCATTCAGGAGGCTGGCCCGCTCCTTGCTACCCTCAAGCCGAAGATGTTTCCGAGAGGTCGCCTGTGGTCGGTGTTTCGTCAGATATAGCTGCCAGCGTCCAGGTTTCGAGCGCGCAACAGAAGCCTGCGCGCTCGCAAGGGCACAACGACACGTCCCCGAGCGACTCCTTTGGCTCGCTGGTCGACAGCAACACCCAGGCGATCAGCAACAACGCGCCGGCCCAGGACACCGCGCCGCGCCGGACCGATTCCACCTCGTCGTCCTCCGCCTCCGACCGCAGCTCGCGCGACACCGCCTCCACAGACGCCTCCGCGCAGAGCAAGGCCAGCGACGACACCGATTCGTCCGCGCCCGCGAAGAGCGAGGCCACGGACGATCAGGTCAAGGATCCCGCCAAGACGGGCAAGACCAAGGACAAGCTAGAGGCCTCCGACGCCAAATCGGCCGACAAGTCCGAGGAGACCAAGGGCGACAAGGCGGATGCCACCGACGCGCTCGCAGCCGCAGGCGCGGCGGCCGCCGCGCAAGTCGACGCGACGCAAGTTGCTGCGCCAGATCCCAATGCGATCGTGGTGGCGGCACCCGCGCCTGTCGTGCCGGTCGATCCGAATGCGGCCGCAAGCCAGGCCAGCGATGCCGCCGCCTCGCCGCTGACGATCGCCGCCGCCGGCATCGCCGCCAGCGCCTCCACCGCGGCGCAGATCGCCGGCACCAAGACCGACACCGCGACGCCCGGCGACAAGAGCGCCAAGACCGCCGGCGCGAAAGTCGATGCCGACACTTCGGCGACGCTGGCCGGCGCCGCCACCGGCGCGACTGACGGCACCGAGGGCACCGCGACGGAGGCCAAGACCAATGGCGGGCTGATCGCCGCGGTGGACCAGGGCACGCCAAAGACCTCGTTCAAGGCTGCCGCGACCGCCGCCGGCGCAAGCGACGTCTCCAATATCGGCCAGGACGCGGGCAAGGCGAACGCCGCGCTCACGCCGGCGAGTGCGACAGCCGCCAACGCCGCGCATGCACAGGCCGCCAAGCCGCAGGCCGATGGCGGCGCAACCGAGACGAAGGCCGACCTGAAGGCCGGCTCGATCGACGCGGCGCCCGCGGCGACGAACACGCACGCGCATGCGGGCGCTCAGGCTGTCGCGGCGCAGGTCGACACGAGCGCGCAGGCCGCCTCCGCGGTGCAGGCCCCGCTGACCACGACGACCTCGGCCGCGACCGCCTCGACCGCAACGTTGACCGCGACCGCGGCGACCTCCGCGGCGGTGCCGATCAACGCCGTCCCGATCGAGATCGCGGCGGCCGCGCGTGCCGGAAAAACGCGCTTCGACATCAGCCTCGATCCGGTCGACTTGGGCCGTATCGACGTCCGCATCAATGTCGACCGCAACGGCCAGGTCACCTCGCATCTCACCGTCGAGAAGCCGGAGACCTTGCAGATGCTGCGGCAGGACGCGCCGCAATTGCAGCGCGCGCTCGACGATGCCGGCTTCAAGACCAGCAGCAACGGGCTCTCCTTCAGCCTGCGCGACCAGAATTCGTCGGGCCAGCAGTCCGGCCAGAACAACGACAATAGCGGCAATGCCCGCCGGCTGATCATCAGCGAGGACGACAGCGTTCCCGCAGCGCCCGTGGGGCGCGGCTACGGCCGCATGCTCGGATCGAGCAGCGGCGTCGACATCAGAGTGTGAGGAGTATTCGCCAATGACCACCACGAATGCCGCCACCGCGCCCGCCGTCGTCTCCGGCACGACCGACATCCCGAAATCGTCCTCGAACTCGAGCCTGAGCTCGAGCACGGGCTCGACGCTCGCCGGCAACTTCCAGACCTTCCTGACGCTGCTGACGACGCAGCTGCAGAACCAGAACCCGCTCGATCCGCTCGACACCAACCAGTTCACGCAGCAGCTGGTGCAGTTCGCCGGCGTCGAGCAGCAGCTCAAGACCAACGATTCGCTGGCCCAGCTCGTCACCCTGCAGCAGACCACGCAGGCCACCCAGGCGCTGGGCTTCGTCGGCAAGACCGCGCTGGTCGACGGCTCGACCGCGACCATGAAGAACTCGTCGGCGACCTGGCATCTCAACGTGCCGTCCGATTCCACCGTCGACATCACCGTCGCCAATGCCAGCGGCCAGACCGTGTTCACCGGCAAATACACCGCCTCCGCCGGCACCGACATTCCCTTCACCTGGAACGGCATGGGCAATGACGGCACGCAATGGCCCGACGGCAAGTACACGATCTCGGCCACCGGCAAGGACGTCGCGAACAACAATGTCGGCATCGCCGCGCAGGTGCAGGGCACGGTGTCGTCGGTCGACCTGACGCAGTCGCCGCCGCTGCTCACCATCGACGGCGCCAGCTACACGCTGAGCCAGGTGAAGAGCATTATTGCGACGAGCAATTGAGGGTACGGCCGTTAGCACATTCTCGGTGTCGTCCTGGCGAAAGCCAGGACCCATAGCCACCGAAAGTCGTTTTTAACGCGAGGACGTGACCCCGAGTCTTCGCAGCAACTACTCCCTGGGGTAATGGGTCCTGGCTTTCGCCAGGACGACGGTTGAGGGGTCCCGCGACGTCCCGCGCAGCCCCAGTTTGTTAGTAAAGTATTTATCTTCTGCCCGCCTGGCCGGCCCGAACCATGCTGTTTCGCCCGCCAGGCCGGCCGCGTTCCCGCAAGTTTCAACGAGAATTGTATTGAAGCCTTAGGCTTAGCGGATTTTTAAGCCGCGGGGGTTACGGTTACTGCGTGAGTTCAGTGGTTGAGAGTTTGTGAGTACGCCATGACAGAACCCCATCGCCCGAGGGTAAAATACGTCATCGGGCCGGACGGCAGTCCGCTGACGATCGCAGATCTGCCCGCACCCGGCACCAAACGCTGGGTCATCCGCCGCAAGGCCGAGGTCGTCGCCGCTGTGCGTGGCGGACTTCTCTCCCTCGAGGAGGCCTGCAGCCGTTACACCCTGACGGTCGACGAATTCCTCTCCTGGCAGTTTTCCATCGACCAGCACGGTCTGGCGGGTCTTCGCACCACCCGCATCCAGCAATATCGCCAGTAAGCGATCCGGAAATCTGCGGCTTTTGACGAAAATCGGCCTCGCCCAGCGAGGCCGATTTTTTTCATGTTTGCTTTTGGGGCGACTTTTGTCCGACCTCTTAACCTTCGTTAACCATATCGAAACCATCCCCTAGGCAATAATTGCCCAGTCGGCCGCTCGGTAGCGGGTCGAAGCTTCGGGGCGGTTGCTTGCAAGGTCTTGCGGACTTCTTAAAAAGTATCGGTGCCGCCCGGTTCGGGGCGATGATCGCGGTCACCGCCGCGCTCATCGGCTTCTTCGCGTTCGTCATCATGCGGGTCACGACGCCGCAGATGACGACGCTGTTCACGGACCTCAGCGTCGAAGATTCCTCCAGTATTATCAAGGACCTGGAACGCCAGGGCATCCAGTTCGAGATCCGCAATGAGGGCTCCATCATCATGGTGCCCAAGGACAAGGTCACGCGTCTGCGGATGAAGCTCGCCGAGGGCGGCCTGCCCAAGGGCGGCGGCGTCGGCTACGAGGTGTTCGACAAGTCGGACGCGCTCGGCACGACCTCCTTCGTCCAGAACATCAATCATCTGCGCGCGCTGGAAGGCGAGCTCGCCCGCACCATCCGCGCCATCGACCGCATCCAGGCCGCCCGCGTCCACCTCGTGCTGCCGGAGCGGCCGCTGTTCGCCCGCGAGGCGCCGGAGCCGTCGGCTTCGATCGTGGTCCGGGTCCGCGGCTCGCTCGAAGCCCAGCAGATCCGCGCCATCCGCCACCTCGTCGCCTCCGCCGTCAACGGCCTGAAGCCGCAGCGCGTCTCGATCGTCGACGAGGCCGGCCAGCTGCTCGCCGACGGCGCCCAGACCGATCCGGAGCAGGCGCTCGGCGACGAACGCCGCACCGCCTTCGAGAAGCGGATGCGCAAGCAGGTCGAGGACATCGTCTCCTCGGTGGTCGGTTCGGGTCGCGCCCGCGTCCAGCTCTCCGCCGATTTCGACTTCAACAAGATCACCCAGACCTCGGACAAGTTCGACCCCGAGGGCCGCGTGCTGCGCTCGAGCCAGACTCGCGAAGAAAGCAGCATGACCGCCGACAACAACGGCCAGGTCACCGTCAACAACGAGCTGCCCGGCAACCAGCAGAACAACGGCGTCGCGGCCAAGGACCAGAGCAAGAAGACCGAGGAGACCAACAATTACGAGATCTCCCGCACCACCAAGACCGAGGTGACCGAGGCCGGCCGGGTCAACCGCATCTCGGTCGCGGTGCTGGTCGACGGCATCTACACCAAGAACGACAAGGGCGAGCTCGCCTACACGGACCGCACCAAGGAGCAGCTCGACCGCATCGCCACCCTGGTGCGCTCGGCGATCGGCTTCGACCAGAAGCGCGGCGACCAGGTCGAGGTCGTCAATTTGCGCTTCGCCGACGCCCCCTCCACCGCCCCGATCGGTGAACCCTCAGGCTTCCTCGGCATGCTGCAGTTCACCAAGGACGACGTCATGTACTTCTTCGAGCTCGGCGTAATGATGCTGCTCGGCCTCGTCGTGATGTTCATGGTGATCCGCCCGCTGGTCAAGCGCATCCTCGCCTCTGACGAAGTTGCCGCCGCCATCTCCGGCGTCCTCGCCGGCCCCTCCGCCTCGGAAGAGGCCGCGCCGGCCGGCCAGCCGCTCCTGCCGAGCGGCGCCGCGAGCGCGATCGACGTCGCCACCATTCAGGGCCAGGTCCACGCCCAGTCAGTTCATCGCGTCGGCGAGCTCGCCGAGCGCAACCCGAACGAAACCGTCGCCATCATTCGCCAGTGGCTGACCGAACCCGCAAAATAATCGAGAAGTGAACTGACATGGCCGGCAATCTGCAGAACGCCAACTCCAACGACATCACCAGCGTGATCTCCACGCTCGGCCAGCGTGCCGGCAGCCGCACGGGCAAGGCCGAAACGGTGGCGGGACCGAAGCGCGCCGCGATCCTGATGCTGGCGCTCGGCGAGCAATATGGCGGCAAGATCTGGTCGCTGCTCGACGACGACGAGGTGCGACAGCTCTCGCTGGAGATGTCGACGCTCGGTACCGTCGAGGTCGACACCGTCGAGGACATGCTGCTCGAGTTCGTCTCGCGCATGTCGGCCTCCGGCGCGCTGATGGGCAATTTCGACGCCACCGAGCGGCTGCTCCAGCAATATCTGGCGCCCGAGCGCGTCAACGGCATCATGGACGAGATCCGCGGCCCCGCCGGCCGCAACATGTGGGAGAAGCTCTCCAACGTGCAGGAAGAGGTCCTCGCCAATTATCTGAAGAACGAATATCCGCAGACCATCGCGGTGGTACTGTCGAAGCTGAAGCCGGAGCACGCCGCCCGCGTGCTCGGCATCTTCCCCGAGGAACTCGCACTCGACGTCGTCAACCGCATGCTGAAGATGGAGGCGGTCCAGAAGGAGGTGATCGAGAGCGTGGAGAAGACGCTGCGCACCGAGTTCATGTCCAACCTGTCGCAGACCCGCCGGCGCGACGCCCACGAGGTGATGGCGGAGATCTTCAACAATTTCGACCGCCAGACCGAAACCCGCTTCATCACCTCGCTGGAAGAGGAGAACCGGGAATCGGCCGAGCGCATCAAGGCACTGATGTTCACCTTCGACGACCTCGTGAAGCTGGATTCCGGCTCGGCCCAGACCTTGATGCGCAACGTCGACAAGGACAAGCTCGGCGTCGCGCTCAAGAGCGCCAACGAGGACGTCCGCAACTTCTTCTTCGGCAACATGTCCTCGCGCGCGGCCAAGATGCTCCAGGACGACATGGCGGCAATGGGCCCGGTCCGCCTGCGCGACGTCGACGAGGCCCAGGCGCTGCTGGTCAACCTCGCCAAGGACCTCGCCGCCAAGGGCGAGATCATGCTGACCAAGAACCGCGCCGACGACGAGCTGGTGTACTGATGGCCGCTCCGGCAAAATTCCTGTTCGATACCGACTTCGCGGCGCCCGAGCGGACGATGCGCGAGAAGTCCGCGACCGCCGCCGAGATCGCCCAGAAGATCGCGGAAGCCGAGGCGCGCGCCTATCAGGACGGCTTTGCCGCCGGCCAGCGCGAGGCCAAGGCCGAGAGCGACCGCCGCGTCGCGCTCGCCATGGAGGAGATCAACATCGCGATCCGGGGCATCGCATCCGGCATCGGCAACATCGAATCCAAGATGGAGACCGAGGCGGTCGACGTCGCGGTCGCGGTGGCGCGCAAGCTGTGCGCCGACCTCGTCGCCGCCGAGCCGCTCGGCGAGATCGTCGCGCTGGTCAAGGACTGCTTCTCGCATTTGGTCGCGACGCCGCATCTCGTCGTCCGTATCAACGATTCGCTCTACGACAACGCGCGCGAGAAGATCGAGCGGCTCGCCAAGCAGAGCGGCTTCGAAGGCCGGCTGGTGATCCTGGCCGAGCCGGAAATTGCCACCGGCGACTGCCGGATCGAATGGGCCGATGGCGGTGTCGTGCTGGAGCGCGGCGCCATCGCGGCCAAGATCGACGACATGGTCGGACGCTATATCGCGTCCCGGAGGGGGAGCTAAGCCATGAGCGACACCGACGGACAGGTCCCGCTACCCGATCTCAACGGCCCGATGCCGCCTGCCGGCACCGATGTCGGCTACACCGAGGACGAATATGCGGCGCGCGCCGCGGCCGACCTCGAAGCCGTGTTCGACGTGCCGGTGCAGGTCTCGGCCGTGCTCGGTCGCTCCAAGATGGACGTCAGCGAGCTCTTGAAGCTCGGACCCGGCACCGTGCTCGAGCTCGACCGCCGCGTCGGCGAGGCCATCGATATCTACGTCAACAACAAGCTGGTCGCCCGCGGCGAGGTCGTCCTGGTCGAGGACAAGCTCGGCGTGACCATGACCGAAATCATCAAGACCGAACGCACGTGATGACGCGCAATAGCGCGACCAGACGGACAGGAGACTGACATGCGGCTTCTCATCGTTGGCACATTGAAGGGCCAGCTCACCACCGCCACCAAGATCGCGATGGAGAACGGCGCCACCGTGACCCATGCCGAGGATCACGAGCAGGCGATGCGCGTGCTGCGCGGCGGCAAGGGCGCCGACCTGCTGCTGGTCGATGTCGCCCTCGACATCCGCGACCTCGTGATGCGGCTGGAAGCCGAGCACATCCACGCTCCGATCGTCGCCTGCGGCATCACCAACGACGCCCGCGCCGCGGTCGCCGCGATCCACGCCGGCGCCAAGGAATACATCCCGCTGCCGCCGGATCCGGAGCTGATCGCTGCGGTGCTGGCCGCCGTCGCCAACGATTCCCGCGAGCTGGTCTATCGCGACGAAGCCATGGCCAGGGTGATCAAGCTCGCGCAGCAGATCGCGGGCTCCGACGCCTCGGTGATGATCACCGGCGAGTCCGGCACGGGCAAGGAAGTGCTGGCGCGCTACGTCCACACCCGCTCGGCCCGCGCCAAGCGTCCGTTCATCTCGATCAATTGCGCCGCGATCCCCGAGCACCTGCTGGAGTCCGAGCTGTTCGGCCACGAGAAGGGCGCCTTCACCGGTGCCGTTGCCCGCCGCATCGGCAAGTTCGAGGAAGCGACCGGCGGCACGCTGCTGCTGGACGAAATCTCCGAAATGGACGTCCGCCTGCAATCAAAACTTCTGCGCGCCATCCAGGAGCGCGTGATCGACCGCGTCGGCGGCACCAAGCCGGTTCCAGTGGACATCCGCATCATCGCGACCTCGAACCGCAACCTGGCTGAGGCCGTGCGTGAGGGCACGTTCCGCGAGGACTTGCTGTTCCGCCTCAACGTCGTGAACTTGAAGATTCCGCCGCTGCGCGAGCGTCCCGCCGACATCCTCGAGCTCGCCCAGCACTTCGTGAAGAAATATGCCGAGGCCAACGGCGTGCCGATGCGCCCGCTCTCGGCGGAGGCGCGCCGCGTGCTCTCCACCAACCGCTGGCAGGGCAACGTCCGCGAGCTCGAGAACACCATGCACCGCGCCGTGCTGATGGCGCAGGGCGACGAGATCGGCTCGGACGCGATCATCACCCCGGACGGCGACCGGCTCGATCTCGCCAAGACCGCGCCGGCCGTGGCGCACGCGACCATGGCCGCCGAGCAGGTGACGCGCGCGCTCGTGGGGCGCACCGTCGCCGACGTCGAGCGCGACCTGATCCTGGAGACGCTGAAGCACTGCCTGGGCAACCGCACCCATGCCGCCAATATCCTCGGCATCTCGATCCGCACGCTGCGCAACAAGCTCAACGAATACGCCGACGGCGGCATCCCGATCCCGCCCGCGGGCACGCCGGGTGAGTATCCGCGCGTGCCGATGATGGGGTGAGCCCTGATCTTCAAGCTCGACGTCTGCGAAAAGGCCCGGAGCGCCGCAAGCGTTCCGGGCCCGATCATGTCGCGATCTGTCCGAACTATTTGCCCGGCGGGACGTAGGAGCTTGCAAGCTTCGCGGCCTTTTCCGCGATGCTCTTGAATTCACCCATCTTCCAGGCGCGCACGGTTTCGATCTTGGAGACAGCGCCACTGGCGGCGGCAACCATTCCAATCGCAATTGCATCGGAGCCGTCGGGAAACTCTGTGACGAGCACTGCGTCGTGCTGACCAGTCGTCATGAAAGCTCCCTGGAGCTTTCCGCCGGCTTTTTCGACCAGCGCACCGATGACTGAGGTACGATCGATCGGCTTGTCGACCATTCCCTTGATGCCCGCGTTTGAGTATGAGACGTACGAGATGAACAGCGGCATGGTTTCTCTCCGTCGAAGTTAGAGCGACAACACCTGTAGTTTTGGACGGAGCTCTCCGAGCGAGAGCAAGGCACAGCCTGCCGACAGCGCGCGAGCTGCCTTGAAAATGGAGCTGCGGACCTCGGCACGTCCAACTGGCAGCTAGTTTCGACTATATCCAACTCCGTAATGCGGCGCGAACGGTAAGCCAAGCCTACCCATTTGGAGCGCGATTATCGCGCCGCCGCGAGTGAAGCAGTTCACTATCGATGCGCATCGGGATCGGTAGAATTCTGGAGTGAGATGTCGGCTGGATGCCGCGTCCGCCTTCGCGAAAGGCCTTCAAATCGAAAGGGCAAGTCATGAAATACCCTTTGTGGACGATCTCCCGCCTGTCGCTGATTGCAACGCTGATCACAGCCTCGGCGCCGCTGGCGCGCGCCGACGTGATCATGGACTGGAATGCCAAGGCCGACGCGATTGCTGCCGAGAAACAGATTCCTCCGGCGCCGCACAGCCGCGCCTTGTCCTTGATGCACGTTGCAATGTTCGAGGCGGTCAACGCGATTGAGCACCGCTATGCGCCATACAAGATCTCGTTGTCCGCAGATCGTTCGACGTCGCGGGAAGCTGCAGCGGCAGTTGCGGCTCACGACGTACTGCTGTCGATCTATCCGAACCTCAAGCCGGACCTGGATGCGACACTGACGAACGCGCTGGCGCCGATTGCCGATGGCGAGTCCAAGACCGCCGGCATCGCCCTCGGGAAAGAGGCGGCAGTGCAGATCATCCAGCTTCGCGCGAACGATGGCAGCGCCGCCGTGGAAACGTACCGGCCCCTGACCACGCCGGGCGCCTATGTTCCAACCGTGGTCCCGCTTTTCTCGACCACGGGTGCGACAACGCCCTGGGTCATGACGTCGGGATCGCAGTTCCGCCCCGGACCGCCGCCCGCGCTCGATTCAGAGGTCTGGACCAGGGACGTCAACGAAATCCGCGAGGTCGGCGGCCGAGGCAGCGCGACCCGGACGCCCGAGCAAACGACGATCGGTCGATTCTGGTTCTTCGTCGGCGCCCGCACCTACAATCCCATCGTGAGGCAGGCCGCTTCGGCCAAGGGAATGGATCTCGTCGACTGCGCCCGCCTGTTCGCCCTGACGTCGATCACCGGCAACGATGCCATCGTCGCCGTGTTCGACGCGAAGTATCACTACAATTTCTGGCGCCCGATCACGGCCATACGCAACGCCGATCTGACGTCGAATGCCGCGACGCCTCGCGATCCCTCCTGGCTGCCGCTCGGGGACACACCGATGCATCCGGAATATCCCTGCGCGCACTGCATCGTCTCGGCCGCGATTTCGACCGTGCTCCAGACCGTGGTCGGAGATTTTGGCGAGTTCTCCCTGACCAGCCCGACGGCACCCGGGGTCACGCGCAAATGGTCACGGCTGCAGGACTATAGCGACGAAGTCTCCAATGCGCGCATCTGGGCCGGCTTTCACTACCGCTTCTCGACCGAAGTCGGCAAGGACATGGGGCGGAAGATCGGTGCGCTGACCCTCGCGACGCAGCTTCGCGGTGTGGAGGCAATGGCGCAGCCAAGCCGCTAGGCCAGCGGCCTTTTTGGAGCACCGAACACATAGCCGCACCGCATCCGGCGACTATGTCACGCCTGCGCAAGGTCCTATAACCCTGCGTGAGAACCACGAGGGTACATATGTCTGAAGCTCAAATCACGGACTGGCTGGCATCGCAGAAGCAGGCGATGATCGATCTCTTGCGCGATGTCGTGAACATCGATTCCGGATCCTATGACAAGGAAGGCGTCGATGCGGTCGGTGCGCGGTTCGAGCGACATTTTGCCGAGCACGGCATTCCGGTCCGGCGCGAGGCCAACACCACTTTCGGCGATGCGATCCATGCCGAGGTGGCAAAGCCCGGCAGCAACGAGAAGCCGGTGCTGTTGATGGGTCATCGCGACACCGTGTTCGGCAAGGGCGAGGCCGGGCGGCGTCCGTTCACGATTCGAGATGGTCGCGCCTATGGGCCGGGCGTCGCCGACATGAAATCGGGCCTCGTCATGAACGTGTTCGTGGCGACCGCCTTCCATAAATTCGGCGGCTCGCCGCATCCCATCAAGGTGCTGATCACTTCGGACGAGGAGATCGGCTCGCCCGCCTGCCGCCCCATCATCGAGCGCGAGGGACGGGCCGCGCGCGCCGTGTTCAACTCCGAGCCGGGTCGCCCCACAGGCAATGTCGTGACGGGGCGCAAGGGCGGCATCTTCATGCACATGGCCATCACCGGCAAGGCCGCGCATTCCGGCGCCAATTTCGCCGCGGGCGTCAGCGCGATCGGCGAGCTCGCGCAAAAGATCGTCCAGATCCACGCACTGACCGATCTCGACAAGGGCATCACGCTCAATGTCGGCCTCGTCTCGGGCGGGCAGTCCGTCAACACGACGGCGCCTTACGCCGAAGGCCAGATCGACCTGCGCTATATCGATCCGGCCGACCGCGCGCGGATCATGGGTGCGATCGAAAAAATCGTCGCGACCTCCTACGTGCCGGGCACCAGCGCGACGCTGACGATCAAGGGCGAGTTCGTGCCGGTGGTGCAGAGCGCGGAGTCGAAGACGCTGTTCGAAGGCTATCAGGCCGCCGCAAGACAGGTGGGCCTCACTACGCTGCAGGGCGAGTTCTCCGGCGGCTGCGCCGATTCCGGCTTCACCGCCGCGGTGGGCACGCCGACCATCTGCGGCCTCGGCCCGGTCGGCGGGCTCGCGCACACGCCGGAGGAATATCTCGAGATCGACAGCATCGTGCCGCGCGCGCAGGCGCTGGCGCTGGCGATTTTAAGGGGGTAGCGCCACACACTCAGTGCCGTAGGGTGGGCAAAGCGAAGCGTGCCCACCAACTCTCTCATCATGTAAAAATCGTGGGCACGGCGCAGACGCGCCTTCGCCCACCCTACGAGACCTGCCGAGTTCTACGAATAACTCGGCGCGTCGGGCTTGCGGAAGATGTGGATGGGATCGCCCGGCACGATCGGCTGTCCCGAGAACATCGCGTAGGCATAGAGTGCGAGATAGGCGACCGCGAGCGCGCCGATGGCGTAGAAGGCTAGGGTCGCGACGCGCTTCATCGATCCGCTCCATGGCCGTCCCGGCGGGACGGCTGAAGCAGCGCTTCTAGAGCGATGAGGCCGAAAAGGCCAGCCGGCGCCTGCGGGCGGCGATCAAATGCCGCGCCGGGTGCGCGCGGGAACGCTGACGTCGGCGAGCCTTGCGGCGTCCTCGTCCTGGTCGACCGCCACATACTGGCCGTGCCAATAAGCGAGCGCCGCGTTGCGCGTTGAGTTCCTGACGTCCCTGACACGGCCGATGACGATGCCGTGCGAGTGCCGCTCGACGATCTCCTCGACCTCGCAGTCAAACACCGACAACGCACCGACGAGGAGCGGAACGCCTGAGACCGCCGTCACCCATTTGGCGCCGGCGAAGCGGTCAGCACCCTTCAGCCCGCCCTTGCCGGCAAAGCGCTCGGCAATGTCGAGCTGGTCGGCATTGAGGATGTTCACGCCGAAGGCGCCGTGACGCTTGATCAGCGGGAAGGACGAGGCATCGCGGTTGATGCTGACCAGCAGGGTCGGCGGCTCGACCGACAGCGAGGTGACGGATGTCACCGTCATGCCGGTGATGTCCTTGCCCCGCCCGGCGGTGATGACGCTGACCCCGCCGGTGAGGTGGCGCATGGCGCCGCGGAAATCGGCGGGCGAAACGGGGATTTCAGTCATGAGATCGCGGGGCACTACATTCATGGCATGGTCCCCGAAATGGGGTTCCCCTGTATTTAGGTACGATCGTCCGCCGACAAAAGGTGGCTCAGGATCGAGCCTTCGAGGCCCGCGAGCTCGGCCGAGCCCCGTTCGCGAGGCCGGGCGGCGTTAACCACGACATCGTGGGCGATCCGGCCCTCCTCGATCACCAGCACCCGGTCGGCCAGGGCGACCGCCTCGGAGACGTCGTGGGTGACCAGGATCGCGGTAAAGCCCTGGTCGCGCCAGACCCGCTCCAGGAGGCGCTGCATCGAGATGCGGGTCAGGGCATCGAGCGCGCCGAGCGGCTCGTCGAAGGCGAGCACGCGCGGACGGGAGACCAGCGCGCGGCCGAGCGCGACGCGCTGCTTCTGGCCGCCCGAGAGCACCGAAGGCCACTGGTCGCGCTTGTCGGCGAGACCGACCTCGGTCAACGCCTGCTCAGCGCGGGCATGCGCATCTTTTGAGGCGCGATCGCGGCCGAGGCCGACCTCGACATTGGCGAGCACGCGGGCCCAGGGCAAGAGCCGCGGCTCCTGGAACATCACACGGATGTCCTCCGGCTGCACATCCTGGCCGAAGCTGATGCTGCCGGCATCGATCTTGTCCAGGCCGGCGATGAGGCGCAGCAGCGTGCTCTTGCCGCAGCCACTCTTGCCGACGATGGCGACGAACTGGCCGGCGGGGATGTGCAGGTCGATGCCGCGCAGCACCTCGTTGCTGCCGAACGATTTGCGCAGGCCGCGAATGCTGAGCGGCAGGCCGCTGGTCTGCACCTGGCGTTCTTCTTGGCGCTCCTCGCGCACGACGCGGGCGTGAGGGGCGAAACTGGCGCGGCTGGCGAGCTCGGTCTCGGGAAGGGACGTACGAAGCGCTGTCTGCATGTGATTCCCAGTATTTCTGCTCAACGTTTCTGGAAGGCGGGGTGCCAGGAGAGCGTCGCCCGCTCCAGCACGCGGGAGGCGCTGTCGGCGAGCTTGCCGAGCAGGGCGTAGATCAGGATCGAGAGCACGACGACGTCGATCAGCATGAACTCGCGCGCCTGCATCGCCATGTAGCCAAGGCCCGATGATGCCGCGATGGTCTCGGCCACGATCAGCGTCAGCCACATGATGCCGAGCGCGAAGCGGATGCCGACGAAGATCGAGGGCAGCGCGCCCGGGAAGATGACGCGGCGGAACAGTTCGCCGTCGGTCATGCCGTAGATCCGGCCCATCTCGATCAGCTGCGGATCGACCGTGCGGATGCCGTGCAGCGTGTTGAGGTAGATCGGGAAGAACACGCCCAGCGCCACCAGGAAGAGCTTGGCGCTCTCGTCGATGCCGAACCAGAGGATGACCAGCGGGATCAGCGCCAGATGCGGCACGTTGCGCACCATCTGCAGCGTGGTGTCGGTGAGCTTGGCCGAGAGCTGCGACAGGCCGTTGGCGAGCCCGAAGGCGAAGCCGATGCTGCCGCCGATCAAAAAGCCGATCGAGGCGCGCCAGAACGACACCCAGATGTTGCGGACGAGCTCGCCCGAGAGCAGCAGCTTCCAGCCGGCGAGCGCGACATCGCTCGGTGCCGGCAGCACGCGCGTCGGCACGAAGCCGGTGACGCAGGCGATTTGCCAGATCGCGATGATGGTGAGCGGCACGATCCACTGGACCAGGCCGTCAACCCGCGGCAGGCGGACGCTGCGCGGGGTAGAGATGCTGCCGATGAGGCTCATGATTGCGATGCCTGTTTATGCGGGCGGAAGTCGTTGCCGACGGTCTCGCCGAAGGGACCGCCGTTGAAGTGCAATCTGGTCACGTTGCTGGGCTGCTCCAGCGAGAGCAGCGGGAACACCAGCTCGGCGAAGCGATAGGCTTCCTCCAGATGCGGGTAACCCGACATGATGAAGGTATCGATGCCGATGTCCTGATACTCCTTGATCCGCGCCGCGACCGTCTGGGCGTCACCAACCAGCGCCGTGCCGGCGCCGCCGCGGACGAGGCCGACACCCGCCCACAGGTTCGGTGCGATCTCGAGCTTGTCGCGCTTGCCGCCATGGAGCTGCGCCATGCGCTGCTGGCCGACGGAGTCCATGCGGGCAAAGTTCTTCTGCGCGGTGGCGATGGTGTCGTCGCTGACATGCTTGATCAGCTCATTCGCGGCGCGCCAGGCCTCTTCATTGGTCTCGCGGACGATGACGTGAAGACGGATGCCGAAGGAGAGTTTTCGGCCACGTGCGCCGGCGACCTCCCTCACCTTGGCGACCTTCTCCGCAACCAGGGCCGGCGGCTCGCCCCAGGTCAGATATTTGTCGACGGCGTCGACGGCGACGTCGATGCCGGCATCGGACGAGCCGCCGAAATAGAGCGGCGGGCGCGGCGACTGCACGGGGGGAAACAACAGCTTGCCGCCCTCGACGTGGATGTGCTTGCCCTCGACATTGACGGTCTTGCCGGCGAGCAGGTCGCTATAGACGTTGAGGAACTCGCGGGTGACCTCGTAGCGCTCATCGTGGGCGAGGAAGATGCCGTCGCCCTTGTTCTCGACGGGATCCCCGCCGGTGACGACATTGATCAGCAGCCGGCCGCCCGTGACGCGGTCGAGCGTCGCCGTCATGCGCGCGGCCACGCTCGGCGATTGCAGGCCAGGGCGCACAGCCACGAGGTAGCGCAGCCGCTCGGTGAACGGCGCGACTGCGGAAGCAACGATCCAGGAATCCTCGCAGGACCGTCCTGTCGGCAACAGCACGCCGAAATAGCCGAGCTGATCGGCGGCCTGCGCGACCTGGCGCAGATAGTTGAAATTGACCTCGCGGCCGCCGATGCCGGTGCCGAGATAGCGGCCGTCACCGTGGGTCGGCAGGAACCAGAGGATGTTGGCGCTGGATTGGCTCATGGATGTGCCCCTAGCCGTAGGTCGTGCCGACGGCGGCCGCGACGATACCGATCGACATGACGATGGCTGCGATCACGCGTTGAACGATGCGCTTCATGTTCAGACCTTTTTGGACGGGAAGATCGGTCGGCACGATCAGGCTGCCGGGTTGCGCCAGACGATGTCGCGGATGACGATCGGCTTCGGGATCAGGCCGAGCTTGTGGAAGCGATCGGCGACGCCCTGCTGGGTCGCGACGATGTCGTCGGTGACGGGACCGACCACGAAGGACGAGCGGTTGGCCGCGATGGTCTGGATATCCAGGGGGATGCCGGTGACTGCGGCGAGGGACTTTGCTACTTCATCGCGATGCTGCTCGGCCCATTTGGCGGTCGCGGTGGTGACGTCGACGATCTGCTGCAGGATGGCGCCGTGGTTCTTCGCAAAGTCGCGATTGGCGATGTAGAACGAGTTGGCCTTGGTGACCTCGCGCGCATTGATCAGGATGCGGCCGTTCTGCCTGGTCTCGCCGATCGCGAAGTAAGGATCCCAGATGGCCCAGGCCTCGATGCTGCCATTGGCGAAGGCGGGACCGGCATCCGGCGGCGTCAGATAGACCGGCGTGATGTCGGCATAGGTGAGGCCGGCCTTCTCCAGCGTCTGCACCACGATGTTGTGGGCGCTGGACCCCTTGGTGAAGCCGACGCGCTTGCCCTTCAGTTCAGCGATGGAGCGGATCGGCGAATCCTTCGACACCAGGATGCCCTGGCCGTTGGTGATCGGCTGTCCCGCGGCATAGACGATCGCCGCGCCCGCGGCCTGGGCGAACACCGGCGGGGAATCGCCGACGGCGCCGTAATCGACGCTGCCGACATTCATCGCCTCCATCATCGGCGGGCCCGAGGAGAACTCGACCCATTTCACCTCGATGCCCTGGGCCGCGAAATGCTTTTCCAGTGCGGCCTGCTGGCGCGTGATGACCAGCACGCCGTTCTTCTGGTAGCCGATACGAATTTCCTTCACCGCGCCTTGCGCGATGGCGGGTGACGCGACGGCAGCGGCGGCTGCTGTTCCAATCGACAGTTTCAGAAAGTCCCGACGCTGCATTCCACACTCCCGGCCGCATGCGGCCGTCCGTTCATCTGCGTTCGGGAATGATGGTGCTCCTTACCGGAGGTGTCGAGACATGCGGAAAAATAGCGATGCGAGCACTGCGCGTGTGGCCGAGTGCATGATTAATCTTTCAAGCGGCCGCGACGATGCAGACGGAATTTTTCCGCACGCGAATGTGAGAGCCGCCCGGATTCGGTCCGAGGCCCTGACGGCCTGAACAAAAAAGTCGCAAAACAACCCCATGCACAGTAGCCGGGGCATGCAAAGACAATGACTTACGCATTATCCGAAGCTCGTTTGACCCGTCGGGCAAAACAGGAGCATAATGGCATGATCGGGGTGCTCGGGACGGAGGGCACCAGCCGGTCTATTGCGACCACCTCATCGGCAAATTCTGCAGTCCGCGGAACGCCCAGCCGCCGATCCGCACAGGCTCGTCATCGGCGATCTCGATACGCCCCTCACGCGCGAACAATGTCGGCAGCGCGACGTCGGCGATCATGGCACGCGAAGCGAAGGCGCCGGCGCAGAAGTGCGGGCCGGCGCCGAAGGCGACGCTCTTGGTGGTGTCACGCCGCACGTCGAACTGGTCGGCGCGCTCAAAATGGTTCTCGTCGCGGTTGGCGGAGCCGAACATCAGGAACACGCGCTCGTCGGTTTCGAATGCGACATCGCGGATAGTCCACGGCTTTGCGATGCGACGCGGCGACATGCCGATCGGCGAGATCCAGCGGGCATATTCCTCGAAGGCCTGCAGCCAGGACACTTCGCCGCGCAGGACCAGATCGAGCTGGTCGGGATGGGTGAGCAGCGCCCACACCGTGCCGGCAATCGCCTTGCGCGGCTCGTTCTGGCCGCCCGAGATCGCGAGTTTGACATTCGCCCGTACGCTCTCCATCGGCATGCCCGAGCTAAGGAGCACGCCCAAAATGCTCTGGTCGGGATGCTTGCGCATCACCGGCAAAATGTCGTCGATCGCGGCATCGATGCCCGATGTCGCGGCGTGGCAGCGCGCCTCGACCGCGGGATCTCCGGCATAGTTCGCGATGCCCTCGATCATGCCCTGCGACCACGCGTCCATGTCCTCAAAGCCGATATTGGTGAGGCCGGTGATCGACTTCAGGCATTCCCCGGAGAACGGCAGCGCGAAATCGCGCATGAAGTCGATGCGGCCCGGTTCGATGCGATCGATGATGCGGTCGGCATGGGCCTGGAACAGCGCGGTCCAATGCACCTTCACCGTCTTCGGCGAGATCGTCGGAAACATCGCGCGACGCTCGACCTGATGCGCCTCACCGTCCTTGCGCATCATGTTGTGGCCCATCAGCCGGTTCATCAGGCCGGCGGGCTGGTGCGAGGAAAACACGTCGATCTGCTTCTCGGAAATCGAGATGTCGTCGCGGCTCGTCAGCAGCGTCGAGCCGAGCTGCGGCACGAAGGCGATCGGCGCTTCTTTTCGCATCTTCGCGAGCATCGGATAGGGGTCGGCCCAGAACGACGCAGGATCGATGTCGATGCGCGGCGCGGTGCTCAAGGCTGGCTCCCTTGTCGTCTCCTCGACACCAAGGCTAGCCCCTTCGGAGGCCGCCGTCTGTCCCCAGCGATTGGGACAGGCCGGCTCGCTAGCTGCAAACCATTCTTAACCGGCGACCGTGCCTCCAGACCCGGGATCGCGCGCCGCCGGGAAAAACCTGTGATTCTCAAATAGTTAAAATATGACCATGACTTCTGCGAGGGTCTGTTCGGGAAAAAGTAGCAATTGAGTTCCGCTGAAGGGGGTTGGTATCAAGGGCTTTGGACGAGCAAAGCGCTAAGGCTCGAACGGAAACGCGCCGCGCGTCTGAAAAACCGGTCGAATCTGATGGGTCGCGGACAATGACGGGCATCGATTTCGAGCAGATTGTGGACCGCATCCATGAGGCTGCGACTGCTCCCGAGCTCTGGCCGGACATTCTGGAAGATATCGCCCATGCCGCAGGTGCGCACGGCATGGTCATGATCACCTCGGACTCCGATCAGTGGTCCGGTGTCTGGAATGGTGTCGTGACGTCGCCGTCGATCCGTGAGGCATTCTCGGCATTCCTGCGTAGCGACCTCTCCAGCCGGACGGAGACGACCCCGAGACTCCTGGCGCTTGATCATCCCGGCTTCGTCGGCGAGCATGAGGCGTTTTCGCCGGAAGAATGGGAGCGCGATCCCTATCGGGTGGAGTGGAACAAGAAGTGGGGCTTCGAGCATGCCTGCGCGACGGCGGTCCGCAGCCCGTCCGGTGAGATCATCGTCTTCCATATGGAAAGACTGGCCGGCCGACCCGCCTTTTCGCGGCAGGATCTCGATTTTCTCGACCGGTTTCGCCCCCATCTCGCGCGGGCAGCTCTGCTGTCGACGCGCTGGCGTCTCACCCGGATGCGGGCGGCGACCGAGGCGTTGTCGCTTGTCGGCTTGCCAGCCCTCGCGATTGCGCGCTCCGGACGGGTTCTGGCAGCGAACGCCTTGATCGAAGCCATGACGGACGTTCTGAACTGGCTGCCGAAGGATCGGATCGCCATCAGGGACCGCGCGGCCGACACCCTGCTGCGCGCTGGCCTCGCCCAACTGGATTCGCCGGACAAGGCCGTGTGCTCCTTCGCCGCGCGTCGCACAAGCGATCTTGACCGGGTGGTCCTTCATCTCGTTCCGATGCCGGGTGAAGCGCGCGATCTGTTCGATGGGGCGGTTGGCCTCCTTGTTGCGACGCCGGTCACCGCCTCCCAGGCGCCGAGCCTGGCGCTCATTCGTGGCCTGTTCGATCTCACCCCCAGCGAGGCGCGCGTTGCGCGCGGAATCGCGCAAGGGCAGACGATCGGCGACATCGCGGCGCATCACGGACTAAGTCGCGAAACGATCCGCACGCAGATCAAGGCAGTGCTTGCCAAGACGGGATCGCGCAACCAGAAGAGCGCAGCTGCGCTCTTCGGTGCCATCCCTAAGCTGCCTCTTAAAGATTGAATCCAACCTTATCCGGCCAGACCGGCTTTGCTTTGTATGAGCAGGGCTTCTCTTCACCCAAATGGGTGAAGACACAAGGCAGCCCTCCGGGTTCAACTCCGCCCAGATTGGACGCCTGACGAGAAGCGGCGGGGATGGTGAAACCGGAATTTCCGATTTTCGAAGTGACCCTGGCGCGGCGCAGGCGAAGAACATGGGCCTGGAACGTCTGTACCGTCCAGGGCGCGGTCGTGATGCAGGGCCGGGAATCCAGTCGACCTGCCGCAAAGTACCAGGCCGAAAGAGCGCTTTTCATGCTGCTGCTGACCGCGCCCTATCGGTCGCGACTTTCGGTATAGCAAGGCGCTCATCGAGGCTGCAGGGTTGCCAGTGCCCTAGTTCAGGCTGCGCGTCAGCAGCCGCAGCACAATCGCGAACAGCTCGCTCTGCGAGGAGATGCCGAGCCGCTCATAGGCGCGCTTGCGGTAGGTCAGGGTCGAATGCAGGCTGATACCGAGTCCTTGCGAGATCGCCTCGGAGCTGAAGCCTGCGAGGATGCGGCAGCAGACCTCCCGCTCACGCGGCGTGAGAGCGGTGAGCGGCGCGCGGGTTGCGAACAGGGCAGCGAGGGATTGATCCGGCGCTGCCGTCTCCTGAAAATGGCGGGCGACGCTCGCCGCGATCGCAGGCGCGATGGCCCCAAGCCGGTCACGCTGCGCGGCGCTGAAGCGGCCCTGCGCGGCGATGCGATAAAAGTTGACGTAGAAGCAGGTGTCGCCGGTCCAGATCGCGGTCGCGCATTTGTCGACGATGCCGGAATCCTGGAAGAAGATTTTGCGGTAACGCGCGCCGTACATGCGCGGCGCGAACGCCGGCAGCATGATCGGCGCGCCGCCCTCGCCTTCGAACAACGCGTCGCGGTTGGGATCGGATTCGTGGAACTGGCCGGCATAGGCCGCGCCGAGATCACCGCCGATCGGGATGTTGCCGGCATCGAGCAGGCAGCGTGCGGCGCCCGCGCGGCCCAGCGCGAACACCATGCAATGGCCGACATCCGCCTGCCGGCGCAGCGTGTCGATCAGGATTTTCGGGAAATCGGAGCGATCGATGGCGAGCACCGCGGACGTGACATCACCCGTCGCCAAGCCTGAGCCTGTGTCGCGAGACCGCATCGTTTCCCCCGCAAGCCGTTGTTTTGCGAAAGGATAGCAGCAACGGGATTTCGACGGAAGTCGGCACAGCCTCAAGCCCGCCTACGAGCGGCCTACTTGCCCTCGTTCCATATGTCGGTGGTGAGCTTCCAGTCATTTTCGACCTTTTCCCAAACAACGACGTACTTCCCGGTCACTTCCTGCGGCGTCGGCGCCTTGGTCTTCAGAGCAAACGTGCCGATCTCGCGCGCCGCCAAAGGGCCAAGCGCCTTCACGTCAACAGTCGCGAGCTTGGGATCGCCGACCTGCTCCGCCATGCTTTTCCACATTCCCTCGATGGCTGCTCGACCCTGCACCATCGAAGAACCGGGCGGCAGCACGATCGCATCGGCGCTATAGAGCGACGCAATGCCAGAGAAATCGCCCTTGTTGAACAATTCAACAAATTTGGCATTGATCGCTTCAATCTCGGGCTTCTGTGCCAATGCCGGAGCCGCCAGCGAGCTCACGAATACAATCACCAGTGCGATGTTGCGCATGATCATCTCCAACTCAATCTGTGACTCGAATGCAGCGCGGCCGTTGCTCCACAGGAGATGCGTTGAATGCCGCATCCCAGACCGCGTTTGACGAAACAGCAACTCCGGAGGATTACCGTAAGCAATATTGACGAGATGCAGGATGCGGCAAACGAGATGACGGGCGTGACAAGTGTCCGCCGAAGACCGAGCGCCGGGCCGCGAATTCGCTCAGTGGCGCAACAGCACGATATCGCGCAGCGCGCGGCTCGAGCTTAAGACAGAGCCAATACCCAAGGCCATCAGCAGCAAGCCCACCCAGGTTGCCATCCAGCCGCCCTCGTCGGCCGCCTCCGCAACGCGGATGCTCACCGGTGGCACCTGGATAGAGGCCGCGTCGCTTGCGGGCGCTACAAGCTTTTGCACATCCCCCATGGCGGGCACGGCGTTCTCGGGCGTGAGCTGGCCGGCTGGAAGAGGGGCAGCGGCAGCGGCCGGCATCAAGGGCGTCGTGCTCGTACCGACATTGAAAGCAGCATCAGCGACCTTGATCTCGCGTGGAGGCTGCGGCGGCTCGACGCTCGCTGCCGGTGTGGAGCGCTCCAACTCGGCCCGCGCATCAACGACCGAGATCCGCCGCCTGGGCGGCGCAGTTTCGTTCTCGACAGGATTGGCGCGGCGATGGGCCACGCGACGATGAGCCGGCTTTTTCACCGTGGTGACACGCTCGGTCAGGAACCAGCATCTGCGGCCCTGGTCTCGCCGATAGACCCAGTGCTGGTCCGCACCGGCCGAGTTACCGGGCCGCGACAAGCATTCGGCCTGCGCCGGAGCGGTCGCCGCCGGCTCGCGCGCCGGGCTATTGAAAAGATCGGCAAATGGGTCGGAGAACGCAGGTTGCGCTGCCAGAACCCCAACGAGAACTAAACTCGCCTGACAAAGTCGCAAATGACCGGACATCGAAAACTCCCGGTGTTGCGCCCCCCACCGGCATGACCCTTCTCGGCGAGATGGGCCGCCATGCGGCCCAAATCTGGCGGAGCCATGGATTCATTGTGCGCGAGTCGCGAGGAACCGTGGGCCGAATGCAAAGCCCGCCCAGCAGCGCCCCGGTAGCAACGCGATGCATCTTCTTTTGCGGCCCCCAAAAGGAGTTCGGAGCTTCCAACATTGAGAAGCGGTTGGCAGGTGGGCTGCGAGCCATCAACGGAAGCAGCTGGTCGACCCATTCCGATTCACCAGTCCAAGCCTAAGCCTACCTAGGTATGTCCCCTTCATACCCCTGCGCAATGGCGCCAATCGAGGGCCCGATGCTACCAATAAGTCCAGAGTGAAAGGCAACGGAACCGGTCTCGCGGGCCGGCAGTTGCGGAGCAGGGTCGGCGGCGTAATGCCCGCCGGCCTTCCTCGACCAGGCGGACTGCCACAGCTAACTGCACGGCTAACTGCAGAGAGTACGCCATGAGAAACATCGCCGATCTCCTGATGCGGTTTTGGCAAGGGAGCCAGTCCACATCCCATACCGAGGTTGCGGCTTTTGCCGAAAACCTGGATCGATCCAGCATGGCTGATTTTGTCCGGATCCTGCAGTCCTACGATCAAGACCAGTACGGCAGGAGCTAGAGGCGACCGCGTCAGTCCGTGATGCGATTGTCAGAGCCATCGAAGCTCAGGACTCGAGACCGCCCGCGTCCAGCTTTTCATGTCTGCCACATCCGTTGCGGGTCGGAAGTCACCCGCGGTGCGGGAGCCATCAAAGTGGCCCCGCTGATCGACGTACACGACCTCTTCCGCGCAGGATGATCAGCCCACCGGCCCCAGTGTCCAGTTGTCCCCTGCAAGCGGGCTGACTTTCACGTCCTTGATGACTCCGCGCTCCAGGCTTGGATCGAAATGGCGCATCGTCCGCTCGTTGAAGTCGATGATGCGGCCGGGCCTGAGTGGTCCCACGTCATTGATCTTGACGATGACCTTCTTGCCGACGGCTTCGACCAGTGCAAATTTCGGCCTCGCACCAAATAGCACCCCACCGAATTTCCGACGCAAGGTCGTCTTGATCGCGGCCGCCCAGTCGGAGGGATCATAGCGCTCGCCGGAGGCTGTCTTCGGACCGCCCTCCTCCTTGCCGGGTTTGAACGGATTGTAGGTGGATGCAGCGCCAACGACCGCCTCCCCGGAGGCGGCATCGACGACGGCGTTTGCGTGACCCCCACGCGTTTCACTTCGAGCAACATTGACAGAAACGGCAAGCGCAACCAGGGCGCCGCAAAGCGCGGCGCTCGAGCGGAACAACATCATAACTCCTGTGATTTTTTAGATCGCCGGTTCCCGACACCGCAAACAGCGCAAGCGAACGCGCACGCGTTCATGAAGCTTGCACCGGATTTTTACGGGTTCGCGCCAACCCCTTGGCATGGAACCGTCGTGCGAACCAAACTGGTTCCCACGCAGTGTTTTACGTTGTCGCCGGTTAAGACAGAGATTGCGTCAGCAGCATGACTTAACGAACAGCCTATCCCGCCACCGCTTTTACTGGGGCGACATTGATCGCGAGCTTGCCGTAGCGATCCGTAAAAGCCACGGTGTCGATCTCTTCCAGCTTGATCTCTCCGCTCATCACGCCCTGTTTCCACGCGGCCTGCGCCGGATCGTTCTGGAACTCCGGCATCACCTCGCGGCCGAACAGCTCCAGCGATTCGCAGATGTGCTCGTGACTGTTCTTGCCCGCTTGATTTAGCAAGATGACTTGATCGATATGCGAAGACTGGAAGCGCTTCAGCTTCTTTCGGATCGTCTCGGGCGAGCCGATGAGGCCGCCGCGCAGCGCGGCCTCCTGCGCTTCCGGGTTGTCGCGCTTCCACTTGTTATACTCGTCCCACATGTTGACGGTGTAGGGCGCGGGACGCTGGCGATTTTGCGCGGCGCCGTAGTAGCGCAGCGCGAACTGGAAGAAGGTGGCGCCGTCGGCGCGGGCGCGCGCCTCTTCATCCGTCTTCGCGCACATGAAGAACGAGACCAGCGCCATGTTCGGGTTGATCTCGTAGTCCGCCAATCTGCGCAGACGCTTGGTCATGGCGTTGTAATAGGCGTGCACCCAGGCATGCGCGGCATCGGCGCTGACGAACTGAAAACCGAGCGCACCAAAACCGTGGCGGCCGGCGCGCTCGATGGTCGGCAGCTGCGAGCAGGCCATCCACAGCGGCGGATGCGGCTTCTGCACGGGCTTGGGCACGACGTTGCGCAAGGGGATGTCGAAATACCTGCCGTGATGCTCGCTGCCTGCGTCCTTGAACATCGGGAAGATCGCGGCGACGGCCTCCTCGAACACCTCCTTCTTGGTCTCCATGTCGCGGCCGAACGGGGTGAGCTCGGTGATGGACGCGCTCTCGCCCATGCCGAACTCGCAGCGGCCGTTACTGAGCAGGTCGAGCACCGCGACACGCTCGGCGACGCGCGCCGGATGGTTAGTGGTGAGCTGGAGGATGCCGTGGCCGAGGCGGATGCGCTTCGTGCGCTGGCTGGCGGCGGCGAGGAAGGATTCCGGCGAAGGCGAGTGCGAGTATTCCTCGAGGAAGTGGTGCTCGACCACCCAGGCGTGGTCGTAGCCGAGCTTGTCGGCGAGTTCCATCTGCGAGAGGGCATTCTGGTAGAGGGCGAGCTCGTCGCCGGCCACCCAGGGCCGTGGCAGCTGCAGCTCGTAGAAGATGCCGAACTTCATGACGCCTCTCCCGCATTGTTCTTGTTAACCGCATCTTAGAGCGTGATCCGGCGCTGTCTACGCGGTCGCAATTCCGCGGCGTGGGAGAACGATTCCCCGCCCGCGCAGAGCGGCGCGCTACGTCCCGGCACTGCCGCTGCGACATCCGCGCAAGTCGAGAGATTGATCCAGATCAACGCCGCGGCGGCCCAATTGCAGCAAAAGTGCTGCAAGGCAACGGCCCGGATGCCGTCCCGATGATTCCCATACCATCCCGAAGAGACCGAATATGTCGGCCCCTGACGACACGACTTCGCGCGTGCGCCGTAAGCGCATGGAGATTTTTGCGTTCCTGTTCCTGACCGCGGTCGTGATGCCCGTCCTCGCGGTCGGAACGGTCGGCTCCTATGGGCTCGGCGTCTGGATCTACCAGATGTTTGCCGGCCCTCCCGGCCCGCCGACCTCCGCGCATTGATCGTTCGACAAGCGAAAGACAGGCATCATGGCCCAAGCCAGAGTCACCAGAGCCAAACTCAACCGCCGTGCACTGATCACGGGCCGCGTGCTCAGCGCCGACCGCATCGTGTCGCCGCCGGGCTGCGAGATCGCCAGCATCATCGTGCAGGCGCGCCCCGAGCGGCTCGCCGAGGTGGAAGCCGAGATCGCGGCGATGCCCGGCTGCGAGATCCACGCCCGCGATCCGCGTGGCAAGCTTATCGTGGTCACCGAAGCGCCCGATGCCGGCAGCCTCGGCACCATGCTCAACACCATCCAGTCGCTGCAGCACGTCTATTCCGCGGCGCTGGTCTTCCACGCCATCGAAACCGCCTGAGTCAGGAAGAGCCATCATGACATCGCCGAAGCTCGACCGCCGCCAGATGCTGAAGCTCGAGGCTGCCGCGATCGCCGCGGCCGCCGCCGGGCTCCCGGCGCCGGCGCTCGCCGCCAACCTCGCCGCCGAGCGCGAGGTGAGCGAATTGAAATGGGACAAGGCCGCCTGCCGCTTCTGCGGCACCGGCTGCTCGGTGATGGTCGCGACCAAGGACAACCGCGTCGTCGCCACCCATGGCGACATCAAGGCCGAGGTCAATCGCGGCCTGAACTGCGTCAAGGGCTACTTCCTCTCCAAGATCATGTACGGCCACGACCGCCTGACCCAGCCGATGCTGCGCAAGAGAGACGGCAAGTACGACAAGAACGGCGACTTCACGCCTGTGTCCTGGACCGAAGCCTTCGACATCATGGAGCAGAAGTGGAAGGAGGCGATCAAGAAGCGCGGGCCGAACGGCGTCGCCATGTTCGGCTCCGGCCAGTGGACGATCTGGGAAGGCTATGCGGCGTCAAAGCTGTTCAAGGCCGGCTTCCGCACCAACAACATCGACCCCAATGCGCGGCACTGCATGGCCTCCGCCGTCGCCGGCATGATGCGCACCTTCGGCATCGACGAGCCGGCGGGCTGCTATGACGACATCGAGGCGACCGACGCCTTCGTGCTGTGGGGCTCCAACATGGCGGAGATGCACCCGATCCTGTGGACGCGCCTGACCGACCGCCGGCTGTCCGCGCCGCATGTCCGCGTCGCCGTGCTCTCGACCTTCGAGCACCGCTCGTTCGACCTCGCCGATATCGGCATGGTGTTCGTGCCGCAAACCGATCTCTACATCCTCAACGCCATCGCCAACCACATCATCACGACCGGCCGCGTCAACAAGGACTTCGTCAACGCCCATGCCATCTTCAGGCGCGGGCAGACCGACATCGGCTATGGTTTGAGGCCCGAGCATCCGCTGCAGAAGAAGGCGACCGGCGCGGCCAAGGCCAACGACTCCACCGACATGAGCTATGACGAGTACGTCAAGTTCGTCTCGGACTACACGCTGGAGAAGGCTGCAAAAATGTCCGGCGTGCCGCTGAACCGGCTCGAGGCGCTGGCGGAGCTCTATGCCGATCCCAAGACCAAGGTGATCTCGTTCTGGACCATGGGGTTCAACCAGCACACCCGCGGCGTCTGGGCCAACAACCTCGTCTACAACATCCATCTTCTGACCGGAAAGATCTCCTCGCCCGGCAACAGCCCGTTCTCGCTGACCGGCCAGCCCTCGGCCTGCGGCACCGCGCGCGAGGTCGGCACCTTCTCGCACCGCCTGCCCGCCGACATGGTCGTGACCAACAAGGCGCATCGCGATCATGCCGAGCACATCTGGCAGCTGCCCGAAGGCACCATTCCCGACAAGAACGGCGCACACGCCGTGCTGCAGAGCCGGATGCTGAAGGACGGCCTGATCAACGCCTATTGGGTGCAGGTCAACAACAACCTGCAGGCCGGCCCCAACGTCAACGAGGAGACCTATCCGGGCTTCCGCAACCCCGACAATTTCATCGTGGTGTCGGATGCCTATCCGACCGTGACGGCGCTCGCCGCCGATCTGATCCTGCCGACCGCGATGTGGGTGGAGAAGGAAGGCGCCTATGGCAACGCCGAGCGGCGCACCCAGTTCTGGCACCAGCTCGTCACCGCGCCGGGCGAAGCCAAATCCGATCTCTGGCAGCTCATGGAATTTTCAAAACGCTTCAAGATCGAGGAGGTCTGGCCCGAGGAGCTGATCGCCAAGAAGCCGGACGTTCGCGGCAAGACGCTGTTCGACGTGCTCTACAGGAACGGCCAGGTCGACAAATTCCCCGTGACCGAGATCGAGGCCGGCTATTCCAACGAGGAAGCCAAGGCGTTCGGCTTCTACGTGCAGAAGGGGCTGTTCGAGGAATATGCCCAGTTCGGCCGCGGCCACGGCCACGACCTCGCGCCGTTCGACACCTATCACCGAGAGCGCGGCCTGCGCTGGCCCGTCGTCAACGGCCAGGAGACGAAGTGGCGCTTCCGCGAGGGCAGCGACCCCTACGTCAAGCAGGGCACCGACGTGCAGTTCTACGGCTATCCCGACGGCAAGGCGCGCATCTTCGCGCTTCCGTTCGAGCCGGCGGCGGAATCGCCCGACAACGACTATCCCTACTGGCTCTCGACCGGCCGCGTGCTGGAGCACTGGCATTCCGGCACCATGACGCGCCGCGTGCCCGAGCTGTACAAGGCGTTCCCGGAGGCCGTCTGCTTCATGCATCCCGACGACGCGCAGGACATGAAGCTGCGGCGCGGCGACGAGGTGAAGGTGGTCTCGCGCCGCGGCTTCATCCGCGCCCGCGTCGAGACGCGCGGCCGCGACCGGCCGCCGCGCGGTCTGGTGTTCGTGCCCTGGTTCGACGAATCCAAGCTGATCAACAAGGTGACGCTGGACGCCACCGATCCGATCTCGCTGCAAACCGATTTCAAGAAATGCGCCGTGCGCATCGAGCGGGTGAACCTGTCATGATGAAACGATTTGGTATCGCCCTGCTCGCGGTCGCGATTGCCGCCGGCACGAGCTCGCTGACTGCGCAGACGGTGACCTCGGGACTGCGCGGCGCGGCGCCGCTCAACGACGAGGGCCCGGCGCCGCCGATGCTACCCAACCGCAACACGTCCGAGAAGGAGGTGCGCAACTATCCGGAGCAGCCGCCCGTCATCCCGCACACGATCGACGGCTACCAGATCGACCTCAACGGCAACAAATGCCTGTCCTGCCACGCGCGGGCGCGCACGGCGGAATCGCAGGCGCCGATGGTGTCGATCACGCATTTCATGGACCGCGACGGCCAGTTCCTGGCCTCGATCTCGCCGCGCCGCTTCTTCTGCACCGAGTGCCACGTGCCGCAGAACACCGCCAATCCGCCCGTCAGCAACGATTTTACCGACATCGACACGCTGCTGTCGCGCGCAAGCCCGGGTGGCCGGCGATGACGACGACCGCTGACGAGCCCAAGGAGAAGCTGGAGTCCAAGCGCGGCTTCATCGCGCGAAGCTGGGATTTCCTGCTCGAGCTCTGGGGCGTGCTGACCCGGCCGAGCTCGGTGTTCGCGCTCGGCACGCTGGTGCTGGCGGGCTTCGTGGCCGGCGTGATCTTCTGGGGCGGCTTCAACACCGCGCTGGAAATCACCAACACCGAAAAATTCTGCACAGGCTGCCACGAGATGAAGGACAACGTCTTCGCGGAGCTGAAGTCGACCATCCACTTCACCAACCGCTCCGGCGTGCGCGCGACCTGCCCGGACTGCCACGTGCCGCACAACTGGACCGACAAGATCGCGCGCAAGATGCAGGCCTCCAAGGAGGTCTGGGGCAAGATCTTCGGCACGATCGATACACGGGAGAAATTCCTGGATCACCGGCTCGAGCTCGCCGCGCATGAATGGGCGCGCTTCAAGGCCAATGACTCCCTGGAATGCCGCAACTGCCACAGCGCCGATTCCATGGACATCACCAAACAGTCGCCGCGGGCCTCGGTCGCGCACCAGCGCTTCCTGTTCACCAAGGAAAAGACCTGCATCGACTGCCACAAGGGCATCGCCCACCAGCTGCCGGATATGCGTGGCGTTCCCGGCTGGCAGTAGGGGCGCAGGCAACTCGATTCGCCCCGCTTGAACCCTTGGGGCGAATGGTTAGTTTTGGGGGACGGCGAATCGCCCCGATTTCGCCCCTCCTCAAGACAGCTATGGCCACTTTCACCCCGCATCAGGATGCCGCGCTCAAGGCCGTCGGTGACTGGCTCAAAGCCAAGCCCGGACGGGGCGGCACGCCGCCGGTCTTCCGCCTGTTCGGCTTTGCCGGCACCGGCAAGACCACGCTGGCGCGGCATATCGCCGAGGGCGTGGACGGCGAGGTGAAATTCGCCGCCTTCACCGGCAAGGCGGCCCTCGTGATGCGCAACAAGGGCTGCGACGAGGCCTCCACGATCCATTCGCTGATCTACCGCGCCCGCGAATCCGGCGAGGAGCAGCCGAGCTTCGAATTGTGGGACGACGCGCCGGCATCGAAAGCCAAGCTGATCGTGATCGACGAATGCTCCATGGTCGATG
Organism: Bradyrhizobium sp. CB1717; assembly: GCF_029714325.1. NCBI lineage: Bacteria > Pseudomonadati > Pseudomonadota > Alphaproteobacteria > Hyphomicrobiales > Nitrobacteraceae > Bradyrhizobium > Bradyrhizobium sp. CB1717. Next base: position 8,201,806 of record NZ_CP121666.1, read on the forward strand.
CCGAGCTCGGCCGCGACCTGATGTCGTTCGACTGTCCGCTGCTGGTGCTGGGCGACCCTGCGCAGCTGCCGCCGATCCAGGGCGGCGGCTTCTTCACCAATTCGGAGCCCGACGCGATGCTGACCGAGGTGCATCGCCAGGCCCAGGACGATCCGATCGTGCGGATGTCGATGGACGTACGCGAGGGCCGCGAGCTCGACATCGGCCGCTACGGCGAGAGCGAGGTGGTGTCGCGGAAGGAGCTCGACCCCGACCGCGTCATGGGCGCCGACCAGGTCCTGGTCGGCCGCAACAACACGCGACGCGCGTACAACATGCGGGTGCGCCAGCGCCAGAACATCGAGGACCAGTTCCCGGTCGCCGGCGACAAGCTGGTGTGCCTGCGCAACAACCGCAAGAAGGGCCTGTTCAACGGCGGCCTGTGGCGCGTGAAGTCGCGCAACACCTCGCGCTCGAAATCGCGCATCCTCTCCATGCGGCTGTCGCCGGACGAGGATTTCGGGCACAAGGTGACGAAGGTGTCCGTGCGCGCCGACTGCTTCGAGGGTGGCATCGAGCAGATCGCCTGGGAGCAGCGCAAGCCCTATGACGAGTTCGACTATGGCTACGTGCTGACCGTGCACAAATCGCAGGGCTCGCAATGGGACGACGTCGTGCTGTTCGACGAGAGTTTTGCGTTTGGGGAGAGCCGGGCAAGGTGGCTGTACACGGGGATTACGCGGGCGGCGAAAAGGTTGAGTATCGTCGTTTAAAGCGCCGCTGCCGTAGGGTGGGCAAAGGCGCAACGCGCCGTGCCCACCATCTCTCTCCCTAAGCAAAAAACGCGTGGGCACGCTTCGCTTTGCCCACCCTACGGCACTACCCCGTCATTCCGGGGCGGCTCGAAGAGCCGAACCCGGAATCTCGAGATTCCGGGTTCGATGCTTCGCATCGCCCCGGAATGACGAATTGTTGCTCCGCAACTCAATTCCTCACTTCCCCGCAACAAAATAGAAATCCTCCCGTCCCGGCGGCGAGCCATACGTGAACGGCTGCTGCTCGTGCTTGGTCGCGGCCCAGACGTCGTCGCGGACGATGTCGAACAGCTTTCGGATCTCGACCTTCGGTTCCTTGATCTCGCGGGCGAGCGCGGTGGCGAACGGGCTGTTGGCGGCACCGTCGCCGTCCATCGCGGTCTCGCCGTGCTTGGCGGCATAGACCACCATGTAGCCGGCGCCGGGCTCGATGTTGGAAAAGCCCTTGTCGACGAGCTTCAGCGACAGCGTGCGCTGCATGGCCGGCGCGAACGGATTGTCGCGACAGGCATCGAGCACCACGAGACGCATTTTTCGCGCGGCACCGACTGCGGCGATGACCTGCTCGAGCGCGACCGCCTGCGTCTCGGCGTCCTTGTCGGCGGCAAGCTTGGCATCGACGGGGACGAGATAGTTCACGCCGCCGATCTCAAAGCCGTGGCCGGCGTAATAGACCACGGCCCAGTCGGCCTTCTCCGCCTCCTCCGCGAAGGTCTTCAGCGCGTCGAAGAACTTGTCGCGGGTGAGATCGCTGACGGAGATCACGGTCTGGAAACCGACATCCTTCAGCACGCTCGCGATCAATTTCGAGTCGCGCGGCGGATTGGGCAAGGCGTGCACGTTCTTGTAGGCACCGTTGCCGATCACCAGCGCGACGCGGCGCCCGCTGGGCGCGCCCACTGGGGCCTGCGGCGTCAGCGCGGCGAGCCGCTCCTGCGCGATGGCGCGGGCGCGCGCCACGTCGGGTTCGTCGAACTTCGTCAGCGAATAGGCGGCTGCGCGGTAATCGGCGCGCGCCTGGGCGAGATCCTTCTTCCGCTCGTAGATCTGGCCGCGGCCGGAATGAGCACGAATATTGTTCGGATTGATCTCGATCGCCGTGTTGTAGTCCTTCAGCGCAGCATCGAGGTCGCCCTTCATCATGGCAACGTCGGCGCGATTGTTGATCGCGAAGACGTTGCGGGGCTGCTTCTGGATCAGGCCGTTGCAGTCGGCGAAGGCCTGCTCAAACTTGCCCATCATGCCCCAGGTGATGCAGCGGTTGCTCACGATCTGAGGCGCGGCCGGATCGATCTTCTCGGCTTCCGCAAAGTCGGCGATCGCGCCGTTGAAATCCTTCATCAGCGTCCGTACGCGGGCACGATTGGTCCAGCCGAGCAGGAATTTCGGCGTGTACCTGATCGACAGGTTGAAATCGTCGAGCGCGCTTTGCAGGGCGCCCCGGCGCAGCTGGATCACGCCGCGATTGTTGTAGGGGACACCGTAGGTCGGCCGCTTCTGGAGCGCGAGGTTGTAGTCGGCCATCGCGAGGTCGTCCTGGCCCTTGCGCTCATAGGCGAGGCCGCGCAGGTTGAGCGCAATGACGTAGTCAGGATCGAGATCGACGGCCATGGACAGGGTCTCGATGGCGTGGACGTAGTCGCGCTTGTTGATCAGGGTGTTGCCGCGCACGGACAGCGCGACGGCCTTGTCCTTGCCGGTCAGGCGATCGGCGTTGAGCAGATTGTCGCAGGCCGGTGCGCGGGCCTGCATGTCCGCCTGGCGGTCGCGGCAGAGGGCGAGATCGTCGCTGACTTGATCTGCATGGGCGATCGCGACGGTGGCGATCAGGGTGACGAGGGTCAGGGAAACGACGCGCAGCATGTTATCAGGCCAGCTCCAGCCACCATTTTTCCAGGTCGATCGTCGATCGCGCGGCTTCATCTAGCGCGGAGTTCCCACCTCGCCAAGCGGGCTGTCTGAAGCAGACGCTTTCACAGACTCGTGTCCATCCCGGCGTAACAATCGGTCCCTATCCCCGTATCTCCAGTGACTGGAATGCGGCCGGGCAGGCTGTTCGCCCGGTGCCAACCGACCTAGACTGTCGCAACCTTCCGCCAAAGAGGCTCCGCCATGCGTCGTCCCGCCCTTCTGACCCTGCTCGCCGCCACCGCCGCCGCGACACTGGCCTTTGCCGTGCCGTCCCGGGCCGCCGAGGAAGCCGTCGTGATCCCCGCCCCGGCCGTGGACGCGGCGCCCGCGAGCGGCATCCAGACCGCGGTGGTCGCCGGCGGCTGCTTCTGGGGCGTGCAGGGCGTCTTCCAGCACACCGCCGGCGTCGTCAACGCGGTCTCCGGCTATGCCGGCGGCACCAAGGCGACCGCCGACTACCAGACGGTCTCGGGCGGCCGGACCGGCCATGCGGAATCGGTCGAGATCAAGTACGACCCGAAGAAGATCTCTTACGGAAAGATCCTCCAGATCTACTTCTCGGTGGTGCACGACCCGACCCAGCTCAACCGCCAGGGCCCCGACATCGGCACGCAATATCGCTCGGCGATCTTCACCACCTCCGACGAGCAGAAGAAGGTGGCGGATGCCTATATCGCCCAGCTCAACGGCGCGAAGGTGTTCGGCAAGCCGATCGTGACCAAGGTCGGCGCGCTGGAGGCGTTCTATCCGGCGGAGGCCTATCACCAGGATTACCTGACGCTGCACCCGAACCAGCCCTACATCGCCTATAACGACCTGCCCAAGGTCGAGAACCTGAAAAAGCTGTTCGCGGATAACTACATTGAGAAGCCGACGCTGGTGAATGCCAGCAAGGCCACCAACTGATCGCGAGATCATCGAAAGCAAGATCATCGAAGAAACGGGAGACCCATGCCCGACACCAAGGCGAAAACCACCGACGACAAAGTCATCAAGAGCGAAGAGCAGTGGCGGCGCGAGCTGTCGCCGATGCAGTACGCGGTGCTGCGCGAGAAGGCGACCGAGCGTCCCTTCACGGGCGAATATGAGCACGACCACCGAGCCGGCACCTATGTCTGCGCCGGCTGCGGCAACGTGCTGTTCGATTCCGACGCCAAATTCGATTCCGGCTGCGGCTGGCCGAGCTTCACCGCGCCTGCGGTCGAAAGCCATATCGACGAGGAGCGGGATGTCAGCCACGGCATGATCCGCACCGAGGTGCTCTGCTCCAAGTGCAGCGGCCACCTCGGCCACGTCTTCCCCGACGGCCCCGGGCCGACCGGCCTGCGCTACTGCATCAACTCCGCGGCGCTGAAGCTCGAGCCTAAATAACCCAGCGCGCCGCCGGGTTCCCCCATGGAACCCGGCGGCGCGATGTGCTTTTCTCCCCTGGCGGTGCGCCGATTAGCGCATTTCGGCGGGCCGCCAGGGAGGATGCCATGACCCTTGGGACCGTCCTGATCATCCTGGTGATCATCTATCTCGTCGGCGGCCTGTCCGGCCGGTTCGGCGGCTACGGCTATGGCCTCGGCCATTCCGGCATGGGTATTGGCGGGGTCGTTCTGGTGGTGCTGATCGTGCTGCTGCTTGCCGGCAAAGTTTGAACCATATAAGCCATTGAAATAACTTATGTTTATGCGGCTGCGGGGCTGCCATGCGTTGATTCATCATCTCGCATCGCGGGGGTCGCATTTCTGTCAAAACGGCCTATATTAGGGGGCGAAAATGACATGTGCGGCGGGCCCGCTCGAGTGCGGCCGCTGCCCTCCCAAACCCCACGCGCTTAAAGCCCCAGAGAGATCACGAGGTCTTTGACCATGCGTCCACTGCGTCCGTTCAACTTCAACACTTCCGCCGAACTCTTCCCCGCTGCGATCCGCAAGAAGAAGCGCGCCGGCTTCACCTATCGCCGGTTCGGCACCGCGGCCGAAGCCGTGCAGTTCGCGATGGAGCAGTTGCCGACGGATTCGCTGAACGGCGCCTATCTCCAGGTCGAGGAAGCGCGCTTCGACCAGAACGGCATCCGCTCGCTCTACGAGAGCGAAGCCTTCCCGCTGCCGCGCCGCCCCCGGCCGGCCCCGGCCGCCGAGACCGACGCCGACGCGGCGTAAGTTTTCGCAAAACTCCGATGTGCGCTGAAGGCGCGATGGCCGAAAGGCTGTCGCGCTTTTTGCTTTTGGGCTGCCTCTCTCCCCCGTCATTGCGAGCGCAGAGAAATCCGGCGCATCGTCGACCAGATGGAATCGTGGCGAGCCCTCTTACATCCGCGGCTGCTTGTCGAGCCAGCGGCGGAGCAGACGGACGTTGCGCATGTTGGCGCGGAACATGACGTCGAAGGCATCGCCTGCGAACGGGACCATGCCGACCACGCCGTCGACCGCGACATTGCCGAGCATGCGCGCGGTGATGTACCAGGGCGCCCCCAGCGCCCTCGCCTCGCGCACCAGCCATAGCGAGATCGCGGTCGTGATGATGTCGCCGACCACGGGGATCAACCCGATCAGCCCGTCGATACCGTAGCGGATCTTGGTGCCGGGCAGGATGAAGGCGACGTCGAGCAGTTTTGCGATGGCCTCGAGCCGCGCGATGCGCTGCTCGCGCGTCAGATTGCCGAACGGATTTCCGGCGAATGGATTGTCCTTGCCGAACTCGAAGCGAAACTCGCGAAATCCCTGCTCCAGCGTCTCGGGCCGGATCTCGTGCCCTTCCTGATCGATGATCGGTCCGCGCGCCTCGGCGCCTGAAAAGGTCGCGCGCGAATGGCTCCCGGAACGGGATTTGCGGGGCGCAAGGATATCGTCGTCAGACATGGTCATAACCTGAGGGAAACGCGCCAACGCCGCGGGGGTTGCTGCGCCGCGCCCGAACGCCGCGCGTTCAGGTCGGTGCCGCCGCGGATTGCGGCTCCTCGACATATCTATGCACGAGCCAGGAGGAAATCACCGACGGCACGAAGCCGACCATGCCGTACAGAATGAACTGCACCACACCCGAATCCGGCCCGCGCGAGCTGTAGGTCAGCGAGGCCAGCACGAAGGCGAACAGGCCAACGAGGAGCATCCGCAAGGTGGGGCCGATCCGGCGGATGTGGATCAGGATGTCGTCGACCGCACCGATCATCAGCGAGGGCAGGAAGCCGAACAGATAGCTGTATTGCAGGGTCTTGAAGAACACCACGAACAGCTTGCCGACCTCGCCGAGTGTGGTCTGGGTCCAATAGCCGGATTGATACGTCGTCGTCAGCAGCAGCAGGAACCCGCCGACGAACGGTCCGACCAGCGCAAACACCAGATAGCGTTTCATCAGATACCCTCACACATCGCCCCGTTATAGCAGCGCGGCGGGAACCTTGAACAGCGGGCGCCGGCCGCCTCGAAGGGGGAACAAAGTAGCAAGGCGACGAGTTCAGACAGGGATCTGAAGCATCCCAGTCGGACTGGAGCCGCCGATGTCCCATAAATTCATTCTGGCGACGATCACGCTGGTCGCCCTGAGCGGCCTGCCGGGCGCGCCCGCTTTCGCCCAGGGCCACATGGGCACGCCGCAGGAGCAGAACGCCTGCTCGCGCGATGCGTCGCGGCTGTGCCGCAAGGAACTCGGCAATGACGGCGCGGTGCAGAGCTGCCTGCAGGCCAACCGGGCCAAGCTGTCGAAAGCATGCAGCAAGGTGTTCGCCAGCCACGGCATGTGAGGATCGAAAACGCCCCTGCGAACGGAGAGTGAAGCCATGCTGCGCGACGAACAACTCTCGATCCTCAGGGACATCAGCCAGTCCGTCGCCTTCGCCGACGACAGGCAGGGCAAGATCGGCGAGTTGATCGCCGACGGCTATGTGATGAAGGACGGCGATCTGTTCGAGCTCACCGCGAAGGGCGTCACGGCGGTCCAGGAACATGCCGCTTCGCTCGGTGCTGATGATGCGGAACAGGCGAGCGCATCATCAGACCGGCTGATCTGATCGCGCCACCTCGTTTGCTGCGTGACGTGCGCGCAACAATCGCGAATTCCTTTGCGATGACCATTGCAGGCCCGTGACAATGGCGCATACTTCGCTCGGGCGGCGCAGCACTTTCGATTCGACATCAAGTAATCGAGCGACCACATGCGGGATCAGGATCCCGGCGTGAAGGCTGTGACATGCGGCAGGTCAAGCCGCGTGCGGCGCCCCAAAACCAAGCGGCTCAAGCCCTACGGAACTCGGGGACCCATCCTTCATGACACGCTATCAGACCATCGCTTCGCTCGTCGCGCTCGCCACCACCTTCGCGCTCCAGACATCACCCAGTCTCGCCTTCTCGCAAGAAGCCCAGCAGATGTGCTCGGGCGATGCGATGCGGCTGTGCTCGAGTGAAATCCCTGACATCCCCAGGATCACCGCCTGCATGGTGCGGAAAAAGGCCCAAGTCAGCCCCGGCTGCCGCGCCGTGATGGACCGCGAGCACGCGGCCGCTACGGCGGCACGGAAGCGGGAAGCGGCGGCGCAGTAAGAGGGGTGGCGACGCCTGCCGCTCCGCCGTCATTGCGAGGAGCGCTTGCGACGAAGCAATCCAGAACTGTCACCGTGGAAAGACTCTGGATTGCTTCGCTTCGCTCGCAATGACGGAGTGTGTGGCGACGCCTCCGGCCATGCAGGCCGCGGTCTCTCGGAGCAAACCTAATCGCCCCACTGCGCGAAGGCGTCGTTGAAGGCGCGCTCGCCGGGGGCGCCCTTCTCGATGGCGATGATGGCGCGGCGCTGGTTGGCGTAGACCAGCGGCACGTCGAACCAGGAACGCTCCTTCAGGAGCTGGACGTTGCGGGCGCGGTCGGCGTCGACATTGGAGAGGCCGACCAGGAAGAAGCCGTCGGTGACCTTGACCGCGAGGCCGGCGAGCGGCGTGCCGCGGGCCTGCTCGTTCGACTTCATCAGGATGCCCGGCACGTTGGAGACGCTGCCGCCCGGAAAATCCGGCGGCAGGATGAAGGTCAGTTCCGCGGTGTGGCTCGCCGGCAGCGAGGAGTCGGTATTGCGGCGGAACGACATCGTCATCTTGAACTTGCGGTCGGGGATCTCGATCTCGGCGCGCACGGCAACGTCGGCCTTCTGGTTGCCCGACGCCTTGATCGGCTCGAGCCGCCACACCACCGAGCCGACATATTGCTTGCCCTTCGGATCGGACGGATCCTCGTCATAGAGCACGACCTTCTGCGCCACCGGCGCAACCGGCTGGTCGCTCGCCGAGGGCTGGCCGACGCGGTCGGGGATCTTGGGCTTGCTCTGCGGCTGCGAGCTATCCTTGGGCGCCTCCACCACCTGGGTCGGCGAGGACTTGAACAGGTTGGTGGCGGTCTGGAGCAGCGGCCTGCCCCAGAGGATGCCGGCACCGATCAGGATCAGCACGATGCCGACGCCGATCGCGCTCTTGAACGGGAACGCGGAGCCGCGGCGCTTGGGCTTCTTGGCGTCGCGGTCGAGGACGGGGATGTGCGGGCGCGGCGAAGGCGGCTGCGGCGTGTAGCGCTCGGCCTCCTCGATCGACTCGTCATAGGAATAGGGCGCGTCCTGCTCGCCGGCGCGGTTCTCCAGGCTCGGCTCGAGCCGGTCGAATTCCGGCGAGGGCGAGGGCACGTTGGCGTAGGTGCGGCGCGCGGCGCGGTTGGCCTGTGCGGCCGCGCCGCCGAGATCGTTGGCATCGGCCGTGATGTCGCGGAAGCCGCGCACGCCTGGGGCCGGCGGCAGCGCCGGCGGGGGGCCGATATCAGGCGGACGGCGCCCACCCGCACGATCGCGGCCGGCCGGTGGCGGCGCCGGCGGCTCCGGCATCGACGGCGGCGCAGGCGGCCCCGGCTGACGCGGCGCGTCGAAACGCGGCGCGCGCGGCGGACGCTGGGCATCGCCCTGGTCATCGACGTTGAAGGACGGGCGGTCGGCCCGCGGCGGGGTCGGGGCCGGACGGGTGCGCGGCTGGGACGGGGGCGGGCCCGCCTCGGTGGCACGGGTGCTGGCGCGGCGGAAGGCATCGCCGCTGCCGCTGCCGCCGCTGCGGCCGCCGCCACCACCGGGGCGCGAGGCGTCGCGGGCGCGCTGGGCGGCCTCCGATTCGACCTTGCGGACGGCCTCTTCCAGCGACAGCCGTTCGCGGGTGATCTCGGATTCGGAGAGCGGCGGCTGCACGCTGCGGAGCTGCGCGATCAGTGCCGTGCGCGCCCGCTCATAGAGCGCGCGACGGCTTTCGCCGGGAGCGTTGGGGTCCAGGGCGGCAATAGCGCGGGCGATCAGCGGATAGTAATCAGCCATTTCTACTCAACTATACGCGCGTCCCGGTAAGATTTCGTTAAGCCTCAAACGGATTTTGCACCAGGATAGTATCCTCGCGTTCGGGGCTGGTGGAAAGCAGCGCGACCGGACACCCAACCAATTCCTCGATCCGGCGGACATATTTGATGGCCTGGGCGGGCAGCTGGGCCCAGGACCGTGCATTGGCGGTCGGCTCCTTCCAGCCCTCGATGGTCTCGTAGATCGGCTCGACCCGGGCCTGGGCGCCCTCGCCGGCCGGGAAATGGTCGATCTCCTTGCCGTCGAGCTTGTAGCCAGTGCAGACCTCGATCGAATCGAAGCCGTCGAGGATGTCGAGCTTGGTCAGCGCGAGACCGTTGATGCCGCAGGTGCGGACCGCCTGGCGGACCAGCACGGCGTCGAACCAGCCGCAGCGGCGGGGCCGCCCGGTATTGGTGCCGAACTCGCGGCCGCGCTCGCCGATCTTGCGGCCGATCTCGTTGTCCTGCTCGGTCGGGAACGGGCCCTGCCCGACGCGGGTCGTGTAGGCCTTGCACAGGCCGAGCACATAGCCGACCGCGCCCGGTCCGAGGCCGGCGCCGGTCGCCGCCTGCGCCGCCACCGTGTTGGACGAGGTGACGTAGGGATAGGTGCCGTGGTCGACGTCGAGCAGCGCGCCCTGCGCGCCCTCGAACAGCATGCGCTTGCCGGCGCGCCGCTCGATGTCGAGCAGGCGCCACACCGTCTCGACATAGGGCAGCAGCTGCGGCGCCAGCGCGCTCAATTCCTTCAGGATCTCCTTGCCGTCGAACTCCGGCAGGTTGAGACCGCGGCGCAGCGCATTGTGGTGCGCCAGCAGCCGGTCGATCTTGTGCGGCAGGGTGTTGAGGTCGGCGAGATCCATCAGGCGGATGGCGCGGCGGCCGACCTTGTCCTCGTAAGCCGGACCGATGCCGCGGCGGGTGGTGCCGATCGCGGTTGCCGCGTTCGAGGACTCGCGCAGGGCGTCGAGCTCGCGGTGCAGCGGCAGGATCAGGGTGACGTTCTCGGCGACGCGAAGATTGTCCGGGGAGACCGCGACGCCCTGCGAGCGCAGCTTGGTGACCTCGTCGAGGAACGCGGCGGGATCGAACACCACACCGTTGCCGATCACCGACAGCTTGCCCTCGCGCAGCACGCCGGAGGGCAGCAGCGCAAGCTTGTAGGTCTTGCCGTTGATCACCAGCGTGTGGCCGGCGTTATGGCCGCCCTGGAAGCGGACGACGATGTCCGCCTGCTCCGACAACCAGTCGACGATCTTGCCCTTTCCTTCGTCGCCCCACTGGGCGCCGACGACGACAACGTTGGCCATTCGCGGGTAATCCCTGTTCAATCTGTCTTTAGGAGGCATGATCCTCGCGGAAAACCGGTGCCCACTTTTCCGGGATCATGCCTGACGCCCAGCCGATCCGCGGCCCAGGACCGCTCGCACGCAAGGCAGCCAACCGGATAAAGGAAGCGGCCCCTCTAGGCAAGCAAGAACGGGGCTTTTTCGAGGTCCGGGGGCCGGTCCAAGCCTTTGATATCCCCTTAAAATCTCGCAACCTTTGCCGCCGGCGCCAGGGCTTCGACCAAAGCGTGAGAAGCCGCCTTCGCCACGGCATGGGCGCGATGCATCCGCCCCCCGTTGATGCAACCGCGATTTCCGTGTCTTTGGACCGTGCCGGGCGATTGAAGCCGGCCCGGACATCGCCGGGCCGGGGCCTCGGCGCATGGGGCCACAACAACCGCTATGTCCGCCACCGGCCAGACCACGAGCGCCGACACATCCGGTCACAACTGGGTCGCCAACCAGCCCTATCTGCTGCTCAGCGTCACCGCGCTGTGCTGGGCCGGCAACGCCATCGTCGGACGGCTCGCCGCCGGCCATATCCCGCCGGTGACGCTGTCGTTCCTGCGCTGGCTGCTCGCCTTCCTGCTGGTGCTGCCGTTCGCCTGGAAGCACCTGGTGCAGGATTGGCCCGCGATCCGTGGGCGGCTCGGCCTGATGGTCACGCTCTCGATCACCGGCATCGGCGCCTTCAACACGCTGCAATATTGGGCGCTGGAGCACACGCAGGCGCTCAACACCCTGCTGCTGCAGTCGGCCGCGCCGCTGCTGGTGGCGCTGTGGTCGCTGGTCATCCTCGGCATCCGCCTCACCGCAGCGCAGGCGTTCGGCGTGCTGCTGTCGATGTGCGGCGTGCTGACCATCCTCCTGCATGGCGACTTCACCACGCTGTCGAACATCGAGTTCAACAAGGGCGATCTGATCTTCCTGCTCGCGCTTCTGATCTTCGCGCTCTATTCGGTGCTGAGCCTGAAGCGGCCGGCGATGCACGGCCTGTCGTTCCTCGCCTTCACCTTCGGTGCCGGCGCCGCATGCCTCATCCCGCTGGAGATCTGGGAGCTCTCCGCGCGTCCGGTGATGAAGCTCGATGCGCAGAACCTGCTCACCCTGCTCTACGTCGCGGTGTTCCCGTCGACCCTCGCCTATCTCTGCTTCAATCGCGGCGTGCGCCTGATCGGCGCCAACCGCGCCGCACCGTTCTTCCACGTCGTGCCGGTGTTCGGCTCGATCATGGCGATGGTGTTTCTGGGCGAGCACCCGCAGGCCTTCCACTTCATCGGCTTCGCGCTGGTGCTATCAGGCGTGTTCGCGGCGTCGCGGAAGCAGGCGGCGTAGCTCTCACGACAAGCGCGCTCTGCTCTTCCTTCTCCCCTTGTGGGAGAAGGTGGCGCGAAGCGCCGGATGAGGGGTATCCATCCACACACTCAAGTGAGAATTGGATTCGCGGAGAGAGACCCCTCACCCGTCTCGCCGCTTACGCGGCGAGCCACCCTCTCCCACAAGGGGGCCTGTTGCGTAATTCGCCAGTTGTGATTCCCTAGGGCAAAGCCTTGAGGGGATGACGATGGCGGTTAAGCGGACGGGACAGCCGAGCTTTGTGGAAGCACTGATGCCGAAGGGGGCCGGCGCCAATGCAGCGCTGGATCGGCTGGCTGGCCTGGTCAAGTGGTACCGGTTCGAGAAGCTGATCGGCCATCTGCGGGATGAAGGGAGCCCCGGTCGTCCAGGCTATCCGGTGCTGGTGCTGTTTCGTGCGGTGCTGTTGCAGTCGCTCTATGGTCTTTCGGAACGCGAACTCGAGGAAGCGTTGGGCGACCGGTTGTCGTTCAAGCGCTTCGTCGGTTTGAGCCTCGAAGATGCGACGCCCGACCACACGGTTCTGAACCGCTTCCGGAACCAGCTCGTCGAACAAGGGCTGTTGGAGAAGCTGTTTGGCGAGCTGGATCGCCAGCTCGAGAATGCCGGGGTCATCCTCAAGCGCGGCACGATGCTGGATGCGACCTTGATCCAGGCGGTGTCAACCCCTCCGAAGCAGGATCGTCCCTCAAACGACCCAGATGCCCGGTTTACCAAGCGGCAGGGCAAGGGTGGTTCGACCTTCGGCTACAAGGCTCACATGGGTGTCGACGAGGGATCCGGCCTGATCCGCGCAGTCCTGACCACGCCCGCCAATGTCAACGACACAACGCCGGCCGACGAACTGATCCGTGGCGATGAAGCCGTGGTGTGGGCCGATGCAGCCTACGACACCCATGCCCGACGGGCTCGGCTGAAAGCGGAAGGCAAGAAGCCCCGCATCGCCCGTCGTCCCAACCGACATCACCCGGAGCTACCGCCTCGGCTCAAACGCTACAACCTCCTCATCGCGCGCCGACGAGCCCAGGTCGAGACCACCTTCGCCACTCTCAAACGCCGCATGCGGCTGACCTGCATCCGCTATGTCGGTCTCATGAAGGCAAGCGGGCAGGTCCTGCTTGCCTCCATCGCGTTCAACATGAGGCGCTGGGCCGCGCTCGCCGCCTGAGACGCCCGCCAAGGGCACCAAGTACAGATCTCGGCCTGACAATCGGCGTCAACACAGCCCTCTCTCCCTACGTCTCCTGCCTCAAAAGGCCGTAGCGCAACAGGCCCACAAGGGGGAGAGGGAATCAGCGCACTGCATCAAGAACGCGTCCAACATATTAACCGCTGGCGCTGCTCCGCGGCTCACTCGCGCATTGTAGCATTGCGGCCCTGTGACTTGTGCCACGGCGGCGATCGGGCGCAAGTTGTATCCGACACCAATGACGATCGCTTCGCCCGCGCCACCGGCCGCCAATCCGGCCAGCTGGCTCAACAACCAGCCTTATCTGCTGCTCAGCCTGAGCTCGCTGTTCTGGGCCGGCAACATCGTGCTCGCGCGGCATGTCGGCGCGCATGTGCCGCCGCTGACGATGACCACGATCCGCTGGTTCGGCGTGTTCCTGATCCTGTTGCCGTTCGCCTGGCCGCATCTGAAGCGCGACTGGCCCGCTTTGCGCAGGAGCCTGCCGCTGATGCTGTTCCTGTCGCTGGTGGGCTTCGCCTTCAACAACGCGATCTCGTACTGGGCGATGCAATACACCGAGGCGCTGAATGCGCTGCTGATCCAGTCGGCAGGTCCCCTGTTCGTGGCGCTGTGGTCGCTGGTGCTGTTCGGCGTGCGGCTGACCGGCGGGCAGCTCGCCGGCATCACGATCTCGCTGCTCGGCGTGCTGATCATCATCCTGCGCGGCGATCTCGCGACGCTGGCGAGCATCAGCTTCAACCGGGGCGATCTCATGTTCGCCTACTCGCTGATCGCGTTCGGCCTCTACTCCGCCGTCATCCCGCGCCGGCCCAAGATCCACCAGCTGTCCTTTCTGTCCTTCACCACCTGCTGCGGCGCGATGATGCTGCTGCCCACCGCGATCTGGGAAGCAATGAGCGGCCGTGTCATGCATTTCGACGCACTGACGCTGGCAACGCTGGGCTACATCCTGATCTTCCCGTCGACGCTGGCTTATCTCTTCTTCAACCGCGGCGTCGCGCTGATCGGCCCGAACCGGGCCGCACCGTTCTTCCATCTGGTGCCGGTGTTCGGCTCGGCGATGGCGATCGTCCTGCTCGGCGAGAAGCTGCAGCCGTTTCACTTGATCGGCTACGCCCTGGTGCTCGCCGGCGTCGTGATCGCCTCGCGGCAGGGCGCGGCGGCGAAGTAATTCCGCAGCGCGGACGACAAACTCCCGCCTTCCGATTTCAGCGAAGAGAAGCTAGGTTCCCCGCCAACGAAAAAAGAGGGAACGACCAGACATGCTTTCAGCGTTGATCCGAAATCTGCGCATCATCGGCACGGCCGCGCTCTGCCTCGCCGCCGCATCCACCGCGCAGGCCGACAATTACCCCAGCCGCAACATCACGCTGGTGCTGCCGTTCGCGGCCGGCAGCGGCACCGACACCACGACGCGGCTGATCTCGCAGCATCTGTCGCAGGCGCTCGGCGTCGGCATCGTGATCGAGAACAAGGCCGGCGCCAACGGCATGATCGCCGCGACCTTTGTCGCGCGCGCCGCCCCCGACGGCTACACGCTGCTGGTGACCACCAACACCACGCATTCGGCCAATCCCTATCTGCTCAAGAGCCTGACGTACGATCCGGTGAAGGATTTCACCCCGATCGCGCGCACCGGCGACCTGCCCTTCATGCTGGTCATTCATCCCGACGTCCCGGCCAAAACCGTCGGCGAGCTGGTCGCCTACGGCAAGGCCAATCCGGGCAAGCTGAGCTACGCCTCGGGTTCGTCCTCGGCGATCGTGTCGGGCGCGACCTTTGCGCATAATGCCGGGCTCGACCTCTTGCATGTGCCCTACAAGAGCTCGCCGCCGGCGCTCAACGACGTCATGGGCGGCCGCGTCTCGATGATGTTCGTGGACATCCTGACCGGCCTGCCGCACGTTCAAGGCAACGCGCTGCGCGCGCTCGCCGTCACCACCAAGGACCGCTCGCCGCTGGTGCCGAACCTGCCCTCGATGCAGGAGGCCGGCGTGCCCGATTTCGACATCTCGTCGTGGCAAGGCTATTTCGGCCCCGCCGGCATGCCGAAGGAGATCGTGACGCGGCTCAACGCCGAGATCCGCAAGATCGTCGAGAAGCCGGAGATCAAGGCCCAGCTCGCGACGCTCGGCATGGATGCGTTTTCGGGCACGCCGGAGCAGCTCGGCACGTTCGTGAACGAGCAGCTGGTGCTGTGGGAACGGCTGATCACCAACGCGAAGATCGAGAAGCAGTGAGATCCGTCATTCCGGGGCGCGCGCAGCGCGAACCCGGAATCTCGAGATTCCGGGTTCGATGCTTCGCATCGCCCCGGAATGACTGTCCCCGGGGGCACAGGTCTCGTAGGGTGGGCAAAGCGCAGCGTGCCCACGGAAACGTCGCGACGAACTCAAAAAGAAAAGGTGGGCACGACGCTTCGCGTCTTTGCCCACCCTACGAATTCAGTGCAAGAAATTACGCCGCGCGGACCTTGGCGAGGAAGCCATCCACCGCATTGCGCAGCGCGCCGGATTGGCTGTCCAGCTCGCGGGCGTTGGTCAGCACGTCGCCGGCCGCCGCTCCGGTCGCTTCCGCGGCCGAGGTGACGCTGCCGATATTGGCGTTGATCTCGCTCGAGCCGGCGGCGACCGACTGGATGTTGCGGGCGATCTCGCGGGTCGCCTCGCCCTGCTGCTCGATCGAGGCGGAAATGCCCGCCGTGATCTCGCTCATCTCCGCGATGGTCTGGGTGATGCCGCCGATCGCCGCGACCGCATCGCTGGTCGAGGTCTGCATCGCGGCGACCTGGGCGGAGATTTCCTCGGTGGCCTTGGCGGTCTGGTTGGCGAGCGCCTTGACCTCGGAGGCGACGACGGCGAAGCCGCGGCCGGACTCGCCGGCACGCGCCGCCTCGATGGTGGCGTTGAGCGCGAGCAGATTGGTCTGCGCCGCGATCGAGTGAATGAGCTTGACCACCTCGCCGATCTTCTCGGCGCCGGTGGAGAGCTCCTGCACCGTGGCGTTGGTACGCTCGGCGTCGCTGACGGCGCGGCTCGCAACTTCGGTCGAGCGCGTCACCTGGCGGGAGATTTCCGCAACCGAACTCGACAGCTCTTCGGCCGCCGCGGCAACCGTGCCGACGTTGCCGGAGGCCTTGGACGAAGCCGCGCCGACCGTTGCCGCACGCGAGGAGGCGTCGCTGGCGGTCGCGGTCATCGACTGCGCCGTGCTCTGCATGCCGGCTGCGGCCGAAGAGACCGAGCGGACGATGCCGTTGACGCTGCGCTCGAAGTCGCTGGCGATCTCCTCCATCGCGCTGCGACGTTCCGCCGCGGCGCGTTCCTTGGCGTCCGCCTCGGTCTTCTCGAGGTCGCGGATGCGGACCGCGTTGTCCTTGAAGATCTGGACGGTCGCGGCCATCGCGCCGACTTCGTCGCCACGGCCGACGCCGGGAATCTCACCCTCGAGCTTGCCGTCGGCGAGATCCTTCATGCGCGTGCCGAGCAGCGCCAGCGGACGGCTGATGCTGCGACCGATCATCCAGGCGACGCTGCCGGCGACGATGACGATGCCGAGCATGGCGAGGCCGAGCAGCCAGTAGACCGGACCCATCTTCTCGTCGATGTCCTCGAGATAGGCGCCGGTGCCGAGATACATCTCGAAGCCGGGGACGGCGACCGCGTAGCCGAGCTTGCGGATCGGCTTCTCCTGGCCGGGCTTCATGTATTCGTAGAAGAGCAGGAGTTCACCGTTGGCCTTGACGCCGTCCATGATCTCGCGGGACAGCTTGCGGCCGTTCGTCTCCACATCCATGCGGTTCTGGCCGATCACCTTCGGATCGGGCGCAAGCTGCGTGATGCCGTCATAGCTGGTGCCGAACAGATAGCCGGAGCCCTTGTCGTAAGTCATCGCGTTGCCGTAGCGGCGCAGTTCCGCAAACGCGGCGTCCTTGGTCATCTCGCCCGCATTGACCCGCTTCATCAGCGTCGCGGCGTAGTTGCGGGCCAGTTCGACGATCGCCTTGGTCTGGTCGATGCGCGCATTCACCATCTCGCGCTTCATCAGATAACCGGCGAGAACTCCGGAGATGCACAGGCCGAACAAGGTGACGCCGACAAGGATGCCAAGCTTGGGGGCGATCTTCAGATTGCTCAACTTCACGGGATAGCTCCGGCAAAAAAGGATACGGGCACGCGAGTGAATCGATCGAAATTGAATCAACCTTTAGTGTGAGACCCCTTAGCAAGTTACTTACGTGCCTCCGTAGAAGCCCTGACGATGCCGGCAAAACCGGCAATTTTCATCGGTGTGGACAACCGGCAATTGTACGCACCTGCCTCGATTTCGCGTAAAAGACGCAAACGCCCGGGAGAAGGCCGGGTCACAACAAGAAACCAAATCGGGAGCAGGAAATGCCGAAATACAGGGTGGTGACGCCGAAGGGCGCGAGCTTCACGGTCGCGGGCAGCGATTATTCCTTTGAGCGCGAAGCGCTCGATCCGATCGATGCCGAGATCGTCGAAGCCCCCGCGAGCGAGGCCGAATTCATCGCCGCCGCCAAGGATGCCGATGCCATCTATGCCAAGGGCATCCCGATCACCAAGACCATCATCGACAGCCTGCAGAGCTGCAAGGTCATCACGCTCGGCTCGGTCGGCGTGGACAGCGTCGACGTGAAGGCCGCCACCGCCCGCGGAATTCCCGTCACCAACATTCCCGACACTTTCATCGAGGAGGTCGCCGACCACGCCATGATGCTGCTGCTCGCCGGCTTCCGCCGCCTGGTCGAGCAGGACCGCATGGCGCGCGACGGCCGCTGGGCCGAGGGCCGGCCGGCGCTGCTCAAGATCCCGAGGCTGATGGGCCAGACGCTCGGCTTCATCTCGTTCGGCCGCGTCGCGCGTGCGGTTGCGAAACGCGCGGCGCCCTTCGGCCTGCGCATGATGGCCTACGATCCCTTCATCCAGGAAACGCTGATGTACGACCACGGCGTGATCCCAGCGACACTCAACGAAGTGCTGTCGCAATCCGACTTCGTCTCGATGCACGCACCCGCGCGACCCGAGGTGCACCACATGCTGACCGAGAAGCATTTTCGGCAGATGAAGAAGGGCTCGATCTTCATCAACACCGGTCGCGGCGCCACGGTGGACGAGGAGAGCCTGATCAAGGCGCTGCAGGAGGGGTGGATCGCGCACGCCGCCCTCGACGTGCTGGAGAAGGAACCGCCCTCGCACAACAATCCGCTGCTCGGCATGGAGAACGTGACCCTGACCGCCCATGTCGCCTCGGCCTCGGCACGGTTCGACGAGGCGCGCAAGCGCCGCGTGGGCTACGAATTGTCACTGGTGCTTCAGGGCATGTGGCCGGTAAGCTGCGTCAACCCGTCGGTGCTGCAGAACACCGCGCTCCGCCGCTGGCAGCCCGTCAGCATGGACCGCGGACCGAACAGCTAGGCGGCCGGCGCAACAAGCGCCGAAGACCGAAACGGCCCTTCACCGGCGATCAACGCCGGGAAGGGAACACATAGGGAGGTACTGATGAGGAGCGACATCACACGTCGTGATGCCTTGGCGCTGGGCCTGTCCGCTGCAACGCTCGCGGCCACCGGTGCTGCAGCGCAAACATCCAATATCAAAGCGGCCGATGTCACGGCTCCCAAGCTCGACATCGAGAAGGGCGCATCGCTACGCATGCTGCGCCCGGTACGCTTCGTCCAGGCCGACGAGGACGTGTTCCGCGCCAATGCGGCGAAGTTCACCAAGGACACCGGGGTCGAGGTCAAGGTCGACTTCGTCGGCTGGGAAGACATCAACCAGCAAACCGCGGTGACCTCGAATTCCGGCGCCGGCCCCGACATCATCATCGGCTTCTCCGACGCGCCTCACATCTACATCGACAAGCTGATCGAGCTCACCGACGTCGCCGACTATCTCGGCAAGCGCTACGGGGGATGGCTGCCACTGGCGCAACGCTACGGCAAGAAGAACAAGAGCGATGCCTGGATCGGGCTGCCGTTCGGCGCCACCGCAGGTCCCCTGATCTACCGCAAATCGGCCCTGCAATCGGTCGGCTTCGACAAGGTGCCGGAAGACCATGCCGGAATTCTCGACCTGTGCCGCAAGCTGCACAAGGCCGGCAAGCCGGCCGGTTTCGCGCTCGGCAACGCCAAGGGCGACGGCAACGGCTTCGCCAACTGGGCGCTGTGGTCGCACAACGCCTCGCTGCTCGACGAGGAAGGTAACGTCATCATCAACAGCAAGGAGACGATCGCCGCCCTGAACTGGGTCAAGGAGGTATACCCGACCTTCATCGCCGGAACGCCATCGTGGAACGACGTCAGCAACAACCGCGCCTATTCCTCGCAGGAGATCTTCCTGACCGCCAACGGCGTCTCGCTGTATTTCTCGCTGAAGAACGACCCGGCGACGAAGGCGATTGCCGAGGACAGCGAGCATCAGCTGTTGCCCAAGGGCCTGGCCAAAGTCTCGCCGATGGCGGGCCTGACGCTGAACGCCATGGTGTTCAAGCACAGCCCGTACCCCAACGCCGCGAAGGCCTTCCTGCAATACATGCTGGAGAAGGACCAGTACGAGCCGTGGCTCAATGCCAATTCGGGCTACTGGTCGCAGCCGCTGGCCGCCTATGCCGAGGCCGCCGTGTGGTCGCAGGATCCCAAGGTGAGGCTGTTCAAGGACACGATGAACAGCACTTACTACGACGGCTACAAGGGCCCGATCTCGACGGCGACCGGTGCGGTCAGCGCCGATTATGTGCTGATTCAGATGTGCGCGTCCGTCGCCACCGGCGCTGCCACGCCGGAAGCCGCGGCTGCGGAAGCCGAGCAGCGCTGCAAGCGGTACTTCCGGCGGCAGAGATAGAGACCGTCATTGCGAGCGAAGCGAAGCAATCCAGTCCGTCCCAGCAGCGACAGCCTGGATTGCTTCGTCGCTACAGCGCAAAATTGCTACGCAATTTTGTCGCGAGCTCCTCGCAATGACGACGTGGTGAAAGCCTAGAACAGGGCAACACACTGATGTCCGTGACCACCCTCTCCTCCCCCGCCCTGGCGCAGCGGCAGCCGAACTGGATCGTGCGGCTGTTCGACTACAAGCCGTTCCTGATCGTGATGTGCCTTGCACCGGCGCTCGGGCTGCTCGCCGTCTTCCTCACCTATCCGCTCGGCCTCGGCGTCTGGCTCGCCTTCACCGACACCACGATCGGCCGGCGCGGCATCTTCGTCGGCCTCGAGAATTTCCAGTATCTGCTGACCGATCCCTTGTGGTGGAACGCGGTGTTCTACAGCGTGTTCTACACGGGGATCGCGACCTTCGGGAAGTTCGCGCTCGGCTTCTGGCTCGCGCTGCTGCTCAACAACCATTTCCCGTTCAAGAGCGTGCTGCGCGCCATCGTGCTGCTGCCCTGGATCGTGCCGACGGTGCTCTCGGCACTGGCGTTCTGGTGGATCTACGATCCGCAGTTCTCGATCATCTCGTATCTGCTGGTCGACGTGCTGCACTGGAAGTCGAGCAATATCGACTTCCTCGGCTCGCCCTGGCCGGCGCGGTTCTCGCTGATCGCCGCCAATATCTGGCGCGGCATTCCCTTCGTCGCGATCTCGCTGCTGGCGGGCCTGCAGACCATCTCGCCCTCGCTCTACGAGGCCGCGATGCTCGACGGCGCCAGCGCCTGGCAACGCTTCCGCTACATCACCTTCCCGATGATGATGCCGATCCTCGCCATCGTCATGACGTTCTCGATCATCTTCACCTTCACCGACTTCCAGCTCGTCTACGCCATCACCCGCGGCGGTCCGGTGAACTCGACGCACCTCTTGGCGACGCTGGCGTTCCAGCGCGGCATCGCCGGCGGCGAGCTCGGCGAAGGCGCCGCGATCGCGGTGTCGATGATCCCGTTCCTGGTGTTCGCGACGCTGTTCTCCTATTTCGGCCTGGCGCGCCGCAAATGGCAACAGGGAGAGGCCAATGACTGACACCGTCGCGCAAGGCTCCGCCGTCGCCAAGGCCCCTCCCGACACCATGGCCTGGGATTCCGGGCTGCGGCGGCTGATGATGATCTATCTGCCGCTCGGCTGCTTCGTGCTGATCCTGCTGTTCCCGTTCTACTGGATGGCGATCACCTCGTTCAAGCCGAACGCGGAGCTGATGAACTACCGGGATAACAACCCGTTCTGGATCTCCTCGCCGACGCTCGCCCATATCAAGCATCTGCTGTTCAACACCGCCTATCCGCACTGGCTGAAAACGACGATGCTGGTCGCGATCGGCTCGACCACGCTGTCGCTGATCGCGAGCACGCTTGCGGCCTATGCGATCGAACGCCTGCGTTTCCGCGGCAGTCCCTATGTCGGCCTCGGCATCTATCTCGCCTATCTCGTGCCGCCCTCGATCCTGTTCATTCCGCTCGCCACCGTCGTGGTGCAGTTCGGTCTGTTCGACTCGCCGCTGGCCCTGATCCTGGTCTATCCAACCTTCCTGGTGCCGTTCTGCACCTGGCTCCTGATCGGCTATTTCAAGTCGATCCCCTACGAGCTCGAGGAATGCGCGCTGGTCGATGGCGCGACGCGCCTCCAGATCCTGCGCCGGATCACGCTGCCGCTGGCGGTGCCCGGCCTGATCTCGGCCGGCATCTTCTCCTTCACACTGTCCTGGAACGAGTTCATCTACGCGCTCGCCTTCATCCAGAGCGGCGCCAACAAGACCGTGCCGGTCGCGATCCTGACCGAGCTCGTCACCGGCGACGTCTACCAATGGGGTGCGCTGATGGCGGGCTCGCTGCTCGGCTCGCTGCCGGTCGCGATCTTCTACTCGCTGTTCGTGGACTACTATGTGTCGTCCCTGACAGGTGCGGTAAAGGAGTAGCAGCGTCCGCGCGACCACGGCTTATCGTGCTATCTTGGTAGATCGCTTGCCTTCTTTGGTGTTACCAGCCGTCGCTGCGGCCGGCTCGGTCATTGGCGCCGCCAATAAGCATCGAGGAAAGCGAGTACTGCATGGATTCGCCAGAGCTTCCTTCGTTGTCCCGACGGGGCTTTTGTCTGTGCTGTGTCGGCGGCGCTTTCGCTGCCACCGCCGGCTGGCTCACGCCGCGACAGGCCTTCGCAGAGGCGCGAGGCCTCGTCAGCGTGATCAAGGACAGTGCAGCAACGTCCCCGATCACGACCTACAAGCTGCGCAACAATATCAGCGTGCTGGAAGGATCCGGCGGCAACATCGCCGTCCTCACGGGAGCTGACGGCAAGCTTCTGGTCGACGCCGGCATCGGCGTCTCGCGCCCTCAGCTCAGCAAGGCGCTGGCCGAGCTCGGCAAGGAGCCGATCGCGCACCTCATCAATACGCACTGGCACTTCGACCACGCCGACGGCAATGAATGGCTGCAGGCGGCCGGCGCCAAGATCATCGCCCACGAAAATACCCGCAAGCACCTCTCCGTCGTTCAGCGCGTCGAGGACTGGGACTATAATTTCCTCGCCCTGCCCGCCAGCGCCGTCCCGGCCCAGGTGTTCGCCAAGGAGCATCATCTCAAGGTCAACGGCGCATCGATTGCAATGAATTACTATGGGCCGGCACATACCGATGGCGACATTTCGGTGATGTTTACCGAGGCGAACGTCCTGCATGCCGGTGACACCTACTGGAACCGCATCTATCCGTTCATCGACTATTCGACCGGCGGCAGCATCAACGGCATGATCGCGGCCTCCGACGCCAATCTGGCGGCGGCCAACAACGACACCATCATCATTCCCGGTCACGGCAAGCCCGTCAGCAACAAGGCGGAGCTGCAGGCATTCCGCGACATGCTGGTCGCGATCAGGGACAATGTCGGCAATCTCAAGAAACAGGGAAAGTCGCGCGACGAGATTGTTGCCGCCAAGCCCACGGCCGCATTCGACGCGATATGGGGGCAGTTCTTAGTCGATCCCGGCTACTTCACCAGGCTGGTCTATGAGGGCGTGTGATGCCGGCTGTAGCGCTTGCGGTGCGCTGCGGCTCACTCGCGCGGTAAGGGAGTAACCGGGCCCTGCGGCCTTTCGCCCGGTTTCACAAAACTGCAATATGCCATCCGCATAAGGCGTGCGTCCGCTAACAGGAGACGCACATGCGCGCGACTTTTCTCAGCACCGTCGCAACGATCATTCTCACCGCGAGCAGCGCGCTCGCGCAGAGCGAGGGCGAATTCCCGGCCAAGCTCGCCGGCCACGTGGTGATGCCGGCCGCCACCTTCATCGACGCGCCGGCGGATGCGCCCGCCGATCTCAAGACATCGGGCAAGTACACCACGGGAAAACGCGTCGACGCGCTCGGCACCGTCATGGGCAAGTCCTATGAGCGTCCGACCGGCGTGTCGCTGCCGTTCAAGGGCCAGCCGCTGCAGGGCCATTCCGGCATCAAGCACATGCCCGACGGCAGCTACTGGGTCATCACCGACAACGGCATGGGCGCACGCGCGAACTCGCCGGATTCGATGCTGTACCTGAACCGCTACAAGATGGACTGGGCGAACAGCAAGATCGAGCGCCAGGAGACCATCTTCCTGCACGACCCCGACAAGAAGGTCCCCTTCCGCATCGTGCATGAGGACACCCAGAAGCGTTACCTCACCGGCTCGGACTTCGACACCGAGGGTTTTCAGATCATCGGCGACACATTCTGGATCGGCGACGAGTTCGGCCCCTACATCCTGAAGGCGGACAAGACCGGAAAAATCCTCGCCGTGTTCGAGACGGTTGCCGACGGCAAGCCGGTGCGCTCGCCGGACAACTGGGCCGTCGCGACGCCGGGCGCGCCCGGCGCGACCTACACCAACGTCAATCTCCGCCGCTCCAAGGGCTATGAGGGCTTCGCCGCGTCGAAGGACGGCAAGTTCCTCTACGGCCTGCTCGAGGGGCCGCTGTGGGATGCCGACAAGAAGGACTGGGAGAAGGTCGACGGCAAGGAAGCTTCCCGCATCCTGGAATTCGACGTCGCTGCCGAGAAGTTCACCGGCCGCTACTGGCAATATGTGTTCGAGCAGAACGGCAACGCCATCGGCGACTTCAACATGATCGACCCGACGGCTGGCCTCATCATCGAGCGCGACAATGGCGAAGGCACCGCCGACAAGGCCTGTCCGCAAGGCCAGCGCGGCGAGAACTGCTTCCCCGACCTCGCCAAGTTCAAGCGCGTCTACAAGATCGAGCTCTCCGACGCCAATGTCGGCAAGCCCGTGCGCAAGATCGGCTATATCGACCTGATGAAGATCCAGGACCCCGACAAGAAGGCGAAGAAGCCGCTGAATGACGGCGTCTACACCTTCCCGTTCTTCACCATCGAGAACGTCGATCGCGTCGACGACACCCACATCATCGTCGGCAACGACAACAATCTGCCGTTCTCGTCCAGCCGCGACCCCAACAAGGCCGATGACGACGAGTTCATGCTGCTCGAAGTCGCCGACTTCCTGAAGGCGAAGTAAGGCGCCGCTCTCTCCTCTCCCGCCTTGCGCGGGGGAGGAGCCCGGTCACCTCCCGAAGATCACCGGGATGTTGATGGGGACCGTCGCATAGGTGATCTCGGGCGGCATCGCCGGAAATGGTTGCGCCTGACGCATCATTGCCGAGGCCTGGGCGTCGAGCGCCGCAACGCCCGACGATCCGCTGACGCGGCTGGACAGCACCTGGCCGCCGCGGCCGAGCGTGAAGCCCAGCCTGACGACACCTTTCTGACCATTGGCACTTGCCGGATACTGGTGGAAGCGCATCAGGTGCGCCCGGACGCGCTGGTAATAGGTCGCCATCGCGGAAGCGACCGCGCCCGCACTCACGGCGGAGGCCAGCGGGGCCTGGCGTTCCGCACGCGGCGGCGCGCTGGTGCGGGGAGCGGGCGGCGCCTCCGACGGCTTCCGAGCGTCGGGGCGCACCACCCTGGGCTTTACCGGCGCCGGCTTCTCCACGGGCTCAATTTTCGCAGGCTCAGGCTTCGGCGGACTTGGCTCGAGCTTCTGCTCCGGCGGCGCAACCACATCCGGCTTTTCCTGCGGCGGTGTCGGTGCAAGCATCTCTTCGACCGCCTGCTGCTGCACCGGCTCGGGCGGCGACGCATCCGCCTGCTCCATCACCGGTCCCGGCGCGATATCCAGCGGCGTCGATTGCGGCGCCGACGTCTCCGGCGTCATGTCGATGAGGATCGCCGGCATGTTGACGCCCTGGTCCGGCACCTGCTTCAGCCAATTCATCGCAAGCAGTGCGACAGCAAGATGCAACGCCACGATCACCATCGCCGACATGCCCCAGCGCGCGGTTTCGCGTCCGCCGGGCGGTTCGTGCAAGGCAAAGGCGTTCGCGGCCATCAGCTGCGTCCGTCGAGGCCGACCAGAGCGACCTTGAGATAGCCGGCATTGCGCAAGGTGTTCATCACCTCCATCAGGTCGCCATAGCTCACGGCCTTGTCGGCGCGGAGATAGATGCGTTCGTCCTTACGGCCCCTGGTTGCGGCGTCGAGCGCGTTGACGAGACCATCGCGGGTCATTCTGTCCTCGCCGACTGCAACGGTGAGATCCGGCTTCACCGTCACGAAGGTCGGCTTGTCCGGCCGCGGCTGCGGTTCGGCCGCGGTCGCGGGCAGCTCGACGCCGATGTCGACGGTGGCGAGCGGAGCTGCCACCATGAAGATGATCAGCAGCACCAGCATCACGTCGATGAACGGCGTGACGTTGATCTCATGGGTGACGTCGAGATCACCGGGGTCGCCGCGCTTGAGCAGCGAACGTGCGCCGAGCTTCGCAGCCATGGCCTACTCCGCCGCCCGCGCCAGGCGGAACTCCCTATGGTCGCGCTGCCGGCTGACCAGCAGCATGAGCTGCGCCGAGGCGTCGCCGAGCAGCGCGCGATAATTGGCGATGCCGCGGACCAGATGGTTGTAGATCACCACTGCCGGGATCGCGGCAACGAGGCCGAGCGCGGTGGCAAGCAGCGCCTCCGCGATGCCGGGTGCGACCACGGCGAGGCTCGTGGTGTGGCTCTCGGAGATGCCGATGAAGGCGTTCATGATGCCCCAGACCGTGCCGAACAGGCCGACGAAGGGCGCGGTGGCGCCAATGGTCGCGAGCACGCCGGTGCCGCGCGCGATCTGCCGCGACATCGCCGCCTCGACGCGCTCCAGCCGCAGCGCCACGCGTTCCTGAAGGCCGTCGTCGATGATGCCGCCGCAGAGCTCCGCCTCCTTCGCGCAGGACTGGATGAGCTGGGCGACGGCATCGTGCGCATCTCCGGTCCGCTCCGCTGCCTCAGCGAGCTTCATCCTGCCTGCGAGCGCGCGCGTGCGCGCTACGGCGAGCGTGCTCTTGCGGCGCAGCTCGACGCTCTTGGCGAGCCACACCGTCCACGTCACCAGCGAGGCGACGGCGAGGCCGACCATCACCGTCTTCACGACGATGTCGGCGCCGAGAAACATGCCCCAGGGCGACAGATTGCGCGGCAGCAACGCCTCGTCGATGGCGAAGGCCGGTGCCGGCGCGAACGTCAGCGCGGCTGTTAGGATCACGTGCCGAAGTCTGGACTTGCTTTGCATCCTGATCTCCCGACAGAAAGAAACTACGCCACGATCCGATCTGCGAGCTGACGGAACCGCAGCAGCTGGTCGCTGCGCAGCGCGCGGGTCTCGTCGCGGCCGACGAACACCTTGAACATGATGCCGCCGGCGGCATTGACGAAGGCGATGAAGGCGGACGTCTTGCCCATGAAGGGCCGCTCGACGAACGCAACGGCCGCGCAACGCTCGTGGCGGAGATGACCGTGCAATCCCTTCGGCTGCATCAGGTTGAAATAGCCGCGACCGATCTCGCCCGTGGGAATTGCGCCCGTGAACTCGAAGATCGCGTCATCCGTGTGGACGATCAGCGTCACCTCGCCCCATTCCGCGATGTCCTGCATGGCAGCGGCGAAATGCTCGCCGCTGCCGATGCGCACCATGGACGGCGGCAGCGCCTCGATCACCGCACGCGGTGTGACCTTGCGCTCGCGCGCAACGTCCTCAATCACCGCGCCGGGATTGTCGGCCATGTATGCCTTGAGATCGGCGAGATCGGTGCTCAGCATGTCCGGCTTCCTTTCGTGATCGGCCGCGGTCTCAAGCGGCTGCGTTCGCCTTGCGCTCGGTCATGATGACCTCGAACCCTTCGAACTTGGGATGGCCGAGATAGAGGCTTTCGCCGGTCTTGTTGTCTGCACGCGCATGCGCGCGGCGGAATTCCTCCGAACGCGTCCAGGCCTCGAAGGCCGCCTTGTCGATCCACACCGTGTGCGAGGAATACAGCGTATGGTCCTCGGCGACCGGCCCCTTGAGCAGATGGAATTCGACGAAGCCGGCCATGCTGCCGAGATAGGATTCGCGGGTGCGCCAGACGGTCTCGAACGCGGCTTCCGAGCCGAGCTTCACCTGGAAACGATTCATGGCGATGAACATAAAGGTCTCTCCTTGTTATCAAGACGAACGCGTTATCAAGACGAAAACGCACTGAGGCCGCGCTGGAGCATCAGCGCGGCCCGGCGCAAGTTCATGGTGTGGCGGCGCCTTCCGGCCTACGCACCTCCGAAGTGGATCTTCATGCCGGCCTTGTAGACCCTGCCCGGTCCCGGGCTCGACCACAGCACGTCGTTCTGCGTGGTGCCGTCGGCCGAGGCGCCGGGAATGGCATAAGGCCGGTAGTACTGGTTCAGGAGATTGTCGATCGACGCCGAGAGCACGATGTCCTTGGTCGCGTTGTAGGTCAGGTACAGGTTGACGAGCTCGTACCCGGTCGCCGGCAGATAGCCAGCGGGCACATCGTTGTTGGGACCGAACGAGGCCCACTGCGCCGTGAGGATCAGCGTGCGATCGAGCAGGCGGACACCGCCGGTCGTGACGACCTTGCGCGGGGTGATGGTCGCGAGCCCGACATTGGTGACTGCATTCTTGCCCTGGATGTAGTGGCCGGCGACACCGACGAACCAGTTGCCGGCGTCGTACATCGTCTCCGCCTCGAAGCCCTGGATGCGGGCCTGCGCGATGTTCTGATACTGGTAGTACTGCGCGAACGAGCCGACGCCCGGGAACGTCACGAATCCGAACGAGACGAGGTCGATGTAGTCGCTGACGTCGTTGCGGAACAGGTTGATCTTGCCGCGGAAAGAGTCGGACGCGGTGAAGATGTTGTCGTACTTCAGATTGAAGCCGACTTCCTTGTTTTTGCCGACCTCGGGACGGAGGTTCGGGTTGGGCAGGAAGCAGAACAGGCCGACGGTGCCGTCGGGACAGGGGAAGAGAGCCGGTCCGCCACCGGTCGCGTGAGCGCCGGAGATCACGGTCTCGGTGATCGACGGGGCACGATAGCCTTCGGCATAACTCACATAAGGCTGGAAGCCCGGGACCGGCGTGACGCCGAGCGTGATCTTCGGCGAGAAGCGGTCGCCGCTGCCATTGGTCTTGCCCGATTCCAGGTCGTAGCGGTCGTAGCGAATCGCGCTCACTGCCTCGAACCAGGTGCCGTAGTTCTGCTTCAGCTGAAGGAAGCCGCCCGACACGGTGCGGATGCCGCTCGGCGTGGTGATGTTGGAGTTGCCGCGGCTGTCGGTCGTGATCACGTCATCCTGGAAGGCATCGAAGCCCACGGTGAGTGCATTGCGCCAGTCGCCGACGTTGAAGCGCGTGGTGTTGTTCGCGTCGATGCCGTACGTATTGAGGACATAGCCACGCTTGTCGCCGACACAGCCGGAGATGTTGTTGCCGAAATTGCCGGTGCCGCACAAGGCCGCGCCCGACGTCGAATAGTGATAGGTCTTGGTCTGGTCGTTATCGACGCGATTGCCGTAGACCGACATGTGCCAGTCGAACAGATTGTCGCTCGGCAGCGCGTAATTCCAGGTGATCGTGCCGGTGTAGTTCTTGGCGTCGGAGGCGTAGACCGACGAGCCCTGATAGAGCGCGCGCTGGGCTGCGGTCGCCACCGGCCCTCTGTTGAACTGGCCGATATCGTATTGATAGTCCTGGAAGATAGCGCCGAACTTGACCTCGTGGCCGAGCGCGGGCCGGACGTTGAGCTTCATCAGGCCGGCCTCGACCTGGTTGCCGGTATTGCCGATCTCGGTGCCGTTGCCGTCCTTGTAATTGCCTTGCGTGCGGTAGACCGCGCCGCCGAAGATATCGACGTCGGGCGTGGCGCGCACGCCGCCGAACACCGAGCCGAGACCGCGATTGTTGTTGGAGCCGTAGGAACCCGAGAGATCGACGCCCCAGCGCTCGCCGGGACGCAGCACGTCCTCGATGTCCTTGGTGCGGAACGAGACCAGGCCGCCGATCGCGCCGGAGCCGTAGATGTTCGCGGTCGGGCCCCGCACCACGTCGACGCCGCCGATCAATTCAGGATCGAGGAAGAAGGAGCCGTTGGCGTTGTGACCGGTGCGCTGATAGTTCTGCCGCGCGCCGTCGACGACCACCGCAACGCGCCCGAACTCCTGCAAGCCGCGGATATTGATGACTGTCGCCGGATCGTCGCCGCGCTCCTGGAACGACACGCCGGGAATGGCGTAGAAGATATCCGACAGCCGGTTCGGCTGGAGCCCCTGGATCTTCTCGAGCGTCACGGTGCTGACCGGCGCGAGCGAGTCGATCGCACGCTCCTCGATCTTCGTTGCCGCAACCGTAATCGCGTCGAGCGTCTGAACGGGTGCAGCGCCACCGGCCTGCGCGCGGGCATTCAGGACTTCAGGCGTTGCTTGCTGGGCGGCTTGCGGCTTGGACGGCTTGCGCTTGGCCTGCTTCGGGGACGCGTTTTCAGCCTGCGGCGATGCGGTCTGCGCAAACCCGCTTGCCGGCAGCACTGCCGCAATTGAAACCACCGACGCGCCCAAAATCAGGGCGCGCGAATACCTAGCCCCGTCAGCCATATCAGCCCCAGCCTGCACTTCACTTTTGTTTCGGTGTCTTCTGGCTGGCGTGCCCCGCTTAAAGCGGCGACTGGCTGGCTGATTTTCTCAAGGCGCGGACAAGCCGTCCGCTGCCATATTTGGTTACGTGGCAACACTCTGACGGTCAATGACGCCGGGTTGCAGTTTATATCAATTGTAAATTGCCGCCGTTGGAATGCGCCTGATGCCGCCTATACAAGCAGGCAGCATCTGAATTTACGAAAGCGCATCACACCCAATATGTCGGCAACATCAGGAGACGATGGCGGCGATGCGGCAGGGCCGACGCAAAGCCCTTCTGCAACAACGAGAACTCTCACCATGCGCGGAAGCCGGATCGACAGCCGCGAGCTGTTTGCGCATGAGCGCGAGATCATCATCGCACATGGCGAGGACAACTATCGGCTTCGCCTGACCTCGCAGAACAAGCTGATCCTGACGAAGTAACCTGCAATGACATTTTGTCGCACCCTTGCAAACCTCGTGCTCACTGGCACCCTCGCGCTTGCGTCCAGCGCGCACGCCGCAGGCATCACGGTGCATGACGCGCGCAACCGCGACGTCACTGTCGCCGACTTCGCGCGCACGGTCTCGATCGGCGGCGCCATCACCGAAATCCTCTATGCGCTTGGACTGGAAAACCGGCTGGTCGGCGTCGACACCACGAGCCTTTATCCGGCGGCCGCGCTGCACGACAAACCCAACGTCGGCTACATGCGCCAGATCTCGGCCGAGGGCGTGCTCGGCCTCAACCCGACGCTGATCCTCGCGATCCAGGGATCGGGCCCGCGCGAGACCATGGACATTCTGGAGACGGCGAAGGTGCCGCTGGTGCTGGTGCCCGAGACCTTCTCCGAGGAAGGATTGATCGAGAAGATCAAGCTGGTCGGCCACGCCATGGGCGTCGATGCGCGCGCCGAGTGCCTCAGCGCCGCGGTCGGTGCCGATCTCGCTCAGCTCCGCGCGTTGCGCGCCAAGGTGAAAAAGCCGGTGCGCGTGATGTTCGTGATGTCGCTCCAGAACGGGCGGGCGATGGTCGCCGGCCACAAGACCGCGGCCGATGAGATCATCCAGCTCGCGGGCGCCGCCAACGCGGTCGATGATTACGACGGCTACAAGGTGATCGGCGACGAGGCGATCGTGGCCGCAAAGCCTGAATTCGTGCTGTCGATCGAGCGCGGCAAGGATTCGCTGCAGGCCGATGCGGTCTACACGCATCCTGGCTTCGCGTTGACGCCGGTCGCGGCCAACAAGAGCTTCATCACGATGGACGGGCTCTATCTGCTCGGCTTCGGGCCGCGGACGGCGGCGGCGGCGCGCGATCTCTCGGTCAAGCTCTATCCGGCCCTGGCCGAGGGCGGCGCATTCACGTCGGCTCTGTCGGCGGCGAACTGCCGGCAATGAGCGTGGCGGTCGGGACCGAGGCACGGAGCCTGCGACGACATGCAGGACGTCGGTCCGCATCGTTCGCGATCCCTCTTCTGCTTGCGGTGCTGTTCGCCACCGCCATCGTCGCCCTGACGGTCGGCGCAGCCGGCATTCCGCTCTCCAGGCTGCCTGCCGCGCTGGGCTTCACCAGCAACACGACCGCCGATGCCATGACCGCGCGCGACCAGCTCGTGCTGTGGTCGATCCGCATCCCCCGCATCGCCGCGACCGCGATGGTCGGCGGCTTGCTCGCAGCGGCCGGCGCGATCATGCAAGGACTGTTTCGTAATCCGCTGGCCGATCCCGCCCTGGTCGGCGTCTCCAGCGGCGGCGCGCTCGCCGCCGCGAGCGCGATCGTGTTCACGGATTCACGCTTCGGTGAGGCGTTGCGCTTCCTGCAGACCGAGCTGCTGCCGCTCGCCGCCTTCGCGGGCTCGCTGGCGACCACCGCCATTCTCTACGGCATCTCCAGCCGCTCGGGGCGGACCTCGATCGCGATCTTCCTGCTTGCGGGTGTCGCCATCACCGCGATCGGCAACGCAGGCATCGGGCTTCTCGTGTTCATCGCCGACGACCGCCAGCTGCGTGACATCACGTTCTGGATGCTGGGCTCCATGAGCGGCGCGACCTGGACCAAGGCCGCCGTGCTCGCGCCGGTTCTCGTCATCGGGCTCGGAGCCTTCGCCTTCATCGCGCGCGGTCTCGATCTGCTGGTGCTTGGCGAAGCCGACGCCTTTCACGGCGGCGTCGATGTCGAGCGCCTCAAGAAGATCTCGATCGTCATGGTCTCCGCCATGACCGGCGTTGCCGTGTCGATCAGCGGCGTGATCGGCTTCGTCGGCATCGTGGTGCCGCATCTGCTGCGCCTCGTCATTGGTCCTGCGCATCGGCTACTGCTGCCGGCCTCGGTGCTGCTCGGCGCGATCCTGATGGTCGGCGCCGACACGCTGGCGCGCACCATCGTGGCACCGGCGGAGATGCCGATCGGCATTTTGACCGCCGCCGTCGGCGCACCGGTCTTCCTGGGCATCCTGCTGCGGCAGCGCAGGCTCGCCGCGCTATGAGCACCGTGATCGAGGCGCGCTCCTTAAGCAAGCGCGCCGGCCGCGCGACATTGCTCGATGGTGTCGGCCTGACGGTTGAAGCCGGCGAGATGGTCGCCATCGTCGGCCCGAACGGCGCCGGCAAGTCGACGCTGCTGCGGCTGCTCTCCGGCGACCTCCGTCCGAGCGCGGGCGAGGTGCGGCTGAAGCAGCACGACATCGGCAGCTACACGCCGCGCGAGCTCGCCGCGCGCCGCGCCATGCTGTCCCAGCACATCAACGTCACTTTCCCATTCACAGTCGAGGAAATCGTGCTGATGGGCGCCGGCGAGCGCAGCCCGCGCGAGGCAGGCCGGCTCGTCGAGGCCGCGCTGGACGAGGTGGGCCTGGCGCATTTCCGCGAGCGGCAATTGCCGACGCTGTCGGGCGGCGAGCAACAGCGCGCCCATTTCGCGCGCGTGCTGGTGCAGCTTGCCTGCGGCGAGGCCAAGCATGGACCGGGACTTCTGCTGCTGGACGAGCCGACCTCGAGCCTCGACCTGCGCCACCAGATCGACCTCGTCGAAGCCTCGCGCCGCCGCGCCGGCAGCGGCACCGCCGTGATCGCGATCCTGCACGACCTCAATCTCGCGATCCGCTTCGCCGACCGGCTGGTCGTGCTGAACGGCGGCAGGCTCGCAGCCGACGGCCCGCGCACCGAGGTCGTCACGCGCGAGATCATCCGCGATATTTTCGAGATCGACGCCGTCGTCCATCAGGCCGACGGCGTGCCTTATGTGCTGCCGCAGTCGATGCGCGCGGCGGCGCCACCCCGGTGAAGGTGCGCTCCCTCTCCCGCAAGCGGGAGAGGGAGCGCACTTCCTTCGCGGCTAGCGCCCTACCCCGCCGGCACGATCACCATGCCCTTGTCCTTCGGCCAGCGGATGCGCCAGGCGAAGTTGATGTCGCGGGCCTCGCCGGGCTTGGCGTCGAACGACCACTCCAGCACGCCGCGCTTGTCGCGGATGTTGTTCGCGGTCGGCGCCGTGGTCGAGGGCAACATCTCGACGACGATGTCCTCGTTCTCGCTGACCGGCAGCTGATCCTCGATCGCGACCTTGATCGGGAAGTCGTGGCCGTTGCGGATCGTGGTCTTGAACGAACGTTCGTCGGTCTTCGACGTCGTGACCAAGAGACCGGCCGAGCCTTCGTTGCGCTTGAGCACGGCGCGTTCGATTCTGACCTTGTCGTCGGCGCCGAAGCCGAGCCGCACGATGTCGTCCTTGGCCGACGCCGAGATCTTGCCGCGGCCGACGAAGACGCCGTCGCGATAGATCGCGACCTTGCCCGGCAGCAGCGTGGTGTCGTCAGTCTGCTTGAAGCTGGCTTCGAGGAAGGCGGTCGGATCCATCACCGGTGCCGCCCGCACCGCGAGATCGGCGGGCACGGTCATCGTAGCGATGCGCAGGCTCTTGGCCCCTTCGGCGGCGCCGAGGCTGACGCGGCCGGGAATCTTGAAGGTGGCCTGGAAGTCGCCGATCTCGGCGACAGCCTGCTGTTCGTCGGCACGCTCGCGCGGCTCAGGTGACTCCGCGACCTTGGCCGCGAAGGATGGAATCTGCATCTGACGCTGTACCGGAGCGGGCCGCGCCAGGTCCGATGCCGTGCCGAGCGCCGTCGGCCTCGGCGGTTGCGGATATTGCGCGACCAGCGAGTTCAGCTCCGGCGCGCTGCCGCCGCGGCTGATGCGGACCGTGGAGACGCCGAGCGTCACGTTCGACCAGTCCTCGCCGGTCGATTGCGTGATCTCGGCGCGGCGGACCAGCTCCAGCTGCGGCTTGCGGTCCTTGGCGCCGGTATCGAGCCGCGCGTCGTAGAGCGGCAGCCAGCGCGCATTGCGCACATTGTAAGTCACCCGCAACGTCGCCTTGGTCGCGGCTGTAGCGGCAACGTCCATGCGAACCTCGAGCTTGCTCGGCGGCTTGGCCTTGCGTTCGACGTCGAGCTGGGCGATCTGCCGGTCGATCTCGCGCATCTTGCGCGTGGCGTCACGGATTGTGGTATCGGCGCTCGCAATTTCGTCGCCGACTGCGGTAAAGGCCGTACGCCATTCAGCGATCGGCCGCGCCTCGCCCTTCTCGCCGATGCCGACGGGGGCGGCTTCCGCAAAATGCTCCGCAAACTTGCGCCGTGCGTTGGCCGAGTCGATTGCGCCCTGCAGATCGGCGCGCTGGTCGTTCAGGGCCTCGATGCGCTTTTCCAGTTCGGGCAGATTGACCGGCGCCGCGCGCGGCGGGCGCGCGTCGATGGTGCCGATGGTGAGCTTTGCGCCCCCCTCCCCCTCGACGCGGATGGAGGAGGCATCGAGACCGAGCGGGAAGTCCTTGGCCACCAGCGTCGAGTCACCGGACGGCAAATCGACCGTGATGACGCGGGTGACGGTGGCGCCATCGGGATAGACGGTGACCGTGTCGATCGCCGAATTGGCGTCGAGATCGGCGGCCCATGACGGCGACGACGCCGCCATGGTCACCAGAACCAGGCTCGTCGTTGCCAAACATCTTGCGGTGATGCGCATAAAGTCCCTCCTGCCATATCGCCGCGCCGCCAGCCGGACGCGCGATCAAATGCCTCGCCAACATGGTTGGACGCGGCAGCGAAGGAACCGGTTCGATTGGGGTTTCCGTGGGGCGCCGCTGCGGCGGCACCATGGCCGCGGAACGTATCATCGCCCCGCGGCGGAGGCCGTCAGACCTGAGCGGGCGAGCCCTGGCCGAAGATTCGGCGAAGCAGATCGGTCACGTTCTTGGCGCCGGCCTTCTTCAGGATGCTGGCGCGATAGCCTTCGACCGTCCGGGCGCTCAAGTGCATGCGCCGGGCGATCTCCTTGTTGGTGAGACCGGCGGCAAGATGCTCGAGCACGTCGCCTTCGCGCCCGGTCAGGGGCTCGCAGCCAGGCAACCAGCGTTGCCGGCTCGCGCCGGGCTGCGCGACCTCGTCGATGGCGGCATCGATCCGGTCAACGATATCGTGGGTGCGGAACGGCTTCTCGATGAAGTCGGTCGCGCCGCTCTTGATTGCATCGACGGCCATGGCGATGCTGCCGTTTGCAGACGTCACCAGCACCGGCGCCATGCAATTCTCCTCGCGCAGCCGCTTGAGCACATCGAGGGCGGAGCGATCCGGCGGCATCTCCAGCAGCACGCAGGCCGGCATCCGCGCCTTGGCTTCCGAGAGCAGGGACGCCCCGTCGGCGAAGCAGATCACGTCATAGGCGCTCTGTTGGAGCGCGATGGAAAGTTGTTCGCGGGAGGCGGCGTCAGTTTCAATGACGAATACCTCACCCTTGGAAAGCATGTTCCCCGGCATAGTCCCGATCCAGCAATGTCTTGGTCAAATGGTCCGAGACGGCCGGGGGCCCCGTCGCGCCCGCCGTCATACGCACGGCATTCACGCCCGTGCTTCGGTTTCTCTTATGTATGTTCCGTCCTGTTCCGGGATTTGACGGATGGGGACAGAAACTTTACATTTGGGGACATCTGCGGGAATGGCTGGCAGGAACGGTTCGCATGACCGACCTCATTCGCAGCGCAAGCTTGAGTTATTACGCGGAGGTCGCCCGGTCGGTCGGGCTCGACCCCAAGCAGACGATGCGCAAGGTGCGGCTGCCGCTGGCCGTGCTGGACAAGCCCGATACGCCGATTGCCGTGACCAGCCTGCGCCGTCTGCTCGAATTGTCGGCAGAGGCCTCGGGTGCTGAAGATTTCGGCTTGCGGCTCGCCGAGCGCGGCGGGCTCACCAATTTCGGAGCGGTCGGCCTGATCGTGCGCGAACAAGCGACTGTCGGTGAAGCCATCAAGGCGTTCTCGCGCTTCATCCATGTCCATCACGACGGCATGAAGCTCGACGTCACCAGCGACAAGCAGACGGTGAAAGTCACGCTGCATTTGCGCGGCCGGCAGCCGACCGCGCCGCGGCAATCGATCGACATGGCGCTCGGCAGCGTCCACCGCATCATCCAGTCGCTGTTCGGCAGCGATTGGCGGCCGCAGGAAGTGCACCTGCACTATCCGCCGCCGCACGACCGCAAGCGCTACCGCGACTTCTTCGGCTGCCGCGTGACCTTCAATGCCGATGACAATGCGATCCTGCTGTCGGCGCACGACATGGAGCGCCGCATCCCGAGCGCGCATCCCCTCATCGCGAATTACCTGCGCAAGCGGATCGAGGCGATCGAGACCCGGCCGGCAAGCTGGGAGGGAAAGGTCGACGAGGTGGTGCGGACCCTGCTCGCCAGTGGCGACTGCACCGTCGAGCGCGTGGCCGAGCATCTGGCCTGCACCCGCCGCACCATCCACCGCCACCTCGCCGCGTCAGGCACCAGCTTCTCGGCCATCCTCGACGCGCAGCGCGCCGATCTCGTGATCCAGCTGATCGACGATCCCGACCGGCCGCTGGCCGATATCGCCGCGCAGCTCGGCTTCTCCGCGCAAAGCGCGATGGCCCGCTGGTTCCGCGGCCGCTTCGGCTGCACCATCACCGCATGGCGCAAGGGCGTGCGGCCGCTGGCCGAGCCAGCGGATATCCCCTCGGCGAGCGCGGCTTAGGTTCAGCGTGCCGGAGCTGGCACGCCCATGATGGCAAGGGCACGCCACCGGCTGCCGGCGAGCAGTGGGCCGAACGCGATCGCAAAGCCGAGGAATGCCGCGACCCAGCCGAAGGCTGCGACATGCAGCAGCACATCACCATGCGCAGGCACGACCACTGCGCAGACCCGCGCCAGCGCCGCGACGACGATCGCGACATAGATGGCTTGCGTAGCCGGTGAAGCCGTCAGCGCCTGCCCGGTGTGACCGAGGCTCGCACGCGTCATCACCGCCAGCGTCATGGTTCCGGCCGCGCCCGCCATCCAGGCATGAATGCCCGCGCTCGGCGGCAGTTCGCCGAAGGCGGCCAGGGCATTCAGGATGAAGCCGAGCGGCACGAAGACGTAACCGACATGGAGGATCAGCAGCAGCCGCTCGCGCGTGGTGCGGTCGCCGGCCCAGCGTGCAAGCCGAACCAGATGCAGCACGCCGACCACCGCCATCACGACACCGGTGACCGTGTTCAGCGGCGCCGCGATCCACGCGATCAGCGCCAGCGCGCTCGCTCCGATCACCGCACCGTCAAAACGTCCGAACGGCACCGGCAGGCGTCCAGGATTGAACTTGACCAGCCAGTTGCGGGTGAAGCTCGGAATGATGCGGCCGCCGATCAGCGCGATCAGCAGCATCACCACGCCGACACCGACGCGGATGCTGAGATCGGCCGCGCCTTCGAAATGCGCTTCGAGATGAAAGCCGACATTGCCGGCCAGCAGCATGAGCACGAGCACCACCACCGGCAGATTGCGCCAGTTCCCGCCCGCGATGATCTCGCGCGTCGCCGCCGCAACGACCAGCGCCAGGAAAGCGGCATCGACGACAAGCGCAAAGGCCCATCCGATATCGGCCGACAAGGTCACGGCAAGGCGTCCGGCCAGCCAGACCACCAGCAGCGCGCCGAGCGAGGTCCCCTGGATCGGCAGCCGCCCGGTCCAGTTCGGGATCGCCGTGAACAGGAACCCGGTGATGACAGCCGGCAGGAAGCCATAGAGCATCTCGTGGACGTGCCAGTCGCGCGGCGCGAAGGCCGAGGTCACCGACAATTCACCGTAGAACATCGGCAGCCAGGCCAGAATCGACAGCCCGGCCTGGATGGCAGCGAGCAGGAAAAAAGGCCGAAAACTGTTCGCAAACAGCGGCCAGCCCGCAAAATTGCGGGATCGGGCGCCAGCCATGGGGCAACTCCTGTCAATTCAGATCGTCGTTTGGAAAAATACTGCCGTCCCGGGCGGCCGGTTTTGCGCTATCGCAAATTGCAGGACGATTGCAGGTGCCATCACACTTCGGAGCGCCAAGGAGGCAGAATGGCCAAGGTCGACACATCGCTGGTTGCGCATTTGCCGCTGTTTGCCGGGGTCGCGCCGGACGCCCTGGACGAGATCCTGCGCGAGGCCCGTTCGGCGCGCTACCCGAAGAACACCGCCATCTTCGAGCAGGGCGCAGACGCGCAGTCGTTCTTCCTGCTGCTGCACGGCCATGTCCGCGCGGCCAAGACCACACCGACCGGCGAGCAGATCGTGGTGCGCTATGTGGCACCCGGCGAGACCTTCGGGCTCGCGATGGCGATCGGAGCCACGCGCTATCCGGCAACCGCGATGGCTGTCGACGACAGCGTGGTGCTGATCTGGCCGACCTCGGCCTGGCCACGGCTGATCGAGCGGTTTCCCTCGCTCGCCGCCAATACGCTCCAGACCGTCGGGGCGCGGTTGCAGGAGAGCCATACCCGCATCCTGGAAATGTCGACCCAGCAGGTCGAGCAGCGCATCGCCCATGCCCTGCTGCGCCTCGCCAAGCAGTCCGGCAAGAAGCTCGACCAGGGCATCGAGATCGACTTCCCGATCAGCCGCCAGGACATCGCGCAGATGACCGGCACCACCCTGCACACCGTGAGCCGCATCCTGAGCGGCTGGGAGAGCCAGGGTCTCGTCGAGAGCGGCCGTCAGCGCATCATCCTGCGCGAGCCGCACAAGATCGTCGTGCTGGCGGAGCGGACTCCCGACAGCGGCGGGGCGTGAGCGCCGCACCGCTGTCGCTGAGCATAGGGGTGAGGGCGCTTCCGCTCGCGGCAGAAGCTTGACCCTCACCCGGGAATCCGCACGCGCCCGCGCGAACTCCGGATCTCTCACGCCGGCACGCAGTCGCAGAGCGCAGCGAGGAATTTGTCGCGGTCGACACCGTGCTCGCGGCAGGCGTCTTCCACCGTGTGGAAGGTTGCGATCGGGCAGCCGACGCAGGCCAGCCGGAAAGCAAGAAACACGCGGATAGTGTGCGGCGCCGTGCGCATGATGTCATCGACCAGGTCGTCGGATCCAAAAGGCATGGACAACTCCGTTCCGATGCGACGATAGCGGAGCGGGTGGCGGTTTCTTTGTTGGAGCGCAAGCTGGGTTGCTGCTTCTCCCTCTCCCCGTTCTTACGGGCAGAGGCGAACTACACCGCCCTGCTGTGCAGCTGCTTTCCCGGATCCAGATGCGCGTCGAACGCGGCGGCGACGCTGCGGACCAGGAAGCGCGAGTCGCTTGCGACTGCGAGCCGGTCGCCGTCCAGCCTCACGACGCCGTCCGAGATCAGCGGCTTCAGACGCGACGCCGATTTGAGCATCGGGCCGGCCTCGACACCATGGCGCGCGCAGATGTCGCCGAGATCGGCGCTGAACTCACACATGATGCGCTCGATGATGTCGGCACGCAGCCGGTCGTCGTCGGTGAGCCCGTAGCCCTTGGCGGTGGCGAGACGGCCGCTGGTGATGTTTTGCGCATAGGCGCCGATCTGCACCTCGTTCTGGACATAGCCTTGCGGCAAGTGCCCGATCGCGCTGGCGCCGAAGCCGAGCAGGACTTCGCCCTTGTCGGTGGTATAGCCCTGGAAATTGCGCCGCAGGGTCCGGTCCTCGAAAGCCACGGCCATGGCATCGTCGGGTCGGGCGAAATGATCGAGCCCGATCTGCACATAGCCGGCCTCCTTCAGCGCATTGGCGATCGCGCAGGCCTGGTCGTGACGCGCCAGGCCGTCGGGCAGCACCGCCTCGTTGATCATGCGCTGGTGCTTCTTGAACGCCGGCACGTGCGCATAGCCGAACACCGAGAAGCGGTCGGGTGCGAGCTCGAGCGCACGCCGCACGGTTTCGAGGCAGGAGGCGACGGTCTGATGCGGCAGCCCGTAGATCAGGTCGAAATTGATCCCTGCGATGCCCGCACGCCGGAGCATGTCGACGACAGACGCCGTCTGCTCAAAGCTCTGCACGCGGTTGATCGCGCGCTGCACGACGGGGTCGAAACTCTGCACCCCCAGGCTGGCGCGGTTGACGCCGGAGAGCCGCATGGCCTCGACCATGTCGGCGGTCAGGGTCCTGGGGTCGATCTCGACCGCGATCTCCGCCGACGGCAGCACGAAGAACGCCTGGCGCATGGTCGCCATCAACTCGGCAAAGGCCTCCGGCGCCATGATCGTCGGCGTGCCGCCGCCGAAATGGATGTGCTCGACCTTGATGCGGCGGCCGATGGTTTCGGCGACCTGGGAGATCTCGCTGTGCAACGTCCGCTGATAGGCCGCAATCAAGTCGTCACGCCGCACGATCTGGGTATGGCAACCGCAATACCAGCACATCTCGCGGCAGAACGGCACGTGCAGATAGAGCGACGCGCTGGCACCGGCAGGGAGCTCGGACAGCCATCGGGCGTAGGCATCGGCGCCGATCGCAGGCGAGAAGTGCGGCGCGGTCGGATAGCTCGTATAGCGCGGCAATCTCTCTTCGCCGTAGCTCGCTGCGAGATCTAATCTCATGTCTTACCCATTCGTAAATCGATGCCGCAGCGTGGCGCGGCAAATCCCGGATGGCATTGGATTACCCGTTTTCGGGCAAGCGACCTTGCGCTCGCTCAAAGTTCCGGCGCCTGATTTGGTCGATGATGACGTTCAATCATCGCCCCCTTGGGAGACAGGCCATGGCGTCGTTCGCGCTCGATCTCGTTCTTTGGCTCGCCGGCATTCGCGGCCATATCCCGCGCTTCGACGATTTCCGTCCCGTCCCTGTTGCGCCCGCAACCGGCGCAAATCATCTCGCGCGCGTTCTGGCAATCATGGCCACCGTCTTTGCCGCGTTGTCGCTCGCGGTCTGGGGCACGGTCTGGATGGCGATACGCCTGCTCTGATCGAGCACATCCATACGTTCACGACCGAATGCAACTGAACATGCGAACGACTTGCCGCTTGCGCCGCTGACGCAGCGAGATCGTTAGCCATCGTCGATGCGGCTTCGGTGCACCTCTTAAGGAATTTACCGGAGGCCAATCCGGCAGAAGCTTGTCGCAGCGCAAACACTCTTGCCGCAACAGGCGCACACTGCATCCGTCATCAAGACCATTTCAGATGAAGGATGCTTCCGATGTTCACCCGCAGAGCCGCATTGATCAGCGCCGCCGCGACCGCCCTGATGCTGGCGACACCCACCCTGGCCGCCGATGATCTCAAACTGCCGCGTCAGAAGGTCGAGCTGGTCGCTCCGCCGTTCGTGCATGCGCACGAGCAAGCGACCAAGCAGGCTCCCAAGATCATCGAGTTCAAGCTGACGATCGAGGAGAAGAAGGTCGTCATCGACGAGAAGGGCACGACCTTCCAGGCCATGACCTTCAACGGCTCGATGCCGGGCCCGCTGATGGTGGTGCATGAGGGCGATTACGTCGAGACGACGCTGGTCAATCCCGCGACCAACACCATGCCGCACAACATCGACTTCCACTCCGCGACCGGCGCGCTCGGCGGCGGCGCGCTCACCCTGATCAATCCCGGCGAGCAGGTCGTGCTGCGCTGGAAGGCGACCAAGACCGGCGTGTTCGTCTATCACTGCGCGCCGGGCGGCCCGATGATCCCCTGGCACGTCGTCTCCGGCATGAACGGTGCCGTGATGGTGCTGCCGCGTGAGGGACTGAATGACGGCAAGGGCCACGCGCTGAAGTACGACAAGGTCTACTATATCGGCGAGCAGGACATGTACGTGCCGCGCGACGAGAAGGGCAATTTCAAGTCCTATGAGTCGCCGGGCGAGGCCTTCACCGAGACCGAAGAGGTGATGAAGAAGCTGACGCCCTCCCATGTCGTGTTCAACGGCAAGGTCGGCGCACTCACCGGCAAGAACGCGCTGACGGCCAATGTCGGCGAGAACGTGCTGATCGTGCACTCGCAGGCCAATCGCGACAGCCGTCCGCATTTGATCGGCGGTCATGGCGACTATGTCTGGGAGACCGGCAAGTTCGGCAATGCGCCCGAGGTCGGGCTCGAGACCTGGTTCATCCGCGGCGGCTCGGCGGGAGCTGCGCTGTACAAATTCCAGCAGCCCGGCATCTACGCCTACGTCACGCATAATCTGATCGAAGCCGCCGATCTCGGCGCCACCGCGCACTTCAAGGTCGAAGGCAAGTGGAACGACGATCTGATGATGCAGGTGAAGGCGCCTGCGGAAATCCCGGCCGCCACCAACTAGACGCGACAAAGGGGCCGGTGATCACCGGCCCCTTCTTCCTTTCGGGGGACGACCATGCTGATCGCATTCAAGCTGAAACTGCTGCTCGCCTGCGCCGCCGGGCTCGCAGGGCCGATCGCGATGGCACCCCTGGTCTCGGACATGGCGGTCCACGGCACGGCGACGGAGCCCGCGATCGTCAGGATCGCGCCTAGCAATGCCTCCTATCGCGAGGCCGGCGATTTCACGCGTGGCGGGCAGCAGGCGGAAGCACCGCTGCGCGCGATGCGGTTCACGAGGCCGCTGCATATCATGCGCAACCAGGTCTCCTCATTCGACTATCAGCTTTGCGTGCAGGACGGCGCCTGCCGCGCGCTCGATCGCGGGGTGACGGTCGCGATCGATCGTCCCGCCGTGCAGGTGAGCTGGCACGATGCCGAGGCCTATGCCGGCTGGCTGTCACGCAAGACCGGCCAGCACTACCGCCTGCCCAGTGACGAGGAATGGGCGTTTGCGGCGGGCTCCAGATTCAAGGACGATGGTGCGCCGGTGGACGCAGACAACCCCTCGAAGCGCTGGATCAGCCGCTATGAGCGCGAGTCCGAGCGCGATCCCTTCGACACCGCGGCCTATCCGTTCGGCAAGTTCGGCGTGAACGAGCACGGCATTGAAGATCTCGCCGGCAATGTCTGGGAGTGGACCTCGACCTGCTTCGTGCGCTCGCGCGTCGACGAGGCCGGCCATGCCGGCCGGCCGACCGTGAATTGCGGCGTGCGCGTCGCCGAAGGCGCGCACCGCGCCTATGTCACCGACTTCATCCGCGACGCCCGCGCCGGCGGCTGCGCTCAAGGCGTGCCGCCCGCCAATCTCGGCTTCCGCCTGGTGCGGGAGGAGCGGACGTGGATGGCGAACGTGTCGGCGCGATGGGGCAAGGTGCGGGCGAGGTCGTAGCGGGGCCGCCACCTGAATTGGAAAAACGACGGCAGCGCCTCATGCTTCGTCATTGCGAGCGCAGCGAAGCAATCCAGAATCTCTCCGCGGAAACAGCCTGGATTGCTTCGTCGCAAGAGCTCCTCGCAATGACGACGTGGAGGCAGCGCGCCAAGCCTCTCTAACGTCGTCCTGGCGAAGGCCAGGACCCATAGCCACCGAACAAGGTTTGGCGAAGGCTGGTCGTTCGGGACGATCACCGCCCGCGAAACAATGGACCTCGCGGTATGGGTCCTGGCCTTCGCCAGGACGACACCGAGGATGAGGAGAGAACCTCCTGCCTCACCGACTCTTAGGAGCGCTCATCGTGGATCACCCGTAGGTCAAACGAAAATGGCCGGGCGAGCCCGGCCATTTGGCAGCTGCTTTCAACTCTCTCAGGTATTCTTCAGCGCGACGCGGAATTCGGCTTCGGTCTTGGACTTGACCTCGTCGAGCGAGACGCCGTCGGCGAGCTCGATCAGGGCCATGCCGCCGTCACCGTGCTTGTCAATGGTGAAGACCGCGAGATCGGTGACGACCATGTCGACCACGCGCTCGCCGGTCAGCGGCAGGTTGCACTGCTTCAGCAGCTTCGGGCCGTCCTTGGCCGAATGCTCCATCACCACGACGACGCGCTTGACGCCGGCGACGAGATCCATCGCGCCGCCCATGCCCTTGACCATCTTGCCGGGGATCATCCAGTTGGCGAGGTCGCCGTTCTGGGCCACCTGCATGGCGCCGAGGATCGAGAGGTCCATGTGGCCGCCGCGGATCATGCCGAAGGAATCCGCGCTCGAAAAATACGAGGTCGAGGGCAGCTCGCTCACGGTCTGCTTGCCGGCGTTGATCAGGTCCGCGTCCACCTCGTCTTCATAGGGGAACGGGCCCATGCCGAGCATGCCGTTCTCGCTCTGCAAGGAGACGTCCATGCCGTCGGGGATGTAGTTCGAGACCAGCGTCGGGATGCCGATGCCGAGATTGACGTAGTAGCCGTCGCGCAATTCCTTCGCGGCGCGCGCAGCCATCTGTTCACGGGTCCAGGCCATTGTTGAGCTCCAGTCGATTCTCTAGCGGCGCATGATCTGATCGGAAAACCGGTGTCCACTTTTCCGGATCATGCGCTCGGGCGCGGGCGGGTGTTGCGGAATTCGATGCGCTTCTTGGCCGTGCCGACCTCGACGATGCGCTTCACGAAGATGCCGGGCGTGTGGA
Source organism: Bradyrhizobium sp. CB1717 (assembly GCF_029714325.1). Lineage (NCBI taxonomy): Bacteria > Pseudomonadati > Pseudomonadota > Alphaproteobacteria > Hyphomicrobiales > Nitrobacteraceae > Bradyrhizobium > Bradyrhizobium sp. CB1717. The sequence continues at coordinate 8,246,388 of NZ_CP121666.1, forward strand.
TGTGGTCGGGATTGAGTTCGCCGGCCGGAACCAGGTGCTCGACCTCGGCCACCGTGATCTTGGCGGCGGTCGCCATCATCGGGTTAAAGTTGCGCGCGGTCTTGCGGTAGATGAGGTTGCCGGCGGTGTCGCCCTTCCAGGCGTGCACGATGGCGAGGTCGGCGAACAGGCCGCGCTCCATCAGGTACTTCTCGCCGTCGAACTCCTTCACTTCCTTGCCTTCGGCGATCAGCGTGCCGACGCCGGTCTTGGTGTAGAAGGCCGGAATGCCGGCGCCGCCGGCGCGGATGCGCTCGGCCAGCGTGCCCTGCGGGTTGAATTCGAGTTCCAGCTCGCCGGCGAGGAATTGCTGGGCGAACAGCTTGTTCTCGCCCACATAGGACGAGATCATCTTCTTGATCTGCCGGGTTTCCAACAGGCGGCTGAGCCCGATGCCGTCGACGCCGGCATTGTTGGAGACGACCGTCAGCCCCTTGACGCCCGATTCGCGGATCGCGTCCGACAGCTCCTCGGCAATGCCGCAGAGGCCGAAGCCTCCCGACATGATCATCATGTTGTCTTTCAGAATGCCGTCGAGCGCCGACTTGGCGTCGGGATAGACCTTGTTCATGCAAAAAACCTCGACTGAACCTTCGGCTTGCAGCCGCCGCACCTTATTGGCGGCGATTATTAGGCGAAATCCTCCAAAGCCGTCAATGATACGGGGTTCTCCGCTCCGCGGGGCGGTGGTAGAAGCTGCCCACGGCGTGGGCAGAACCGCCCGCGGCCTTGAAAGCGACAAGAAAACCCATCAAGTTGCGGCACTTAACGTATCAGGGCTTGCAACCTAACAAGACTTGTAACCTGACCAAACTTGTAGCCTAACAGACCTTGGGCGTGGGGCGCGCAGGTTTCCCGGCCGCCCTTCTGGACCCAACAACCAACCCGATCAGGACATGCCATTGACCATGGCCCAAGGAATGAAGCGCCTCGGGACGCCGATCGCGGCGCTGCTCGGCGTCGCGCTGATCGCCCTGGTCGCGACCTCATGGCTCATCAACCGCGACGCGCTGCGCAAGGCGGTGGAGGCGCAGATCCGCGACGTCACGGGCCTGGAGCTCAATGTCGCAGGCAGCATCGACATTTCGGTGCTGCCGGCGAGCTACATCTCCTTCCATGACGTCGGCCTGAAGGGTGGCGGCACCAGCGATCCCGCGCTCCATGTCGACGTGCTCACCGCCAATCTGCGGCTGTTGCCGCTGCTGCTGCAACGGTTCGAGATCGCCGACCTGACGCTGCTCAGGCCGCGCATCCATGTCAGCCTCAAGCCGGACGGCGAGAGCAACTGGACGCCCTTCATCCAGACCATTGCCCGCACCATGAAGCCCGGGGCCGACAACCAGGTGTCGTTCTCCGAGATCAGGATCCAGGACGGCGTGCTCAATTACGAGGACGCCGCCACCCACGCCACCGAGAAGTTCGAGGACATCGACCTGTCGCTGGCCTGGCCGTCGATCTCGCGCTCGTTTGCCGCAACCGGGCAGTTCGACTGGCGCGGCGAGCGGGTCGACGGTTCGATCAGCTTCTCCGATTTCGTCGCCGCCCTCTCGGGCGACCGGTCCGGCCTGAAGGCGCGGATCGCCAGCGCGCCGCTCAAGCTCGCCTTCGACGGCAGCGTCGCCAACCGCACCAGCCCGATGATGGAGGGCACGCTCACCATCGACAGCCCGTCCCTGCGCAACGCGCTGCGCTGGACCGGACAGCCGCAGCCGGCCAGTGGCGGCTTTGGCCGCTTCGCGCTGAAAGCGCGCGCCAATGTGGTGGGCGCCTCGATCGCGCTCACCAATGTCAATGTCGAGCTCGACGGCAACACCGCCGAGGGCGTCATGACCTACGCCAATAACGGAAGGCAGACGCTGCAGGCGACGCTCGCCGCCGACGCGCTCGACTTCACACCTTATATCTCGACCTTCCGCCTACTCGCGAGCGGCGCCCGCGACTGGAACAGGCAGCTGTTCGATCTCAACGGGCTGTCGACCACCGACCTCGACATGCGCCTGTCGGCGGCGCGGCTGACCGTCGGACCGACGAAGCTCGGCCGCACCGCGATCGGCGCCAATTTGCGCAACGGCACGCTGGCGCTCTCGGTGGGCGAGGCCCAGGTCTATGGCGGCATCGCCAAGGGTTCGTTCGGCATCGCCCGCACCGATACCGTCGCCGACATCAAGGCGCAGTTTCAGTTCACCGACGTCGACCTGCAGGCCTGCGCAACCGAGCTGTTCGGCCTCAACAAGCTGTCCGGGCGCGGCAACATCAACGTCTCCCTCCTTGCCTCCGGCTCGAGCCCGTTCGGCCTCGTGCAGTCGCTCGACGGCAGTGCCACGGTCACCGGACATGACGGCGCGATCGCGGGCTTCAACGCCGAGCAGCTCCTGAAGCGGCTGGAGCGGCGGCCGCTGTCGGGCGGCGGCAATTTCCGTAGCGGCTCGACCCCTTACGACAAGCTCACCATCGCGGTGAAATTCTCCGACGGCGTCGCCACCGCCGAAGACATCCGCGTCGAGGGGCCGGCAGCGAAGATCACGCTCACCGGCACCGCATCGGTACCGACGCGCGAATACGACATGAAGGGCGTGGCGAGCCTCAACAGTTCGTCGGGCTTCGAATTGCCCTTCGTGGTGCAGGGGCCCTGGGATGATCCCCTGATCTTCCCCGATCCGGAAAGCCTGATCCGCCGCTCGCCGGCTTCCGCGCCCCTGCTCGACATGCTGAAGGACCGCAAGGGGAGCGATGCCGTGCGCTCCGCGATCGAGCGCATCACCGGCGCAGGCAAGCGTCCCACACCGGCAGAATCGCCGACGGCGGAGAACGCCAAAGAAAACGCCAAGTCGAACTAGAGTGATCGATGTCACTCCCTTCGGGGTCAAGCGGCCGATTGCGTCGAAATCCAGCTCTTGTTCTCCTGCAGCACCGGTTCTCCGCCGATCGTCGCCCCGGCCGCGACCTCGAGAGTGCCACTCTGTCCGAGTTCACGGGCCAGCACCTCGCGGTCACAGGCGTCCTCCCACAGCGAAATGGTGATGGCCGCCACACAGTTGCTGATCATGCTGGTCAGCGCCCGCGCTTCCGACATGAAGCGGTCGATGCCGACGAGCAGCGCCACGCCGGTCACGGGCAGATCCGGCATGACGGAGAGGGTCGCGACAAGCGCGACGAAGCCGCTGCCGGTGACACCTGCCGCCCCCTTGGACGTCAGCAGCATCAGTCCGAGCATCGCCGCGATCTGCCCCCACGACAGATGAATGTCGCAGGCCTGCGCGATGAAGATGGATGCCAAAGTGAGATAGATGGCGCTGCCGTCCAGATTGAACGAGTATCCCATCGGTAGCACGAGTCCTGACACGCCTTTCCGGCATCCGAGCTGCTCCAGCTTGCGCAGCGCGCCAGGCAGCGCCGGCTCCGACGACGACGTGCCGAGCACGATCAGCAGTTCTTCCTTGAAGTAGCGGATGGTCTTCCACAAGCTGAAGCCATTCAGCCGTGCCAGCGTGCCAAGCACGACGACCACGAAGACCGAACAGGCGAGATAGAATGTCAGGATCAGCAGGCCGAGCGAGCCGATCGATCGGATGCCGTAGCGGCCCACCGTGAACGCCATGGCGCCAAAGGCGCCGAGCGGAGCGAGCTTCATGATGAAGCCGAACGACACAAACAGCACCTGTGAGAACGAATCGACCGCCTTCGTCACCACAACACCGCCATCGCCGGCACGGCTCAGGCCAAAGGCGATCAGGATGGAAACCAGCAACACCGGCAGCACTTCACCATCGGCGAACGCTCCAAAGAACGAATGCGGGATGATGTGCAGCATGAAGTCCGCAAATCCGGTCGCACCTGCCTGCTTGGTGAATTTCGCGGCCACCGACGGATCCAACGTGCTGACCGCAACGTGCATGCCAACGCCCGGCTGGATCAGCGACACGGCGATCAGCCCTGCCAGCAAGGCGAGCACGGTCAGCATGTAGAACAGCGCCATGGACTTCACCAGCGTGCGGCCGACCTCGCGGGAATCGCTGATGCTGTTGATGCCGCTCACGATGGTGCAGAATACGATCGGCGCGATCATCATCTTGACCAGCTTGACGAAGCCGTCGCCAAAGGGCTTCAGCGCGGCACCGAATTCGGGCCAGAAATGGCCCGTAAGGACACCCAGCATGAGGCCAATCAGCACCTGGACATAGAGAATCCGGTAGAACGGCTTCCCAGCCTCGGTGTTCGGGTGCCCTGCCAGTGCTTCCTTGTGCATTCTCATTTCTCCCATGGCTCTGATTTTTTGTGATGGCTTCGGAAGCGGCGGGATTCAGGCCGCCAGCACCGAATGAGGCACGTGCGATCGACGGGCGAAGACGTGGCCCTCGAAGATGCGCCGAGCTGTCCGCAGCACCCTGGCAACCGGGCCGGGCTCCAGCCGAACCACGAGTTGGCCGGAGGGATGGACGAGGGTGATCGGCACCGGTGGTGCCAGTGGTCCGACCATCTCCGCCGCGATCGTCCCGGGCGTGACGCATGCCGTCGCGATCGCGACAGCGCCGGTCACCGCCAGCGCGTTGTGACAGTCATGCGGCATGAAATACCTGGTGTTCAGCGTCGCCTCGCCCCCGCGCGCAATCAGAACCGGCTTCGGGATCACCATTGTCGCGGAATCTGGAAAGCCCATCCGGCGTCCGGCCTCGATGCGCAAAGTTTCGAGACGCGCGCGGAAGCCGCTGTCGGCGAAGTCCGAGGGAGCCTCACGGCCGGTCCGTCCCAGATCCGCCGCGCGGACCAGCATGACGGGCATCGCCGCGTCGATGCAGGTCACATCGACCCCGTCGATGCAATCGACCGGCCGTCCAGTGGGCAGGAGACGACCGGTGCGTGCGCCGGCCGCGTTGGGAAACGACAGTTCGATGGGCGCGGCCGTTCCCGGTACACCGTCGATCCGCGCCTCGCCGTCGTAAGTCACGCGCCCTGCGGGGGTCGGAACGGTCGCATCGATCAGCTTGCCGGTGTTGACATTGTGGATGCGCACATGAGTGCGATCTGCGGCGGCGGCGATCAGCCCGGCTTCAATTGCGAACGGCCCCACCGCCGCCAGCATGTTTCCGCAGTTGGGCGAGGTATCGACGATGCCTTCACGAACCCGCACCTGGGCAAACAGGTAATCAACATCGGCGCCGGGCACCGATGCCGGACCAACGATCGCGACCTTGTTGACGACGGCATTGGCGCCGCCGATCCCGTCGATTCCAAGGTCGTGTCCCCCGCCCATCACGGACAACAGGATCGCGTCACGCAGTTTGGGGTCGGCTGGTAGATCACGGGCCAGGAAAAACGGCCCGCGCGAGGTGCCCCCGCGCATGACCACACAGGGAATGGCAATCTGATCGTTCATGGGGTTCTTCCGTTCGGCGACAACTTCGCTCGCACCAGAGCATCCTCCGCCAGAACTCTTTTGTGAAATGCAAATATCTGAGGTATTATTCCAGTTATCGATATAATGGAGCCTGCCATGAATGCGGAACTGCTCGACCTCAAGGCGTTCATCACCGTGGCGGAGACGGGAAGTTTCGTCCGCACCGCCAGGGCGCTGAACCTGTCGCAGCCGGCGCTGAGCCGGCGCATTCAGAAACTGGAAGAAGGCCTCGGTGCGCCGTTGCTCGAACGGTCGACGCGCCACGTCAATCTCACCATGACGGGCCGCGACTTCCTGCCGAAGGTGCGCCGCCTCATCGACGAGTTCGAGACCTCGGTGCTCGCCATCCACGATATCGGCGCGCGAAGTTCAGGCCTGGTCTCGGTGGCTGCGGTGCCGACAGCGGTGTTCTATTTCCTGCCGCGTGCGATCGGCCGGTTTGCCGAGGCGTATCCGCGCATTCGCATCCGGATTCTGGACATCGGTGCCAACGAGGGATTGGAAGCGGTCGCGCGCGGAGAAGCCGACTTCGGCATTAATTTCATCGGTGCTTCGCATGCCGAAATTGAATTCGAGAAACTGGTTGAGGATCCTTTCGTCCTCGCCTGCCGTCACGACCATCCGCTGGCGTCGCGCAAACAGGTCAGTTGGTCGGAGATTGTGTCGCACCGAATCATCACCGTCGGTCGCAACAGCGGCAACCGCGCGTTGATCGACAATGCGCTGGCGCGACAGGGCCTGCAGCTGAACTGGTCCTATGAAGTCGCCCACCTCTCCGGCTCGCTTGGCCTGGTTGAAGAGGGGCTCGGCATCGCCGTGCTGCCGAGGCTCGCGACGCCCGCAGCCGGTCATCCGATCATTCACACGGTTCGGCTGATCGAGCCGGAAGTGTCGCGGACGATCGGAATCGTGCGCAGGCGCGGGGCGACACTATCTCCTCATGCCAGCCAATTTCTCAAGATGCTGCTCGAGGCATGGCGCTCGCCTTCCCGGACGAGCGGCCAAGGCAAGCCGCGGTCCCGATCCACTCAGGCAAATTCGAATGTCGTTTCGGCGGGCCGGAAGGCGAAACGCTGATAGCTCGGCGGCGCAGCGGTGCAAGACCTTGCCCTTTCGGACCGGGAGTTCCTCGGATCAGCCCCGCCGTTTTCAGAGGCATTTCGGGTCCTGCGGCCGCAGCAGCGTGGTGTGGCCAGCCGGCTGCGTTGCGTTCAGTCCTCATACCGCCTACAAGCCGGGCCTTCGCCAGTCGCAAGCAGGTACGGAGTTGCATATGGTCAGGCGATGCCGGAACGCAGAACCCGAATTGATTGCCGCGAATTGATGCGGCGATTGGATCGATGCATATATTAAGCATCTCCGCGCGCCCGACACCCCACGACCTAGGTCTGACAACATGCCGCTAGATCGGCTGACGGCCATGCGCTAGTGTTTTATACGACCGGTTAAAAACACCGGCCGTTTGAGGGAGAAAAACGTGAGATCCAAGGTTATTGGCGCAGTTACACTGGCGGTCGCTGCGGCGGGGCTGTTCGCAGCCGCTGCACCCGCATTTGCGCAGCAGAAGACGATTACGGTCTGGTGGGGCAAGGGATTTTATCGGTCCGAAGACGACGCGCTCATCGAGACGATCAAGAAGTTCGAGGCCAAGACCGGCATCAAGGTCGAATTGTCGCAGTACGCGATCCAGGACATGATTCCGAAGACGGTCGCCGCGCTCGATTCGGGGACCGTGCCGGACGTTGCCTATGCCGACACCTACGACGTGCAGGTGCAGGGCAAGTGGGCCTATGAGGGCAAGCTCGAGGACCTCTCGGAAGTCATGGAACCGATCAAGGATCGGTTCGTGCAGAACACGCTGGATGCGTCGATCCTCTATAACGACGTCACCAAGAAGAAGGCCTATTACGGCTTCCCGCTGAAGCAGCAGAGCATGCACGTCCAGATCTGGAACGACATGCTGGACAAGGCCGGCTTCAAGCAGAGCGACATCCCGAACGACTGGACGGGCTATTGGACGTTCTGGTGCGACAAGGTACAGCCGGCGATCCGCAAGGCCACCGGCCAGCGCATCTACGCCGTCGGCCAGCCGATGGGCGTGGAATCCACCGACGCCTTCCAGTCGTTCTACACCTTCATGGACGCCTACCACGTCAAGCTGGTCGACGACGACGGCAAGCTGCTGGTCGATGATCCCACGGTTCGCGAGAACCTGATCAAGGCGATGAAGGACTACACCGACACCTACATCAAGGGCTGCACCCCGCCCTCCTCCACAACCTGGAAGGATCCGGACAACAACGTCGCGTTCCACAACAAGACCATCGTGATGACCCACAACTTCACGATCTCGATCGCGGCGAAATGGTTCGAGGACTCCAACAACCAGACGCTAACGCCCGAACAGCGCGCGGCCGGCAAGAAGGCGTATGAGGAAGACATCATCACCGCCTCCTTCCCGAAGGCGCCCGACGGCACGACGATCCGCTACCGCTCCGACGTCAAGACCGGGCTGGTCTTCAACGTGGCCAAGAACAAGCCTGAGGCCAAGCAGTTCATCGCCTTCCTGCTCCAGGAAGAGAACATCCGGCCCTATATCGAGGGTGCGCTTGGCCGCTGGTTCCCGGTGACCAAGGAAAGCCAGGAAAGCCCGTTCTGGCAGGCCGACAGGCATCGCAAGGCGGTCTATGCGCAGTTCAAGGGTGGCACCGCCGCGTTCGACTTCACCAAGAACTGGAAGTTCACCATCCTGAACAACGAAAACGTCTGGGCCAAGGCGATGAACCGCGTGGTCAGCGAGAAGGTGCCGGTGGACAAGGCGGTCGACGAGCTGATCGCCCGCATCAAGCAGGTCGCTGGCTAAATCATCCTTCCCCTCTCCCCGCTTTGCGGGGAGAGGTATAAGAACAACACCGGCCGCGTTTCGCGGCCGGCATCTCTTTGAAGAGTTCGAAAAGAATGGCGATCACGCTCTCTGGCGATCAGGCACTCCCCGGCCCGCCCCTGTCGTCGCGGCTGACCCCGGCGCAGGTCTGGGGCATCTTGCTGCTCGCGCCCTATCTGCTGGTTTTCCTCGCCTTCGTCGTCTATCCCGTCTGCTACGGGCTGTGGCTGGCGCGGGCGCCGGCGAACTATGTCGCACTCTACAACGACCCGATCTTCGCGCGCGCCGCTGTCAACACGCTGATCTTCCTGGTCATCGGCATCAACATCAAGATGCTGATCGCGCTGTTCCTGTCTGGCTTCTTCGCCCAGCAGCGCACCTGGATCAAATGGCTCTCGGTGATCTTCATCCTGCCCTGGGCGGTGCCGTCGATCCCGACCATCCTGTCGGTGCGCTTCATGCTCAATCCCGAATGGGGCGTGATCAACCACCTCATCTTCTCGTTCACCGGTGACGACGGCCCGAACTGGCTGAACGACCCGACGGTGGCGCTGACCATGGCGATCGGCGTCCACATCTGGAAATCGCTGCCGTTCTGGACGCTGATCCTGATCACCGGACGCCTTGCGATACCGCACGATCTGTTCGAGGCCGCCGAGGTGGATGGCGCGAGCTGGTGGCAGAAATTCCGCTTCATCACCTGGCCGTCGATGCAGACGCTCTATGTCACCTGCACGCTGCTCTCGATGATCTGGACGCTAGGGGACTTCAATAGCGTCTATCTGCTCACTGGCGGCGGCCCGGCTGACCTGACGCATGTGCTGTCGACGCTCGGCATCCGCTATCTCCGGCTCGACCAGCTCTCGCTCGCGATGGCTTCCATCGTCGTCGCGATGCCACTGGTGCTGCCGCTGGTCTATTTCATGATGAAACGGTTGTCGCGATGAAGCTTCCCACCCTCCGCGAAGTTGGCAACGAGGCCAAGCTGCTGCTGATCGGCATCCCGGTCTTCATCTGGACCATGATTCCGATCTACCACATGTTCCTGTTCGCGATCTCACCGAAGGAGGACGCGTTCTCGGGCAAGCTGTGGCCGGATCATCCGACGCTGCACAACTTCCACATTGTGTTCTACCAGGAGCATTACTTCCTGCGCGACTTCTGGATCCAGTTCTGGAATTCGACCGTGATCGCGCTGTCGGCCGGCGCGCTGACATTGTTCATCGCGACCGCCGCCGCGTTCTCGATCTCGCGGCTCAAGGTGCCGGGCGGCCGCTGGGTGATGAATCTGGCGCTGTTCACCTACTTCATCCCGGCGGCGTTCCTCGCCGTGCCGATGTATCGGACCATGGGCAATTACGGCCTGCTCAACAATCACTGGTCGCTGATACTGGCCATGGTGACGATCGCCTCGCCTTACGCGATCTGGGTGCTGAAGCAGGCGTCCGACAAGCTGCCGGTCGAGCTCGACGAGGCCGCGACCATGGACGGCGCGACCACGCTGCAATTGTTCCGCCTGGTCTATGTGCCGCTGATGATGCCGTCGCTGGTCGCGATCGGCACCTATGCGGTGCTGCTCGCCTGGAACGAGTATCTCTACGCATTCCTGCTCCTCTCCAAGGACACCAACATCACGCTGCCCGTGGCCCTCGGCAACTTCCTCGCCGCCGACGACTCGCCGTGGGAGCTCTTGATGACCACCGGCTTCATCTACGCCCTGCCGCCGGCCGCGATCTATTACGCCTTCAAGCGCTACATGGTGGGCGGGCTCACGGCGGGTGCGGTGAAGTCCTGACGCGACAGGACGCATCGGGTCGCCGCAAGCACAGCGGTTGAGCGACAAGGCGGGCAATTGCGGGTTGTTCACGCTTGCTCTAACGTCCGTGCCCCAATGTTACGGGGCACGGCAGCATGCGCAGCAACGACGCGATCCATCTCGGCCTGATGCTGCTGGCGCTCGCGGCCGCCTATCTGGTGCCGTTCGAGCTGTTGCTGCTGGCCTATGTCGTGCTCGGCCCTGCGCATTATTTCACCGAGATCTCGTGGCTGCACGATCGCAAGTACTATCTGCCTCACCGCGGGATTGCGGTGGTCCTGGCCATCGTCGCCGTGGTCGCGGCGCTGATCGACAACGCCTCGTGGTTCGGCTTCGCGATGTGGGGCGCGCTGGTCGTCTGCGCCATGCTGGCGGCGACCGCCACGGCGATCGAGAGCATGCTGCTGTTCATGGTGGCGATCGCGCTGTCCGCGATCATGTATTCGAGCGGATCGTCGCTCGCCGTCATCGGAATCCTGATCCCGACGCTGATCCACGTCTCGCTGTTCACGCTGATCTTCATGGTGCTCGGCGCCTATCGGTCCGGCAGCCGCGTGCAGGCCGTCCTGGTGGTGGTCTACCTCGTCGCAATCGCCACGATCCTGCTGCTGCCGCCGGCCGCCGAAATCCGGATCGCGAGCTTTGCCCGCGTCGGGCAGGACTATTTCGGCAATGTCGGCCCGGCATTGGGCCGGCTGTTCGGCGTGCCCGGCCTCGTGCTCGACACCAGGCTGACCAGCCTGCTCGCCTTCGTCTACACCTATCACTACCTCAACTGGTTCATCAAAGCCGACGTGATCCGCTGGGCCGAGGTGCCGAAGGCGCGGCTGGCGGCAATGGCCGCCGCCAGCGCGGCGGCCACCGCACTCTACTTCTACGACTATGCGTTCGGCTTCACCTTCCTGCTGGCGCTGAGCCTGATCCATATCCTGCTGGAGTTTCCGCTCAACAGCCTCGCGCTGCGCCAGCTTGGATCCGCTATCCAGGACACAGTGCGCGCGCGCTACGCCGGGCCCGTCGCGGTCACCACGACGCGGTCGCGCTCTACCGGCACAAAGGCCTCGAAACGAGCCCCCCGGTCGCGCTGATCATCCGGCCTTGCGCACGGTCTGCAGGAACTCCGCCACGTCCTTCTTGAGCGCACGTGCCTGATCCTGCAAGGCCGAGGCGGCCGTGAGTGCGGCTTCGGCGCCGGCATCGGTCTCGCCGGCCACGGTGCGGACGGCGCCGACCTGGTCGGTCACCGCCGCTGTCCCGTTCGCGGCCTGCTCGACATTGCGCGCGATCTCGCTGGTTGCGGCCCCCTGCTCCTCGACGGCAGAGGCAATCGTCGTCGCGATCTCCGTCATCTCGGCGATGGTTCTTCCGATCTGGCCGATCGCAGCAACCGACTGTCCGGTCGAGCCCTGGATCTCTGCGACGAGGCCCGCGATCTCCTCGGTGGCGCGCGCGGTCTGGGTTGCGAGGCTCTTCACCTCGTTGGCGACCACGGCAAAACCCTTGCCGGCATCGCCGGCCCGCGCCGATTCGATCGTGGCGTTGAGCGCAAGGAGGTTGGTTTGGCTCGCGATCGCCTGGATCAGCTGAACCACCGTACCGATCCGCTCGGCGGAATCCGACAGCGCCCGCATCAGCGCTTCGGTCCGTGAGGCCTCTTCCTTGGCCTGATCCGATACCGATACGGAGCGTGCGACCTGGCTGGAAATCTCCCTGATCGAGGCCGCCAATTGATGCGTCGCCGCCGCAACGGTCTGCACATTCGAGGACGCCTGGGCCGATGTCGCGGCGACCTGCTCGGCAAGCGAGCGCCCGCGCTCGGCGACGCGGGCGAGGCTTCCGGCGCTCTGCCCCATCTCCTCGGCACGGCTCGAGACGCCGCCAATGACGCCCTCCATGCCGCGATCGAAGCGGTCGGCGAGCTGCGTCATCATCACCGCGCGTTCCGTCTCGGCTGCGGCACGCTGCGCGGCAGCGTCCTGCTCCATGCGCCGGACGGTCTGCGCGCTCTGGCGGAACACCTCGACCGCGCCGGCCATGTGACCAATTTCGTCGCCGCGCTCGCCGCCCGGGATCGCCTCATCGAGCTCACCCGCCGCGAGGCTCTGCATGCGCAAGGTCATCTGGCCGATGGGGCGCGACACGCTGCGTCCGATCAGCCAGGCCAGCAATGCGCCCAGGACGAGCGCGGCAGTGGCCACCGTGAACACGAGATTGCGGGTCTGATCGACCGATCCGGCCGTCAGCCGGCTCTGCTCGGTGCGCGTCGCGCCGAGGGCCCGGCTGATCTCTGCCGCCTTGCCATCGATCGCGCTGCTGGATTTGACGAGATCGGCCTGCGCCTTGCGCAGCTCGCTCATCGCGGCGGACAGCTCCGTCAGCGTCGCCGATTGATCGGCAAGCACCTTCTTCAGGGCCGCGATCAGACTCTTCAGGCGCGGCGCCTCGGCATCGGCGATCTCCGCCTCGCTATCGGCGACCGCAGCCAGCGCATAGCCGATCGTCATCCCGGCATCGTCGGCATCGACCTGGGCCTGGGTGATGGTGAAACGCAGCACCGAGACACGCATCGCATCCACCGTGCCGGCCAGACGCAGCGGCTGGAGCAGACGGTCGGGATGGTTCGCAAGCGCGACGTTGATCGCGCCGACGTCGAGGCCTGCCGAGGCGCCGAGTCCCTCGCTCTTGGTGCTTGCGGTGCGCAGACGATCGACGGCGGCGGCGACCGCCGTGAAGGATTTTCGATAGGTCCCGAGCGCATCCACCAGCGCGCTCCGGCCGGCGGCAATCGCCGGCAGGCGGGCGAATTGCTGATCGACCTGATCAAAGGTCTGGCCAAAGCCGTCGATCGCCTTCATCGCGCTATCGCGATCGCCGATATTGCGCGTGCGGACGAATTTCTCGACGGTGACATTCGACGAGAGCAGCGCGGCGTGCACCCTCGCCATGCCGGCATCGCCATCGGCGCTGGTGACGAGCTCTCCGACGGTGCCGCCGATCTCGGACAGCCGCATGACGGCAAGCAGCGCCAGCACGCAGAGGAAACCCAGGACCAGCGCGAAGCCGCCGAAGATGCGCGGGCGGATGCCGATGCGCGACAGGAGCAATGACAGGTTCATGATGTTTCCCGCACGATTACGGCGTAGCCCGAATCCGGGCGAGCAGATCCTTGCCGAAGCGCTTCTCGAATTCCGGCTCCAGGGGCTTCACGGCATCGATGAAGGGCTGGCGATCGACCTTTTCGATGATCTCCATGCCGGCCTTGCGCAGCTCCTCGAGCTTCTTCGTCTCCTCCGCGACGCCACTCTGCCAGGTCGCTTCCGCACCGGCCTTGGCCGCGGCGATGATGGCGGCCTGGTCGGCGGGCTTCAGGGCCTGGAACACGTCGCGGTTGGCGACGAAGGCGATCGGCGCGAAGAAATGCCCGGTCAGGCTGGCGTATTTCTGCACCTCCTCGAGATGGCTGGTGGCAATCGTCATGACCGGGTTCTCCTGCCCGTCGATGCGGCCATCCTTCAGCGCAGCGTACACCTGCGTGAACTCCATCGGCACGACCTCGGCGCCCAGCGCCTTGAAGGTCATCTGATAGACCTCGTTGGGCAGGACGCGGATCTTCAGGCCGCGGAGGTCCGCAGGCGAATGAATCGGCCGCTTCGAGTTGGTGACGTTGCGAAAGCCCTGCTTGCCGATCGCGAGCAGCACCAATCCCTTGTCGGCGAAATGCTTGGCGAACAGAGCGCCGACCGGCCCCTCTGCGACCGCCTTGGCCTGCGCGGCATCGCGGAACAGGAACGGCACGTCGAACACGCCGAATTCCGGCACGGCCGAGCTGACCACCGAGCCCGACAGCGTCGCCATGTCGACCACACCACTGCGCATGGCGGCAAGGATCGCCGTTTCACTGCCCAGCGCGTTGCCGGCGCGTGCATCGAGAATGATGCGGCCCTGTGCGAGCTCGCCGAGCTTGCGGCGGAATTCGTCGGAGCCAATCTGTTGCGGCGACTGCGGCGAGCCGTTGTACAGCAATGCCACCATCTGCGTCGCACCGGCCGACGGCCGAACAGCAAGACAGAGCAACGCCAGAACCGTGCTGGCCACACCAATATAAAGCCGCTTCATCGCCCCTCTTCCCCAAGCGAGGCGACGATAGCCAGATAAGCTATATGAAATGTTAACTATGTCGGGTGGTGCCTGAGCACCACACATGTCCGTCGGACGGCTCCAGCGGCGCGGCGCTCTCGCCCTGCGAGCTCGACAGCTTTGAAGCCAGCGAGGCGATGACGATGACGACCGCGATCAGGGCGATCACCAGCGTACAGATCGCGTTGATCTCGGGCTTCACTCCCAGCCGCACCTCCGAATAGATCCGGATCGGCAAGGTCGCCGAGCCGGGGCCGGTGGTGAAGCTCGCGATCACGAGATCGTCCAGCGACAGCGTGAACGCCAGCATCCAGCCGGCGACGATCGCGGGCGCGATCAGCGGCAGGGTGACGGCGACGAATGCGCGGACCGGGTTGCAGCCGAGGTCCATCGCCGCCTCCTCCAGCGAGCGATCGAGCGAGCCGAGACGGGACTGCACGACCACCGCGACGAAGCACATCGTCAGCGTGGTGTGGGCGATCGTCACCGTCCAGAAGCCGCGCTCGGCGTTCAGTGCCACGAACAGCAGGAGCAGCGACAATCCGGTGATCACCTCCGGCATCACCAGCGGCGCATAGAGCATGCTGGAGAACAGGGTGCGGCCGCGGAACCGCTCGCCGCGCGACAGCGCCACGGCTGCAAGCGTGCCGAGCAGCGTGGCGATGGTCGCGGAGGCGACCGCGACCCGCAGGCTCATCCAGGCCGCCTCGATCATGGCGCGGTCATTGAAGAACTCGCGATACCAGCGCAGCGACCAGCCGCCCCACACCGTCACCAGGCGCGAGGCGTTGAAGGAGTAGAGAACGAGGATCAGGATGGGCAAATAGAGAAACGCCAGCCCGAGCGCCAGCGAGGCGATGTTGAAGCGGGACAGGCGGAAGACCTTGCGCATCGCCCTACCTTCCCTGTTCGAGCTGCCGCTTCTGCAGCCGCTCGTACAAGAGCAGCGGCACCAGCAGCACGACCAGCAGCACGATGGCTGCGGCGGAAGCGACCGGCCAGTCCTTGTTGGTGAAGAATTCGAGCCACAGGGTCTGGCCGATCATCAGCGAACTGGAGCCCGCCAAGAGGTCAGGGATCACGAACTCACCGACGATGGGGATGAAGCACAAGAGCACGCCGGCACCGACGCCGGGCAGCGACAGTGGAAAGGTGACGAGCCAGAACACCTGCCACGGCGGCGCGCCGAGATCGGAGGCCGCCTCCTCCAGCGCCGGCTCCATCTTCGCGAGCGTGGCGTAGAGCGGCAGGATCATGAACGGCAGATACGAATAGACGATGCCGATATACATCGCGGTGTCGGTGGAGAGCCACACCACGGGCTGGCTGACCAGATGCAGCGCCAGCAGGATCTGATTGAGCAGGCCGTCGTGCTGGAGGATGTTGATCCAGGCATAGATGCGGATCAGGAACGAGGTCCAGAACGGCACGATCACCAGCACCATCGCCACCGCCTGCCAGCGTTTTGGCAATCGCGCCATGCCATAGGCGATGGGATAGCCGATCAGGAGCAGCAGGGCGGTAGCCGTGATGGCGACGGTCAGGCTGCGCACATAGGCAAACACGTAGATGTCGTCGGAACCGAGCAGTTTGAAATTGTCGACCGACAACGAAGCGAATGCTGCCTTCAACGCCTCCCATCCCGCCGTCAGGTCGAACACGGGCTCGTAAGGCGGCTGCGCGATCGCGGTCTGCGACAGGCTGATCTTGAGCACGAAGGCGAACGGCACCAGGAAGAACAGCGCCATCCAGACATAGGGCACGATCGCAGCGAAGCGCGCCGGCCGTGCGAAGATACGGCGGGAGCTCATGACGGCAGCACCACGCAGTCGTCGGGCGTGAACCAGGCGACGACGTTCTGATTCAGGCTGTACGCGTCGACGTCGGTGCGTGCGCTGTTGGCGACCGAAGCCTGCAGCATCCCGCCGGTATCGAGCTTCACCTTGTAGGTGGTGGTGCCGCCGAGATAGCAGATGTCGGCGATGACGCCGTCGAGCCGGTTGAGCGCCGTCTCACGACCGGCTTCGCTCACCGGGCCGCGACGCGACAGCTTGACCTTCTCGGGGCGGATCGCGACCGCGAACCTTCCCGCACCGACCGGCTCGCGCGGTTCAGCCACCACCAGCGCACCCGCATCACGCGTGCCAATGACCAGACGATGGCCGTCGCGCAATTTGGACTCGCCGTCGAACAGATTGATGTCGCCGACGAACTCCGCGATCCAGCGCGAGCGCGGCGCTTCGTAAAGCTCGCGCGGGCTCGCGACCTGGGCGAGCTTGCCTGATTTCATCACCCCGATCCGGCTCGCCATCGTCATCGCCTCCTCCTGGTCGTGGGTGACGATGATGAAGGTCATGCCGAGCCGGCGCTGCAGCTCCATCAGCTCGCCTTGCGTGCTCTCGCGCAGCTTCTTGTCGAGGGCTGCGAGCGGCTCGTCGAGCAGCAGGAGTTGCGGCCGGCGCGCCAGGGCGCGGGCGAGCGCCACGCGCTGGCGCTGGCCGCCGGACAGCTGGTCGGGCTTGCGCTTCTCCAGGCCCCCGAGCTTCACCAGCGCGACCATTTCCGCAACGCGCGTGGCGATGTCGGCGCGCGTCATGCCGGCACGCTTCAGGCCGAAGGCGATGTTGTCGCGCACCGACAGGTGCGGAAACAGCGCGTAGTTCTGGAACATCATGTTGATCGGGCGCTCGTGCGGCAGCGCCTGCGCGATATCCTTGCCACCGAGCAGGATGCGTCCCCCGTCCGGCGCCTCGAAGCCGGCAAGCATGCGCAGCAACGTGGTCTTGCCGCAACCGCTGGGGCCCAGCAGCGCGAAGAACTCGCCGGCCTTGATATCGAGCGACACGCCATCGACGGCCCGGAACGTCCCGAAGGTCTTGGCGACGCCCTCGATGCGCAGCAGCGGCTGCCCCGCCGCGGGATATGCATCTCCGGCGGCTGCTCGAGCCGCGACGTCCGTTCCGGGTAACTCTTCCGCCATAGTCCCTGCCAACCCCGATTCCGCCGCACGCTAGCGGCCGATTGGCCCTAGCTCAACCGTTACAGGGGAAGATCGTCCCAGATAGGCGTTCGTACATTGCAGCCCTGTAGCCGGATGGAGCGTCAGCGTAATCCGGGACGGTCCATCGTTGGCAAGACTTTCCCGGATTGCGCTTCGCTCCATCCGGGCTACGGCACTGCCTAGCTCACCCTCGCCATGAACGCCGCCAGCGCGTCACGATCCGCCGTCGGCATGGTCAGGCCGAGCTTGGAGCGGCGCCACAGAACGTCATCCGGAAAACGCGCCCATTCGTGGGTCATCAGATAGCGCACCTCGGCGCCGGTCAACTCGGGGCCGAAAGCGGGGCCGAGCTCGTCACGGGTCTTCGCCTCGCCCAGCACCGCCGGCAACCGCGAGCCATAGGCGGCAACCAGGCGCTGGGCCTCCGGCTCCGAGAGAAACCGCCAGCGGTCACGCGCGAGGTCGATCTCCGTGTCGAAACGGTCCCAGGCGAAATCGCCACCGGGCAGCGCAGCGCCGGCGGTCCAGGGCGGCGACATCGGGTAGAACGGGGTCAGCTTCGTCACCGCCCGCGCTGCGCGGAGGCGCGAGGTGGTGACATCGCCGCCGAACATTGTCAGCAGCGGCGCCTTGCGCCGGCGCGCATGGAACAGCGTCGTGCCCTCGCGCCCGCGCGCGGACGCCAGCGCCAGATTGACGCCGGAGACGGTGCGGACCACGTCGGTCGGTGCAACGCGCTCACGGAAATAGCGGCTGGCGGCCTCGCAGAGATAGCTGACCTCGGCACCGGGCATCGCGACGATGGCGGGATCGCCGGTGAAAGCATGGGTGACCGTGCCGATCAGCGTGAAGTCGCGTTCGAAGGGCCGGGCGAAGATCAGCCGCCCGTCAGTGTGCTGGAAGACGTAGACGTTTTCAGAATCGAACAGGCGCGGCACGACGATCTGGCTCATCTGCATGGCCACCATCGCCGGCTGCGGCTGCCGCAGCACGGTGTCCGCGACGATCGAGGTCCAGGCGCCGGTGGCGTTGGCCAGCGCCCGCGCCGTGACGATACGCCGATAGCCGCGATCGACCACGGCGAGCCGCCAGGTATCGGTTCGATCGGCACGCACGCAGCGCGCCCCGGTCCGGATCGCAGCGCCACGTTCGGCGGCATCCAGCGCCGTGAGCACCACCAGGCGGGAATCGTCGACGACGCAGTCCCAATATTCGAACGCCGTGCCGAACGGACGTTTCAGCGCGTTGCCGACCGGATGATGCGTGATGTCGAGGGTCGCTGACGGCGGCAGGCCGCCCCGGTTCGTGAGGCCGTCATAAACATACAGGCCGGCGCGCAACAGCCATGGCGGACGCTCCTCGGAATGCGCGGGGATCACGAAGCGCATCGGCCGGACCAAGTGGGGCGCGATGGCGAGCCAGATCCGGCGCTCGGCGAGCGCGCGGCGCACCCGCCAGAAGCCGCGGCGCTCCAGCACCGAGAGGTCGCCGTGGATCAGCCGCGGTGTCGCCGACGACGCGGCGCCGGCGAGATCGCCCTGCTCGAACACAATCACGCGCAGGCCGCGGCCGGCCGCATCGCGCGCGAGGCTGACACCGTTCAGGCCGCCGCCGATGATCGCAAGGTCATAGTCCGCCATGAAGCCGTCGAGAAGGAGCGAAGCCCTCTCATCACTAGAGCCATTTCCGCTCCGATGAAATCGGAACGGGCTCCAGATTTTTGTTTCGGCGCGTTTTCTTGACGCGAACCGGCATCCACTTTGCTCGAGGACGCTCTAGCCGGTCTTGAGCGCAAGCTCCATGGTCTCAGCGCGGCCGACGAGATCGGCATATTTACCGATCGGCAGCGGCTTGCCGAGCAGATAGCCCTGCACGCCGTCGCAGCCCTCCTTGGCGAGGAAGGCAAGCTGTTCGAGCGTCTCGACGCCCTCGGCGATGATCGACATTTCGAGGCCGTGGCCGAGGTCGATCACGGCGCGGACGATCGCCGCCGATTGCGGGTTGCGGCCGAGATTGGTGATGAAGGCGCGGTCGATCTTGATCTTGTCGAACGGGAACGCCTGGAGATAGCTCAGCGAGGAATAGCCGCTGCCGAAATCGTCCATGGAGATGCGCACGCCCAGCGCCTTCAAGCGGCGCAGCAGGGCAAGACCCCGGTCGAAGTCCTCGATCAGCACGCCCTCGGTGATTTCCAG
This sequence comes from Bradyrhizobium sp. CB1717, assembly GCF_029714325.1. Lineage (NCBI taxonomy): Bacteria > Pseudomonadati > Pseudomonadota > Alphaproteobacteria > Hyphomicrobiales > Nitrobacteraceae > Bradyrhizobium > Bradyrhizobium sp. CB1717. Next base: position 8,265,855 of record NZ_CP121666.1, read on the forward strand.
CTCGAGCCGGCCGGGCGCAAGGCCGGTCTCGATCAGGATCGAGTGGACCAGCCCGACCACGTCGCCGTGCATGAACTGCGCCGGCGACAGATTGACCGCGACCTGGAGCGGCTTCGGCCAGGACGCCGCCTCGCGGCAGGCCTCGCGCAGGATCCACTCGCCCATTTCGACGATCAGGCCGCTCTCCTCGGCGATCGGGATGAATTCGGCCGGCGAGACCTGGCCGCGCACCGGATGCTGCCAGCGCGCCAGCGCCTCGAAGCCGATGATCTCGCTCTCGGCGACGCTGTGGCCCGCGGCCCCCTGCGGCTGGAAGGCGAGCGAAAGCTCTCCGTTCTTGATCGCCATCGAGAGGTCCTGGTGCAGCACGCGGCGATCGCGGATCTGCTGGTCCATCTCCGGCTGGTAGAGGCTGATGGTGCCGCGCGACTTCTGCTTGGCGCGGAACAGCGCCGCGCCGGCATTGGCCAGCAGCGAGGCGCCATCAGCCCCATTGTGCGGGAAGATCGACATGCCGGTGGTGACGCCGGCGCGGACCGGCCGGCCGTCGATCTGGAATTCCTGCGCGACGGCTTCGCCGAGCTGCTGGGCCAGTGCGAGGCCCGCTTCCGGCTGCTTGCCGTCGATGATCAGGCCGAACTCGTCGCCGGACAGGCGCGCCACCACGCCGCCGCGGGCGGAATCCTGCAGCCGCTGGGCCACCTCGACCAGGAGCTTGTCGCCGAGCGCATGGCCGAAGACGTCATTCACTTCCTTGAGCCCGTCGAGGTCGACGCAAAGCACGGCGAACTCCTCGCCGGTGCCTTCGCAGGCCTCGATCATCTGGGTCAGCGCCTGCAGGAAGGCGGCGCGGTTGGGCAGATCGGTGAGGCCGTCGTGATAGGCCATGTGCGCCATGCGCGACTCGGTCTGCCGGCGGTCGGTGACGTCTTCATGGGTCTTGATCAGATATTGCGGCTCGCCGGCATCGCTGAGCACGGTGGCGCGGCGGGTCAGGAACAGCCGCAGGCCGTCCTTGGTGGAGATCGGATGCTCCTCGGTGATCATCCCGCGCTTCTTGATCGCCGCCTCGTCGCGGGCGATGATCAGCTTGGCTTCCTTGGGATTGAAGATGTCGGACGCGGTCAGGCCCGTGGCTTCCTCGCGCCGGCGGTTGAGGATCGTCTCGGCGCTGCGGTTGGCGAGCAGATAGCGGCCGTCCTTGACCTGCTCCACGATCAGCGCGACCGGGATGTTGTCGACGACGAGCTCGAGGAACTTCTTGGTGCTCTCCAGCTCCTGCGACAACGAGCGGCGGTCGGTGATGTCCTCGAACACCAGCAGCAGGAATTCCGGCTTGTTGCTCTCGTTGCGGACCACGATCCGGATCGAGGCCACCATGCGCCGCTCGCCGCTGCGGTCGACGTCGAATTCATTGCGGAATTGACCATCCGGCGCCGCCAGCGCCGCCCGGTCGGCCGCCTCGATGCTCGCTGCCGAGCCCGGCGCAAACAGCTCCCGCGCATTCCTGCCGACGGCGTAGTCCCGCGACAGTCCCCAGAACCGCTCATAGGCGCTGTTCGCGAAGATGTAGCAACCGTCGTCGATGTTCTTGGCGGCCACGCAGGCCGGCACATGGTCGAGCACCGATTCCAGGAATTGCTTGGTGGAGGCGAGCTGCCGCGACAGCTTGCGCTGGTCGCTGACGTCGAGATGAGTTGCGACCGATCCGCCGTTCGGCAGGATGAAATATTTCACCAGGATGGCCCGCCCGTCGGGCAGCTCGGTGATCAGGCCGTTGGGGCTTGCCGCCTTCTCGTAGAATTCGTCGTCCGAGATGCCGCCGAGGACGCCCCGCTTGCGCCTGAGCTCGAGGATGTCGTAGCCGTTCATGCCGGCCCACAGGTCCGAGCGGGTCAGGCCGTAAATATCGAGATAGCGGTCGTTGCAGAAGATGATGCGCCGCTGCGCATCGGTCATCACCACGCCCTGGTTGAGATTGTTCATGGCGGAGGAGACGAAGGCGTTGCGCCGCAATTGCAGCCGCCTCGTCCGGCGCAGCGCCGAATGGACCCACAAGGCGACGGAGGCCAGGAACGCACAGACGACGATGCCCGCGATCAGGACTTCCCAGATCAGGTTGGGATCGAGCTGGCCGATGTAGCTCGGCGGGGCGAGTCCGTCCGAGAGCGCAAAGGCGCGCGCAGGCGCGACCGCGCTGGCCAGGCACACGACGGCCTGCACAGCAATCGGAAGCGTGCTGCCCACGTGCCAGTTCTTCTCAGCCATCAGCCACCCGCGATTTCAACGTCGGATTGTCTGGCCTCGCGGGTTTGGATCGGGTAAACGCCTGTACGTGCAACAGAAAAATGTGACGCCAAATACGGCAATTGCCCTGACATGATAAATGCTTCCTTAACGGAAAACGGCCCCAAGCCTTCGTTCTCAGGTCCAATTCCACCGGCGCTTCCAGCGGACGTCCTGCACAACCATGGATAAGGTCGACTGCATCGTCATCGGAGCCGGCGTCGTCGGGCTTGCGGTGGCCCGGCGGCTTGCGCAGGCCGGGCGCGAGGTCATCGTGCTCGAGGAAGCCGAGGCCATCGGCACCATCACCTCCTCGCGCAACAGCGAGGTCATCCATGCCGGCATCTACTACCGCGCCGGAAGCTGGATGGCGCGGATGTGCGTCAGCGGCAAGCACGCGCTCTACCGCTACTGCGGCGAGCGCGGCATCCCCCACAAGAACTGCGGCAAGCTGATCGTCGCGACCAACGCGAAGGAAACCGAGAAGCTGCAATCGATCAAGGCGCACGCCGAGGCCAATGGCGTGCTCGACATGCAGCTGCTCACGGGCGAGGCCGCACGCGCGCTGGAGCCTGCGCTGGCCTGTGACGCCGCGCTGCTCTCACCCTCGACCGGCATCATCGACAGCCACGCCTACATGCTCTCGCTGCGCGGCGAGGCCGAGGAAGCCGGCGCGGCGTTCGCGTTTCACACCCCGCTGGTCCGCGCCAAGGCGGCGGCTGGCGTGATCGAAGTCGAGGCCGGCGGCGAGGCGCCGATGACGCTGCAATGCAGCCTCCTCGTCAACGCTGCGGGACTCTCGGCGACGACGGTCGCGCGCAACATCGAGGGTATGCCGCTGGACCGGATTCCGCCGGCCTATCTCGCCAAGGGAAACTACTTCAGCTGCAGCGCCAGGGCGCCGTTCTCGCGCCTGATCTATCCGGTGCCCGAGCCCGGTGGGCTGGGGGTGCATTTGACGCTGGACATGGCAGGGCAGGCGCGTTTCGGTCCTGATGTCGAGTGGATCGAGACGATCAACTACGAGGTCGACCCGTCACGCGCCGAGCGCTTCTATCCGGCGATCCGCAAGTACTGGCCGACGCTGCCCGACGGCGCGTTGATGCCGAGCTATTCGGGCATCCGTCCGAAGATCGTGCCACCGGCGGTCGCCACGCAGGATTTTTTGATGCAAGGGCCGCGCGATCATGGCGTCGCAGGCCTGATCAATCTGTTCGGCATCGAATCGCCGGGACTGACGTCCTCGCTCGCGATCGCCGATCACGTTGCCGAGCTCGCAGAGATCTAGGCCACGCGCAACGATGATTGCGCGAGGTCTCGCACCTTGCAGCAGGGATGAGCGCAAAGGCTCTCATCCCTGCCTGAAAGGGTGCGATCAACTCAACACTGTTACGGGGGTTACTAGTGGAGCGTATCGCCTTGCTTCAGACGCTCAATCTGGTCCTTGACCATCAACTTCCGGCGCTTCAACTCAACAATTTGCAGGTCGTCTGTTGAAAGGTGCACGAGAGCTTCGTGCAATTCGTTTTCGAGAAGTTTGTGTTTCCGCTCCAATTCAACAAGATGTGCCTGAATTGTCATTCGAAACCTCCTCGGTAGGGTTGAACCTCAGGATTCGATCCGGACGGCGAAGTCTACATCACCGATTCGTTCTGTCGATGGATATCCGTCGTCGCCCCGTCATTTTTGAAAATACATATGTAATGAAGCGTGAGTACGGAACCGCGCGGAAAAAATCCATGATATCAATGCGCTTGCGCGGCGCCGTAGCGACTTGCAGAAATATGTTGCGGGAGATCGGCGGTCGATGGTCGCAGATCGCTTGCGGTCACGCCGCGCAAGGACGATAATTTCCACAGGGCATCCACAGCCCAGATCACACGCCTATCGGTTTTCGGCCACCGCAGACATGACCCATGAAGACGAGCGTGAGCTCGAAGCCGAGCTCACCCGGTTGCAGCAGGAACACCGAGATCTCGATGCCGCGATCGATGCACTGCATCAATCGCCTGCCCCCGACCTATTGCGGTTACAGCGGCTGAAGAAGCGCAAGCTGTTGTTGCGCGACCGCATCGCGTTCATCGAAGACCAGATCACGCCCGACATCATCGCCTGATCGCGTCCCGCACTGTCGTGACGCCTCCCCGCGCGTCTGAATCCACTTGACTCAAAAAGAACAAAATAGGAACATTCCTGCGACCGACGCCCCCAGGAAACGCCCAAGGAAAACTCACGAGGACAACGCAGATGCCGGCACCCGCCCTTTTGGACAACAGCCACTATGAACAGGCCTGCGATCAAGCGATCGCGATGTGCGACGGCAATCTGCGCAGCACCATCAAGGCGCTGATCATGGCCAACGAATATCTGGAGGCGGAGCTCGAAGAATTGCAGGCGGCAATTTCCGCCGGCTGCATTCCCGAGACCACGCGCAGCAAGGTGCGGAGCAAGAGCAGCGCCGCTTAACTTTCAACATTGGAGCAACGCCATGTCGGATGTGACCTATTACGTTGCAATGCCCTTTTTGATCGATGCCGACGGATCCCCCGTCGCAGGCGCGGCGGAGGAGTGTCAGTCCTCATCGGCAGCGCTACGGCGCGCCGAGATTCTGGCGCGCGGTGCCGGCCATATCGGCGCGGTCGCCTTCAGTCGCAGCGGCGATCCCATGACCGGCGAATTCGGCGACGCGACGCTGCTGCGCAAATTCGGCAACGTGCCGGAAGATCTCGCCACGCTGTAAGGAATTATTGTTCGAGCATGATCTTTTCGGAAAACCGCTTCACACTTTTCCGGATCATGCTCTAGCTGCTGATGAGCCTGATCCGCGGCTCGTGTCGGCGACGCGCCTTGCGCACATACATGGCGGCATCGGCCTCCTCCAGGGCGCGGCCTGCATCGGAATGCGGACCGAGCAAGGCGATTCCGGCGGAGGCGCCCGCCATCACCTGCTGCCCGCGGAAGTCGAAGGACAATTCGTCGATCGCCTGCTCGAAGGTTGCGGCCTTCGCCTTGGCATCGGTCTCATTGAGATTCCACAACAGCAGCGCGAACTCGTCGCCGCCGAGCCGGCCGACCACGTCGGAGGCGCGGACCTGCCGCGTCAGCGTCGCGACGATCGCCTTGAGCACCTTATCGCCGGCGGCATGGCCGAAGGAATCGTTGATCGGCTTCAGCCGGTCGACATCGAGCACGATCAGCGCGCCGCTGGCGCGATACCGCTTCATGTAGGCAATGGCGCGCGTGAGCTCGCGCTCGAAGCCGCGCCGGTTGGGAATCTCGAGCAGGAAGTCGGTGTCGGCGGCCGCCTCGAGTTCCGAGACCCGCAGCAGGGCCGCCTTGAGCTTGCCCCTGAGGTTTCGGATGGTCGCTTTGCTGTCATTGGCAGCCGGCGCGCTGCGCGAGGCCAGCCTGGCCGGGCGATTCGAGACGGCTTTGGATCGGCCGGCGCTGGTCTTCCGGCCCTTTTTGGCCTTCGCAGCGCTCGCCCTTTTTGGTTTCTTCATGGGCATCCTGCTCAATGAAGGCTTGCGGGGATTCACCAAGACAGGATAGTGCATTCCCTTCTCCTTGCCACCGCCTTGCGAGCCGCCGGCCGGAACCGTTAATCTGGCCTATGTTTCTGTTTTCCCGAGCACAATTGACGTCATGACCGCGCCGATCGCCATCATCATGGGAAGCCAGTCGGATTGGGACACGATGCGGCATGCCGCCGAGACGCTTCAAGCGCTCGGCGTCGCCGCCGAGACCCGCATCGTTTCGGCCCACCGTACTCCCGACCGGCTATTTGCCTTCGCCAAGGGCGCCAAGGCGGCGGGTTACAAGGTCATCATCGCCGGCGCCGGCGGCGCTGCGCATCTGCCGGGCATGGCGGCGGCACTGACGGAACTGCCGGTGTTCGGCGTTCCCGTCGAATCGAAGACACTCAAGGGCCTCGATTCGCTTTATTCGATCGTGCAGATGCCCGCGGGCATCCCGGTCGGCACCCTCGCGATCGGCAAGGCCGGCGCGATCAACGCGGCGCTGCTTGCGGCCGCCGTGCTGGCATTGTCCGACCCGGCCCTGTCCGGCCGCCTCGCCGCCTGGCGCAAGGCGCAGACCGACGCGGTTGCCGAGCGTCCGGAGGACAAGGCGTGACTGACGCAAAGCAGGTGAAGCTGAAGCCCGGCGACACCATCGGTATCCTCGGCGGCGGACAATTGGGGCGGATGCTGGCGATGGCTGCGGCGCGGCTCGGCCTGCGCTGCCAGGTGTTCTCGCCCGATCCGGATTCGCCGGCCTTCGACGTCGTGCTGAACGCGACTTGCGCCGAATATGCCGACGTCGAAGCGCTGGAGCTGTTCGCCCACGACGTCGACGTCATCACCTACGAATTCGAGAACGTGCCGGCGGCCGCCGCGATGGTGCTGGACGCGCGCCGCCCAGTGCTGCCCAATCGCAAGATCCTCGAGACCACCCAGGACCGGCTCGCCGAGAAGGATTTCGTTACGCGGCTCGGCATCGGCACTGCGGCCTATGCTGACGTCACCTCCGTCACCTCGCTGCGCGAGGCGATCCTGAGGATCGGCCTCCCGGCGGTGCTGAAGACCCGCCGCTTCGGCTATGACGGCAAGGGCCAGGCCATCATCCGCGACGGCGACGACATCGCCAAGGTGTGGACCAGCCTTGCCACCAAATCGGCGATCCTGGAAGCCTTCATCCCGTACGAGCGCGAGATCTCCGTTATCGCCGCGCGCTCGGCCACAGGTGACGTCGAGTGTTTCGACGTGACCGAGAACGAGCACCGCGACCACATCCTGAAAATATCGCGCGCGCCCGCACCGATCCCGGACGCGCTCGCGGATGAGGCGCGCAACGTCGCGAGCAAGATCGCGACTGCGCTCGACTATGTCGGCGTGCTGGCGGTGGAGATGTTCGTGCTTGCCAACGGCACCGGACCGAAGGTGCTGGTCAACGAGATCGCCCCGCGCGTGCACAATTCCGGGCACTGGACGCTGGACGGCGCCTCGGTCTCGCAGTTCGAGCAGCACATCCGCGCCATTGCCGGCTGGCCGCTCGGCAAACCGGTGCGCCACGGCGAGATCGTCACCATGACCAATCTGATCGGCGACGAGATCAACGACTACGAGAAGTGGCTGACCGTCCCGGGCGCCACGGTGCACATCTACGGCAAGGGCACGCCGCGCCCCGGCCGCAAGATGGGCCACGTCACCGAAGTTCGGCCCGCCAAGGAGAAGTGAGCGGGACCGCAGCAAAGGCCGCAATCCCGCTTGGCGATCACGCCGGCTTCACGCCCGCGACGACGCCGGTGGGCTCTTCGCTGAGCCAGCGATAGATCACCCCGCCGAGCGCACCGCCGATCAGCGGCGCAACCCAGAACAGCCAGAGCTGCGCCAGCGCCCAGCCGCCGACGAACAGCGCAGGGCCGGTGCTGCGCGCCGGGTTCACCGACGTGTTGGTGACGGGAATGCTGACGAGATGGATCATCACCAGCGCGAGCCCGATCGCGAGCGGCGCGAAGCCCGCAGGTGCCCTTCCGTGCGTGGCGCCCATGATGATGAACAGGAACATCATCGTCATCACCACCTCGGTGAGGAAGCAGACCATCATGCTGTACTGACCGGGCGAATGGGCATCGTAGCCGTTGGACGCGAAGCCCTTGGTGACGTCGAAGCCCGGGGCGCCGCTGGCGATCACATAGAGCAGCGCAGCTGCAACGATCGCACCGACGACCTGCGCGACGATGTAGGGCAGGATCTGTCCGGTTGGAAACCGGCCACCCGCTGCAAGACCGACCGTGACCGCCGGATTGAGATGGCAGCCCGAGATGTGGCCGATGGCGTAAGCCATGGTGACCACGCTCAGGCCGAAAGCCAGGGACACGCCGACCAGACCGATTCCGACCTGCGGGAAGCCGGCCGCGATCACCGCGCTGCCACAACCTGCGAATGTGAGCCAGAAGGTGCCGATAGCTTCGGCCGCATATTTTTTCATATCCATTGTCGTCCCCTGATTTCAAAGATTCCGGAACAAAGCTCCGGTCGCGGCCCCGCCAAGGGCGTCAAACCGCCCAAATCAGGGCCACGCAGGGCTATTTTCGCCTCATTTAATGGCTGAACTTGGCCCGAAAGACCTCTTGGCAGGTGGACATCTCAGGTTTTGTCTGATACATCCGCGCGCTCAAGGTTAAGGGCGTCGGGCTTTTTGCCATCCCCTTTGACTTACCAGAATTCAAATCCGATCCACTGAAGAGGATGCCGCGTGCAGGTTCTCGTTCGCGATAACAATGTTGATCAAGCCCTCAAGGCGCTGAAGAAGAAGATGCAGCGCGAGGGGATTTTCCGCGAGATGAAGCTCCGCGGTCACTACGAAAAGCCCTCCGAGAAGAAGGCCCGTGAAAAGGCCGAGGCTGTGCGCCGCGCGCGCAAGCTGGCCCGCAAGAAGCTGCAGCGCGAAGGCCTGCTGCCGATGAAGCCGAAGCCGGTGTTCGGCGCCGGCCCCGGTGGCGAGCGTGGTGGTCGTGGCGGCCCGGGTGCAGGTCCGCGCGGACCGCGCTGATCTTTCGGGATTTACCAGACTTCAGTTTTCGATGACGCGGGCCCAGAGCCCGCGTTATTATTTTGTAGCGGTGCCTTTCTGGGATGGGGCACTACCGATGCGGAACCAGCGCGAGCGAACCGTAGATGGCCTCCCCTCTCCCCGAGCGCCGCTTGGCGCGACGACGCCTGATCTTGCGCCAGCCGCTCGCGCTGACTTTGATGGGAATTGCGCTCTGCGGCTGCTCCTTCGACCTGGGATCCTTGATGCCGGAGAAGGAGAAGCCGCAGGAGGCGCCGAAGGCGGCGGCGACCGCCGAGAGCGCGGTCAGCGCCGGCAACGTCACCGAAGCCCAGGCCCATACGGCAAAAGCCCAGTCGCTCGCCAAGTCAGGCGAGACCGCGGCCGCGCTGGACGAGTACAACCGCGCCGTCGGGCTCGATCCCTACAATGCGCAGGCGCTCTATGGCCGCGCGCTGATCTACCAGGGCAACAACCAGCACGATTTCGCCATCGCCGATTTCAGCGCGGCAAGCGGGCTCAACCCGCAAAAGGCCGAGCCGCTGCTCGGCCGCGCCACCAGCTATCTGGCGCTCGGCAAGGTCAAGGAAGCCGCAGCCGACCTGGATGAAGCCTCCGAGGCCGATCCGCACAATGCCCAGGTCTGGACCGCGCGCGGACAGGCCTATGAGCGGCTCGGCGACAGGGCCAAGGCGGTAGCGTCCTACAACAAGGCGGTTGCCCTGCGTCCACGCGACGACGCCGCCCGCAGCGGCCTCGCCCGCGTCGGCGGCTGACAAGCCCGGCGAAGGCGCCAGCTTAATCGGGAGTGGAGCTCTTCGGCAGGACGGAGTGGAACATCGACTTCATGCCCGACAGCATCTCGTCCGCGACGTTGGTCTTCTTCGGCCGAGGCATGGCCCCACCGGCATCGGCGCGCAGGTCGAGCGGCGGCGCGATCACCGGCACGGGAATGTCAGCCGGCGGCGTGATCCGGTTCGGGTCGTCGTTGCCAACCGAGGCCGTGTAGGACGGCGGCGAGCCGGCATTGCCATACGCCTCGGGTGAGGGCGTAGACACTGTGATCGGCGGCGGCAGCGGACGGACCGCGGACGGCTCCGTCGTGACGACACGCGGGGCCTCGGGGACGCGGGTGGCTTCGCGCACCGCGGGCTCAGGGGTCCGCTCGACCGGCTTGGTCTCGGCAGCTTTGGTCTCGGCAGCCTTGGCTTCGGCAGCCTTTTCGGCAGCCTTGCCCTCAGGCGACTTGCGAAGACGCTCGATGGCGGCACGCGCCAGATCGTTGGCGTCGGGGGCTGCAGCCGGAGATGCGGCGGCCGGCGCGGAACTGGCCTCCACCACTGGGGTGGTGGCTGCCGGGGTCGACTTCGCGGCCGCCTTCTCGCGCGCCGGGCGGCCATGCGAGGCGGTCTCGGCGGGAGCTGTGTCCGCAGCCTTGGTCTCAGGCTTGTCGGCAGGCTTCTCGGCCGCAGCCTTGTCCGTCACACTCTTCTCGGAGACGCTCTTCTCGGAGACACCCTTGGCCTTGACGCCGGGTGCGGGAAGGCTGGCGGTATCCGCCGGCTTGGCGTCCTTGCCGGCCTCGGCAGGCGCAACGACGGCCGTGGGGGTATCCGCCGCCGGCTTGGCATTGATGTAGTGGTTAACGATGTAGGCCCCGATGATCGTCGCGAGCACCGAGGGGAAGATATCCATCGAGATTTTAGCGAGGTATTTCAGCATTTCTCGGCCACTCCCCGCGCGACCAGATGCGGGAACTTTGGGGCAATTGTAAGGGATCAACTGCGACGGATCGATGGCAAAGGGTAATCCTACGCCTTCAGCTCGATCTCAAGGAACACGATCTCAGTTGAGGTTTCGTTAAGTACGTCGTGCTGGACGCCGGCCTTGCGGAAATAGGATTTTCCGGCCGCAAGCTGCGCCTTCGAGCGCTCGCCGCCGGGCGCCACGATGGTCATTTCGCCGGCGACGACGGGAACAATCACATAATCCATCCCGTGGGTGTGGTGGCCGGTCGCGCTGCCCGGGGCGAGCCGCCACTCGGTCACCCGGACCTCTTCGTTGTCGATCTGGACGTCGGACTTGGCGGCAAGCATCGGGAACCTTTCCTGGGACGGAGCACTTCAGGGCACGAAAACCATGAACACGTAGACGGCAAATACCACCATATGGACCAGGCCGAACAGGACATTGGTCCTGCCTGTGCCGAAGGTCAGCATGCTCAGGAAGAAGGTCAGCAGCAACAGCACGCTGCCCTGGGCGCTGAGGCCGAGCTCGAGCTCCTTGTCGAACGCGTAGGTGGCGACGCCGACGGCGGGGATGGTCAGGCCGATGGTCGCCAGCGAGGACCCGAGGGCGAGATTGATGCTCTTCTGGAGATCGTTCTTGCGCGCCGCCGCGATGGCCGCGACGCCCTCCGGCATCAGGATCAGCAGCGCGACCAGAAGGCCGGCGAAGGCCGGTGGCGCGCCGATCCTGGCGCCGACCGCATCGACCACCAGCGAGAATTTCTTGGCCAGCAGCACGACCGCCAACAGCGAGACCAGGAGCAGCGCCACGGTGAGCGCGAGCGCTCCGACCGACAGGTGCACCGCCCCGCCCTCGCCCTCCGCCCGTTCATCAACGAAGTAATCCTTGTGCAGGACAGTCTGGGTGTAGAGGAACACCGCGTAAAGCGCGAGCGTGACCACATCGACGAAGCCGAGCTGAACGCTCGAATAGACCGGCCCCGGCGTGGTGGTCGTGTAATTCGGCATGATCAGGGTGATGGTCGCGAGTGCGAACAGGACGCTGAGATAGACGTTGGCGCCGGAGAGCTGAAAGCCCTGCTCGCGATAGCGCAGCCCGCCGATGAAGATGCAGAGCCCAACGAGGCCGTTGCAGACGATCATGACCACGGCGAACACGGTGTCGCGCGCCAGTTCCGGCGCCGGCTTTTCGCCCAGCATGATGGTGGTGATCAGAGCCACCTCGATGATGGTCACCGAGAGCGTCAGCACCAGCGTGCCATAGGGCTCCCCGACCCGTTCGGCGATCACCTCGGCATGATGAACGGCGGCGAACACCGTGCCGAACAGGATGACCAGAAGCACGATGGCGAAGACGAGCCCGGGCAGCGACAGCGTGAAGACGTAATCCGTCGCGCTGACGGCTACGAACAACAGCACGGCCAGCGCCGGGAAAATCCAGGCCGACCGGGGCATCGGACTATGCGCGCTCATCCACTGGCTCCAGTTGTGCAACCGCAGCAGTAGCAAATCGCCAGTCAGATTCAATGCCAGTGCAGGATCGGCGCGACTGGCAGGACCGTCAGCAGCAAGAACAGCGGGATCAGCACGGCGCCGGCGCGCAGCAGATAGCCGAAGAAGCTCGGCATCTCGATGCCGTTCTCGCTGGCGATGCTGCTGACCATGAAGTTCGGCGCATTGCCGATATAGGTGAGCGCGCCCATGTAGACCGCGCCCATGGAGATGGAGGCGAGCGTGCCTGACAGGTCATGCATCAGCACTTGCGGGTCGCCGCCGGCCAGCTCGAAGAACAAGAGATAGGTCGGCGCATTGTCGAGGAATGCCGACATCAGCCCGGTGCACCAGAAATAGGCGACCTCGCGCGGCGTGCCGTCCGGCGCCGTGACCGCCGACAGCAGCCAGGCGAAGGCGCCGTGATGGCCGGCATCGAGCATGGCAATGACCGGAATGATGGCGACGAAGATGCCCGCGAACAGCTTTGCGACCTCGCGGATCGGCTCCCAGGTGAAGCCGTTGGCCTGCCTGTGCTCGTCCGGCGTCAGCCACACCGACAGCGCCGCAATCGCCAGCAGCGCCGCGTTGCGGGCGAGGTCTTCCAGCTCCAGCTTCGTTCCGAGAAGGTCGAAGGCGATGCCGGACTTCCACATCGCCGACACCAATAGACTGGCGACGATCGCCGCGATCAGCACCAGATTGACGAGGCCGCGGATCCGCACCTTGGCAGGCCCCGCGTCGCTGAGTTGCGGCTCGCTCCTGAAACGCCAGACGTCGACGGCGACAAAGATCACGAGCAGAAGTCCGGCAACGATCACCGTCTGCAACCAGATGTTCCGCGTGGTCCAGAAGAAGTCGACGCCGTGCAGGAAGCCGACGAACAGCGGGGGATCGCCGAGCGGGGTCAGCGCGCCGCCGACATTGGCGACCAGGATGATGAAGAAGATGACGACATGAGCATTGTGGCGCCGCGGCCGGTTGGCGCGGATCAAGGGACGGATCAGGATCATCGCCGCCCCGGTGGTGCCGACGACGCTCGCCATCAGCGTGCCGAGCGCGAGGATGCCGGTATTCGCCGCCGGCGTGCCCTTGATGTCGCCCGTGATGAGAATGCCGCCGGCCACGACATAGAGCGAGAACAGCAGCACGATGAAACCGAGATATTCCGCAAGCATGGCGTGGACCAGCGCGGCCAGCGTCGCCATGCTTCCAGCAAAGATCACGAGCGAGCCGAGCGCCAGCAGCGACCAGATCGCGGCGATCTTGCCGTAGTGATGGTGCCAGAATTTTGCGAACAGCAGCGGCCCGAGCGCGATCGACAGCAACAGGCCGGCAAAGGGCAGCGCATAGGGCCAGCGCATCGCCGCGCCGTCGATCCCCGACGCCGCCCATGCGGGCTGCGGCACCAGCGCGAGAAGCGCGGCGATGACCACGCAGCCCCGCCAGGTCGCAAACCGTCTAGGGAGCAATGAAGCGCCTCGCTGTCTCGATCGCGCCGAACGCATCGAGATTGTCGTGTCCGCCGCCCGCAAAGCGAACGAACTGCTTCGGTTCATGCGCGAGCGCGAACAGACGCTCCCCGAACACCATCGAAATGGCAAGGTCATTGGTGCCATGCATGACCAAGAGCGGCACCGTGACGCGCGCGATCCGCTGGTCGGAGCGAAACTGATCGCGCATCAGGAGGCGGACCGGAACAAAGCGGAACGCCGCGGCGGCCACGTCGACGGTCGAGGTGTACGGCGCCTCCAGGATCAATTTGCCGACGGGATGTTCGGAGGCGGTTGCAACCGCGACGCCCGTCCCCAGCGAGAAGCCCCATGCGACGATTCGGTCCGCGGCATAGCGGGCGGTGGTGAAGGCGTAGGCGGAAGCGGCATCGCGCAGCAGCCCCTCTTCGCTCGGCGCGCCGCTCGAGCCGGCATAGCCGCGATAGGACAGCGCGACGAGACCGGTGCCGTCAGCCGTCATCGCCTTGAAGCGATCGATGCGGCCGGCGAGGTAATCGCCATTGCCCGGAAAGAACAGGATCACGGGACGGCCGGGCCTCGCCGGCACGTGCCAGACGATGACCTTTTCGCCATCGGACGTGGTCAGGACATGCTCTTCCGCCTCGGGCAGACCTGCGGCATCGGGCGCGGTGCGGCCGACGGGCGGGATCGGAAACAGCATCTCGCGCTGGCGGATATACAGCATGACGAGACCGGCAAGATAGACGGTCACGAGCAGGATGAGGGTCCATTTGACGATGGTCATCATGTGCGCGGCCGGCCCCCGATCCAGACTAGGGCTTGCGTTGGCTCCGCAGCAATTTCATGACGTCGGGCCGGATGCTGGCGGGAACGTCGCGGCAGCCGCACGCCGCCTTGTGGGCTGCGTGCCAGGCGATGCGCTGCTCGCGCGTTGCCTTGGGCGGCATGCGATGGGACCGGTGCCATTCCTTGTTGATGGCCACGGTCCCTCCCGCATTACATCGCCTTGACGATGTTCTCGGTGACCTTCTTGGCGTCGCCGAGCAGCATCATGGTGTTGTCCCGGTAGAACAGCGGATTGTCGATGCCGGCATAGCCCGACGCCAGCGAGCGCTTGATGAACATCACCGTGCCGGCCTTCCAGACCTGAAGCACCGGCATGCCGTAGATCGGCGAGGTCTTGTCCTCTTCGGCGGCCGGGTTGGTGACGTCGTTGGCGCCGATCACGAAGGCGATGTCGGCCTGCGCGAACTCCGAGTTGATGTCCTCGAGCTCGAACACCTCGTCATAGGGCACGTTGGCTTCGGCGAGCAGCACGTTCATGTGGCCGGGCATGCGGCCCGCGACCGGGTGGATGGCGTACTTCACCTCGACGCCTTCCTTCTTCAGGATGTCGGCCATCTCGCGCAGCGCGTGCTGGGCCTGCGCCACCGCCATGCCGTAGCCAGGCACGATGATGACCTTGGAGGCGTTCTTCATGATGAAGGCGGCATCGTCCGCCGAGCCGAGCTTGGCGGGCTTCTGCTCGCCGGTGCCACCGCCGGCCGCAGCGGTTTCACCGCCGAAGCCGCCGAGGATGACCGAGATGAAGGACCGGTTCATCGCGTGGCACATGATGTAGGACAGGATCGCGCCCGACGAGCCGACCAGCGCGCCGGTGATGATCAGCGCCGAGTTGCCAAGCGTGAAGCCGATGCCGGCCGCGGCCCAGCCCGAATAGGAGTTCAGCATCGAGATCACGACCGGCATGTCGGCGCCGCCGATCGGGATGATCATGAGCACACCGAGGGCCAGCGCCAGGATGACGATCATCCAGAAGTCGAACGCGCCGCCGGTGAGCACGAGCCGGACGATGAAGAACACCAGCGCCAATGCGAGCGCGATGTTGATGCCGTGGCGGAACGGCAGGATGATCGGTGCGCCGCTCATGCGCGCGGACAGCTTGAGGAACGCGATCACCGAGCCGGTGAAGGTCAGCGCGCCGATGGCGACGCCGAGCGACATCTCCACCAGGCTCTGCGGATGAATATTGCCCGGCGTACCGATGTCGAAAGCCTCGGGCGCGTAGAACGCGCCGGCGGCGACCAGCACCGCGGCCATGCCGACCAGCGAGTGGAAGGCGGCGACGAGCTCCGGCATCGAGGTCATCGGCACGCGCCGCGCGATCACCGCGCCGATCGCAGCACCGATCGCGATGCCGACGATCACCAGCACCCAGGCGAGACCGTCCGCCGGCGGATGGTTGGCCAGCGTGGTGGCGACCGCGATCGCCATGCCGATCATGCCGAACAGATTGCCCTGGCGCGACGAAGCCGGGCTCGACAGCCCGCGCAGCGACAGGATGAACAGCACTCCCGCCACGAGATACAGAAATGCAGAGAGGTTGGCGCTCATCTCAGGTCCCCATTGATCCCATCAGCCCGAGGTGGCCGCTTACTTGGCCTTCTTCTTGTACATCGCCAGCATGCGCTGGGTGACAAGGAAGCCGCCGAAGATGTTGATGCAGGCAAAGATCAGCGCAACGAAGCCGAAGGCGCGCGCCCAGCCCGAGCCGCTCGAAACATTGGCGACGCCGCCGGCCAGCAGCGCACCGACCACGATCACCGAGGAGATCGCGTTGGTCACGCTCATCAGCGGCGTATGCAGCGCCGGGGTCACCGACCACACCACGAAATAGCCGACGAAGACGGCGAGAACGAAGATCGACAGCCGGAAGATGAAGGGGTCGACGACCTGTGCAGCATGCTCCATGACGGCTCTCCTCAAACCTTCGGCTGGAAATTCGGGTGGACGACGGCGCCGTCCTTGGTCAGTGCAGTCGCCTTGACCAGCTCGTCGTCCCAGTTGACGGCGAGCTTCTTCTCCTTCTTGTCGACCATGGTCTCGATGAAGGAGAACAGATTGCGCGCATAGAGGCTGGAGGCCGAGGCCGCGACGCGGCCGGCGACGTTGGTGTAGCCGACGATCTTGATGCCATCGAGGTCGACGACCTCACCGGCCTTGGCGCCCTCGACATTGCCGCCGCGCTCGACGGCGAGATCGACCAGCACCGAACCCGGCTTCATCGACCTGACCATCTCGGCACTGACGAGCTTCGGCGCCGGCCGGCCCGGAATCAGCGCCGTGGTGATCACGATGTCCTGCTTCTTGATGTGCTCGGCGGTGAGCGCGGCCTGCTTGGCCTGGTACTCCTTGGACATTTCCTTGGCGTAGCCGCCAGCGGTCTGCGCGTTCTTGAACTCCTCGTCCTCGACGGCGAGGAATTTCGCACCGAGCGATTCCACCTGCTCCTTCGTCGCGGGCCGAACGTCGGTCGCGGTCACGACGGCGCCGAGGCGGCGCGCGGTCGCGATCGCCTGGAGGCCGGCGACGCCGACGCCCATCACGAACACTTTTGCGGCGGGCACGGTGCCGGCCGCAGTCATCATCATCGGAAAGGCGCGGCCGAAGGCCTCGGCGCCCTCGATTACGGCGCGGTAGCCGGCGAGGTTGGCCTGCGAGGACAGCACGTCCATCACCTGCGCGCGGGTGATGCGCGGCATCAGTTCCATCGCGAAAGCGGCGACGCCGGCGTCGGCCATCGTCTTCAGCGCGGCCTCGTTGCCATAGGGGTCCATGATGGCGATGACCAGCGCGCCGCGCTTGTACTGCGAAAGCTCTGAGGCCTCGGGGCGCTTCACCTTGATGATGATGTCGGCGTCCTTCAGCGCATCGGCGCTGACCGTGGCACCCACGGCGGTGAATTCGGAATCCGGCAGGCCCGACTTGATGCCGGCGCCCGGCTCGACGGCGATCTCGGCGCCCAACGCCTTGAATTTCTTCACCGTATCAGGCGAAGCGGCAACGCGCGGCTCTGACGGATCAATTTCCTTGGCAACGGCGATCTTCATAGGTCCTCCGGCGGCGCGGGACAGCGCACGCACAAAAAAGTAGCGTTACTCCCGCAACGTTGCATACCGGCTTTAAAACCGGCTTGTTTGCAAAATTTGTGGGCAGCTGCCGCCGCAGATGGAGGCAGCCACCAAAAGTCGATTTAGGTGAGGAAGATCGCCATCAGAATGACGATGAGCGCGACCGAGGCCGTGCCGTACTTCACGAGCTTGATGAAGCCCTCGTAGGTCTGCTCGTGGGCAACGTAGTCGTTGCCGTCGGCGGTGGTGTACGCCACTTCGCTATGGTCAGCCATGGATTGTCCCCAGTCGAAAGTCCAATTCTTAGGCTGGGATACCGCAAAGCTTCGGGCAGGGCAACGGCACGAAGGGCCGGTTTCCCAGCAAATAGGCTCATTTGGAATCCCGATTATCGCGGATCCGGCGCGCGGAATTGGCTTTGCTAAACCGGGGTTCAGCAGATACCGCGCGCCGATCCTGCCCTGAATTCAGGCACCCCGCGCCTCTCAGCCCATCGCCTCCAGCTCGTCGATCATCCCGGCGATGACCGAGAGCCCGCCATCCCAGAATTTGGGATCCTTGGCATCGAGCCCGAACGGCCGCAGCAGCTCGGAATAGTGCTTGGTGCCACCGGCGGCGAGCATATCGAGATAGCGCTCGGCAAAGCCCTCGGCCGCGTGCTCGTAGACGGCATAGAGCGAATTCACGAGGCAATCGCCGAAGGCGTAGGCGTAGACGTAGAACGGCGAATGGATGAAGTGCGGGATGTACATCCAGTAGTTCTCGTAGCCCGCCTTGATCTCGATCGCGGGCCCCAGGCTCTCCCCCTGCACCGACAGCCAGATCTCGCCGAGCCGCGTCGCGGTGAGCTCGCCATTCTTGCGCTCGGTGTGGACCGCGCGCTCGAAGGAATAGAACGCGATCTGCCGCACCACGGTGTTGATCATGTCCTCGACCTTGCCGGCGAGCATCGCCTGACGCTGTTTTGCGTTTTTGGTCTGGGCCAGCAGCCGCTTGAAGGTGAGCATCTCGCCGAACACGCTTGCGGTCTCCGCCAGCGTCAGCGGCGTCGGCGCCATCAGCGCGCCGTTCTTCGCCGCCAGGACCTGGTGCACGCCGTGGCCGAGCTCATGGGCGAGCGTCATCACGTCGCGCGGCTTGCCCTGGTAGTTCATCAGCACGTAGGGGTGCGCCGACGGCGTGGTCGGATGCGAGAACGCGCCCGGCACCTTGCCCGGACGCACCGGCGCATCGATCCAGCGATCGGTGAAGAAGCGCTCCGCGATGTCGGCCATCTCGGGCGAGAAGCCGCGATATGCCGTCAACACCATGTTGCGCGCATCGGGCCAGCCGATGACGTCGGTCGCCGCAAAAGGCAGCGGCGCATTGCGATCCCAATAGGCCAGCCGCTTCTTACCGAACCACTTCGCTTTCAGCGCGTAATAGCGATGCGACAGCTTTGGATAGGCGGCACGGACCGAGGCGACTAGCGCATCCACCACTTCGCGCTCGACGCGGTTGTTCAGATGGCGGGAATCCGCGACGTCCTTGAAACCGCGCCAGCGGTCGGAGATGTCCTTGTCCTTGGCGAGCGTGTTGGTGATCAGCGCGAAGGTGCGCTCATTGGCCTTGAAGGTTTTTGCCAGCGCTTCGGCCGCTGCCTTGCGCTTGGCGCCGTCGCGGTCCTGCAGGAAATTGAGCGTCGGCTCGATTGCCAGTTCTTTCGCACCGACCTTGAAACGCAGGCTGGAAATGGTCTGGTCGAACAGGCGGTTGAAGGCGGAATAGCCGGTCTGCGCCTTCTCCAGGAAGAGCTGTTCGAGCTTGTCATCGAGCTGGTACGGCTTCTCCTTGCGCAGATCCTCGATCCACGGACGGTAATACGCGAGCTCCGGGGCCTGCATCGCGCGGGTCAAAATATCGTCATCGATGCGGTTGAGCTCGAGCGCGAAGAACAGAAGATGCGTCGACGCCGCCGTCAGGCGTTCGGACACATCGCCGTAAAACTTTGAAATCTTGGGATCAACGCTGTCGCCGGCATGGACGAGACCGGCATAGGAGCCGAGGCGGCCGGCGAGATCGTCGATCGCCTCATAGCGCCGCACGGCTTCGGCGAGCCATTTTCCGCCATCTTCGTTTGCTGTCCCTGTCGCGAGCTTGCCCTTGTAGTCGGTCTCGAACGCGACGCAATCGGCATCCATCTTTTCGAGGTCGCGCGCCACTTCCGGCGCATCGATCCCGGAATAGAGATCGGCGAGGTTCCACTCCGGAAGCTTGCCGGTCTTGCTCGCAGCTTTGGAGGGTTTTGCCTTGGCGGCCGATTTCTTGGCGACGGATGTCTTGGTAGCTGACTTGCGAAGGGCTGGCTTTTTGAGAGCGGGCTTGTTCAAGGCAGACTTCTTGTTCAAGGCAGACTTGGAGCGCGAATTCATTGTGTGGGAAACCTGTGTTCAACAATCGCGACGACGGGCTGGGGCATCAAGGTTTAAGAGTGCGTTAATCGGCTTCGGCCAGAGTGACCCGATTCGAGACAGATAGTAGTAGCGTGCGGGGAACACCATGGCTGCCTGTATTTTGATCGCCGACGACGACGCTGTAGCCCGCCGGCTGGTCGAGAACATGGTGCAGAAATGCGGCTATGAAACGATTGTCGTGGAGTCTGGCGATGCCGCAATCGCCGCCCTCACCGCCCCCGACGCACCCGCCATCGACGGCGTCATCCTCGATCTCGTGATGCCCGGCCTCGACGGCATGGGCGTGCTGGCGAAGATCCGCGAAGCGGGCCTCTCCGTACCCGTCATCGTACAGACCGCCCATGGCGGCATCGACAATGTGATCTCGGCGATGCGCGCAGGCGCCGCCGATTTCGTGGTCAAGCCGGTCGGCATGGAGCGGCTTCAAGTCAGCTTGCGCAACGCGCTCAACACCTCCGCGCTCAAAGGCGAATTGCAGCGCATCCGTCACAGCCGCGAAGGACGGCTGACCTTCTCCGACATCATCACCCGCGCCGAGGCGATGGCACCGGTCATGCGCGCGGCGCAGAAGGCGGCGAATTCCTCGATCCCCGTGCTGATCGAAGGCGAGTCCGGCGTCGGCAAGGAGATGTTCGCGCGCGCCATCCATGGCAGCGGCGAGCGCAAGGCGAAGCCCTTCGTCGCGGTCAATTGCGGCGCAATCCCCGACAATCTCGTCGAGTCCATCCTGTTCGGCCACGAGAAGGGCGCCTTCACCGGCGCCACCGAACGCCACACCGGCAAGTTCGTCGAGGCCCATGGCGGCACGCTGTTCCTGGACGAGGTCAGCGAGCTGCCGCTGACCGCTCAGGTCAAGCTGCTGCGCGCACTCCAGGAAGGCGCGGTCGAGGCGGTCGGCGGCCGCAAGCCCGTCAAGGTCGACGTCCGCATCGTCTCGGCGACCAACCGCAAGCTGCTGGAGCGGGTGAAGCAGGGCCACTTCCGCGAAGACCTGTTCTATCGCCTGCACGTGCTGCCGCTGACGATCCCCTCGCTCCGCGCCCGGCGCGAGGACGTCCCGCATCTGCTGCGGCATTTCCTCGCGCGCTTTGCCGCCGAGGAGAGCCGCCCCATCACCGGCATCAGCGGCGAGGCCGTGGCGCATCTCGCCCAGCTCGACTGGCCCGGCAACATCCGCCAGCTCGAGAACGCAGTCTACCGCGCCGTGGTGATGAGCGACGGCGACCAGCTTGGCCTCGCGGACTTCCCCCTGCTCACCGCCCAGCCGCATGGCGCAACGGACATCCCGACCGCTCCGCTGATACTGGAGCCGATCGCCGCGCCTTCGGTGGTGTCGGGTAGCGACATACCAATCGCGCCGCTTCCCCTGGCGGGAAACCTGTCGATGCTGACGCCGACCGGCGACGTCCGCCCGCTCGAGGACATGGAGAACGAGATCATCCGTTTCGCCATCTCGCACTATCGCGGACAGATGTCGGAAGTCGCCCGCCGCCTCAAAATCGGCCGGTCCACCCTCTACCGGAAACTCGACGAAGCCGGGGTTCCCGGCCATGGCGGGAAAAGCGGTGAGGAGACGCACTGAGCCTTATGCGAACGCACGTTCGCGCGAGGCCGGGAAGCGACCGCAAGCCGTTGAATTACGGCAAAATTCGACGGCGGCTTGAACCGTGACTTGGAAGTGACAGACAGAGGGAAAAGCGCGTGCGGCCAGCGCACAATCCGTTGCCAAGAGGCTCCCTTGAAGTCAGTTTGTCGTGAGTTGTCCCGGGTAGCGCTGGCTGCAAAATCGGGGCCTGTATATCGTCTGGCGTAGGGAATCGTTGCGTGCAGGCGTGCGACTTTCGAGAGGCCGGCGCGATTAGCCGAAACTCAATTAGGCGATAACGAAGCTGTTCCACGAGGAACAGTTCACCCGAGGGGTGTGACACAATGCGTGACTGTTTGAACCACCGTGCAGGCTTTGACCGTGTCTTGATGACGGTCGCGGCAACCTTCCTCACGGTGTCGGCCGGCTCGGCGCTGGCGCAGGATCAGGCGCGCAGCAGCGCTGCCGAACTCGCGATCGAAGCCGCGATCCCGCGCCCCGAGCCCGCCAACGTTCCGCCCCCGACCGCTTCCGACATCAAGCTCGACACCACCGCCACGGTGCAGGATCCTGCCAAGGAAACTGCCAAAGAGCCCGTCAAGGCGGACGCCGCGCCCGCGCCCGACAAGGTCGAGACCAAGCCGTCCGACGTCGCCGCCACGCCCGCACCTGAGGCGCCGAAGAGCGAGACGGCCAAATCTGAGCCTGCCAAAACCGAGCCTGCCAAGGCTGACACTGCGACAGCACCGCCGGCTCCCGCAGCGCCTGCCACTGCGGCGGCTCCGGCCGCCGAGCCGGTCAAGGCTGCCAGCAACGTTCCCGCCGCCGACCAGCCGGTCGCCGACAAGCTCAAGGACATCATCGGCGCCAAGACCTCGCGCCATTTCGACCGCAAGAACGAGCGCGCGGCGATCGAGAAGTTTTATGGCGCCCGCGACTTCGCGCCGGTGTGGACACAAGGCGGCAGCCTGACTGCCGCTGCCAAGGGCGTGATCGCGCGGCTCAAAGATGCGGCCTCCGACGGTCTCAATCCCGCCGACTATCCGGCGCCGGATTTCGCCGCCGCCACGACGCCCGATGCGCTCGCCGACGCCGAGCTGAAGCTCACCGCCAGCATGTTCGACTATGCGCGCCAGGCCCAGAGCGGCCGCATGCACTGGTCGCAGGTCAGCGGCGACATCCTCTATC
Source organism: Bradyrhizobium sp. CB1717 (assembly GCF_029714325.1). Taxonomy (NCBI): domain Bacteria; kingdom Pseudomonadati; phylum Pseudomonadota; class Alphaproteobacteria; order Hyphomicrobiales; family Nitrobacteraceae; genus Bradyrhizobium; species Bradyrhizobium sp. CB1717. Next base: position 8,288,547 of record NZ_CP121666.1, read on the forward strand.
CCGAGCATCCGGTCGATCCGAGCGAGGTGCTCACCAAGGTCACGACCGCGACTGACGCGTCCGCCGCGCTCGACAGCTACAACCCGCCGCACAAGCTCTACAAGGAGCTGAAGGCCAAGCTCGCGGAGCTCCGCGGCCAGGGCAGCGGCCCGGTGATCGAGATCGCCGACGGTCCTGCGCTGAAGTACACCCCGGCCGGCAAGAAGCAGGCGGAGATCGTCGTGGACGATCCGCGCGTCCCGCAGCTGCGCGCCAAGCTCGGCATCGCCGAGAACGCCAGCGACAGCCGCTATGACGCTGCGGTCGCCGAAGCCGTGCGCAAATTCCAGAGCGGCGCCGAGATGAAGCCGACCGGCATCCTCGACGACAAGACCGTCAAGGCGCTCAACACCCCCAAGCGCGACAAGCAGATCGACACCGTGCTGGTGAACATGGAGCGCTGGCGTTGGCTGCCGCGCGACCTCGGCGTGCCCGCGCTGGGCGATGCCTATGTCATCCTCAACATTCCCGACTACACGCTGAAGGTGATGCAGCGCGGCCAGCAGGTCTGGACCACCCGCGTCGTCACCGGCAAGCCCGGCCAGCACGCCACCCCGTTGCTGACCGAGACGATGAAGTACATCACGGTCAACCCGACCTGGAACGTGCCGCCGTCGATCGTCTACAACGAGTATCTGCCGGCGCTTCAGCAGGACCCGACCGTGCTCCAGCGCATGGGCCTCAAGCTCGAGCAGAACCGCGACGGCTCGGTGCACATCTCGCAGCCGCCCGGTGAAGCCAACGCGCTCGGCCGCATCCGCTTCAACTTCCCGAACAAGTTCCTGGTCTATCAGCACGACACGCCGGACAAGAACCTGTTCGCCCGGGAAGACCGCGCCTTCAGCCATGGCTGCATGCGCGTCCAGAACCCGGATCAGTACGCCTCCGTGCTGCTCAACATCGCGATGCCGAACGACAAGTACACGCCCGAGCGCGTGCGCAGCATGTACGGCAAGAGCGAGATCGACCTGAAATTCCCCACCCCGATCCCGGTCAACATCACCTATCAGACCGCGTTCGTGGACGACGCCGGCAAGCTGCAAATCCGCAAGGACGTCTATGGCCGCGACGCGACCATGATCAACATCCTGAAGAACGGCCGCGGCAAGGATCTCGAGAACGTCGTCGCGCACTCGCAGCCGAGCTATTCGCGCCCGGCGACCACCCTGCCCTCGGGCGTTGCGGTGGCCAACAATGGCGGCGGCTTCGGCTCGTCCGGTCCGAACTTCTTCGAGCGGCTGTTCGGAGCCCCGACCCCGCCGCCGGCTCCGGTCGGCCGCCGGCCGCAGCGGGTGTTCACCCGCTGAGGCCCGCCCGGCGCCTCATTTCCTGAAATTCTGCAATGAAATCAGCGCCCTCATCCCCAGATGGGGGCGCTTAACGTTAACCATTCTCCGACCTGCCCTCAGGCAGCGGGCGTTTTTTTGCCACAGTCAACCGTTTAGGATTGTAGCCTGACTTGGTTTGGGGGCGGGAAGGTCAACCTCGAATTAACCTTCTTGCTTTAAGAAAGCGTTCATCCTCTTTCGCGCGCTAACGGGGTTGGCGGGAGAGTCCATTTGAACGCTCGTCGACTGGGTGGGCTCATTCGTGCTGACTGGTCTTGCACGCCAACTTGCTGTGCTGTCGTTGTCCCATGCGGGAGTGAAGGTCGGATCTCGGATCGGCCTCGCTTCCGTATTGCTGCTGGCTGCCGCCGGCTCGGTCCATAACGCCGCCGCGCTGAACGAGACCAAGACCCTCTCCTTCCACCACACCCATTCCGGCGAAGACCTCACGGTCACCTTCAAGCGCGACGGGCGCTATGACGAAGCCGCGCTGAAGCAGCTCAACCATTTCCTGCGCGACTGGCGCACCCAGGACGAGACGGTCATGGACCGTCACCTCTTCGACATCCTCTGGGAAGTCTACCGCGACGTCGACGGCAAGCAGCCGATCCAGATCATCTCCTCCTACCGCTCCCCCGCCACCAACGCCATGCTCCGCCGCCGCTCCTCGGGCGTGGCGCGCTTCAGCCAGCACATGCTGGGCCATGCGATGGACTTCTACATCCCGGGCGTGCCGCTGGAGCAGATCCGCTTCGCCGGCCTGCGCCTGCAGCGCGGCGGCGTCGGTTTCTATCCGACCTCGGGCTCGCCCTTCGTGCATCTGGACACCGGCAGCATCCGGCACTGGCCGCGCATGACGCATGACCAGCTCGCCCGCGTCTTCCCGGACGGGAAGACGGTGCATCTGCCGACCGACGGCACGCCGCTGAAGGGTTATGAGCTCGCCAGGGCCGAGATCGAGCGTCGCGGCAGCGGCGATGACGGCGCCAGCAAGCCGAACTTCTTCGCCGCTCTGTTCAAGAGCAAGTCGGCGCCGCCCGCCGCCAGCAGCAGCGACGAGGATGACGAGGGCGCGCCGGCCCCGGCCGCGAAGTCGTCCGGGCCGACGGTGGTCGCCGCCGCAGCCAAGCCGGCCGACCCGGTCCCGACCCCGCGCGCCAAGCCGCAGGTCGCCGCCACCCTCCAGCTCGCCTCGGCCGATGCGCAGCTCGTTGCGCCGCCCAAGCCGAAGCCCGCGCCCGTGGCTGACAAGCCCGCCGCCAAACCTGCCGAGGCCAAGCCGGAGACCCCGGCCGACATCATCAATGCCCGCGGCTTCTGGGATGCCCCCGCCACGCCGCAGCAGGCCACGCCCGCCCAGGTCGCGGCGCTGAAGGCCCGCCAGGCGCTTGCCTCAGCGAGCGATCCGCAGCCAACCGCAAGCGTGTCTAGCGCAACTCTTCAGGCGCTGGCTTACGCGCCGGCCGCCTCCCCGGTCGACCGCAGCAACGTTGTCGCCGCCTCCGCGCCGATCCCGCGCTCCGCCCGTCCGGGCACGCGCGGCGCGGCACCCGCCACCGAGATCAACAGTGTGGTCGGCAAGAGCGTCGACGGCATGGTCGCGACCGCGACCCGCCTGTCCGCGGCCAAGAACGAGAGCATCTGGCTCAAGATCGTGATGCTGTCGCCGAGCGCCAGCCGCGCGATGTCGGTCACGCTGATGGGCGAGCTCGATACGGCGGCGCTGCGCGGCTATTTCGTCAAGCCGCAGACGGTGATCGCGATGGGCTTCACCGAGGACCCCATGCCGGGCCTGTCCTGCGACAGCTTCTCGGGCAGCGCGACCGCGAAGCTCGAGACGACGTCGTTCGTCATGCGCACGGCCGCGCTGCGCTGAGGCTGTTAGCCCTCGCTCTATCCACGACCTTAGCCTCGTAGCCCGGATGAGCGCAGCGACATCCGGGAAAGCGGCGCGCGCTGCGACATCCCGGATATCGCTTCGCTCATCCGGGCTACAGGTTCACAGCTTCTATTTTCGCTTTCCCGCCCCGCCGATCCAGATGATAGGTCAGCGCCAGCGACAAGCAGACGGCGAGCTCCCGCTTTGGCAATTTGCCCGCCACCGGCAACAGCAAAGCCCTCGTCTGCCGATACTCGAACTGATCTGGAAAGCGCTCGCGAAAGGTGTCGACCAGCGTCGTCTTGCAGTTGAACAGAACGGCGGCGTGATCGGAATCCTTCAGGCGGCCGAGCCTGATCGTTGAGCCGCTGCCCGTCTCTTCGGTCAGATAGGCGGGCTCGCCCCATTTCAGGGTTTCGCTGAGCCGGCCGACCTCCTCATGCTCTGCGGCGGTCGCAAAGATCAGATCGCGCACCTGAAGGAGCCGCTTGCGCATCGGCGCCGGAAAGGCGTCGAAGGCCCGGCTCACCTCGCGCGGCAATATCGGCTCGGTCACAGTCTCACTCTCGATGGATCGGCAATCGGTCTCCGCCGTGCGCCAGATCAAGTCGGCAGGCCCGCCCGGAGAAGGCCAGCCTCATAGCGCTGACGATCGACCTCCCGCTTGTAATGCTGGGTCGCAAGATGATTGGCGACGGAAAATGCCGGCTCACGCTTGAGAACTTCGGCCGCGTGCGCGCCGGCAGCCACTGCATTGCCCATCTGCGCGAATATCCCGGCGAGGAACGCATGATGGGTGTGATCGGGGCGTGAGATCCGCGAGAACGCTTCGGCGGCTTCGGCGTATTTCTCGGCACAGTAATAGGCACGCCCGAGATGGCTCCAGAAGCGTTCCGGATGATACGGGTTGAGCCGCATCGCCTTCTTGATCCAGTCGATGCCCTCCTCCGGCCTCCCCAGCCAGGTCAGCAGTTCGCCCTGCTGCACCACCACGAGGTCATAATTCGGGTTGAGCGCGAGCGCGCGTTCCTGATGGTAAGTGGCCTTATCATGATCGTCGCGGTTCAGATTGAGTGCCGCGAGGATGCGATGGACGTCGCTGTCATTGTCATCGAGGCCCAGCGCGGTTTCCAGCTCTGAAGCCACCTGCTCAAAGGTAGCGTCGCGATCCGCGCACCAGCTATAGACCCAGGTCTGGCCCAGGACGCACGCCTTCCACGCATGCGCGTGAGCATAGTTCGCGTCGAGCTCGAGCGCCCGGTCGAGCAGAAGCTGCGCCCGCGCATTGTCTTCGCGATTGGAGCGATGGTGCAAGACCTTCGCGGCCAGCACGCATTCATAGGCCGCCATGTTGTCCGTCGGCTTGCGGTTCGCGCGATCGTGCGTCGCCGCCTCGACACGGCCGGGCAACGTGGCGGCGATCGCCCGGGTCATCTCGTCCTGGATGGCGAAGATGTCCTTGAGCTCGCCGTCATAGCGCTCGGCCCAGATATGCCGATCCGTCTCCGCATCGATCAGCTGCACGGTGACGCGGACGCGATCCCCGGCCTTTCGCACGCTTCCCTCGATGACGTAGTCGACACCGAATTCGCGGCCGACGTCCTGTACCTTAACCGACTTTCCCTTGTACACGAAGGTCGAGTTGCGCGAGATCACCAGCAGGTCGTGGAAGCGTGAAAGCTCGGTGATGATGTCCTCGGTCAAACCGTCTGCAAAGAACTCCTGCTCCGGATCGCCGCTCATGTTGGCGAAGGGCAGCACGGCGATTGACGGTTTCTTCGACTTGCCGGTCACCTTTGCAGCGGCCGTCGTGCCGGCTGGCGCGCTTGCCGACCCATCCTCCAATCGAATCCGGTAGACGCGGATGGCGCGCGCGATGTTCTTGACGTTCTGCTCGCCGATGTCCTCGAATGCGACACCATCGAGGCGCTGGCCCAGCTGGTCACGCACTGCGCTGGAGATGCAAATGCCTCCAGGCTCGGCCAGTGCCTCCAACCGTGCCGCGACGTTGACACCGTCGCCGAAAATGTCGTTCTGATCGACGATCACGTCGCCCAGATTGATACCGATGCGGAATTGTATCCATCGCGGCGGCGGGACATCGGCGTTGCGACGCCCCATCCGGCTCTGAATTTCAGCAGCGCACAACACGGCGTCGACGACGCTATGGAATTCGACGAGCAGGCCGTCGCCCGTCGTCTTGATGATGCGGCCGTGATTTTTGGCAATCGCCGGATCGATGAGCTCGATCCGGTGGGTCTTGAGGCGCGCGAGCGTGCCACCCTCGTCGACCTCCATGAGCCGACTAAAGCCGACCATGTCAGCCGCGAGGACCGCGGCGAGCCTGCGCTCTGGTCCAGGCACATCCATAGCTCGGTCCCTTCACCGAGCACTCTAGCAGACCCGCGGATTTTGCCCAAGCGCGGGCCTCCGCAAATTGCGGCCCGGCGAGGCACTCTTACGGGTGAGGCGCGGTCCCGTCGCCTTCAGAGCATCCCCAGCGCCTGCATGTAGGTCTCGAGGATGGTCTCGGCCTCGGCGCGCTCGTTGGGGTCCTGCTTGCGCAGGCGCACGATGGTGCGCAGCGCCTTGACGTCATAGCCGTTGCCCTTGCTCTCGGCATAGACGTCGCGGATGTCGTCGGAGATCGCCTTCTTCTCTTCCTCCAGCCGCTCGATGCGCTCGATGATGGATTTGAGCTGGTCCTTGGCAAATTTCGTCGCGGGTTCGTCGTCGCGGACGGCGGCGGAGGTGGCCATCTTGGTACTCCCAATGGAACTGGCAAAACGAGGTGACGCCGGCATCCACCGCGCGTGCTGGCAAAACCCTTAGGGTTCGTCCCCCCTGCGTTCAAGCAAGCATCGCGCTCGTCCACAGCGCGCCCACACCTTCCTGCGGCGGCTCGAAGAAAGCTGTTGTGTGGTGCGACTCAGGCGATGCGGACCGGGGCCTCTCAGTGACCGTGCGGATGGGCCTTCTTCATCGCCTCGAGCTGCTCGGGCGTGGCCGTGCCCTGGTGCTTCGCCTTCCAGGTCTCGTAGGGCATGCCGTAGACGGCCTCCCGGCTCTCGTCCTTGCTCAGGGCGACCCCTTGCGCGTCTGCGGCGTCCTTCAGCCAGTTGGACAGGCAGTTGCGGCAGAAGCCGGCCAGATTCATCAGGTCGATGTTCTGGACGTCCGTCCGGCTCCGCAAATGATCGACCAGGCGCCGGAAAGCGGCCGCCTCGAGCTCCGTTCTGGTTTTGTCGTCGATTGCCATAGCTGGATCCCTCGGCTCGCCCTTAGACATCGTCACCCTTACGGGATCAGGTGGGGTCCTGTCACAGATTTTGCCACATCGCGGTGCAAACGGGCCAAAGCGCGGCCTGGGGCAGTTCCCCGGCCCTACGCCAAATCGTCAATGATCTGGTATACCTTCCGCAACAATGATTGCCGAATCTCCCCGCTTCCCGCTTCGCCTGCTCGCCCGGTTGGTCCCGGTGCTGGCGGTCGCCCTGCTGTGCCTCTGGGCCAGCCCGGCGTCCGCCGATTTCCGCCTCTGCAACAACACCTCGAGCCGGGTCGGCATCGCGCTCGGCTACAAGGACGCCGAAGGCTGGACCACGGAGGGCTGGTGGAACATCTCGTCCCGCTCCTGCGAGACGCTGCTGCGGGGCACGCTGGTCGCCCGCTATTACTACATCTACGCCATCGACTATGACCGCGGCGGCGAATGGTCGGGCCAGGCCTTCATGTGCTCGCGCGACAAGGAATTCACCATCCGCGGCACCGAGGATTGCCTGGCACGCGGCTATGACCGCACCGGCTATTTCGAAGTCGATACCGGCGAGCAGCGCGCCTGGACGGTGCAGCTCACCGATGCCAACGAACAGCCGGCGCAGCAGCGCGTGCCTGGCCTGCCCGGACCGGTTGGCCCGGGCGGCGTTCCGGGTTTGCCCAATGTCCCGCCCGGTGCTACGCCCCCGGGCTCGCCCGGCCTGCCACCCCCTTCCGGAAATAAGCCATGAGGCGTCTTCGCCGTATCAAGATTCTTGCGACCCTGGGACCTGCCTCTTCAGATCTCGCAATGATCCGCCGCCTGTTCGAGGCCGGCGCCGACCTGTTCCGCATCAACATGAGCCACACCCCGCATGACAAGATGCGGGAGCTGGTGGCGACGATCCGCAATGTCGAGAGCAGCTACGGCCGCCCGATCGGCATCCTGGTCGATCTTCAAGGCCCCAAGCTCCGGCTCGGCGCCTTCGCCGAAGGCGCGGTCCAGCTCCAGAACGGCCAGACCTTTACCCTCGATTCCGACAAGGCGCCGGGCGATGCCACGCGCGTCCATCTTCCGCATCCGGAGATCCTGGCCGCGCTCAGGCCCGGCCACGCGCTGCTGCTCGACGACGGCAAGGTGCGGCTGATCGCGGAGGAGACCTCGAAGGAGCACGCGGTGACGCGCGTCGTGGTCGGCGGCAAGATGAGCGACCGCAAGGGCGTCAGCCTGCCCGACACCGACCTGCCGGTCTCGGCGATGACGCCCAAGGACCGCGCCGACCTCGAGGCTGCCCTGGTCACCGGCGTCGACTGGATCGCGCTGTCCTTCGTGCAGCGCGCCGACGACGTGATCGAGGCCAAGAAGATGATCCGCGGCCGCGCCGCCGTGATGGCCAAGATCGAGAAGCCGCAGGCGATCGACCGCCTCGCCGACATCATCGAGGCCTCCGATGCGCTGATGGTGGCGCGCGGCGACCTCGGCGTCGAGCTGCCGCTGGAGCGCGTGCCGAGCCTGCAGAAGCAGATGACGCGGATGGCGCGCCGCGCCGGCAAGCCGGTGGTGATCGCGACCCAGATGCTGGAATCAATGATCCAGTCGCCAGTGCCGACCCGCGCCGAAGTCTCCGACGTCGCCACCGCCGTCTATGAGGGCGCCGACGCCATCATGCTGTCGGCGGAATCGGCCGCCGGCAAATTCCCGGTCGAGGCGGTCTCGACCATGAACCGCATCGGCGAGGAGGTCGAGCGCGACCCGACCTATCGCTCGGTGATCACCGCCCAGCGCCCGACGCCGGAATCGACCGCAGGCGATGCCATCGCCGACGCCGCGCGGCAGATCGCCGAGACGCTGGACCTGCCGGCCCTGATCTGCTGGACCAGTTCGGGCTCGACCGCGGTGCGGGTGGCGCGCGAGCGGCCGAAGCCGCCGGTCGTGGCGATCACGCCGAACATTGCCGCCGGCCGCCGGCTCGCCGTCGTCTGGGGTGTGCATTGCGTGGTGGCGGAGGACGCGCGCGACCAGGACGATATGGTCAGCCGCGCCGGCCAGATCGCGTTCCGGGACGGTTTCGTCCGCGCCGGCCAGCGCGTGATCATCGTCGCCGGCGTGCCGCTGGGCATCCCCGGCACCACCAACATGGTGCGCATCGCCTCGGTCGGCCCCGAGGGCGACGCGAACATTTAGGCCCGCCAGCGCGGTCAAAACAAAAAAGTCGGAAAACAACCCCATGCACAGTAGCCGGCCGGTCCGGCTGACATGCTGGGGCTTCACGAAAAGGCACGCTCAGGCAATGACCTGAGCGCGATCGGCGCGCCATCTCTGTCGCAGCGCGATTTTACGCCCCAACCAGCGCCTTCGTCGTCGGCAGCAGCGTCTGCTGGACCACGAGGCCACGGGCGCGGGCGTCCATGACGCCGACGGCGCGCAGCGCCAGCAGGGTCACGGTCTGCACCGCATCGCGCATCTTGACGGGATCTTCGAGATTGTCGGGCGCGAGCGGCCCGACCAGAGCCTCATGCAGCGCCCCCAGCAGCGCGGTGGCGGCAAGGGCGGTATCCTGCGCCGGCAGATGACCGGCACGCACAGCCGCATCGATCCTCGCCGCGATCTCGCCAGCGATCTCACGCCGGCTGGCAAGCCGGGAGGCGCTGACATCGACATCGACAGGCTCGGCCAGGATGCCCCAGGCCAGCCGCCGCTGCGACAGGGTATGGACCGCCACCGTGGTGACCGCGGCCGCGAGTGCCGAGGACGGGCCCGGCGCGGCGTCGGCCGCCCGGCGGATCGCCGCGAGCTCGTCGCGGGAGACCTCGGCGATCAATTCGGAGATCAGCTCGGCCTTGGAGGGGAAGTAGCGATAGACGGTGCCGGCCGCGACATTGGCCCGGACCGCGACCGGCGCGATCTGCACCGCCGCCATCCCGCCTTCCGCCGCCGCCTCCCGTGCCGCCGCCAGTATCGCACTGCGCCGGGCCGCAAGGCGCTTAACCACTTGATGCGTCCGCCGATAAACCATGGCGCGCTTCCTGTCCCACACACGCCGTCCGCACGCCCTGCGGCCGAACGCTTCGTCACGCAATTCGCTTGCAAATCGCCCCGCAAGGACTGAACAACTATTCAGGAAGGAAGACAAGATGCATTTGCGTAAAGCGTCACGCCAAAGCCGCAGGCGACAAATGCGCAAAGTGCGAGAGCGGGTTGATAGACGGCTAACCACGATTGTTACCGTCATCTTAAAGCAGGTCCGCGACCTTACCGCCGACTGCGATCCCAGCTCGGTGCAGCATGCTCGATTCGGACGCCCGAACCGCCTGGCGGCTCTTCAACCTGAACTGGCTTCCCATCGTTGCCATGGGCGGCCTGCTGGCGATCGGCCTCCCCGCGACCGGTCTGAGCCTCGAGCCCGTCGCCTACAGCATCACGCTGGCGATCGCGGCCATCCTGGTCGGCATCGCCTGTGGCCACCAGTTGACCAAGGGCGAGCTTGCCGATCCGAAACTGGTGTTCTCGCTCGGCACGATCGGACAGGTCATTCTCACCTGCGCCATCGTCGGACCTTTGAGCTACGTCGCGGGCAAGATGAACTGGCCGCTCCAGGACGAGGCGCTGCTGGCGATCGACCGCGCGCTCGGCCTCGATCCCGAACCGATCGCGCGCTTCGTCAACGACCATCCCTGGCTGGCGGACGTCCTGGCCCGCGGCTACGGACTGATCAAATGGCCGCTGCTCGGCGTGCCCGTCGTGCTGACGCTGACGGCACGTTATGTGCGGCTGCAGGTGTTCATGCTCGCGATGAGCCTCGCGCTCGCGGTCACCATCGCCATCTCCGCAATGGTGCCGGCGATCGGGACCTATTACGGGCTGCAATTGCCGGCCGCGCATTTCCCCGAGATCAACACCGCAGTCTATGCCGGTCAGTTGCGCGACATCCTCGCGCTGCGCGACGGCAGCCTGCACGAGCTGCGGCTGTTCTTCCTCTCCGGCATCGTCTCGTTTCCAAGCTTTCACGCCGCATCCGCCGTGCTCTACATGTGGGCGCTGTGGCCGGTGCGCGGCATCGGCGGCATCGCGGCGGCGCTCAATCTGTTGATGATCGCGGCGACGCCGGCGATCGGCGCGCATTACCTCATCGACGTCGCCGGCGGCATCGCGCTCGCCGCAGCCTCGATCTGGGTGACGAAGTTCTGGGTTGAACGGCTCGCCCGCACGGCGCCCGCGCCCGCCGCAGCCGCGCTGCCGCCGGTCTGGCAGCCCAGCCTCGCGGAATAGCGGGGCAACTGCCGTAGGGTGGGCAAAGGCACATAGCGCCGTGCCCACCATCTCTCCGCAACCGCGATAGAGCTTGCGAGTATCTGACGCCTCCGCGTCATTGCGAGCGCAGCGAAGCAATCCAGAGTCTTTCCGCCGCGGCAGTCTGGATTGCTTCGCTGCGCTCGCAATGACGTTGTGAATGCAGCGTGCTCATGCGGCGCGCATGTAATGGTGGGCAGGCTGCGCTTTGCCCACCCTACGAGACCTGATCGCTGAGGCCGAGCTCTCGCAAAATCTCCGCCCCAAAAGAAAAGAGCCCCGTCGAAGACGAGGCTCTCAGAATTCCCAGGTCGTTCGGCCTTACTTGAGGCTGGACGAGATCGAGCCGAACTTGGTGTTCAGCGTGCTGCCGAGGTTGTTGACGACGGTGATGATCGCGAGCGCGATGCCGGCAGCGATCAGGCCGTATTCGATGGCGGTGGCGCCGGATTCATCCTTCACGAAACGTGCAACGAGGTTCTTCATAGAGTGCTCCCAAAAAGTACACAAGGCTACAAGTGGTCTGGTCTCTTCGGCTTCCCAGCGCCGCCCGACCATGGAACCGAACCTAGGGACAAAGAATTGCGCCGCAGTTAATTCGACTGCGGAAACAAACAGCGGTTTGCGAGTATTCGCCGATGGTAAATCGGAATTGAAAACAATCCGTTAAATTTGTAACGACCTCACACAGTGGTCGCGGTTTACCCGAAGTTATGACCGCCGTGGTCCAATGCCGCTCGCCAATCCGACAAGAACAAGCAGGACGACGAGGCGGCATGTCCCTTTCCTTTGCCAACAGCATCGCAGTACAGAACCGCGCGCGTGCGCTGGTGCCGCTCTGCGTCGGAGCGGGCGCCTATCTCTTCTTCCTCTGTGTCGGCGACACGCTGCTTCAGGACTCCGACTCGTTCTGGCAGATCAAGATCGGGCAATGGATCCTCGACCACCACGCCCTCCCCTACGCCGACTTCTATTCCTTCACGCGGTCCGGGGCGCCCTGGGTTTCGACGTCATGGTTGTCGCAGGTCGCGTTCGCGCTGTCCTATACGCAATGGGGCTGGGCTGGTCCGGTGATCCTCACCGCGGCCGCGGTCGCATTGTCGGCGGCGATCCTCGTCTATCTACTCGACGCGCATCTGGAGATGCCGCGCTCGGTGCTGTTCGCGATGCTGGCGGTCGTGCTGTCGCTGCACCACATCCTGGCGCGCCCGCACATGCTGGCGCTGCCCGTGATGATCGCATGGGTCGGCATGCTGATGGCGGCAGCCGATCGCAAGGGCACGCCGTCATGGTACTGGCTGCCGCTGATGTCGCTGTGGGCGAACCTGCATGGCGGCTTCGTGCTGGGCCTCGCGCTGATCGGCCCGATGTCGTTCGTGGCGCTGTGGGGCCTGGAATCCGGCAAGCAGGTCCGGCTGCTGCTGCGCTGGTTCCTGTTCGGCGTTGCCGCACTGGCCGCGTGCTGTGTCACGCCCTATGGCTGGCGCACATTGCTGGGTGCGACCAACATCCTCAATCTCGGCGAGCTGCTGACGGTCATCTCCGAATGGTCGCCCGCGAACTTCGCATCCTTCACCGCGTTCGAAGGCGCGCTGCTCGGCCTGATCGCGCTCGGGCTCTATCGCGGCCTGACACTATCGCCGCCGCGCATCCTGATGATCCTGCTGCTGACCTGGATGGCGCTCAGCCATGTCCGGAGCATCGAGGCCTTTGCCTTCCTGGTCCCGCTGGTGCTGGCCAAGCCGCTCGGCGAGACATCGTCCCTGCAGCAAGCCGATGCGCAGACGGGTGAGAGCTGGCCTGCCCGGTATGTAACTGCAGCGGGCGCGTTGATGATCGTGGCAGCAAGCTGGACCTCGACCTCGATCTTCATGTCGCACCACCGCTTCACCTTCACGATGGACCAGACGCCGGTCGCGGCGACCGACCTGCTCGAGAAGCGTGGAGCGCAGCGTATCTTCAACGCCTACAGGTTCGGCGGCTACCTGATCGGGCGCGACATCCCGGTGTTCGTCGACGGCCGCGCCGAGCTCTATGGCGAGAAATTCGTGATGGACTTCTTCAAGGCGACCGAAGGGAAGAAGCCCGAGCTGCTGCCCCGCCTGCTCGAGGAGTACAAGATCGACGCGACGCTGCTGGCCGCCGATGCACCGGGACCCCAGATCCTCGATCACCTCAAGGGCTGGAAGCGGATCTATGCGGACAATATCGCGGTGATCCATGTGCGCGAGGACGCCACGGCTCCGTGACGTGTATATCCACGGGCTGCGCGTTGATCCGCCGTTAAGCTCGCCGCCTCGGCTCGCCCGACGCCCGGCTGCTCAACCGGGAGATCGCTCTGTCACCGACGAAGCGTCCTTCCGCGCAGCCGGCTCGCTCGCGCCCACGGAAAATACGCAGAGCCGCTTCGTTCGATAGAGCGCGCCGCTCTGCACTTCCGGACTCTGGCAGATATCGATGACATAACCGATGCCATTGCGCGACGCATAGGCCAGCCGTTCGTCGAGCGACTTCAGGCTGTCAGCTTCCGTCAACCTGCTTCGCCACGTCTGGTAATACGAAGGCATCCACATCGAGCTTCCGCCGCGCTTGTGATCGATCCAGATGCGGCGGTGCGAGACGTATTCAAAGACGCTGGCGCGATCGAGCGCCATGTCGGCGGTGCTCACCTCCGAGCCGTCAAGTCCCGGCCGCCTTGGGGTGAGGAAGATTGCGTTCAAAGGCGTGTTGTTGCGCGCCCATGCGCCGACGGCGCCCCACTCTTCGATGGCCTCGTTGCAGATCCGGTTGAAGTTGAAGTCGGTCCGGATCGCGAGCGGCCAGGCGAGGACAACAGTCGCGGCGAGCACCAGATGACCCATGGTGCGCTGATGGGATGGCGCCGGTCCCGAGCCCGCCGCCCGAAGAACATAAGTCAAGGCAGCAATGACGAAGGCGAGGCCCGCCCAGCCGTCGAAGCTCAGGAACAGCACGATGAGACAAGCGGGAAGGAAGGTCGCCTCCTTGTCCCGTCGCAACCACTTCGTCAGCAATGCCGCGATCGCAAGCGCGGCCAGAAGATGAATGACCGTACTCGATCGCAGGAAATGAAGGTTGAGGATGAGCGGCGATCTCGTGACGAAGGGAACGACGACGCCGATCAGATAGACCAGGATTGCGCCCAAACAGGCCACCCGCAATTCCGCGGCGGTCCGTCTCAGCGAGAACAACGCGAGCGCTCCGATGGCGGTGACGCCCAGGAGGCCGACGATTTCGCCTGGCGCCAGCGAGTCGATCAACATGTGGCCAGGAAAGTACTGACGGAGGAAGTCGGCATAATCGATACCGAACGGACGGCCGAACTCCGGATTGGCGAGGAACCCGTAAAGCACGGCGAACGCGAGCGGCAGGCACAGCACGAGACCGATCAGCACGCGGGACGATATCTCGCCGATTGTCGTCTTCCGCTGCGACAGGAAACGTATCCCGATCAGTCCGAGCGGCAGCACGAGCCAGACGGCAAAGAAGGCGTTGATGAAGAACGTGATCCCAACGGCAATCGCCGCCGCGGTGAAGCGGCCCCGGGCGGCAAAATAGATCGCCAGCAGGGCCACGCCATTCGCCATCTCCGAATGGGTGAAGGTGTTGATGAACAGGCCACCGGAGCCGGCGTAGCTGTAGCCGTCGAGAAAGGCGGTGAAGCAGAGGATCAGGCTGAAGACGATCCTGTCGCGTTGTTCCGTGATCCCCAGCAGCGAAGCACAGCACAGGAATCCGACGAAGCTGAGCAGCCGGGACAGGAGAAACAGAATCAGGAACAGCAGCGGAACGTTGTCAAAATATCGCTCGACGCCGCCCAGGATCAGCCAGACACCGGACGCAAAATAGCGCAGCGACTGGATGAATGCGTCATCCGCATACTGTGGCTCGTTGTAGAGCCCGGCAACGATCGGCAGATGGTAGAGGTTGTTGGTGAGACCGAAGACGAATCCCGTCCGCAACACCGACACCGCCGACGCGAAGACGGCGACCGAAAATATCTCGACCCAGAAATTCGACGCGCCGACCGCGCGATCGCGGCCGATCATGTCAGAGGTGACGTTGACGTCTGCCATTCGAGAGCCGGTGAAAGCGACCGCTGCGTATCAGCATTGGGTGAGCGCCGTGCCGGCTATCCGTCCTGAAGCGCCTGCCCGGCTCGCCCGCACGGAGCGATGAAGACGGACAGCAGCAGAGCTAAACCACAAACGCTAATGGCGGATGAATCGGCGTTCCGGAATTGGCACATTGGCTGATGGTAAATGCCGGGCAAAGGCCCGCGACATGGTCGCCCCGCTCCGGACAGGCCAATGTCCCGTCTGCAACTCGCCAAAGCACGCCCGTCGCGGTCGGAGGATGGGCAAGGCGCCAGCGTGTCCATCACATCTGTCTCGATTGCCGGGAGATGGCGGGCACGGCGCAAGAGCGCCATTGCCCACCTTCCGTCCTGCTATCCGGATCGGTGACTTGCGCGTCTCATCACCTGCAAGGATGGCGGCTGCCGTCGAAGCCCAGATAGGTGCCCGTTGCCGGATCGAAGGAGCGATAGCGCTCGGCGCAGGACCGCGACCCATCCGCGCGAGCCACCACGTTGTCCACGCCTTGCGCAGGAGCTGCGCCGTCCGGCAACTCGAGGCCCAGCCGGCCTGCCGGCGTCAACGTGCCATTCAGGTTGCGATTGGGGTTCTCCGCCTCGTACGTATCCGGGTGACTGCTCGCAAAACCGGATTGCGCGTAAGCGCTGGTTGCGGTCAGGGCCGACAACAAGGCCACGGCAGCGAATGTCTTGAATCCAGTCATGGTCGATCTCCATCATGTGGGCCGGTGCATCGGGCGGCCGGTGCGGCAGGAAGTGGATCGACATGGTGCGCCGGACAAGCCCGACGCGCCCGATACGCGCGGCCCGACGCGATGTCGCCGTTCAAATGCAGAAAGAGTCGTTTGTTTGCGGAACGCGACGAATGATCCATCTCCGCAAGGCCGCGAGCGCTGCCGTCTTCACGTCTCGGTGCGACGCTGCCTCGAGACTGACGCGCTGGCGTCGCAATGCGCTAATATCCGACGATCGAACAGGAAGGCGCATCATGATATTTCGCAATCTCTTCGTCGCACTTCTCGTCGCCGTCTCGATCAGCGCGGCGCACGCGGCGCCGCGATGGCTGAACCTGCCGCCGACGCCGACCTTGCCCAAGGCGGCGCAGAGCGGCTTTGCGCCGGTCAACGGCATCAAGGTCTGGTACGCGGTGTTCGGCCGGGGCGAGCCCGTGCTGTTGCTGCATGGCGGTCTCGCCAACGCCAATTACTGGGGGCACCAGGTCCGCGCGCTGCAACGGCATTATCAGGTCATCGTCATGGAGAGCCGCGGACACGGGCGCAGCAGCCGCAACCAGGAGCCCTATGGCTACGATCTGATGGCCTCGGACGTGATCGGACTGCTCGACCATCTGAAGATCAGGAAGGCGGCGATCGTCGGCTGGAGCGACGGCGCGATCATCGGCCTCGACATCGCCATGAAGCATCCGGAACGGGTGAGCAGGCTGTTCGCCTTCGCGGCGAACTCCGATCCGTCAGGCGTTGCCGACATTGCGGCGAGCGAAGTCTTCAACGCCTACATCGCGCGGGCGGGCGAAGAATACAAGCGCCTCTCGCCGACGCCGACGCAGTACAAGAGCTTCGTCGACGAGATCACCAAGATGTGGGAGAGCCAGCCGAAATGGACGGCCTCGGACCTCGCGGCGATCAAGGTGCCGACCTGGATCGTGGACGGCGACCATGACGAGGCGATCAAGCGCGAGAACACCGAGTTCATGGCGGCGAACATTCCGGGGGCCGGTTTGCTGATCCAGCCGGAGGTCAGCCACTTCTCGTTCCTGCAGGATCCGGAGCAGTTCAACGAGGATGTGCTGCGTTTTCTGGAGCGACGGGATGCGGGCGCGGCGCGGGGGGCCGCGGCCAGATGACGAAATCATGGGGTGCAAGCGTCGGCATGCCCACGCTTCCATCGCGTCCGGCAGGGCCACCGCCCCGCCGGATCGATTTGGCCTCAATCACCCTAGTTGAAGGTTTGCAACCGCAATTTCAGCGATCCGTCGGCTTGGCGTTCGAATACGTGCATTGCTAAACCGCCGAGAGGAGAGGGCTTGCCCTCTTTGTCCTTGCCTGTGGCACTCCACTTGGCTGTGCCGAACACGACCTTGTCATCTCCGCCGGCATCGATCACCTCCAACTTGTGACCCGTCACACCGTTCGCGAAGAGTCCGTCAAAGAACTTCTCGATCTCCGCAGGACCCGATGCGACCTGATGTGTCGGCGGCATCAGTTTGGCCGTCGCGACATAGGAGGCACCGATGGCTTTTGCGTCGTGCTTGTTGAATGCGGCATCCCAAGCCGCGTAAGCCTTCTCCACGTCGCCCTTGGCATCAGCGGCCAACGCAACCCCGGGAGCGCCGAGCAAGCAAAAGACTAATGCTGATATTTGAGCCAACTTCATGGGATACTCCTCTGCTGGATTAACGCACTTCACCCCCCCAATCTTCTCGATTGCTCAGTCAATCGATCCGGTCGTCTGCGGCGGACGGGCTTCCACCGCCACAACGATATCGTCGCCGTCGCGCTGTAGCCGGCTGTCGGTCGTTAGGGATTCGGTACAGGCGATGGCAATTTCAACGGCGCCATTCACCTTGGGAGTCCATATCGCGCGCAGTGACACCGCTCGTGCAGCCGGCCACACATGCGCCGAAGGCCAACCTATTCTGCGACGGACCATTCAAGATGGTCTTCGCTGGTTGCTGGAAGACTCCATCCAAAAGTTCGCGGAACAGCAATCCCGGGCAATTACCGTCAACAACGTTGACAAGCCGGTGTGCGAGGAAAATGAAAACAGGCGGACCTGGCATGCGTTCGTCGGCTGCCCGGATTCACACGCGCTGGCGCGTTAGCTGCGGCGTCATCGCGAGCGCAGCGAAGCAATCCAGAGTCTTTCCGCGGAGGCAGCCTGGATTGCTTCGCTCCGCTCGCAATGACCGGATCGTGCAGCGAGGCTTCTATCTATCACCGTCACCCTGAGGTGGCCGCTCCTTCAGCGGCCCTCGAAGGGCGACGGCCCAGCTGCATCGGGGCCGTTCATCCTTCGAGGCTCCCCATGGGACGCGCTGCGTCCCATGCCTCGCACCTCAGGATGACGGAATTGGCGGCGAGTATAGCTCGGTTGCCCTAGCCGGAAGCGCCACCACAAACAAAAAACGCGGCGTTGCCGCCGCGTTTTTCGATGTCTTCTGCCGCTGCTATCAGGCCTGCGGCTGCGGCTCCAGGCCGGGATCCGGATCGGGCCGCGGGCGCGACTTGCCGGCCGGGGGCACGGCGGAGGCGCGCGGGGTGGTCGGCTCGAGCACGGACTCGCGGTTCGGCTTCTTGCCCTTGAGCAGGTCGACGATCTCGTCGCCGGAGAGCGTTTCGAACTCGAGCAGGCCCTTGGCCAGCGCTTCGAGGTCGGCATGCTTCTCGGTGAGGATGCGGGTCGCTTCCTTGTAGCCTTCCTCGACCAGGCGGCGGATCTCGGAGTCGATCTTCTGGACGGTCGCCTCGGACGCGTTCTGCGTGCGCGAGACCGACATCCCTAAGAACACCTCGTCCTGGTTCTCGCCGTAGGAGACCGTACCGAGCTCTTCCGACAGGCCCCACCGCGTCACCATCATCCGGGCGAGGCGCGTGGCCTGCTCGATGTCGGAGGCAGCACCGGAGGTCACCTTCTCGCGGCCGAAGATCAGCTCTTCGGCGACGCGGCCGCCCATCATGATGGCGAGGCGCGAGGTCATCTGCTCCAGCGACATCGACAGCTTGTCGCGTTCGGGCAGCTGCATGACCATGCCCAGCGCACGGCCGCGCGGAATGATGGTCGCCTTGTGGATCGGATCGGTCGCGGGCACGTTGAGGCCGACGATGGCGTGGCCGCCCTCGTGATAGGCCGTCAACAGCTTCTCTTCCTCGGTCATGACGAGCGACTTGCGCTCGGCGCCCATCATCACCTTGTCCTTGGCCTCCTCGAACTCGGCCTGCGTCACCATCCGCTTGTTGCGGCGGGCGGCGGTCAGGGCAGCCTCGTTGACGAGGTTCATCAGGTCGGCGCCGGAGAAGCCCGGGGTGCCGCGCGCGATGGTCTTGAGGTTGATATCGGGCGCCAGCGGCACCTTGCGGACGTGGACCTTCAGGATCTGCTCGCGGCCGACGACGTCGGGGTTCGGCACCACGACCTGACGGTCGAAGCGGCCCGGACGCAGCAGCGCGGGATCGAGCACGTCGGGACGGTTGGTCGCGGCGATCAGGATCACGCCCTCGTTGGCCTCGAAGCCGTCCATCTCGACCAGCAGCTGGTTCAGCGTCTGCTCGCGCTCGTCATTGCCGCCGCCGAGACCGGCGCCGCGGTGACGACCGACCGCATCGATTTCGTCGATGAAGATGATGCAGGGCGCGTTCTTCTTGGCCTGCTCGAACATGTCGCGGACGCGGCTGGCACCGACGCCGACGAACATCTCGACGAAGTCCGAACCGGAGATGGTGAAGAAGGGCACGTTGGCTTCGCCCGCGACCGCACGCGCGATCAGGGTCTTACCGGTGCCGGGAGGGCCGACCAGCAGCACGCCGCGCGGAATGCGGCCGCCGAGGCGCTGGAATTTGCCGGGGTCGCGCAGGAACTCGACGATCTCCTGCAGGTCCTGCTTGGCCTCGTCGACGCCGGCGACGTCCTCGAAGGTGACGCGGCCATGCGCCTCGGTCAGCATTTTTGCACGCGACTTGCCAAAGCCCATGGCCTTGCCGGCGCCGCCCTGCATCTGCCGCGACAGGAAGATCCAGACACCGATCAGCGCGATGAACGGCAGCCAGGAGACCAGCAGCGAGACGAACCAGGGGACATTGTCGCCCGGCGGCTTCGCGGTGATCTGGACCTTGCTGTCATAGAGGCGCTTCACCAGCGTCGGGTCGTTCGGCGCATAGGTCTGGAAGCTGGAGCCGTTGGTGAAGGTGCCGTGGATATCCGGGCCCTGGATCACGACGTCGCGCACATTGCCGCGATCAACTTCGCTCAGCAGCTGGGAGAAGGCGATGTCCTGCGAGGAGGCGCGCTGACCCGGATTCTGGAAGAGCGTGAACAACGCCAACAGCAACAAGACAATGATGACCCAGAGGGCGAAGTTGCGCAGATTGGCGTTCATCGATCTTCCTTCGTGGTCGCGCGGATCGCGGCCCTGATCCTTCAGGAGTTACTCGACCCAGTTACTTGGGGCTATTCGAGGAAATCCCCAAGGAATCCTCATCGTTAGACGCATACAATTTAGGTGCCGCCCCGGTCGCTGCCAAGGGAACGAGATGGGACTATTTAGCCCATCTTAGAGCGATTCCCGCTGAAATAATGGCGCCCGAAGCGGGGTTTTTCCTGCCTGGTTAAGGTGTCCTGACGGTGGCATGCGGAAGCGGCCGGTGTCATGATCCGCCCTCTCCGCCCTTCAAGTCCCCTTTTGGGACCGCCGCGCCGGCGCAGGCGCGATGTGAATACGCCCGCGGGCAAGGCTGATCAAGGCTCCCGCAAGGGTCTGCTTCAGGACCGGGCGGCCATTTGCGGCTGCGCGGGAGCCCGCGGCCAAGGCCTGATCGAGCGCGGACAGCAAAGTTTCGACCTTGCCGAGTTCCGCCGGCCCTTCATGGCCGAGGGCGTTGATGGCCCGCAGCAGGAGCCGCAGCCGGACCTCCTCCGGCAGGCTGGCGAAGGCGGTCCCGTCGAAACTTCGCACGCCCGGCCCATGCGGCGCATCGTCGCGATCCCTCAAGCGGAGGAAGCGCTCGGCACCGTCAGTCAGCACCTCCACCGCCGCATTGGCGCGCGCCAGCCGGCCTGCGAGCCGCGCCAGGTTTCTGGCGTCGCCGCCCTCGGCCGCGAGCTGCGGCAGCAACGCCCGCAGCCGCGGCCGGGTAAAGGCGGTGTCGCGGTTGGTGGGATCGTCGGCGAAGGCGATCTTCGCCCGCTTCAAGGTCGCGATCAGCTGCGACTTCGGGATGTCGAGCAGCGGACGCGCCAGCGCGATGCCGTCGCGTTCCGTCAGCTGTGCCATCGCCGACAGTCCCGCAAGCCCGCTGCCGCGAAGCATGCGCATCAACAGCGTCTCGGCCTGGTCATCGCGGGTGTGGGCGGTCACCACATGGCTCGCGCCGGCGGCGCGCGCCGCTTGTGCGAGGAGCAGGTAGCGGGCTTCGCGCGCGGCGGCAGGCAGTCCCGTCTTCGGCTTGGCGCCGCGCCAGCGCAGGGTCCGGTGCGGCAGGCCGAGTTCGGCCGCGAGCCGCTTGACCTCGCGCGCCTCGCGCGCCGCCTCCGGACGCAGGCCGTGGTCCACAGTGACGACGGTGAGACGCGGGCCGCGCGCAAGGCTGCGCTGCCAGCGTGCCGCGAGCCACATCAGCGCGACGGAATCGGGCCCGCCGGAGACCGCGAGCACCAGGGCCGGCGCGCTTTTCAACCCGGCGAAAAGCTGCTTCGCCGCGCGCGCCGAGATCGGTGAATTGTCGTCGTCTGACATGACGCTGCCCAGCAATCGCCAGCGGATGGTTGCGATGTTTAGCGCAGCACCATCCGCATTGGCAGGGCTCAAACGTCTGATGTCAGCACTTCACCCGCTTCTGCTCGCGGTCGACCGCGGCTTTGACGCCGGCGGAGGCGCGCGGATATTTGCGGCCGATCTCGCCGAAGGCGGCGCAGGCGGCCTCCTTCTCCTTCAGCGCGGCGAGCGACTGGCCGAGCCGCAGCAGCGCATCGGGCGCCTTGGCCGATTTGTCGTATTTGGTGGTGACGGCGAGGAAGGCTTCGGCGGAATCGCGATATTGCTGGCGCTGGAAGTAGCTCTCGCCGAGCCAGTATTGCGCGTCGCCGAGCAGCGGGTCGTTCGGATATTTCTGCGCAAAGTTCTTCATGGTCTGCTCGGCCAGCGCATAGTCCTTGCGCTGCATGTAGCCGATGCCGAGGTCGAACTCGTCGCGCGGCGTCGCCGAGGGCGGCAAGGTCGTGAGGCCAGCGCCGCCACCCTGCGCCGGATAGCCCTGCTGGGCCGGCGGATGGCCCGGCTGGGCCGCGGGCGGCACGCCTTGCTGGTAGCGCGGGCTGGTATTGGCGAGATCGAGCGGGTCGCCGGCGTTGCGGCCGCCGGGCGCGCCGGCTCCCGCCGACATCGGCTGCTGTCCGCCGCCAAGGGCGCGGGGCGCGCCGGGCGCGTTCGGATTCTGGTTCGGATCGAAGGCATCGCCGCGGCGGCGCGTACCGGGCGCGCCGGGCGCCGGCTGCTCCTGAACGATCGGCGCGGGGCCTGCGGTCTGCGGCTGCTCGTAGCCTGGCTGCACGGCCTGCTGCTGGCGATAGGGCGGCGCGGCCTGAGAGGGTGAAACTTGCGCCGGCGGCACGGCCGCGACGCCGGGCTGGACCGGCTGCTGCCCTGGCGCTCCTTGCGCGCCACCCTCGAGTGCGCGCAGGCGCTCCTCGAGCTGCCGGTTGCGGTATTGCAGTTCCTCGTTCTGGCCGGTGAGCTGGCGCAGCTGGTTCTCCAGCCGCTCGATCCGCATCTCGGGATCGTCATCCGTCTGAGCCAAGATCGATTGAGCCAGGACGGGCGCGCACAGGGAGAGCAGCGCGGCGGTCGCCACGGAGCCGGTAAGAACCTTAAATCTGGATGACATCTTGCCCTGACGACGAAAGCGAAATGGCCTGCGACGGAACCTTCGACGCGCCACACATTGAAGTGGAGTACGCCAAAAATGTGACTGCTACAAAGGGGTTTCTGTCACAGATCGCTGAAACGAAACCGGCGCCCGTGAGGGCGCCGGCATGATCTATTCCCGGAGATGAACGGCGGCTGACTGAAGCGTCAGGAGCTCGCGTTCAGCACGGTGACGGCGCGACGGTTCTGCGACCAGCAGGAGATGTCGTTACAGACGGCCACCGGCCGCTCCTTGCCGTAGGAGATCGTGCGCATGCGGTTCGGGTCGATGCCGCGCGAGGCGAGGAACGAACGCACCGACTGGGCACGGCGGGCGCCGAGCGCGATGTTGTATTCGCGGGTGCCGCGCTCGTCGGCATGACCTTCGATGGTGAAAGAGTAGCGCGGATAGGTCTGGAGCCACTGCGCCTGCTTCTCCAGGGTCACGATCGCCTGCGGGGTCAGATCGGTCTGGTCGCTCTCGAAGAACACGCGGTCGCCCACGTTCACGACGAAGTCCTGCTGGCTGCCCGGCGTCGCCGCATTGGCCATCGCATCCGTCGCAGCATTCTTGTTGGCGCAGGCGCCCATCGACAGCGCGACGGCAAGCACCGCGGCCAGCTTCAATCCCTGGAGGATACGCATAGGATGTTTCATTCCGGAGCCTCCACGCTCACGTTAGTCCACTGCTGTCCGGTCTACAGGGGGTTGGTTAAGCGAACGTTCCGTCAACCTTGACGGAACCTTGCCACAGCCGGTCAAATGCCCCCAACCAGCGAAAAGCAACCGTCATGGTTAATGGGTTGTAAATGTGGCGCGAGGGTGAAGGCAAGCCGCGTTAGCCGGCAAAATCGCTGGCTTTGCTTGAATTTTGGGCCTGAGCCCTGCGCTGCCGGAGTGCTTCGGTCAGGCGTGAACGGCGTCCGCGACCAGCGCGCGCCGCTGCGGGACCTGACGCTGGCCGCCGCGCCCGAACAGCATCCGCCGCTCGAAGGCGGTGGAGCGCATGATCGGATAGCGCTCGAACACCTTCCTGCGGAAGGTCGGGAAGTCCGCCGCCATCAGTCCGAACGGCTTGGTGAGACCGGGGACCAGCCGCGGCTCGGCAATGGTCTCGTGCAGGAACACCCGCCGGTAGAAGGCCTGATGCTCCGGACGCACGATCGCAAGGCCGAGATCGGCATGGAAGTGCTCGCAGGCCATGTAGGCGAGCCGGGTCGTCAGATAGGGCAATTCGGGGACGCGCTTGACCTGGTCGGGATCGGCGACGAACCGGGTCGGGTCGATCATGATCTCGCCGCGATCGAGCCGCGGCAGCAGGATATCGGGAAAGACGTCGGCCGAAGTGGACTGGCGCCATTCCGAGGTCAGCACGCTGATGCGCACCGAGCTGCAGAGCTTGCCCCGGAGATAGACGCCGAAGGTCCACGCGTTCGGCAATTCGTCGTACTGGTCGGTGACGCGCGTATCAGGAGATTCCTTGACGGCACCCTCGCGCAGATAGGCGCGGTAGCGGAGATTGTAGATCTCCTCCTTCTCCGCGGCCGTTTCCGCAAGATGATAGTCGACGTCGGTCAGGAGCTCGGCACCCCGTCCAACAGCCGAAATGATCGCTCTGGCTGAGGACTGCATTCCAACTCCTTACCCGCCACCGCACACCGCATCCGCGCGGGACAACTTCCACGCGCGTGATGGTTTATTAACAGCTTCTTAACAATGAAGCAAAGCAATCGAAGTGTTAGGGTTAACCCCCGTAGCACTACGGTAGCGGCAACAGGTTGAAACAACGGGAGATTTCGGGAAGCGGAATCAGGCGAAGGAGCGCGAGCCCACGACCTGGAGCAGGCTCTCGCCGCGCCGTCCATGCGAGGCGTTGAGGAGCTGGCGCATCCGCACGGCGGGGACCGGACGGCTGAACAGATAACCTTGCGCCTCGGACACGGTGCCGTCGGCGCTGATCAGCTCGAGCTGCTCGTTGGTCTCGATGCCCTCGACCACGACCGCCATGCCGAGATCGGCCGACAGGCGTGCCACGCCGCGCAGCAGCGTCAGCGGCCGGTCGGTGTCGATTCCTTCCAGGAAGGAGCGGTCGATCTTCACCTTCTGCATCGGGAAATTGTGCAGGTAGCTGAGGCTGGAATAGCCGGTGCCGAAATCGTCGAGCGAGATGCGCACGCCGAGCGCATGCAGCTGCGACAGGATATCGTGGGTGAGCTGGGTGTTGCGCAGCAGCGAGGACTCGGTGATCTCGATCTCGAGGCGATGCGCCGGAAGCCCCGAGACCTCCAGCGCGTAGCGGATCTCGCTCAGCACGTCGCGCTGGTGGAATTGCTGCGGCGAGAAGTTGACGGCGACGCTGACGCTCTCCGGCCACTTCATGCATTCCATGCAGGCGCGGCGCAGGATCCAGCGGCCGAGATCGACGATCAGGCCCATGTCCTCGGCGACCGGGATGATGTCGACTGGCGAAACCGTGCCGCGCACCGGATGATTCCAGCGCAGCAGCGCCTCGCAGGTCGTGATCTTGCCGGACTTGAGGTTGACCAGCGGCTGGTAGAACAGCTCGAACTCCTCGTTGGCGAGCGCCTTGCGCAGGTCGAGCTCGAGGATGCGGCGCGCCTCGACGGTCGCCGCCATCTCGTCGCGGAAGAAGCAGAAGGTGCCGCGGCCGTCGGCCTTGGCGCGGTACAGCGCCATGTCGGCATTCTTGAGCAGCGTGTCGGCGCTGACCTTGCCGTCCGGCGAGGTCAGCGCGATGCCGACGCTGGCGCCGATCTCGACCAGGTGATTGTCGATGCGGTAGCGCTCGCTCAGGCGCTCGACGATGCGGCGGGCGAGGCTCGCGGCGTCCTCGGCCGACGAGATGTTCTGCTGGAACACGACGAACTCGTCGCCGCCGAAGCGGGCGACGAAATCCTCGGGCCGCAGCATCTCGCGCAGGCGATTGGCGACCGCGCACAGGAGCTGGTCGCCGCAGGGGTGGCCGAGCGTGTCGTTGACCTGCTTGAACTGGTCGAGGTCGACGAACAGCAGCGCCGAGAGCCGTTCGGCGTGGTGGGCAAAGGCCAGCAGCCGTTCGATCTCGTCGCGGAACGAGACCCGGTTGGGCAGTGCGGTGAGCTCGTCATAGCGGGCGAGATGGCTGATGCGGGCTTCTGCGTTGGTGCGCTCGGTGATGTCTTCCAGCAGCAGCACGGTGCCGCCGCCGGTCATCGGCTGGAACGTCCAGGCCAGGGTACGGCCGCGCGAAAGATCCGGATCGGCGGTGACGATCTCGCAGATCCGCGCATGGGCGATCTCGGCCAGGATCTGGTTGCCGCTCTCCGCCGAGATGGAGCCGGCGGCGATGCAGGCCGACACGATGTCGGCCGCGGTGGCGCCGCGCTTGACCAGGTCCTCGGGCAGGCCCATCAGCTCGCCGAAGCGATGGTTCATCACCGCGAGGCGCCGGTCGGCGCGAAACATGCACAGGCCATGCGGCATGTTGTTGAGCGCGGTGTCGAACTGGCTCGCCAGCGCGGATTCGCGGAAGCTCGAGGTCAGCGCCTTGACGAAGATCGCATGCAGGCTGAGGTTGATGTTCTTCAAGCCGATGAAGAAGAACATGAGCAGGATCGCAAGACCGACGTGGTAGGGGCCGCCGTGCAGCAGCAGCCCGAGCGACATCGGACCGCAGGCGAGCGCGACGTGCCATTGGATCACCCGGGGCTGGCCGTAATTGCGGGCGGCGCCGCCGGCGGTGTAGCCGATGCCGATGGCGACAGCGAGCATGTCGGCCACCGGATCCTCGTTGTTGTAGATGACGACGAAGGACCATATGCCGAGTACCGCCGCATAGCTGAGCGCGCCGAACCAGTAGCGCGGCTCCAGATGCTTGGCTTCTTCGAACGACAGCGGGTGCGCGCGGTTCTCGTATCCGCGCATCTGGAACGCGCGCGCAGTGCCGATGGCGATCAGCAGAAATGCGAGCGGCCACAGCCAGACGTCGCCGGTCTTCAGCGCAGTCATGACCGCGGCCACGGCCGCGGAGGCCGAGCCGAGGAAGATCGCCCAGAAATTCTGCACCATAGAGTTGATCAGAGCGGCGTAGAGTATCGGCTCCAGCTCGTCTCGATCGCTCTGCTTCTGGTCGGCCAGCTGCATTGGCTAATTACGCGTCCTGTTTAGAGCGTACTTTTACCCAGCCCAGGTGAAGCCTTTCTGAGGGAACATCGTTAAAGTCGAGTTGTTTTTCGGCAATTGCGAACTCGATTCCGCTGAAATATCAAGCAACTAGGCAAGCGTTGCCGGGCACAAGGTGAAGGAAAGCTTGCTTTCCCCACCGAACGCGAAAAAATCGGCGCTTTTTTTCGGAAACATCTCGCGTCTGAAGGCGCGATTTATTGGCCAGCCGTCGAGGACAATAGCGGCGACCATGCCGGGTCGGAGGCGAAGCCCGGCGTCGGCACCTTCAGCTCGTTGCGTCCGGAGATGTCGACCGAGTACAGCGACGGTCCGCCGTTGCCGCCGGGATCGCGGAAGAACATCAACACGCGGCCGTTCGGCGAGAAGGTCGGACCCTCGTTGTGGAAGCCGGAGGTGAGCAGCCGCTCGCCGCTGCCGTCAGGCTTCATGACGCCGATCGAGAACTGCCCGCCGCCCTGTCTGGTGAAGGCGATGTAATCGCCCTTCGGCGACCACACCGGTGTCGAATAGCTGGCGTTGGTGTCGTCCTTGGAGAAGGAGATGCGCTGCGCCTGTCCCCCGCCCGCGGCCATCACGTAGATCTGCGACCTGCCACCGCGATCGGACTCGAAGCAGATGCGGGTGCCATCCGGCGAGTAGGACGGAGACGTGTCGATCGCCGGCGTGTCGGTGAGGCGCGTGGTCGAGCGCGAGCGCAGATCCATCACGAACAGGTTGGAATTGCCGCCCTGCTGCAGGCTCATGATGACGCGCTGGCCGTCCGGCGAGAAGCGCGGCGCAAAGGTCATGCCGGGGAAGTTGCCGACGATTTCGCGCTGGCCGGTCTCGATGTTGAAGAGATAGACCTTCGGATCACCCTGGCCGAACTCCATGTAGGTGATCTCTTGCGAGTTCGGCGAGAAGCGCGGCGTCAGCACGAGGTCGGAGCCACGGGTCAGATAGCGCACATTGGCGCCGTCCTGGTCCATCATCGCAAGCCGCTTGACGCGGCGCTCCTTCGGGCCGGTCTCGTCGACGAACACGACGCGGCTGTCGAAATAGCCCTTCTCGCCGGTCATGCGCTCGTAGATCTGGTCGGAGATGATGTGGGCGATGCGGCGCCAATATTCCGGCGACGTGAAATATTGCTGTCCCGCGAGCTGCTGGCCGGTGACGACGTCCCACAGGCGGAATTCGGCCTTGAGGCGGCCGTCCGGCTGCCGCGTCATGCGGCCGGTGACGAGGGCCTGCGCGTTGATGGTCTTCCAGTTCTGGAATTGGGGCGCGACGTCGATATTGCTGATGCGCTCGATGAAGGCGGCCTGGTCGATCGGTGCGAACAGGCCCGAGCGCTTCAGGTTGTTGGTGATGACCTGGGTGACGCCGTTGCCGACGTCGCCGTCGGACGGCGAGCCCGGCACGAAACCGGAGATCGCGATCGGGATCGGCTGGAATTCGGTGGGATCGATGCGCAGTCGCGGCTGGCCTTGAGCGAACGCATGTCCGCCCCCGAGCATGGCAAGCGCCGATCCGGTGAGCGTCATGAAGCGGCGGCGGGTGATCGACAGGGCGTCATTCATTGCAAAATTCTTTTGTTCGGATGTCACAACATATCTTTCAGGCCGAAAGTCATCGGAATGAGCTTCCAGCTCTCGTACTGTTGCTTCGGCATGAACGAATAGACCTGGCACTGCACGATGGCGCGCTTGGCGCTCTCGGCTACCGCCTGGGCGATCGACCGCGACGGTCCCCTCACCGCAACGACGATGGGCTCGGATGCGAGCGATCCATCGATCTTCATGGGAATGTCGATGTCAGCCTCGTATTGATCGGCGTCCTGGCCGTTATAGGTGGGCGTGAAGCAGCGCTTGACCGCGCCCTGGAATGCACCGCGCCAGGTCGCGACGTTGTTGGACGCGGTCCCGGTCGCCGCTCCCAGCGAGGCCGACGCATTCAGCGCCGAGCCGATCTGCTCGTGCCGGGTCGCGGCGCGCTTGTCGAGGTCACGCTGGATCTGCGCGGGATCGAAGCTGCGCTCCTTGGGCTTCGGCTGCTGTTGCGGCTGCACCGCCGCAACCTTCTGCTCGACCGGCTTCGGCGGCGGCTTCTTGGTGTCCAGCTTCTTCTGGAGCTCGGCGATCGGATCTTCCTTGGCCGGATCAGGCTTCTTTTCCTGCGGCTTCGGCTCTTCCTTCGGCTTGGCCTCGGCAACCGGCTTCGGCGGCTCGGGCTTCTTCTCGACCGGCTTCTCGACGGGCTTCGGCGGCGGCTCCGGCTGCGAGTTGGTCTTGATCAGCTCTTTCTTCTCGGTGACCTTGCCGACGGCATCCTCTTCGGGCTTGGCCTCGGCGATCTTCTCGACCTTGGGCTTCAGCTCTTCCTTCTTGCCGGTCTTCTGCCCGGCCATCATCTTGGCGAGCTGATCGGTGGAGATGATGTCGACCGGAAGCGACTCCTCCGGAGCGATGTAGGCCTTGCTGCTAAAGGTGACGAGCCCCCATCCAAGCACGAGGACGTGGAGGGCAATCGACGCAACGAGTGTCTTGTCGACGTTCACCTTCACCGGCCTAGGACCCCTGATCCGCTTCCGTGACGAGGGCGAGCTTCTTGAATCCGGCACCGGACAACAGGCCCATTACCTTGGCCACCGTGCCGTAATCCGCCTTCTTGTCGGCGCGCAGATAGATGCGCTCCTCGAGCCCGCCGCGCGCGTCCGTGATCGCCTTCAGCTTGGGCACCAGCTCGTTGATCGCGATCTCGGCGTCGTTGATGAAGACCTTGCCCTTGATGTCGACCGACATCTGCAGCGGCTTCTGGTCGTTGTTTTCGAGGCTCTTGGCTTGGGTCTGCGGCAGGTCGAGCGGCACGCCGACCGTCAGCATCGGCGCCGACACCATGAAGATGATGAGCAGCACCAGCATCACGTCGACCATCGGCGTGACGTTGATCTCGGCCACGACGGGCTTGCGCCGGCCACGGCGCCCGCCGCCTCCGGACGAACTCGCAACGTTCATGGCCATGATCGCGTGCCCAAATTGCCCTTCACACTATACATGCCGTCCGTCAGCCCCGCTCGTCGATCTGACGGGACAAAATGGCTGAAAATTCATCAGCGAAGCCCTCGAGCCGCTGGGCCTGCCGGTTCACCTCGGACGTGAACTTATTGTAGAAAATAGTGGCAGGAATGGCGGCGATAAGGCCGACGGCGGTCGCAAACAGCGCCTCGGCAATACCGGGGGCTACCACCGCAAGGGAGGTATTTTTCGACGCCGCGATCGACTGGAAGCTCGACATGATGCCCCAAACAGTGCCGAACAGGCCGACGAAGGGGCCGGCGGAGCCGACGGTGGCGAGCACCAGGAGGCGGCGTTCCAGCCGCTCGACCTCGCGGGCGATCGAGACGTTCATGACCTTGTCGATCCGCATCTGCAGGCCCGCGACCGAGCGGGCATGGCTCTCGAACGAGCGCTTCCACTCGCGCATCGCCGCCACGAAGCAGGCCGCCATGGAATGCGTCGGCTTGGCCGAGAGCGTGCGATAGAGCTCCTCGATCGACTCGCCCGACCAGAAGGCCTGCTCGAACCGGTCCATCGAGCGGCGGGTACGGGCAAACAGGAAGATCTTGTCGATGGCGATCGCCCAGACCCAGACCGAGCAGGACAGAAGTCCCAGCATCACCGCTTTCACGATCCAGTGAGCCTGCCAGAACAGCGCGATCAGCGATACGTCCGCGGAAGCGGCAACCGGAAGGGCTGACTGAGCCACGTCGGCCGGATTCATAAGCAGTATCCTCTCAAGGCGATCTCTAAACCTCATGTCCCGGCCAGCAAATGACTGCCGGTTCCCCAACCGCCGCGCCAACCGCGCAGCCGGCAAGCCCGCTCAAAGCCTTGTCTTTCTGGGGTGCAGGGCTCGTCCAAAGCCGGCCGCCTGCATTCCCTGCCAAGATGTCAAAACTAAGGGGCCTTGGCCCCACGCCTTGACTTCGGGCTCCGGGCACGCCTGTCCACCCTTACCAGAGCCCGCCGATGGTTAATGCGGGGTTACCGGCGGCGAATTTGGCCGCGGGAAAGGCTGGCGGCGCAGGGGGATGGGGGCTGGCGGGGCGGGACAGGATGCCGCGTGGCGTTGCCGGGGTGAAAGCTGCCCGCCCCGAATAGGGTCGGTTCCCTCCCCTTGCGGGGGAGGGTTAGGGAGAGGGGTTCCCACGGGGACTCCTCGTGTGACGAAGAAATCGGGCGCACGATAAACACCGTTTCCCGGGCCACCCCTCTCCCCCGCCCTCCCCCGCAAGGGGGGAGGGAGCGCAGGGTGCGCCTTGGCGGACATCGTGCGTCACCACTCCTCGTGCTCCCTCTGCGCCCGCGAGCTGATAGGGTCCGTGCGCGGACAACAACGTGCCGACAGCACCGGCCAGCCCTGAGGAACTCCCCATGCCGAAGCCACAAACAAATCTGCGGTGGATGACCGCCGCGGTCGTATCGATCTGTCTCGTCACATCCGGTCCCGCGCGCGCGGCATCGGTTGCGCCTGTCGCCGCGGAAAACGGCATGGTGGTGTCCGCGCAGCATCTGGCGACACAGGTGGGCGTCGAGGTGCTCAAGCGCGGCGGCAATGCCGTCGATGCTGCTGTGGCCGTCGGTTATGCCCTTGCCGTCGTCTATCCGGCGGCCGGCAATCTCGGCGGTGGCGGCTTCATGACGATTCAGCTCGCCGACGGCCGCAAAACCTTCCTCGATTTTCGCGAGACGGCTCCCAAGGGGGCGACGGCCAATATGTATCTCGACAAGGACGGCAACGTCATCAAGGGCATCTCGACCAAGGGCCATCTGGCCGTGGGCGTGCCGGGGTCCGTCTCGGGTATGGAATATGCGCGCGAAAAATAAGGCACCATGAAGCGCGCCGACCTGCTCGCTCCCGCGATCCAGCTCGCCGAACAGGGATTTGTGCTCGACCAGGGCGACATCGACCTGCTGCGCACGGCAACCGACGATTTCAAGGACGACCCGGCATCCAGCGCCATCTTCCTCAACAACGGCCAGCCGTTCGGCGTGGGCGACAGGCTGATGCAATCCGAGCTGGCGAAAACCCTGCGCGAGATCAGCACCAAGGGCACCGACGGCTTCTATAAGGGCTGGGTCGGCAGCGCCATCGTGGCATCCAGCCAGGCCGGCAAAGGCCTGCTGACGCAGGACGACCTCGACGGCTACAAGACGCGCGAGCTCGCACCTGTCGAATGCGACTATCGCGGCTATCACGTGGTTTCCGCACCGCCGCCGAGCTCGGGCGGCGTCATCATCTGCGAAATCCTGAATATCCTGGAAGGCTATCCGCTCAAGGAGCTGGGCTATCACTCCGCAGCTGCCATGCACGTGCAGATCGAAGCGATGCGGCACGCTTATGTCGACCGCAACAGCTATCTCGGCGACCCCGACTTCGTGAAGAATCCGCTCGACCGCCTGCTCGACAAGGCTTACGCGGCCAAGATCCGCGCCGTGATCGACCCGAACAAGGCCGGCGTCTCCAAGGACATCAAGCCGGGCACAGAGCCGCACGAGGGCAGCAACACCACGCACTATTCAATCGCGGACAAGGACGGCAACGCCGTGTCCGTCACCTACACGCTGAACGACTGGTTCGGCGCCAAGGTCACGGCGGCAAAGACCGGCGTGCTGCTCAATGATGAAATGGATGACTTCACCGCCAAGGTTGGCGTTCCGAACCTGTATGGACTGGTGCAGGGCGAGGCCAACGCCATCGCGCCCGGCAAGCGGCCGCTCTCCTCGATGAGCCCGACCATCGTCAGCAAGGACGGCAAGCCGGTGATGGTGGTGGGCACGCCCGGCGGCAGCCGCATCATCACGGCCGTGCTGCAAACCATGATCAACGCCATCGACTACGGCATGAACGCGCAGGAAGCCGTCGACATGCCGCGCATCCACCAGCAGTGGCTGCCTGACCTGACCAATGTCGAGAACTACGCGCTGTCGCCGGACACGCGCAAGATTCTGGCGGGCATGGGCCACAAATTCGGGCCGCCGCAACCTGCGAACCATCTCGCGGTCATCATCGTCGGCGCGCCGTCGCTCGACGGCAAGCAGGTCGGCAACAATCGCTACTACGGTGCGAACGATCCGCGCCGCAACAGCGGGCTGGCGGCCGGGTATTGAGAGACCTCGCAGGGTGGGCAAAGGCGCGAAGCGGAGTGCTTTGCCCCCTGCGGGAGCACCGCGCGACCTGCGGCGAGATGGGCCCCGGCTCAGCAGCGCATTGTCGAAGGGACGCTGCGCTGCGCCCGGGGCACGACGGTTCCGCGTGCACCGTGCAACCGGAGGAACCTCCCCTCGTCCCAAAAATTGTCCGGAAAATCACTTTTGGCGAGGCATTGCCATGAGCATCAACCCCAAGACGACCGCCGCCATCGGCGATCACCCGCTCCACCCCATGATCATCCCGTTCCCCGTCGCCTTCCTGGTCGGCGCGCCCATTGCCGATCTGGCCTTTATTGGAACCGGCGACGGTTTCTGGGCCAGGGCTGCAATGTGGCTGATCGGCGCCGGCATCATCATGGCGCTGGTTGCCGCCGCTGCCGGCTTTACCGATTTCCTGAATGAACCCCGCATCCGCCGTCTCAACGATGCCTGGTACCACATGGTCGGCAATCTTGCGGCGGTGGTGCTGGCGCTGGTCAACTTCTATCTGCGCTATGCGCAAGGCAGCGAGGCCGCGATCAAGCCCTGGGGCGTGGTGCTGTCGCTGATCGTGGTCAGCATCCTGCTGTTCACGGGATGGAAGGGCTGGGAGATGGTCTATCGCCATCACGTTGCGGTGCTGGATGCACCGGGCCAGACCAGCTCGGAGCCGGTCACGCCGCCCCATGGCGGCGAGAGCCATCGCCGCGCCGCCTGATGGCGTGATGGCGCCTCAAGCCGCGGAGGCCGGTTCGGGGCAGTTGGTCAATCGCGCGGGATTGCCGACCGCGGTGCAGCCGGCGGGAACGTCCGACGTCAGAAGCGTGCCGGCGCCGATCTTGGCGAAATCGCCGATGCTGATGTCGCCGAGGATGGTCGCACCGCCGCTGATGTAGACGCCGCGGCCGATGCGGGGTGAACGCGCCGGCAGCTCGCTGCGACGGCCGATGCTGACGTTCTGCAGGATGGTGACGTCGTCGCCGATCACCACATTCGCGCCGATCACGATGCCGGTGGCGTGGTCGAGATAGACCGCCGATCCGATGCTGGCGGCGGGGTGGATGCTGACCTGCAAGGCGTTCGAGGCCTCGTTCTGGAACAGCAGCGCCGCATCGATATGGCCGCGATGCCAGAGCCAGTGCGAGACGCGCCAGGCTTGCAGCGCGACGTAGCCCTTGTAATGCAGCAATGGCGGCAACAGCTCGGCGATGGCGGGATCGCGACGCGCGATGCCCTGCAAGTCGCGGCCAGCGGTCTCGATCAGGTCCGGCTGGCTGCGAAAGGCGTCAAGGGAAAAGGTGGTGAAACGCGCCCGCTCCGCCGCGGAGCCGCCAAGCCTGCGTCCGATCAGATCGGCCAGGGCGGCAGCAAAATCGCCATGGATCAGGACTGTATCGGCAAGG
The DNA here is from genome assembly GCF_029714325.1 of Bradyrhizobium sp. CB1717. Taxonomy (NCBI): domain Bacteria; kingdom Pseudomonadati; phylum Pseudomonadota; class Alphaproteobacteria; order Hyphomicrobiales; family Nitrobacteraceae; genus Bradyrhizobium; species Bradyrhizobium sp. CB1717. The sequence goes on from NZ_CP121666.1 coordinate 8,322,847, forward strand.
GACTTGCCGAAGACGGGATCGGCCGCCATCGTGCGCCGCGCTTCATCGCGTATGTCCTGCCAGAGACTGTCGCTCATCGAGGTCGCAGCCGCCATCATCGCCGCCCCATCCTTCTCACCTGTCGAATATAGGCCGTGGGCAGCCCGCGCGCCACGCCGCGCCGGCGGCAGGCGTGACACGCCTCGCAACATGCCGCAGGTCCCCGTGAGGCTACGAGCTTGCATGCCAGGCACCCGCAACCATATAGTCCATCGCGTTTCGGCCGACGCTGCTTCGGCCGGGGATGTCCGCGCAAGGCATCCTGTCCCAGCCCCCGCGGTGGTCCGCCATCCGCGGGTTTTTCATACCCGGCGTCCTCCTGCGCTGCCGAGACAAATTCCAGAGATCCCCCCACTCGAGGTCACACCGAAGCATGTCGCCCAACGCTCCCGCCGACGACCATCACGACGACGTCATGTACCCCTCCGCCATACCGTTCGTGCTGGTCCATCTCGGCTGCTTCGCCGCCATCTGGTCGGGCGTCACCTGGCAGGCCGTCGCGATCTGCGGTTCGCTGTACGTCGTGCGCATGTTCGCAATCGGAGCAGGTTACCACCGCTATTTCTCGCACAAGGCTTTTGCCACCAGCCGGGTGTTTCAGTTCGTCCTGGCCGTTCTCGCACAAAGCACCGCGCAGAAGAGCGTCTTGTGGTGGGCGGCCAAGCATCGGCATCATCACCTGCATTCCGATACCGAATTGGACGTGCATTCGCCGCGCCAACGCGGCTTCCTGTACAGCCATGTCGGCTGGATTTTCTACCGGCAGCATGACGCCACCGACCTCGTGAAAGTCGGTGATCTCACGGTCTATCCGGAGCTGATGTGGCTGCATCGGCTGGAGCTGCTGCCGGCCGTTGTGCTTTCAGCGCTCTGCTTCCTGGTTGCGGGGTGGTCGGGTCTGATCGTCGGCTTCCTGTGGAGCACGGTGCTGGTGTATCACGCCACCTTCTGCATCAACTCCCTCGCCCATGTGCACGGACGCAAGCGCTACGTGACGGGCGACGATTCCCGCAACAACTGGCTGCTGGCGTTACTCACCCTGGGAGAGGGCTGGCATAACAATCACCACGCCTACCAGAGCAGCGTGCGACAAGGCTTTCGCTGGTGGGAAGTCGACGTGACCTATTACATCCTGAAGGTCCTGTCCTGGTTCGGCATCGTCTGGAACATGAAGGCGCCGCCCGAACTGGTGCTGCGCAACGAGCAGCCGCTCGGCGCACGGGTCATCAATCGGGCGGCCCACCAGCTTGCCGGACGATTCGATGCTCACGCTCTGGCGCACGCGATCTCGTCGGCGCTGCACCGCGCTGACCTCGCCCAGCTGCAACTGCCGACGCTGCACGACATCTTCAATCGCGCCCACGAAGGTGTCGATGCGCTGACGCATCTGCACCTGCCGAAGATCCCGACCCGCGACGAGTTTCTCACCGAGGCCAGGGCGATGTTCGCGCGGACGCGATCACTCAACGAGATCGTCGACCACGCCTACGAGCACTTCCTGACGTCGGTTCGCGCGCAGCTCGTCACGGTGCGCTGAACTTTTCGGCACCGCTGCTGCCGCCGGGACGCGTGCCCTCGCGCGCGCGGCCCGGCCGCGCCCGCCTGCGCAGTCTGAGCGTATAAAGCCAGCCGCCCGCCGCGACGAGGGCCGGAAGGACGAAGAGCAAGAAATCGCGCAGCAAGATCATGGGGCAAGCTCCGCTGTCGCAAACTTGACGGCGCGCCGCAGCGCGAACGCGGCGAGTTGATAGAGGCCGAGGCTGAGAAGGACCTTCCAGGCATTTCCGACCACGAATTCGGGATAGAACTTGATCTCGGTCGGCCAGTGATTGACGAATGCGATCGTCAGCGGAATATAGTCCCCGAACCGATCGAACAGCGTCGCCGCGCGCTCAAGTCGCGCAGTGTCCCGGATGATCTCCTTGCCTTCGTTCGTCATGGCGGTGCCCGTTGGCGCTGTCAGGGCTTGGTCGGGCCGGGCGCGAAATCGGTTCTAGCGGTCCTGCACGTGTGCGTGATCGACACCACAGAGCGAGCGCCCGCCGGGGCAGAGGCGGAAGTGGCAATCGGGATCGAGCGCGCAGCTGCCATAGACGAAGCTGACATAGCCGAGCACCGCGAAGGCGGTCACGCCGATCAGCAGGCGGGTGCGGAGATCCATGCGTCTTTGGTGTCGGTGAACCGTGTGACGGTTCGGGGAGTCGATCTACTCCCTCTCCCCGTTCTTACGGGGCCGCGACGAGCTTCGCTCGCGCTGGGAGGGTCGGGTGATGGACCTCTCTCCGCACGCGAGGTCGTCGAGAGACCTGTACCCCCTCACCCGCCGCGCGTCGACCTCTCCCCGCAAGCGGGGAGAGGTTAAAAACCAAACCGCCCGCCTGCGGGTTGCGCAGACGGGCGGCTCGGGGCCATCAGGACTTTGGGGGCATGCGCCTGAAGGCTTTGAGAGGTGCGAACCGTCGGATCAGCCTTGCTGCTGGTCGGTCGGCGGCGGGGTCGGGCGCGTCTTGTGCTGCGCCATGAACTGGTCGAACTCTTCCTTGTCCTTGGCGTGACGCAGACGGGTCAGGAAATCCTTGAACTCGCGCTGCTCTTCCTCGAGCCGCTGCAGGGTCTCGGTGCGGTATTCGTCGAAGGCGCGGTTGCCGGAGGACGGCGGGCCGAAGCCAAAGCCGAAGCCGAAGCCGCGGCGCTCCATGCGGTCGCGCATGCGGTCCATCCTGTACTGCATCTTTTCCATCTTGTTCTGCCAGCGATCCTGGTGGCTCCAGCACGACATTCTTCTGCTCCCGAGTGTGAAAAAGAGAAGGGCAAGTCCGATCGGCCACCAGATGATGAAGCCGAGAATGGTCACGGCGATCCAGCCGGGATGCCAGGGCGTGTCGAGCATGCGGGGACGCTCGTACTGTTGGTATTGATCCGAAGGGCCGCGCCATCGATTGACATCAGCGGTGTAGGCCATTTCCCATCTCCATCACGGCACCAGCGCCGTTGTGAATGTAAATAACATTTACATAGCTAGACGATCCCGCGATTTTGTCAAGCTGGCCGCCTGACACGCCCGCGTGATTATTTGCGCAACTTTATTTCGGCTTGCCCCAGGGACCACCGGGTGGCACCCCCGAAGCGGAGGAGGCCTCCGGCGGCACCGGCGGCGGCTCGGCGCCGTTGGCCGGCGGTCGGCGGTCGGTCGGGAAGCCGAGCCCGCGCAGATAGATCAGGACCTCGGCCTCGAGCAGCTCGTCCGGCGACATCGGCAGCTTTCGCCGCGCGGCATCGCCACGCGAGAACAACGAGGCGACGCCATGCGCCATCGACCAGATGTGCAGCGCCATCATCATCGCCGGCGGCCGCGGCGTGCCGGGCGGAGCCAGCGCAGCAAGCCGTTCGGCGGCGGCGCGGATGATGTTGAAGGCGCGTTCGCTGGCGGCCTGCAGTGCCGGATTGGCATCGACCGGCAGGCCCGATTCGAACATCGCGTTGTAGAACGCCGGCTCCTCGCGGGCGAAGGCGAGATAGGCCTTGCCGACGCGCTCGAACGCGGTGACCGTATCGGGACGGCCGTCGTCCCAGGCTGCAGTGAGGCGCGCCTCGAACTGCTCGAAGCCGCGCTGGGCGATCGAGGACAAGAGCTCGTCGCGATCGCGGAAATGCCGGTAAGGCGCCGCCGCACTGACACCGGCCATGCGCGCGGCATCGGCGAAGGTGAAGCCGGCCGCCCCCTTCTCGGCGATCAGCCCGAGGGCGGCCTGCAACAGGGCTTCCTTCAGATTTCCGTGGTGGTAGCCGCGCTCGGCGCGGCGCTGCTCCTTGCGCCAGCTCATGTGAACGGCTTTTACATGAGCCGGGCGTGAAGGTCACTAGCGCAGGCCGGGTTTGATTAACCCGTATTTTCCGCAGTCATTCCGGGTTCGGCTCTTCGAGCCGCCCCGGAATGACGGTCACGGGAAGGCTACATCTGCGGAATCGGCAGCACGGGCATGACCTCGACCGCCTCGCCCGGGAAGATCGCAAAATGCGGGTGGTTCTCGAACAGCTTTGCAGCGTCCTCCTGCGAGGCGGCCCGCACCACGGTGAAGCCGGTCAGCGCGTTGCTGATCTCGGTGATGCCGCGTCCGTCGATCCTGCGGGTCTTGCCGAGCGGGCCGCCCATCTCGACGATGACGTCCTTGTGCTTCTCGACCCAGCCGGTCCAGGCGGCCATGCCCTCGCGCTCCCGGGCCTTCCGCTCCGCCTCGGGCATCGCGTGCCAGGCCTTCATTTTCTCGCCGCTCACGCTGCCGAGATAGACGGCGAGGAATTTGTGTTCGGTGCTCATCGGTTCTCTCCTTGTTGATCGATTGACGACGGCCGCGATGTCTTCGCGACCGCTGTGACTACTTCTTCAGATCGTCGAAGCCGGCGGCGGCCACCTGCACCTCCGGCGGAAAGTCGCTCATCTCCTGCACTTGCCGGATCTCGATGATTTCGTTCGGCGAGGCCGGGCACTTCTTGGCCCACGCGATCGCCTCGGCGCGCGAGGCGACCTCGATCATCCAGTAACCGCCCAGAACTTCCTTGGCCTCAGCGAAGGGACCGTCGGTCACGACAGGCTCGCCGGTCGCAAACGAGACGCGCGCGCCCATCGAGGGCGGATGCAGGCCGTCCAGCGTGATCAGCACGCCGGCATCCTTCAGCGCCTCGTTGTAGCGCATCATCGCGGCGACGCGCTCGGGATCGAGTTGGACGTCCGCCGGGGCGCTCTCGTAGCCGAGCGGAATCATCAGCATCATGAATCGCATGGTGTTCCCTACTTTTCACTGTCGGGAGAGCGGCGGCAGAGCCGCCCGCCCTCACCTCCAAGACGAATGAACGTCCGAGGAACCGACATGGTGACGAAAATTATTCGGGAAGGCCGCCGCGCTAGCGCGGCTGCGGCAGGAAACGGCCATCCTGCCGGGCGGCGCCGAAATAGACCTCGATGCGCCGGACCTTGCCGCCGGCGAAGGTGAAGAACTCGGTGTTGCGAAAGCTCCTGCCATCCGTTGCCAGGCAGCAATAGGTGACAAAGGCCTCGTCACCCCGGACGAAGATCCGCTCGATGTCATGCCGCGCGATCCAGCCCGTGTCCCTCCAGCAGCGTTCGAAATACGCCGCCTTGTCGAGGTCGTGGTCGAACGGGCTGGTGAAGCGGAAATCGTCGGCGAGCGCATCGCTCACCCGTTGCCGGTCGTTGGCGAGATAGGCGGCAAACAGGTTCCGGATCACGCGCTCATGGTCATCAGACATCGTCATCTCCGCGGCGAGCATCCCCTGATGCAAGACGATTCCCGAACGGCCGCGCCGACACCGCATGCGGACTGCGGCAACAGGACGCGGAAAATAATTCGCATGCATTCCGTACAAATACGGCCCCGTCTATGAACTTCGCCGTGCACATGAAACGGGAACGCCTGTCAGTTGAAAGACATGGCAAACGCACGTGGAGCTTCGGAGCCGAGACAGGTTTTTCCTACGGTTTACAGATGCTCAAGAAGAGCATGCAACTTTTTCCCTGAGGGGAAACAGATTCTCCCAATTGCCACCGAAAAACATTGCGGAGCTCACGTGTTCAATTTTCAAAGCAAGAAAGTCAGACATGCGATCGCAGAGGTCGAGGCGCTCGACCGGTCGCAGGCGGTGATCGAATTCGATCTCGACGGCACCATCCTCGATGCCAATGAGAACCTGCTCAAGATGAGCGGCTACACGCTCGCCGAGATCAAGGGCAAGCATCACAGCATCTTCGTCAGCCCGGCGGAGCGCGAGAGCGCCCGCTATCGCGACTTCTGGGCCAGCCTGAACCGCGGCGAGTTCCAGACCACGCAGTACAAGCGTTTCGGCAAGGGCGGCAAGGAAGTCTGGGTCCACGCCTCCTACGCGCCGCTGCGCGACGAGAACGGCAAGGTGGTCAGCTTCATCAAGTTCGCCACCGACATCACGGCGTACAAGATCAAGACCATGGAGGATTCCGGCAAGATCGCCGCGATCAATCGCGCGCAGGCCGTGATCGAGTTCAACATGGACGGCACCATCGTCACCGCCAACGAGAATTTCCTGGGCGCGATGGGCTATTCGCTCGACGAGATCATGGGCAAGCACCACTCCATGTTCGTGACGCCCGAGGACCGCGCGAGCCCGGCCTATGCGGCGTTCTGGGCCAAGCTGAACCGCGGCGAGTTCGAGGCCGCCGAATACAAGCGGCTCGGCAAGGGCGCCAAGGAGGTCTGGATTCTCGCGACCTACAACCCGATCCTCGACGAGAACGGCAAGCCGTTCAAGGTCGTGAAGTTCGCGACCGACGTCACCGCGCAGAAGATGAAGGCGGCCGACAATGACGGCCAGCTCGCCGCGATCCAGAAGTCGCAGGCGGTGATCGAGTTCAACATGGACGGCACGATCCGCACCGCCAACGAGAATTTCCTGAAGGCGATGGGCTATTCGCTGGCCGAGATCAAGGACCAGCACCATTCCATGTTCGTCGAGCCGAACGAGAAGAACTCGGCCGCCTACCGCCAGTTCTGGGACACGCTCAATCGCGGCGAATACCAGGCCGCCGAATACAAGCGGATCGCCAAGGGCGGCCGCGAGATCTGGATCCAGGCTTCCTACAACCCGATCTTCGACCTCAACGGCAAGCCGTACAAGGTGGTGAAATACGCCACCGACATCACCGCGCAGGCGATCGGCCGCAAGAAAGCCGACAATGCGCGCGGGCTGATCGATGCGGTCGCCGCCGGCAGCGAAGAGATGAGCGCCTCGATCCGCGAGATCTCCGAGACCATGGCGAAGTCGCGCGAGACGTCCAAGGCCGCGACGACCAGGGTCGAATCCGCCGACCTCCAGGCCCAGAAGCTGACCGCGGCCGCACAGGCCATGAGCGGCATCGTCGAGATGATCTCCGGCATCACCAGCCAGATCAATCTGCTCGCGCTCAACGCCACGATCGAATCGGCCCGCGCGGGCGAAGCCGGCCGCGGCTTCGCCGTGGTCGCCTCCGAGGTGAAAAGCCTCGCCAACCAGGCCAAGCAGGCGACCGATACGATCACGACCGAGATCGACGCGCTGAACACCATCTCCGGCGACGTCGCGACCTCCCTGACCGCGATCAAGGTCGCGATCGCCGCCGTCAACGAGTTCATCGCCTCCACCGCCGCCGCGGTCGAGGAGCAGAGCATCGTGACGGCGGACATGTCGACCAACATGCAGCGCGCCTCGGCGGAGCTGGCGTAGGCTCGATCTACCCCCTCTCTCCCCGTCATCCTTCGAGGCTTGCTCTGCGGCGCGATGCGCCGCAGAGCAAGCGCCTCAGGGTGACGATGGAGGTGCACGATGCTCTCCCGAGCGCGTCAAGGTGCCCAATCGACAATCCATCATTGCTGTGCCTGTCGACCGAAAAACGGTTGCACAATCAATACGTGTATGGCCTATAGACGCCGGGGATGACGAAGCAGCGAGCCAATTGCTCGTGGTTTGCCGTCGATTTGGGGTGGGGCACTATGAGAGCAAAGATTGGGGCGCTGCCCCTTTTGCTGGTCGGATTTTTGTTGGCAAGTTGCGCGAGCCCGCGCGGCCTCGATGAACCGCCCACGCAGCTTCCGCCATTGAAGCCGGGTTTTGGCCGCGTCTACTTCGTCCGGCCGGGCGAATTTGCGGGGTCGGCTGTCCAGCCTGAGATCCGGATGAACAATGAAGTCGTCGGCAGGTCTGTGCCAGGCGGGTTCTCTTTTGTCGACCGCCCTCCGGGAAAATACGCCGTGACGACCGCAACCGAGGTCGAAAACGCGGTGACGTTCCAGTTGGCCGCGGGCGAGACGAAATACATCAAGACGGCCGTGACGCCCGGCATCCTCGTCGGCCATGTCACGCCGACGCTCGAATTCCCGGAGCAGGGACAATCCGACATAAACCGCCTCAGATATGTCGGCGCCAAGCCCTGATCCCTTGTTCTGATCCCTTGCGCGGGGTCGGCTAAACTGTCATGCCGCAGTCCCGAGCAAAGGACCGCACCATGACCTCCTCCTCCGCCAAAGTCGCCCTCATCACCGGAGCTGCGCGCGGCATCGGTCTGGCGACGGCGAGGCGCTTTCTCGCCGAAGGGTGGCGCGTGGCGCTGCTCGACATCGAGGGCGAGCTACAGGCGAGCGCGGCCGCCGCGCTGAACGATCCCGACAACACGCTGGCGATCACCTGCGACGTATCCGACGCAGCGGCCGTGGGCGCTGCGATGGCCGCGGTCATGAGCCGCTTCGGCCGGCTCGATGCCCTCGTCAACAATGCCGGCGTCGCCGTGTTCGCGCCCGTGCTGGAGACCAGCGACGCCGACTGGAGCAGGATCATGGCGGTCAATCTCTCCGGCCCGTTCCTGTGCACCAAGGCGGCCGCGCCGCTGATGCGCGAGCAGGGCGGCGGCGCCATCGTCAACATCACCTCGATCTCGGCGGTGCGCGCCTCGACGCTACGCTCGGCCTACGGTACCAGCAAGGCCGGCCTTGCCCATCTAACGAAGCAGCTCGCGGTCGAGCTTGCCTCGCTCAACATCCGCGTCAACGCGGTCGCTCCCGGGCCGGTCGACACCGCGATGGCCAAGCAGGTGCATACCAAAGAGATCCGCGCCGACTATCACGACGCCATTCCGCTCAACCGTTACGGCCTGGAAGAGGAACTCGCGGACGCGATCTATTTCCTGTGCTCAGGCCGCGCGAGCTACATCACCGGCCAAATTTTGGCCGTCGATGGCGGTTTCGATGCGGCCGGCATCGGCCTGCCGACGCTGCGCGGGCAACGGCGGAACGGGTAGAACCTTGTAGGGTGGGCAAAGGCGCGAAGCGCCGGGCCCACCACCTTCTTCCGGATTTGCGGTGCCGACGGTGGGCACGCTACGCTTTGCCCACCCTACGAAACCGAGTTGGTGGAGAGTTCATGCGACGCGTCACCTCCCTCAAAGCCCTGATGCTCGCATCCGCGCTCGTCGCCGCCACGCCCGCTGCCGCCGAAATCCGCATCATCCAGTCGCCGGGCGGACAGGTCGGGCCGTTCCTCGACCTGTTCGAGAAGGTGCGCGAGAGCGGCGAGCGCGTGGTGATCGACGGTCCCTGCCTGTCCGCCTGCACGCTGGTGCTGAGCATCGTGCCGGGCGAGCGCATCTGCGTCACCAAACGCGCCGTGTTCGGCTTCCACGCCGCGCGCTCGATCGACCGGCGCGGGCGCATCTATGCCGAGCCGGAAGCATCCGAAGCGGTGCTCGCCGCCTATCCCGGCCCGGTGCGCGACTGGATCAGCCGCCGCGGCGGTCTCACCTCGCGGTTGCTGCTGCTGAAGGGGCGCGACCTCGCCGCGATCTATCCGCGCTGCCGGTGACGCCCGGGCGGCGCGTGACCGCGATCAGCCCGCCATTGTCCGGCGATTAGGCAGTTCGGTGAAAATCCCCCTCCGAGGCCGCTGAATCCGCTCAAGCGCTTTGCAATGGCTGCACAATTTACGCGGTTTGCAGCATTTCCCTGCTGACTATGATGAATTTGGCCAGACTGAGGCCGCGGCGGCGTCACAATCTCAGCAGTGGTCACAGACTAGTATGGTTTTGCCTTTTCAAGATTGCTCATTTTCAAGCGGGTCGCACGCCATGCAACCCATCGATTTTCGCTACCGCCTGTCGGACCAGGGCCGGATCGTTCTCGGTCAACTGAGCTCCGAGGAAACCGTCGAGTTCGAATTGCTGTCGCGACGCGACCGCGAGGGCCTGATGGACCTCGCATCCGAGCTGCGGCTGCTCGAGCTCTATGTGAAATATGTCGGCTCGGGCGCAGACGCCGCGCTCGCGCCGTCGCAACCCGACCGGCACGGCGTAGAGCCGCGGCGACCTACGCCCTCCCGGACGGCGCGACCGCGCAACTACATCGTCTCGATGCTCGTCATCGCAAGTGTCAGCTTCACGCTCATCGCATTGCTCGTGAGCTGACGGGCAAGCGCGCCGGCGACATTGCGCCGGTCACACGCTTCGTCGGTTCTAGAAGAACCGCTGGATCATCTGCGCCAGTTCCATGCTCGCGCAGATGAGCATACCCCAGAGTGCAAAGTTGATCTGTAGCGCCGCTGCCATCGGTCGCTCCCCTTCCAAGTCACGCCCATCCCAGTTTGTAGAATTTATGAAGAAATGATTAGCGATTCTGACGCTGAGTTCACAGCCTATTATTGCGCCAGTTGTTGTGCGATGCGGGCCGCACCTCTCCACGAAGCGGCCTCACTGCTCCCGCAAAGTGATGCGAGATCATGATCCCTTATTCGGCCATGCCGGCCGTCGTTTCCCTTAAGTTCCATTTAACTGGCGCGATGCGATACTTCCCAAGCGGAATTTGCGTGTCGCGTACCGCTCCAAAGGCCCCGGCATGATGCGACACGGCTTCTTCTTGCTCACTTTTTGCGCAGCGCTCATTGGGTGCGCGGTCGCACCGGCGCAGGAGCGTCGTCCGATCGCATGGGACGGCCTCGGCAAGGATCCGAATCGCACTCACGCCACAAAGCGGCGCGCTGCCAGTCCCGCACCTGCGCAGGACAATCCCAATCAGGAGCGGGAGAAGGTGCTCGCCACCTTGCGTCCGTACTCCGAGGCGTGGTGGGCCGTCCACGACGAGATCGAAGCGGAGAACGACAGGACCCTCGGCACCAAGCTCGTGATCTGTCCGCGCTGCGTTCAGTCTCCGCCGTCCGGCGAAGACGTGACCGGATCAATCCGGTGAGAGACATACCGGCCGGCCGCCGGATGACGTGCCCAGCCTGGGCGCGCCCTGCCCCGCAATGATCGAAGGGGGCGCGCCGCCGGTGTGTCAGACGACCGCTATTGTCACATGCCCTCGGCCGGGCAATTCACCATCCAGGGAATGCCGAACCTGTCGACGCACATGCCAAAGCCCTTGGCCCAGAACGTCTTGCTGAAGGGCATGGTGACCGAGCCACCGTCCGCGAGCGCGTTGAACTTGCGCTCGGCGTCCGCGACATCCTTGATCGTCAAGGATACCGAAAAGCCCTGCGGCTTGTGAAAGTGCTCGCCTGGTGCGTCGGAGGCCATCAAGACGCTACCGTCTGGCAGCGACATCCGCGCATGCATGATCATCTTCTCGCGGCCGGGTGCAGCCGGCATGTCCGGCGGCGCTTCGGATGCTCGCATCATCGCGTCGATCTTGCCGCCGAGAACCTTGGCGTAATAGGTGAACGCCGCTTCGCAGGTGTCCTGATAGAACAGATAGGGATTGAGCATGTTTCTCTCCTCTTCTCTTCCTTGGGCAGTGAGGCTCATTGTTTCTCGGTGAGCTTCTTCAGGCTCGCAAGGCCGGCCTCGAAATCCTTGCCGATCATGCTGTCCATGTTGATGAAGGTCTGCATCACCTTGGACAGGAACGGGGCCGGACCGTACATCGCCCATGTGACCAGAGTAGTCTCGCCTTGCGGCACAAAGGTGAACTCGGCGGTGTTGTGGCCCTCGAAGGGGCGCTCGAAATCGAGCTTGATGCGGAGTTTTGACGGCGAGCTCGCCTCGAGGATCTCCATGTGGCCGGCGCCGACATTGTTGTTGCCGTCCCAGGCATAGGTAGCGCCCTTGCCTGACGCAGTTCCACCGAAGCTGCGCTTCATGGCGGGATCGCGGTTCTCATAGGGCGACCAGGTCGTCCAGAGATGGAAATCGGCAACCAGCGGATAGATCGCGCCGGCCGGCGCCTTCAGCGCGAGGCTGCGCTCGACGCGGAAGGTGTCGGGTTTTGTCAACGCAAAGACGAGGACTCCGGCGATGCCGACGGCGAGAACGACGGCGATGATGGCAATGGCTTTCAGCATAGGTGGCTCCCTGGATATGGGATTAAGACGAAGGAGGATGGCTGGGGCCGACAAGAGCAAATGAGATTTTCTTGCCCGTCGTTCCGGGATGGTCCGAAGGACCAGGCCTCAGGTGCGCAATTGCGCACCGGAGAATCTCGAGATTCCGGGTTCACCCTTCGGGTGCCCCGGAATGACGAGAACTCACTTCACCTTCGCGCTTTCCTTTGCCTTCGGCTGGCTATCCCGGATCAGCCGATCGAGATGCATGCGGATATGGGCGGCTTCGGCGGAGGTGTTGGCCAGCGCGATGGCGCGGTCGAAGGCGATTCGCGCCTCGTCATTGCGGCCGAGCTGCATCAGGAAGGCGCCGCGCACGCCATAGAAGTGAAAGTAGTTGGCAAGCTTCGGCCCCAGTGGCTCGATCAGGTCGAGCGCGGCCTGGGCCCCGTGCACCTTGGAGACCGCGACGGCGCGGTTGAGCGTCACCACGGGCGAAGGCTGCACCAGCTCGAGCGCGCCATAGAGCAGGTCGATCTGGGCCCAGTCGGTCTCCTCCGGCGTTGCCGCGCGCGCATGCAGTGCGGCGATCGCGGCCTGGATCTGGTACGGCCCGCTGCGGCGATGGCGCATCGCCTTGTCGATCAGCGCCAGCCCCTCCGCGATCATGGTGCCGTTCCACAGCGAGCGGTCCTGATCGTCCAGCAGGATCAGCGAGCCGTCCGCGGCAAAGCGCGCGGCGCTGCGTGCATGCTGCAACAGGATGAGCGCGGTCAGTCCCATGATTTCCGGCTCGCTCGGGAACAGCCGCAGCAGCAGCCGCGCCAGGCGGATCGCCTCCTCGCACAGCGGCGTCCGGATCGCCGCGGTGTCGCCGCTCGCCGAATAGCCCTCGTTGAAGATCAGGTAGATCATCGCCGCCACGCCGGCGAGCCGCTCGGAGCGCTCGACGGCGCCGGGTGCCTCGAACGGCGTCCCCGCCTCCGCCACCTTCGCCTTGGCCCGCGTGATGCGCTGCTCCATCGCCGCGTCGGAGACCAGGAAGGCGCGGGCGATCTGCTTCACGGTGAGGCCCGAGACGATGCGCAAGGCCAACGCGATCTGCTGCGTCGCCGGCAGCTGCGGATGGCAGCAGATGAACATCAGCCGCAGGATGTCGTCGCGATAATGCGAGCCGTCGAGCCGCTCGGCGAGTGCGCCCTCGGCGTCGTCGAGATCGGAGATCGCCTGATCGTCCTCGGGCAGCGGCTGCTGCTTGCGGGTCCGGCGCACCTCGTCGATCGCGACGTTGCGGCCGACCATGATCAGCCACGCCGCGGGATCGCGCGGCGGTCCGTTCTGCGGCCAGGTTTTCAGCGCGCGCAGGCAGGCGTTCTGGAAGGCTTCTTCGGCGGTGTCGAGATCGCGGAAATAGCGCAGCAGCGCGCCTACCGCCTGGGGTCGCGCCGAGGTCAGCGCAGTCTCGATCCAGGCGGTTTCGGTCTCGCTCACGTCAGGTTTCCTCCGGGCCGGAACACGCCGACGGGACGCACCTCATAGGCGCCGCCGGGATTGGCCGCAGCCAGCTCGCGCGCGACGTCGAGCGCGTCGTCGAGGTTCTTGCAATCGACGATGTAGAAGCCGAGCAACTGCTCCTTGGTCTCGGCATAGGGACCATCCAGCACCAGCGGCGGGTCCTCCTTGCGCAGGGTCGCAGCCGCCGTGGTCGGCAGCAGCCGCGCCACCGGCCCGAGCCGCCCCTGTTGGGTGAGCTTCTCCTGCACCACAGCGAGCTTCTTCATCACGGCCTCGTCCTGCTCCTTGCTCCAGGAGCCGACGAAGTCCTCATCGTGATAGCAAAGAATCGCATAAAGCATGGGCAGCACCTTCCCCGACCTCTTGTTCTGAAGACGATCCACTATGCCCCGCCCCGACAGGGCTGCGGAAAGATTTTGCAAGAAAAATCCGGCAGATCGTGCCAAGGAGGGCCTCCAAAAGCGGAACCTTATGAGGCACTTCGAATGACCATGGGCACACTGGCCGTCCTGATCAACAGCACGCAGCAGAACTGGCTGCCGGAGCGCTGGAAGGCCCGGTTCGATGGGGTCTGCGGCGGCCGCCGCGTGGTGCTGCTGCCCGATCCCAAGCTCGATCCGGCCGAGGTGCACTATGCGGCGGTGTGGAAGCCGGTGCCGGGCGATCTCGGCGCGTTCCCCAATCTGCGGGCGATCTTCAATCTCGGCGCGGGCGTCGATGCGCTGATGGCCGACAAGAGCCTGCCCGACGTGCCGCTGGTCCGTGTCGCCGTACCTGACCTCACCAACCGCATGACCGAATATGTCGTGCTGCACGTTCTGATGCACCACCGCCAGGAGCTGTACTTGCGGGAGTCGCAGCGCGAGAAGCGCTGGGAGCCGAAATATCAGTGGCCGGCGAGCGCCGTCACTGTCGGCGTGATGGGGCTCGGCACCCTCGGCGCGGACGCGGCCGACGTGCTGCGGCGGCTCGGCTTCCGCGTCACTGGCTGGAGCCGCAGCCCGCGCACGATCGCGGGCGTCGAATGCTTCCATGGCACTGCAGGCATGGACGCGTTCCTGCGCAAGACCGACATTCTGGTGTCGTTGTTGCCGCTGACGCCGGACACGCACGGCATCCTCAACCGCGACGTCTTTGCAAAACTCAACCGCAAGGGCCCGTTCGGCGCGCCGGTGCTGATCAATGCCGGCCGCGGCGGCCTGCAGAACGAAGCCGACATTCTCGCCTGTCTCGATGACGGCACGCTCGGTGCCGCCTCGCTCGACGTCTTCGTCCAGGAGCCGCAGCCGAAGGACAGCCGGTTCTGGACCCACCCCAAGGTGCTCTTGACCCCGCACAACGCCGCCGACACCGACGCGGAAGCGATCTCGGCCTACGTCGCCGAGCAGATCGCAAGCTTCGAGGCGGGCCGCGCGTTGGAGAACGTGGTGGACCGGGTCAGGGGGTATTGAGGCCCCGCTAGCTCTACACGCTCAGTGTCGTCCCGGCGCAGGCCGGGACGACACTGGTATTTGGGCGGGCAGCCCGCCCCTACAACCACCGCGCACCGCCGGTATCCCGTTCACCCTCTCTTAGCGAGAAGTTGATAGGCGTTCTTAACCAACGCTCAAACAACGAGTCGGACATGCGGGCGAGCCTCGGCCTCAGGATGCGGATCACGGTTGCGCTGGCGGTGACGGCGGCGGCGACGGCGCTGATCGCGGTGCTCGGCGCGATGTGGATCATCGCGGGGATCATCGACCGCGCCGACCAGCGCGAGCTGCGCAGCCATTACGACGCCCTGCAATCGCGCATCGCCGAGGAATCGCAACGCGCCGCCGCGATGAGCGCCGTGGTGGCGGCAATGCCGGCGACGCAGGAGGCGATGGCGAAGCAGGACCGCGAGGCGCTGGTGCGCCTGTTCGGGCCGGTATTTGCCGCCATCAAGTCCGACTACGGCGTCGATCAGTTCCAGTTCCACGTACCGCCGGCGACCTCATTCCTGCGTGTGCACCAGCCCGCGAAATTCGGCGACGACCTCTCCGGCTTCCGCAAGACCGTCGTCGTCGCCAACCAGGACCGCAAGGTCGTGGTCGGCCTCGAGGGCGGCGTCGCCGGTCTCGGCATCCGCGGCGTGGTGCCGATCGCGCAAGGGGCCAAGCATCTCGGCACCGTCGAATTCGGCCTGACCTTCGGCCAGCCCTTCTTCGACGACTTCAAGACCAACCGCCGTGTCGACGTCGCCTTCCATCTCGCCGACGGCTCGGGCTTCAAGCTGTTCGGCGGAACGCTGAAGGGCAAGAGCTTCTTCGACGCGGCCGATTACGGCCGCGCCACCGGCGGCGAGTTCACGGTGCGGCAGGCCAAGCTCGACAACGTGCCGGTCGCCGCGCTGGTCGGACCGATCAAGGATTTTTCCGGCAAGCCGCTCGGCGCCGTCGAGCTCGTCATGGACAATGCCGATTACGAGGCGTCGGCCGACCGCGCCTGGATGCTTGCGATCGGCATCGCCGCGCTGGGGCTCGTGCTTGCCGCAATCGTCGGCTATCTCATCGCCCGCAGCATCTCGCGGCCGATCCTGTCGATCACATCAGTGATGCGCGAGCTCGCGGACGGGCGTCTCGACGTCGCCGTCCCGGTCAGCAAGGCGAACGACGAGGTCGGCGCCATGGTCAAGGCGGTCGCGGTGTTCCGCGACAATGCGGTGAATTTTGCGAAGCTCCAGGCCGAGCAGCTCGAAGCCAAGGCGCAGTCGGAGGCGGAGAAACGCCGCGCTTTCGCCTCGCTCGCCGACAATTTCGAGGCCAGCATCCGCGACGTCGTCACCACGGTGTCCGCGGCGGCGGTCGAGATGGAGCACACCGCGCGCTCGATGTCGGCCATCGTCGCGCAGTCGCGCGAGCAGACCCGCACGGTGTCGTCGGCCTCGGCCCTCGCCTCGGAGAACGTCCAGACGGTGGCGGCGGCCGCGGAAGAACTGTCCTCGTCAATGACCGAGATCAGCCGGCGGCTGGCGCATGCGACCGAGGTGGTCGGCAAGGCCGCCAGCGACGGTCGGCAGTCGAATGCGCGCGTGCAGAGCCTCGCGGACGCCGCGCAGAAGATCGGCGACGTCGTCTCCTTCATCAACGGCATTGCGGGACAGACCAATCTTCTGGCGCTCAATGCGACGATCGAGGCGGCGCGGGCGGGCGAAGCCGGCCGCGGCTTTGCCGTGGTCGCTTCGGAAGTGAAGGCGCTGGCGACGCAGACCGCGAAGGCGACGGAAGAGATCGGCGCACAGGTGACGGCCGTTCAGGGCGAAACCAGTGGCGCGGTGGATGGCATCCAGTCGATCTGCACGACGATCCAGCAGGTTGATGAGATCTCCGCGGCGATTGCCGCCGCCGTCGGCCAGCAGGGCACGGCGACGCAGGAGATCGCGCAGAACGTCCAGCAGGCCGCGGCCCGCACCGGCGAGGTCTCCCAGAACATCGCGGGCGTCACCGACGGCATCGCAGCCACGGGCACGGCCGCCGAGGAAGTGCTGGGCTCGGCGGTCGAGCTGGCGAAGCAGTCGCAGCGGCTGCGGGATGAGGTGGATCGGTTCCTGGCGCAGATCCGCGCGGCGTAAGCGGGGCTGCAAACTGGATGTCGTCCTGGCGAAAGCCAGGACCCATTACCCCAGGGCGCAGTTGCGGCGCGAGGCCGGCAACTCCGACTTATCGCCAAACCGCATTCGGTGGTTATGGGTCCTGGCCTTCGCCAGGACGACGATGGGGAGATAGGTCGCGCCACACGCTCACTGGTGTCGCGACGACAACTTACCCCTTGACCCCCACCATCACATCAATCGCGCCCTTCACGATCGCTTCGAGCTCCTTGCGCGGGACGCGCGCGCGCGAGCGGATGGCGATGGTGTGGACGGTGGCGGAGGCGATCTGCGCCAGGGCGAACGGATCGGCGCTCTCCGGCAGCTCGCCCTTCTCCCTGGCGCGGCGGAAGCAGCTTGCAAACGCCTTGTCGAGGCCGGTGAGGCCGTCGAGCACCATGGCGCGGATATCGGGATCGGCGACGGCCTCGGACGCCGCGGTCACGACCGTGAAGCAGCCGCGCGGACCGGTGTCCCCGGACAGATAGATGTCCAGCGCTGCAGCGTAGATGCGCTCCAGCCGCTGGCGCAGCGGCATCTCCTGACGAAATATCTCGACCATGGAAGCGGCAGCCTCCTCGCGATAGCGCTGATAGCTCTTGATGTAGAGCTCGCGCTTGTCGCCGAAGGCGCCGTAGAGGCTCGGCCGGTTCATGCCGGTTGCTTCGCTGAGATCGTCGAGCGAGGTGGCCGCAAAGCCTTGCTTGCGGAACAGGTCGAGCGCCTTGCCGAGCGCGATGTCGGGCTCGTAGGCGCGGGGACGGCCGCGGCGCTTGGGTTCGCCGCGGCGCTCGGGTTCGCCGCGGCGCTCGGGTTCGCCGCGGCGCTCGGACTGATTGGCAGCAGATGGCGGTTTCGATTTTTGTACCATTTCGCAAAATAATCCTTGACCATGGATATATTATGCAAGATGGTACAAAAATCAATCTGGCCAGGTTGAGCGACACCCAAAGAGGAATTGCCCAAGGAGGCTACAGATGGATCTCTATTTCTCGCCGCTCGCCTGTTCGATGGCGACGCGCGTCGCATTGTATGAAGCCGGCGCCGAGGCGAACTATCTCGAAGTCGATCCGCCGACCAAGACCGTGCTGAACGACGGCTCCGACTTCCGCACCGTCAACCCGATCGGGCTCGTGCCGACGCTGCGTACCGACGAGGGCGTGGTGCTGACCGAGAACGCCGCGATCCTGCAATATGTCGCGGACCGGTTTCCGCAATCCGGCCTCGGCGCCACGGCAGGGATCGAGCGCACAAGGCTGCATCAATGGCTCTGCTTCGTCGGCACCGAGCTGCACAAGGGCCTGTTCATTCCCGTGCTCGACCGCAAGGCGCCGCAGGAAGCGAAAGCCTATGTTCTGGAGAAGAACCTGTCGCGGCTCGATTATCTCGACGACTACCTGAAAGGCCGCGAGTTCCTGCTCGACCATTTCAGCGTGGCCGATGCCTATCTCGTCACGGTCATCAACTGGACCATGGCGACGCCGCCGATCGAGCTTGCGAAATGGCCGAACGTGAAGGCGTATTACGAACGCCTGCGCCAGCGGCCGTCGGTCGCCAAGGCGGTTGCAGAGGAGTTCGAGCTGTACAAGGCCGAGCTCGCGCGGAAGAAGGCGGCGGCCTGAAGCCAACGCCGTCTCCGTAGTTCGCGCGACAGCGACGCCGTCCCGGCTCAATCGGGACCGCGTCGTTCCGTCCTGCAGCCCGACTATTTCGGTGCCTGCAGCACGATCCCATAGCGGCCGTAGATGCGGTCGATCGTGCCGTCGCTTCGCAGCCGCTCCACGGCTCCGTCGATGGCTTCGCGCAACGCATCGTCCGGACGGATCATGCCGACGGCGACGTTCCAGTTGAGATCGACCACGCTCTCGTCGCGATCCAGGATCCTGAGCGCCTTGTCCGGATGCGTCAGATTGAAGTAGCTCGCCGCGGTGGGCGTGACGGCGGCGGCATCGATCTCATGGTTCGACACCGCCTCCAGGCTGTCGCTCTCGAAGCCGAAGGTCGACGTCGGCACGCGTCGTTGGCCGATGATCATGGCTGCGATCGATCCAACCTGCACGCCCACCCTGGTCGCCGCGTTGAGGCTCCCGAACGAGGTGAGCTTGCTGGATGACGGCACCGCGAGCGCGACGCCCGTGCGATAATACGGTTTCGAGATCCTCAAGCGGGTTTCGCCCTGCGCTTCGCGGTCGGCAATGACGTCCAGAAGAATGTCGCAGCCGGCGCTGCGCATCTGATATTGCGTGATGATCCAGTCGAGCCTGAGCGAGACGCCGAGCTCGCGTGCCAGCACCCGGCCGAACTCGACCTGAAAGCCAGGCGGATCGCCGGCCTTTTGCGCAAAGGGAAGCGAATTGGGATGCGCGCACAGCCCGATCACGCCGCTCGAACGGATAGCCTCCAGGGTTCGAGCCTGCGCGGGTCCCGACAGAACGATGGCGGCAGCGACGATGGCCGGGGCGAATGCCTTCATTCCGCGTTCTCATCTGGATGGATCGGGACTTTGCGATTCAGCCCTCGCGCGGTTTCAAGGCGCGGATGTATTTGACGATCTGGTCGATCTGGGCGTCGGTGAAGGCGCCGTCGAATGCCGGCATCGCCCCCTGCTTGCCGTGCTTGATGCGGTCGCGAATGAAGTCGTCGTCGCGCGGCGAGTTCATCAGTTGCGGTCCCTTGCCGGCTGCCCGGCCACCGTCGGAGTGACAAAAGCCGCAAGTCCCCGCGAACACCTGCTCGACCTCGATCGTCCCGTTCTCGGGCGCCGGCGTGGCGGATTGTGCTTGGGCCATAGCAACGCACAGCAACGAGGCGGCCAGCCCCGCCGGAATCGTTTTCAAATGCAATCTCAACACGTCCGCTCCATTCCTGAATCACGCCGCCGCTTCGATCGACCGGGGAGCGGGCTTGCGCCCGCTTCCCGACGAACGTTTACGGCAGACTATTTCAGGCTGAAGACGACGAGCGCTCCGTCGTCACGCGGCATGCTCTTGTAGGCGCCGCCGAAGTTCGGCGCATACTCGTCCGCCAGCATGCCGCCGAAGCCCGCGGTCACGGCGATATATTGCTTGCCGCCCGCGGAATAGCTGACGATGCCGCCTTGGTGGCCGGTGCCATTGTTGTGCTTCCACAGCTCGGCCCCGGTTTCGGCATCGTAGGCGTGAAGGACGCCGCGGGAATCAGGCACGAACACCAGATTGCCGGCGGTCGACAGCACGCTTCCGAGCGGCGGCTCGGGGTAGCGAACCTCCCATTTCTTTGCCCCCGTGATGGGGTCGCGCGCGTCGAGGTGTCCATAGATCTCACCGCCAGGGGGCGGCACCATCTTGAAATCGGCGCCGATGTTGAGCTGAACCTGCGGCGCGGTGACCGGCGTCGTCTTCTGGATATCGAGCGTCATGCACCATTCCTGGCCGATCTTGTAGTAGAGACCGGTCTTCGGGCTGTACGAGCCGGCATTCCAGCTGATGCCGCCGCCGATGAACGGACACAGCGGTGGTTCGGTGACCTTCCCGACTGGGAAATCGCGACGGCCGATCAACGCGCCGGTCTTGGGATCGATATCCTTGACGAAGTTGATGTTCTCGACCAACCGCCAGACGTTCTTCACGCCGAGATTGCGGTCGTAGACGAAGACGAAGCCGCCCTTGTTCGGATGAACCACGTATTTCTGGCCGTCTCGCTCGAGCATCACGAACTCGCCGACGGCACTGTCGAAGTCCCAGGCATCGTGCGGCAGTTCCTGATGGTAGGATTTCAGCTTTCCGGTATCGATATCGAGAGCGATCACTGAACTCGTATAGAGGTTGTCGCCGGGACGCGCCCCTTGCGTCTTGTAGTCGGCGCCCGACCAATCATAGAGCGGCGCCGGGTTTGCGGTGCCCCACAGGATGGTGTTGGTCTCGGAATCGTAGGTGCCCGGCATCCAGCCGCCACCGCCGCCGGTGCGCCAGGAATCGTTGCCCCAGGTCTTCATGGCCTCGTCGGTGCCCGCGACCGTCAGGAACTCCCACTTCTTCTTTCCAGTGGTGGCATCGACCGCGAAGATCGGGCCGCGGCCCGGCCATTCGCCGCCTTGCGAACCAATAATCACACTCCCCTTCGCGTAAAGCGGCGCGCCGGTGAAGCCGACCGTGAGCTTCTGCGAGTCGATCAGCCTGGTCTCCCAGAGAACCTTGCCGGTTTTCGCATCGAGCCCGAAGAGACGACCATCCATCGTGCCGACGAACACCTTGCCTTCGCCGAGAGCTACGCCGCGGTTGTAGGGAGAGTGGGTCTGGCGGCTGATGAGCGCCTCATCCAGCTCCGGAAAGAACGACCAGATGACCTCGCCCGTCGCGCCGTTCAGTGCGAAGACACGGCTGTAGGAACCCGAGTAGTACAGCACACCGTCGGCCGCGAGCGGCATCGACTGCAGGCCGCGCGTCGATCGTCCTGGAATGTGCATCCAGGCGACGCCCAGATTGCCGACGTTGTTCGCGTTGATCTGCGCGAGCGGGCTGTAATGATGGGATTTGTATGAACCGTGATAGGTGAGCCAGTCGTTCTGACCGGCGCCCTCGATCCGGGCCGTATCCACGGTTTGGGCCAACGCCGCCGACGCCGCAAATGCCGCAACGGCGAGAACAGGTAAGCCCGAGTTGAGCCACTGCTTCCTCATATGCACTTCCTCCCGCTTGATGTTTATTGATTGCGTCTCGTGAACGCCGCTGCGAGGAATGTTTGCAGTTCAGTATGCGTCGATTGTCCTCCACCGGACATGAGTTGCAAACAGATGCCCCTTCTCTCGGCGCATGTCGCCGAGGGAGCCACGTTCACTACCGTGATTGCTGTCGCACGTCTGCTTGCACAGCGTACGACGGATCATAGAACGTGCAAAGACGGAATGCGCGCTGGGGGCGAATTGGCGCAGAGAGCGAACTGAAACGACAGCAGCGCTGACCGTTCGATCGCCATCGGACCGAAACGGCTATCCGTAAAGCACCCGCGGCAGGATCGTGACGATGCCGGGCCGGAGCGTCAGCAGCGGCACGAAGCCGATCGATCCGTTGGCATCAACGCGCATACCCGTAAAGCTTGACTGCGTTGTCCGAGGACACGAGACCGCTCGCGACGTCGTCGTTGACGGCCGCACGGTCGCGTTCCCTGGGATCGCCGATGCCGGCACCGCCGGGCGTCATCACGACCAGCCGGTCGTCCGACGGCACCTGCTGAAAACCCTTCCCGCGCATCTTCTGTCCCGACTTCAGCCCGACATAACCGGCCTCGCCATTCTGTCCGCCATCGCGCCCGCGCGGCGGATGATCGATGCGATCGAACGCAGCGAGAATGTCGAACGGCGCATCGATGCCGCTGCCGACCTCGATGATCTGGCCGAGGCCGCCGCGGGTGCGCCCTGCTCCGCCGGAATTCGGACGCAGCTCTTTGCGCCAGAAGATCAGCGGCGTCTGCGTCTCCGCGATCTCGACCGGCGTGCCGCGCACGCCGCTCGGGTAAGCGGTCGCCGACAGCCCGTCCTTGCCGAAGCGCGCGCCGGTGCCGCCATTGGAGGTCACCGCCATCGAGAACCCGTAATTGCCGCCGGCGCCGGAGCGGGTCTCGCCGCGGACGACGAGATTCCATAGGCACGAGGTGCCTTCGGCCGGCACACGCTCGGGAATGATCTGGCGCAGGCAGCCGAACACCACGTCGGGCAGCATCTGGCCGATGATGTGGCGCGAGGCGACCGGCGCCGGCTTCGGCGCATTGAGGATCGCGCCCGCCGGCGCCGACACCGTCAGCGGCAAGAGCGAGCCGGCATTGTTGGGGATCTGCGAGGCGACGACGCAGCCGAGGCCGAACACTGTATAGGCCGTGGTGTAGGACAAGGGCACGTTGATGCCGAATTTCGACGCGGCCGACGTGCCGTCGAAATCGACATGAATGCCCGTATCCGAGATCGTCAGCGTCGCCGCCAGCGTGACCGGCGCGTCGTAGCCATCCACCACCATGGTGTTGCGCCAGCTTCCCTTCGGCAGCTTGGCGATCTCGGCCAGCACCGCCTCACGCGAGCGGTCGCAGATGTAGTCGCCGAGCTCGTCGAGCGTGTCGATGCCGAACTCGGTCATCATCTCGACCAGGCGCTCGCAGCCGACGTCGTTGCAGCCGGCGAGCGAATAGGTGTCGCCCTCGGTGTCGATCGGCAACCGCGTGTTGGTGCGGATCATCGCCATCAGCGTCTCGTTGACGACGCCCTGGTCGATCAGCTTCAGCATGGGGATGTAGAGCCCTTCCATGAACACGTCGGTCGCGTCAGGCCCGAAGCCGATGCCGCCGATGTCCATGAGGTGGCTGGTGCAGGAGAACAGCGCGACAACCTTGCCGTCCTTGAAGCAGGGCGTGGTCACGACGAAGTCGTTGAGATGGCCGGTGCCCATCCAGGGATCATTGGTGATGTAAGCGTCGCCTTCCTTCATCGTTTCCAGCGGGAAGCGGTTGATGAAGTGCTTGACCGATTCCGCCATCGAGTTGACGTGACCGGGCGTGCCGGTCACCGCCTGCGCCAGCATCCGCCCCCTGAGGTCGAACACGCCGGCCGAGAGGTCGCCGCATTCGCGCACGATCGGGCTGAACGCGGTGCGCAAGAGCACCTGCGCCTGCTCCTCCACCACGGCGATCAGCCGGTGCCACATGATCTGGAGGTCGATCAGGCTCGCGCCGCTTGCCTTGCTCATGATCAAGCCGCCTTTCGTTCCATGACGATGCTGCCGGCACCGTCGATATGCGCGTCAAAACTGGTGGAGACGAAGGTGGACGTCTCGTCTTCCGCGATCACGGCGGGGCCCGCGATGGTCGCGCCCGGCGCCATGTCCTCGCGGCGATAGAGCGGGATCTCGATGACCTCGCCTGCGCGGCCGTCGAAGAATTTTCGGCTGCCGACAGCCTTGGCCGCGGGCTTGCGCGCAACGGCCGCAACCGCGGAAGGATTGCGCGCGTCGGTGGTTGCGAGCACCGACCAGCTCAAGACCTCGATCGCCGCACCCGGGATCGGACGCTCGAACATCGCGGAATAATCCGTCTCGAACTTCTGGCGCAGGCCGGCGAGATCGGCCGAGGTCAGCGGCCGGTTCGGCAGCTCGACGGTGATCTCGTGGCCCTGACCGACATAGCGCATGAAGGCCGCGCGGCGTTCGCGCACCGGCGCACCGGCTGCACCGGGCTCGACCAGCGCACGCGCCTCGGTCGCCATCTCCTGCAAGAGATCGGAGACAGCCTTGGTGTCGAAATCGTCGAGCCGGACGTGACGGCTGCGCACCAGCTCGTAGGCGATGGGCGCCGCCAAGAATCCGACCGCCGAGCCGACGCCGGCATTCGACGGCACGATCACGCGGGAGACACCGATCTTCTCGGCGACGCGCGCCGCATGCAGCGGCGCGGCACCGCCGAAGGCGATCAGCGTATGCTGACCGACGATCTCGCCACGCTCGACGGCGTGCACGCGCGCCGCGCTCGCCATGTTCTCGCAGACGACCTCGTGCACGGCATAGGCCGCGGTCTCCGCCGACAGGCCCAGCGCCTCACCGACATCGCGCAGCAGCGCCTGCTTCGACAGCTCCGGGTCGAGCTTGATCGTGCCACCTGCAAACGCATCGGGATCGATCATGCCGAGCGCGACGTCCGCATCCGTCACCGCCGGACGCTGGCCGCCGCGGCCGTAACAGGCGGGTCCCGGCTCCGACGATGCGCTCTCCGGGCCGACGGTGACGCGCTTCATCGCATCGACATGGGCGATCGAGCCGCCGCCTGCGCCAATCTCGACCATCTCGATCACCGGGATGCGCACCGGCAGGCCCGAGCCCTTGAGGAAGCGCGCGGCACGGTCGACCTCGAACACGCGCGAGGTCTCCGGCTGGTATTTTTCGATCAGGCAGATCTTTGCCGTGGTGCCGCCCATGTCGAAGGAGAGCACCTTGCTCTCACCTAACCGCGCCGCGATCTGCGCCGCGAAGATGGCGCCGCCGGCCGGGCCGGATTCGACGAGACGCACCGGAAAGCGCCGCGCCGTCTCGATCGAGGTGACGCCGCCGCCCGACGTGACGAGATAGATCGCGCCGCGAAACTGCTCGACCTGCAAGGCATCGGCCATGCGGGCGAGATAGCCGTCGATCAGCGGTTGCACATAGGCGTTGGCAACCGCCGTGGAGGTGCGCTCATATTCGCGGATCTCCGGACACACGGCCGAGGACACCGTCACCGAAATGCCGGGCATCTCCTCGCTGATGATCGCGGCCGCGCGCCGCTCGTGCTCGGGATTCGCATAGGAGTGCAGGAAGGCGATCGCGACGCTCTCGACACCCAGCTCGCGCAATTTCGGCGCGAGTGCGCGCACCGAGGCTTCGTCCAGCGGGAGGCGGACGGCGCCATGGGCGTCGATGCGCTCGGGCACGGTGAAGCGGAGGCTGCGCGGCGCCAGCGGCTTCGGCTTGTCGATGCTGAGATCGTACTGGTCGTAACGACTCTCGGTGCCGATATCGAGCACGTCGCGAAAACCGTCGGTCGCGATCAGCGCCGTCCTGGCGCCGCGCCGCTCGATGATCGCGTTGGTCGCGAGCGTCGTGCCGTGAATGAAGACGTCGATGTCGCTGATATGCGCTCGCGCATCGGCGAGGATGAGACGCATGCCATCCAGCACCGCCTGCTCCGGGCGCTGCGGCGTGGTCAGCACCTTGCGCGTCTTGCGCGCCTCGCCCACGTCCAGCACGATGTCGGTGAACGTGCCACCGATATCCACGGCAAGCCGCACCTCGGCTCCCTCAAGCATTCCAAATTCTCCGTGCTGATCGTCGAGACTGGGGTCGAAACCGCAGCAATTTTCATACCAGCAGGAGCGCGTTTGGTGAAGCCGCCGGGGCAGGCTTGCGTGGCACCTATGCAGCATTGCCAGCCGCGCCTTGGGCGTCTACTACAAGTCAGGGTCGGTCATGCGACCGGCCCTGACAACATCGCTCATGAACGGCTCGGCAACCCGCGCATGAATTCCACGAGCGCGGTGCTGACCTCGCTCGGCCGCTCCTGCTGGGTCCAGTGGCCGCAGCCCGGAAGCATCTGCACCTTTCGCAAGCCGGGGACGAGCGTCTTCAGATTTGCGAGCAGCTGGTCCGTCCCGGGAGAGGACAGCAGGAAGTCGCGATCACCCGCCATGTAGAGCGCGGGGATGTTGACTTGGAGGCCCGTCAAGGCACCTGTGATTTCCCAACTGCGATCGAGATTTCGGTAATAGTTCAGCGCGCCGCGAAAGCCGGTCCGCTTGAATTCCTCACCATAATGATCGATATCGCGCTCGCTGATCCAGGATGGCAGGGTTGCCGGCGCACTTGGTCCCCGCAGGAAGCCGCCGCCCTTCGGGACCATCGCGAGGTTTGGTGTCGTTCCGCCGGCCGCGCGGCTTGCTGCCACACCGTCACCGGACGCGCCGAACAGCATGTTGCGCAGGGTCGCACGCGGATCGCGTCCGAGCTCGGCCTCCGCGGGTCCCGGCTCCTGGAAATAGAGCTGGTAGGACTGCGCGGTCTCGGTGCGCGGCATCAGACTGGTCGGCGGCGCCTTGGCGCGGGGCCGGAACGGGACGCTGAGCGCGGCGATGGCCCTGAAGCGATCAGGCCGCGTGAGCGCTGCCTGCCAGGCAACGCTGGCGCCCCAATCATGCCCGACGATGACGGCAGTCGGCGCACCCAATGCGTCGAGAATGCCGACCATGTCACCGACGAGATGCAGGATCGTGTATTGGTCGATCGCCTGCGGTGCCTCGCTCCTGCCGTAGCCGCGCATGTCGGGAGCGACGACACGGAAGCCGGCGGCAGCAAGATCGTCGATCTGATGCCGCCAGGAATACCACGTCTCGGGAAAACCGTGGACCAGCAACACCAAAGGCCCCTCGCCCTGCTCGGCAATGTTGATGTGGATTCCGTTCGCTTCGATAATTCGTTGTGTGATCCCAGTCATTTTCTCATCCCGTTCCGCACTCGCTGCAAAGGCGTTTGATGACACCGCGGGTGGCATCGCCTGCAAAGCGATCGGAGCCAAAGCCGCAGCCAGAAACCGGCGTCTGTCCATGAGCATTCCTCCCGGTCAGGCCGTCGGCTTCGCGGCGGGCGCCAGCAACTCGGACTGCTGCTCGCGAACGAATTGCTCGAACGTCTTCGGCGCCGCACCGCCGATCTTCCCGATGGTGTCGGTGACGGCGAAGCGGGCGGTCTCGGCCGAGAGCCGGGCGGCCCGCAGCGACTTCCAGAGCGAGGACAGATGCTCGACGGCGTGCGCGTTCCAGCCGCGCGACAGAACCTCGTTGCGCCATTCTTCGTCGCTGATCTCTTCGTAGTGGACGTCCCTGTCGAAGACGTGCGCGAACGCTCCGACGATGTCACCCACGGAATTGACGCTGCCGATGATGGGATACGCGGATCCCGCAGCTTGCTCGGGATCTACGAGCAGGCCGACGGCGACCCGCGCCACGTCCTCAGCCGAGATCAACGGCAGAATGGTGCCTTCGTCGCCGAGCGGCAGGCGGATGGCACCGCGTTCCGGCAGGTTGGCGCCGACAAGCCGCGCCACGTTCTCGTAGAACACCGTGGCCCGCAGATGCAGCGGCCCGACGCCGGCCCATTCGAAGACCTGTTCCGACAGATAGTTCTGCCGCATGCGCGGTGTCGGCGCATCGATCGACGACTGGTACATCACGAGATTGACGAGACGCGAAATGCCGTGCCGGCGCGCGGCAAACGCCATCGCTGCGGTTGCTTCCGCCAATCCGTCCTGGACCGGATAGGCAAAATAGACCGATGAGACGCCTTTCGCTGCCTGTTCAACGGAGCGGACGTCGAGAAAATCGCCGACGAAGATCTCAGCGCCGAGCGACTTCAGCCGGTCAGAACGGCTGTCGATTTGACGCACGAATGCACGGACGTGATGACCCCGCCGAAGCAGCATTTCGGACACATGCCGGCCAGTCTGGCCCTGGGTGCCGCCTGCCGCGGAGGTCACGAGGATTATCTCTGCCATCGTCTCGATCCTTTCCCGTTTCACTTCGCTGTGGTACGATGCGGTACCGCGCAAAGGATCGATATGGTACCGTTAGGTACCGAGTCAAGGGGAAGCAAGGAGAAGATTGCGTCCATGAGTCCAAAGACAGAGCCGCCCGAGGAAGATGCTGAAGGCCTTGAAGTCCGGAAGCGGATCCTGGGCGCAGCGCTTTCCGCGTTCATGGAGGGCGGCTACGCGCAGACCAGCACGCTGGAGATCGCGACGCGCGCACGCGTGTCAAAGCGCGAGCTCTACTCCCTGTTCGGCAACAAGGAGGCGATGCTGGTCGCCTGCATCACCGAGCGCGCTCAGCGGATCAAGGCCCCGGCAAACCTGCCGGCGATCCACGACAGAGAGATGCTGGCGAAAGTGCTCATCGCGTTCGGGACGAAGCTTCTGACGGAAACGACCGACCCGGTCGTCGTCGCCGTGTTCCGGCTGGCGATATCCGAAGCCGTCAATGCACCAAAGGTCGCGCATGCGCTGGACAGCATCGCCCGCAAGCCGACCCGCGACTCGCTGCGGACAATCATGGCGAACGCCAGATCGACGGATCTCCTTGCCGGCGAGCCCGAAGCGATGGCCCAGACCTTCCTGGGATTGTTGTGGGGAGACCTGATGACGGGTCTGCTGCTGCAGGCCGTCAATCGCCCAAGCAGCAGCGAGATCGCGCGGCGCGCGAGCGAGGCGTCAACGGCGTTCCTGAGACTCTATCCGAAGCCCGGCTAACCGCCCCGTTTCAGAGCAGGAATGCAAGCGCCGCTTCGCAGCGCTCCTCGACCTTCAGCGTCAGGAGATCGTCGGCACGGGTGCGTCCGAGATTGACCGCGGCGATCGGAATCTGCCGTTTCGCGGCCGCCTGCACGAAACGGAATCCGGAATAGACCATCAATGACGAGCCAACGATCAGCATGGCATCGGCCTGCGACAGATGGTCCTGTGCCGTGGCGACGACGTCGCGCGGCACGTTCTCGCCGAAGAACACCACGTCGGGCTTGAGGATGCCACCGCAGGCTTCGCAAGAAGGCACCTTGAACGACGAGAACTCCGCGTGCTCCAGATCGGCGTCACCGTCCGGCGCATCCGCGGCATCGAGCCTCAGCCACTCCGCATTCGCGCGGCCGAGCGTCTCCTGGAATTCGCTCCGCGGCGTCTTCGCCCCGCAGCCCATGCAGCGGACGAGATCGAGCCGGCCATGCAAATCGATCACCTGCCGGTGGCCGGCGGATTGATGCAGCCGGTCGACGTTCTGGGTCAGCAGCATGCCGCAGCGGCCGCCTGCCTCGAGCCGGGCCAGCGCACGGTGCGCATCATTCGGCTTCGCCTGGCCGAACCGCCGCCAGCCGACCAGGCTGCGCGCCCAATAGCGCTGGCGCGTGTGCTCGTCGTCCGCCATGAAGGCCTGGAAATTGACCGGCTGGGTCCGCTTCCAGTTGCCGTGACTGTCACGGTAATCGGGAATGCCCGAATTGGTGCTGCAGCCGGCGCCGGTCAGCACGAACAGATTTTCGTGCCGGCCGACGAAATCCTGGAGGGGAGAGCTTGCCATGGCGCAGATGTAGTCTGCGCCGGCGGATTCTGCCAGATGCCGCGCGGGCCCGCCCGCGGCGGCCCGAGTTAACTGGCCCAGTTCTCGCGAAACTCCGGAAACAGCGTGATACCTCCGCAGGCATAGATCGTCTGCCCGGTGATGTAGCTGGCATCATCGGAGGCGAGGAAGGCGAACACGGCGGCGATCTCTTCCGGCGTGCCGACACGGCCCATGGGAATGTGACTGGTGACGACGCCGCGCTTTTCGGGATCACCGGTCCAGGCTGCGTTGATCGGCGTGTCGATCGCGCCGGGACCGACCGCATTGACGCGGATACCGCGGCCGGCGAACTCCAGCGCCAGCGTCCGCGTCAGACCGGCCATACCACTCTTGCTGATCGAATAAGCGAGATAGCCCGGCTTCGGGATGATCTGGTGGACGCTGGAGCAGTTGATGATGCTGCCGCCTCCGCCGCGCGCGACGAAGTGCGCCAGCGCCTTCTGCGCACAGAGCACGGCGCCGTTCAGATTGACGTCGATGATGCGGCGATAGGTTTCGACATCGAGCGCATCGCTCGAGGATTCCCGCTGGAAGCCGGCATTGTTGACGAGACAGTCGAGACGCTTGAAGCGCGCAAGAACCCTCTCGAACATCGCGGCGATCTCCTGCTCGTTGCCAACGTCGGCCTTGACGATGACATGATCGAGCCTGCCGTGACCACGGTCGCTCGATGCCGTTCGCGCAAGGGCGAGCGTCTCCTCGGCCTTCTGGGGATGATCGAAATAGTTGATGGCGACGGTCGCGCCTTCCTGCGCCAGTCGGATGGCAACGGCACGGCCGATGCCTTGCGAGGCGCCGGTCACCAGCGCGTGCTGGCCGACGAGGCGCGAGGGAAAGGAAGTTGAGCGTTCGGTCTGCGGCATGTGTTTTCTCCGGAATGCCTCATCATGGATGGAACCGGCGTTTTGTTCCATCCCTTCGGCGCATTGCTGGGATTCATTCCGCGCGGCGCGCCAGCGGCGAGGTCAGGATCTGATACAGGATGATGGCGCCGAAGGTCGCGGTGCCGATGCCGCCGATGGTGAACGCGCCGAACTTGAGCGTGAGGTCGCCCGCGCCTGCGGTCAGCGCCACGGCGACAGTGATGAGGTTCGCAGGATTGGCGAAGTCGACCTTGTTCTCGACCCAGATCCGGCCCGCCATCGCCGCGATCAAGCCGAACAGCACGATCGAGAGACCACCGATGACCGGACCCGGGATCGACAGGATCAGCGCGCCGAATTTTGGCGAGAAGCCGAGCAGGATCGACACTGTGGCCGCGAAAGCAAACAGCAGGGTCGAATAGACCTTCGTTGCCGCCATGACGCCGATATTCTCGGCATAGGTGGTGACGCCGGTGCCGCCGCCGCAGGCCGCCACGATCGTCGCGAGGCTGTCAGCGAACAAGGCGCGACCGAGATAAGCATCGAGGCTGCGGCCCGTCATGGCGCCGACGGCCTTGATGTGCCCGAGATTCTCGGCGACCAGGATGACCGCGACCGGCGCGATCAGGAAGATCGCATCGGCCTGGAAGGTCGGCGTGGTGAATTTCGGCAGGCCGAGCCACGCCGCGGCCGAAAGCTGGGTGAAGTCGATCGGCTTGCCGAAGCCGAGGCCGTTCGCGAACAGAAAATACAAAAGATATCCGCCGATCGCCCCGAGGATGATCGGCAGCCGGCGCCACAGGCCTGGCGCTGCAACGGCAACCACACCGATGATCAGAACGGTCGCAAGCCCGATCCAGGTGTCGAACGCATTGGCGCTCACCGCCTTGACCGCGACCGGTGCGAGGTTGAGACCGATCGCGGCGACCACGGCGCCGGTGACGGCCGGCGGCATCAGGCGCTCGACCCAGCCGACGCCCGACCACATCACGATCAGCGCAATCGCGCCGTAGAGCACTCCGGCTCCGACGATGCCGCCGAGCGCAACGGAGATGTTCGGGTTCGGCCCCTGCCCGGCATAGCCCGTGGCGGCGAGGACGACGGCGATGAAGGCGAAGCTCGAGCCGAGATAGCTCGGCACGCGCCCCGCGACGATGACGAAGAAGATCAGCGTGCCGACGCCGGAGAACAGGACCGCAACATTGGGATCGAACCCCATCAGCAGCGGCGCGATGATCGTCGCACCTGACATCGCCACGCAATGCTGCAGACCGGAGACGATGGTCTGGCCCCATGACAACCGCTCCTCCGGCATAATCACGCCCGAGGTCTTCAGTTTCCAACGCGGAAAATAGCCTTGCGTCTGCTCGTCCGAGCCTGTCGTGGTTGTCATATTCCCCCCGTTGCGGTGCAGCGATCGATGTTCGTGCGATCCGACAAAAATGTGATTGTCGCTTCTGCGGTGACCATCACATGATGCAAGTCATGCAAGATTCAAATCTTGCAAAATCAATGTGTTCCGGGGCTCATCATATGACACAGATCGCGATCCAGCCAGCCGTCCATCGCCGGCACCAGCCCTGGTACAAGATCCTCTACATCCAGGTGCTGATCGCGATCGCGCTCGGCGTGCTCATCGGCTATTTCTATCCCGATCTCGGCAAGGCCTTGAAGCCGCTCGGCGACGGCTTCATCGCGCTGATCAAGATGATGATCGCGCCTGTCATCTTCTGCACCGTGGTGCACGGTATCTCCTCGATGGGCGACCTCAAACGTGTCGGCCGGGTCGGATTGAAGTCGCTGATCTATTTCGAGACGGTCTCGACCGTCGCGCTCGCGGTCGGCCTGCTGGTCGGCGAGGTTCTCCAGCCCGGACACGGCTTCAACATCGATCCCGCCACGATCGACCCGAACTCGGTCGCGACTTACGTCACCAAGGCCAAGGAAGAAGGCATCGTCGCCCATCTGATGGCGATCATTCCCGACAGCTATCTCGGCGCGATCGCGCGCGGCGACCTGCTCCAGGTGCTGCTGATCTCGATCCTCTCGGGCTTCGCCATCGCCTTCCTCGGCAAGGCCGGTGAGCCCATTGCGGAGGCGATCGACAAGGCGGCGAAGATGTTCTTCGGCATCATCCGCATCATCGTGCGCGTGGCGCCGATCGGCGCCTTCGGCGCGATGGCGTTCACCGTCGGCGCCTACGGGCTCGGCTCGCTGCTCAATCTCGCCGCCCTGATCGGCACGTTCTATCTCACGAGCATCCTGTTCGTTCTGATCGTGCTGGGTGCGATTGCCCGCCTCGCCGGCTTCTCGATCCTGCGCTTCATCGCCTACATCAAGGACGAGCTCCTGATCGTGCTCGGCACCTCGTCGTCGGAAACGGTGCTGCCGCAGATGATCCAGAAGATGGAGCATCTCGGCGCCTCGCGGTCGGTGGTCGGCCTCGTGATCCCGACCGGCTACAGCTTCAACCTCGACGGCACCAACATCTACATGACGCTGGCGACGCTGTTCCTGGCACAGGCGACCAACACGCATCTGACCATCTGGCAGGAGCTCGGCATTTTGGGCATCGCCATGATCACCTCGAAGGGCGCTTCGGGCGTGACCGGCGCCGGCTTCATCACGCTCGCCGCGACGCTGTCGATCGTGCCTGACATCCCGATCCAGTCGATTGCGATCCTGGTCGGCATCGACAAGTTCATGAGCGAGTGCCGTGCACTGACCAATCTGATCGGCAATGGCGTCGCCTGCGTCGTCATCAGCATCTCCGAAGGTGAGCTCGACCGCGACGCGCTGCACGAGACCATGGCGCATCCGCTGGAGATCGGTGAGGCACTGGAACCGGGCGGCGGCGCAACCTCATAAGTCGCGCACCATGAGCGGACGAAGCCGGTTCCGACCGCGGTAGTTTTCCGGAGTAGAAATTTGGCGCGGCACGCGTCACAACAGCAGCGTTGGGATCACTGATTGATACTCATTTCTTTCCACCCGACGCGCTGGGGGCAGGGCGTCGGGTTTTTATTATTCGACTAACGGGCGTTTGGAATCACGTTCGCCGGTGAGATCGAATCGCCGCGTAATCCCGATCGCCTGCAGGAATGCCTCGTCGTGACTGACGACAAGCAACGCGCCGTCATAAGCTCTCAAGCCTGATTCAACGGCCTCGATGGACTCGATGTCCAGATGATTGGTCGGCTCGTCCAGAATCAGCAGAGACGGCGGCATTGGCCCGCCCAGCACACAGCCAAGGCCGGCGCGAAGCATCTGCCCGCCACTGAGATGTCCGACTTCTTGCAAGGCAGCATCGGCGCGAAACATGAACCGCGCCAGCGCGGCATGGCATTCATTCGCGCCCGCCTTCGGATTGAGGCGCCCAAAATTCTCCAGGATCGAGATCGCGGGGTCGAGCAGGCTGACCTTCTGATCGAACAACGCGAGGTCCGGCCTGACCCTCACGGTGCCCGAGAGCGGACGCAATTCGCCCGTGACGAGTTTCAGCAGCGTCGTCTTGCCGGAGCCGTTCGGGCCGACCAGCGCGACCCGTTCCGGCCCGACTATCGCAAGCGAAAGATCGCGTAAGACCGGCCGCTCCGGCCGATAGCCGGCGCTGATCCGGTCCAGTGAAAGCACCTCCCTGCCCGCCGGCAGGACAGTCGCGGGCAACTTGACCGACAGCGGCTGGAGAATCTCGATGCGCCGGCGCGCCATGTCGACAGCCTCGAGAGCCTCCGCGCGCCGCCGCTCGGCGATCAGTGCGACCCTGCCGCCAGTGTCTTCGCTGCGATCCTTGCGCGCGCCGGCGAGGATGCGCGGCATGTCGCCCTTCGCACGCTTCTTCCGACCGCCACTGTCCTTGCGCGCCTTCCTCTCGGCTGCCTCCTGCGCCTTGCCGTCGATCTCGGACAGGCGTTTCTCGGCATGCGCGAGGTCGTGCCTCACGGCCGCGAGCTCGACGCCCTTCCGCGCGCGATAACTGCTCCAGTTGCCGCCGTATCGCGTGGCACCGAGCGACGTCAGCTCGACGATCGCATCCATCGTTTCGAGCAGATCCCGATCGTGGCTGACGACGATCGCTCCGCCGCGCCAGGCGCCGAGGAGATCGGCCACGGCCTTGCGCCCGTCCCGGTCGAGGTTGTTGGTGGGCTCGTCGAGCAGGAGGAAGTCCGGCTCGGCGAACACCAGCGCGGCGAGGCGAGCCCGCGTGATCTGGCCGCCGGACAGGCAGGAGAGCTCCGTGTCCGGGGCCAGATCGAACCCGGCGCGCGCCAGAGCGGTTTCCAGTCGCGCTTCGAGCGTCCAGTCGATCGCAGCGATGTCGTCAGCGGAGGCATCGCCCCGCTCGGCGCGGCGCAACAGCTCCAGCGCTGGCCGCACACCGAACAGATCGGCCACGGTCGCGCCCGCGAGCACCTGCACGTCCTGGCGCAGCAGGCCGATGGTGCCGTTGACCAGAACGCGCCCGGATTGGGGGACATGTTCCCCCGAGATCGACGCAAGCAACGTCGTTTTCCCGACGCCGTTGCGGCCGACGAGACCAATCCGCTCGGCAGCGAATGTCAGATCGATGTTGGAGAGAAGAGGACGGCCGTCAGGCGTGGACAGCGACAGGTTCGACAGGATGATTGAAGCAGGCATGGAATTCCCCGTGGGCAAGGCGGATGAGCGTTGCGGTCGGGGTGAAATCCATGGCTGCGAATATCCTGGTTGAGGAACTCCCTAAGTAGTCCCATCGAAGGGCGAGATCAAGGCGCGGCGCAAGGAGACAACAGCACGAGAGGCGCTGTCGTCCTTTGCGGCCTTCGCGATCAGCCCTTGAGCGCGGTGACGACCACCTCGATCAGCGCGCCGCCGCCGAGATCGGCGACGCCGACGGTGGCGCGGGTCGGCAGATTGTCGCCGAAGAACTCGGTCCAGGCCGCATCCATCTCCTTCTTCTTGGAAAGGTCGGTGACGAAGATCGAGGCGCTGACGACGCGGCTCTGGTCGGTGCCGGCTTCCTTCAGATAGCCGGCGATCTTGCCGAGGATGTTGCGGGTCTGGTCGCCCATCGAGACCGAGGTGTCGTCGGCGATGGTGCCGCCGACGAAGACGAAGCCGTTGGCTTCGACGGCGCGGTGCATGATGGGCGTGCGGATGCTGCGGGTGATGCTCATGTTGTCCTCTTCTTAGAGCGTGGATGGACGGAATCGGTCGATGCCGAGATCGCTGACGCGGGTCTGGGTGCCGCCATTGACGATCAGCTCGGCCATAACGGCGCCGGCGCCGGGGCCGAGCTGGAAACCGTGCAGCGAGAAGCCGAACTGGTGATAGAGGCCCCTGTGGCGCGAGCTCGGCCCGAACACGGGGATGTCGTCCTTCATCTTCGCCTCGATGCCCGCCCAGGCGCGGACGATGGTGGCGCTGCGCATCACCGGAAACAGCTCGAATACGGTCTGCGCGCTGGTCGCAAGGCTCTTCCAGTCCAGCACCGTCTCGTTGCGGTCCTGATAGGGTGTCGCCAGATGGCCACCGCCGATCAGCACGGTGCCGTTCTTGAACTGCTTGAAGGAGAGTTTTCGCCCGCGCAGGATCACGACGGGGTCGATGAAGTGCGGCACCCGCGAGGTGATCATCAGCATCGGCGCGACGGTCTCGACCGGTACCGGCTCGCCGAGATCAGCCGCAATCTTGCCGGCCCAGGCGCCGGCGGCATTGACCAGCACCGGCGCTGCAAAACTCTCCGAACCCACATCGACGTGCCAGAGATCGTCGCTGTAGCGGATATTGCCGGCAGCCACGCCTTCGCGCACGGTGGCGCCGAGCTGCTCGGCCTTGCGCCGGAACGCGGTCGTGGTCTGCGCCGGATTGGCGGCGCCGTCGCGGCGCGAGACCACGCCGCCGGGACAGGTCTCGGCCACCGCCGGCACCAGCCGGCGCAATTCGGCGGCGTCGATCAGCTCCTCATGGGTGAAGCCGAGCGCGTTCAGCTCGGCGACACGCGCGCGGCAGACGGCGAGTTCGTCTTCGTTCTCGGCGACCAGCACCTGGCCGTGGCTCTCGAAGCTGCAATCGTCGTCGAGGAGATCGGTGATCTTCTCCCAGATCCCCATCGAGCGGATCGACAACGGGATCTCCGGAATGTGCCGGGCGAGCTGGCGCACGCCACCGGCGTTGACGCCGGAGGCGTGGCGGCCGGCATAGTCCTTCTCGATCAGCACCGGCTTCAGGCCGGCGAGGCACAGATGCAGCGTGGTCGAGCACCCGTGGATGCCGCCGCCAATGACGATCGCATCCACGTTCTTGCTCATCCGCGCACCACGGCCTTCACGTCGGCCTCGCTCTTCGGAACGGCGGCGAGCTCGGCGAGCGTGATCGGCTTCACCGGCGCACGCAGCCGGTAATAGCCGATCTCCTGCGGAGGCTTGCCGCGCGCCTGCGCCATCAGCTCGGTGACGGTGAGGCCGCAGAGCCGGCCCTGGCACGGGCCCATGCCGGTGCGGCGATAGGCCTTGAGCTGGTTCGGTCCGGTCGCGCCGATCGCAACGGAGTCGAGAACGTCCTTGGCGGTCACCTCCTCGCAGCGGCAGACGATGGTGTCGCCCGAGGGAATCCGGAACTGCGGCGCTGGGCGGAACAGCGTATCGAGGAACAGGCGACCACGCTCGGCCTTGGCGAGATCGGAGCGGAGCGTTGCCATTGCGGGAAGTTTTGCGGCAGAAGCGGGCGCCAGTGCGTCCACCGCCGCGCGCGCGGCAATACGACCGCGCACCACGGCAGCATTGGCACCACCGATACCCGCGCCATCGCCGGCGATCGCGATGCCCGCGACCGACGAATTGCCGCTCGCATCCAATACAGGCGACCAGCACAATTGCAGATCATCCCAGCGATGCTCGATGCCGGCCGCCATCGCCAAATTGACGTTGGGCACGACACCCTGATGCAGCAGCAAGAGATCGGCGGGAATGGTCTCGCGCTTGCCGTCCGAGACATAGCTGACGCTCGCGAGCTGACCATCGCCGGATGCAGCAAGCTCGGTGACGCCGGAGACGACCTGCACCTTCGCCTTCACCTCGCGCATCATCGACAGGCCCTTGCTGAAATAGGGCGAGGTCAGGAAGGCAAGGGCGTGCGGTAGCGCGGCGAAATAATTGCCGCGCTCGGTGGTGTCGAGAATGCGGTCGATGCGGCCGCCGAGGCGCAAAATC
Organism: Bradyrhizobium sp. CB1717; assembly: GCF_029714325.1. Classification (NCBI taxonomy): domain Bacteria; kingdom Pseudomonadati; phylum Pseudomonadota; class Alphaproteobacteria; order Hyphomicrobiales; family Nitrobacteraceae; genus Bradyrhizobium; species Bradyrhizobium sp. CB1717. Next base: position 8,360,536 of record NZ_CP121666.1, read on the forward strand.
TGGGCGGCGAGCAACCAGAGCAGCGGCCCCTGCCCCGCGATCACCGTGCGGCCGTCGGGCACCAGCGCGGAGGATTTCAGCATGGTCTGCGCGGCGCCCGCGGTCATCACGCCCGGCAGCGTCCAGCCGGGGATCGGGAACGGGCGCTCCAGCGCGCCGGTCGCGAGGATCACACGCTTCGCCTTGACGAAGGCCGAGGCGCCGCCGATCGAGACGGCGATATCGAGATTGCGGTCGAGGCTCCAGACGGTCGCACGCTGGATCACTTCCGCGTTGCTTGCGCGCAGCGACTGCACGAGCTCGGCACCGACCCAATAGTCCGCGCCGAGCTGATTGCGCTCGGTCACCGGCGTCGAGGAGATCGCGCGGAACACCTGGCCGCCCGGGCCGATGTTCTCATCGAGCAGCAGCGTGGACAGGCCAGCTTCGGCGGAGGTCGCGGCGGCGGCAAGGCCAGCGGGGCCTGCACCGATCACCACGACGTCGTAATCTTCGCGCTTGGGAGCCACAGTCATCTTCCGATCTCCCGCTTGCCCTTCTGAATCTCGATCTGCATGCCTTCGGCGACGGGCACGAGGCAGCCCTGCCGGTTGCCGACGCCGTCGATGGTGACGAGGCAGTCGAAGCACACGCCCATCATGCAATAGGGCAGACGTGGAGCGCCGCTCACCGCGGTGGAACGACGAGCGTCCTGACCGGATGCCAATAGCGCGGCGGAGACGGTGTCGCCCTGGCGCGCCGCGACGGCAACGCCGTCGACGAAGATCTGCACCTGTGGCCGCTTGTCCTGTTCGGATCGTTTAAACATGGGGATGCCTCTTGGCTCCTTCTTCAGAAACTTCAATAGCCGCTGCTGTTGGCAGCGCCCGCGCCACCAAAACGGCTGGCCGAGAACGCGCCGACCAGCTCCGGCTCGAGCGCGCCCTGCGCCACCATGCGCGCGATCTCGAAAGCGTGGTTGGAGGCGAGCGTGACGCCGGAATGGCAGCAGGCGACGAAGGCGCCGGGATGCGTCTCCGACTGATCGTAGATCGGAAAGCCGTCCTGCGGCATGACGCGGATGCCGGACCAGCTCCTGACCACGTTGAGCCGCGCCAGATGCGGGAACATCCGCTGCGCGCGATCAGCCATCACGCCGCTGATCGAAGGCTTCAGCGTGCGATCGTCGAGCTCGTCCTCCTTGCTGTCGCCGATCATCACCGTGCCCTCGTCGGTCTGGCGGATCGTGGTCAGCGGATGCGGCAGGAACGGCATGGTGCGTTCGGTCACGACGACCTGGCCGCGGGTCGGCCCCATCGGCGCGTAGAGGCCGACCATCGGCGCGAGCGTCTGGTTGGCGTTGCCGGCGGCAAGCACGATCTTGGCGGCACGCAGCTCGCCCTTGGGCGTCGTCAGGCGGAATTCGCCGCCGCTCTTGCTGATCGCCGAGACCGGACGCTCCGGAAAATAGTCGATACCGAACGCCCTAAAGCCGGTGTGGAACGCGCGGAACGTGCGCAGCGAATTGACGTGGCCGTCGAGCGGGCAATAGCTGCCGCCGGAGACCTCGGGCCCGATCAGCGGCAGCGCCTTCTTGACCTCGGAGGGCCGCAGCATTTCCATCTTGTAGTCGGCCGCGCCGGCCTGATTGTGCATGCGCTTGACGAGCTCGGCACGCTGGCCGAATTCGTCCTCGCCGAGTGTGAGGTGGAAGCCACCGTTCTGCTGCAGCGAGACGTCGAGCCCGGTCTGCTGCTTCAGCTCGGACGCAAGCCGGCCCCACGCCTGCGACGCCTGCACGGTCCAGACCGTATAGGCGGGCATGCCCAGGCCCTTGCTCTGCACCCACACCAGCGCAAAGTTCGCACGCGAGGCGCGCTTGGTGATGTCGCCTTCGTCGAGCACGGCAACCTTCTTGCCGAGCCGGCCGAGGCCCCAGGCAATGGCGGAGCCGAGCAATCCGCCGCCGACGACAGCGACGTCATAATCCCTGGACATAGGTTCTCCTATCGCCCCGTGTCGCCCTTGCCGGCGAGCACGCGGTCGAGCCCGTAGAAGCGATCGAGCAGAATGAGGGCGGTCATGGTGATCGCGATCACGCAGGCCGAGACCGACGTCACCAGCGGATCGATGTTGTCCTGGATGTAAAGGAACATGCGCACCGGCAAAGTCTCGGTGCCGGGTGCCGCGAGGAAGACGGTCATGGTGAGATCGTCGAAGGACTGGATGAATGCGAGCGCCCAGCCGCTGATGACGCCGGGCAGGATCAGCGGCAGGGTCACGCGGCGGAACAGCGTCCAGCCGCCGGCGCCGAGCGAGACTGCCGCCATCTCGACGGTGCGGTCCATGCCGGTCGCCGCCGCCAGCGTCAGCCGCAGCGCGAACGGAAACACGATGATGACATGGGCGATGATCAGCGCCGCGAAGCTGCCGCCGAGCCCAGCCGAGGTGAAGAAGCGCAGGAAGGCGATGCCGAGCACGACATGCGGGATCATCAGCGGCGACAGGAACAGAGCCGCGAGCGCGTCACGGCCGCGGAAGCGATAGCGCGCGATCGCGAGCGCCGCCGGCACTGCGAACAAGAGCGCCACGAGGGACGACAGCGCACCGAGGCCGAGGCTGACCCAGAAGGCGTGGATGAATTCGGGATAGTTCAGGATGGTCCTGAACCAGCGCAGCGAGAAGCCGTTGGTCGGCAGCGACAGGAAGCCTTCCGGCGTGAAGGCGACGAGGCAGACCACCAGGATCGGCGCCACCATGACGATGACGAAGACGGTGTGGAAGATCAGCGCGAGCGGGCCGTTCCGTCTCATCGGAACACCTCCGCATAGCGGCGCTCGATCAGCGCATTGCTGCCGACGACGATCAGCACCAGCGCGACCAGCAGCAGCGTCGCAACCGCCGCCCCCAGCGGCCAGTTCAGCGTATTGAGGAACTCGTCATAGGCCAGCGTCGCCGCGACCTTGAGCCGGCGGCCGCCGATGATCGCGGGCGTCGCGAAGGCGCTGGCCGAGAGCGAGAACACGATGATCGCGCCCGACAGCACGCCCGGCATGATCTGCGGCATGATGATGCGGCGGATGATGGTCACGGGGCCGGCGCCGAGCGACATCGCGGCATTCTCGATCTGCGGATCGAGCCGCTGCAGCGCCGCCCACACCGACAGCACCATGAACGGCATCATCACATGCGCGAGCGCGACGACCATGCCGGTTTCGGTGAACATGAAGGGGATGGGAGAGCGCATCACCCCGAGCGACATCAGGAGCTTGTTGACGAGGCCATTGTTGCCGCCGAACAGCAGCGCCCAGCCGAGCGTGCGCGCGACGACGGAGATCAGCAGCGGACCGAGGATGACGAGCAGAAAGAAGCTCTTCCAGCGGCCGCTCATGCGGTTGAGGATGTAGGCTTCCGGCGCACCTAACAATGCGGTGAGCAGCGTCGTCAGGATCGCGATCCGAAACGTCCGCCAGAACATCTCGGCGTAATAGGGATCGGTCGCGATCTCGTGCCAGTTCTTGAGGATGAAGACCGGCTCGATGCCCTTGTACTGGCCCCAATCGTGAAACGACAGCATCACCGTCATCGCCAGCGGAATCAGCAGCACGCCGACGAACAGCATCAGTGCCGGCGCCGTCAGCGCCCATGGCGCACGCGAACTCCGTTCCTCGGCGACCGCGCTCATGCGACGGCCCTCGCGCGCACGCTCATGTCCTCTGGACGCCACGTAAGGCGAACCGCGTCGCCTTCGGCCGGCTGCGCCTGGCCGTCATTCTGGCGGATCACGATCGCCGGGCCGCATTCGCTGTCACACTGGAACAGCCAATGATTGCCCTGGAAGATGCGCGTGATGATTTTTGCGCTGAGCCCCGTATCGCCAAAGCCGATTCGTTCGGGGCGAACGCTGACGGTCACGGGACCGCCGAGCCCTGCCGGCGCCGGCGCGCGCCAGGAGCCCGCCACCAACTGCGTCGGCGAGACGGTCCGGTCGATCGTTCCGGCGAAGTCATTCGTCTTGCCCAAAAACTGCGAGACGAAGGCCGACGCCGGCTTCTCATAGGTTTCCTGCGGCGTGCCGATCTGCTCGATCTTGCCCTGGCTCATCACCACGATGCGGTCGGACAGCGACATCGCCTCGTTCTGGTCGTGAGTGACCAGGATCGTGGTGGTGCCGATGGTGCGCTGGATCTGGCGCAGCTCGATCTGCATCTCCTCACGCAATTTCGCATCGAGGTTGGACAGCGGCTCGTCGAGCAGCAGCACGCTCGGCTTGATCACGAGCGCCCGCGCCAGCGCGACGCGCTGCTGCTGGCCGCCGGACATGCGGCGCGGATGGCGGTCCTCGTAACCGGCGAGCCCCACCATCGCGAGCGCGGCACGGACGCGCTCGGCCCGCTCATTGCGCGGCACATTGCGCATCTCCAGACCGAAGGCGACGTTCTCCGCCGCGGTCATGTGCGGAAACAGCGCGTAGCTCTGAAACACGATGCCGAGGCCACGCTTGGCCGGATGGATCGCGGTCAGATCCTTGCCCTCGAGGCGGATCGCGCCGCGCGTGGGATCGAGGAAGCCCGCGATCATCTGCAACGTCGTGGTCTTGCCGCAGCCGGACGGGCCGAGGAAGGAGATGAACTCCCCCTTCCCCACCGACAGGCTGAAGTCGTCGACGACGGTCTGGGCGCCGAACTGCTTGGCGACCCGATCGAGCTCGAGATAGGCCATGACGCTGTCTCCGCTGCGAACGATCAGCGTTCGACCTCACGATTCCAGCGCTTGGTCCACTCCTCGCGCTTCTCGTTGATGACGGTCCAGTCCGGATTGTAGAGCTTCGCCGCGCGCTCGCCGATCGGCGCCATCTTGCCGAGCTCCGGCGGGATCACCAGCGATTTCAGCACCGGGCCGTAGCCATAGTCCTTGAGCATCACGAGCTGGATCTTCGGGTCGAGCAGCATCTTGACGAAGCTCGAGGCCAGCGGCGAGGCGTTCGGCTTGGTGATCGGACAGGCAGTGGTGAGCAGCGTTGCGGCGCCTTCCTTGGGATAGACGAAATCGACGGGGAAGCCGGTATTGGCAAAGCTCTGCACGCGGCCGGTGCCCCACACCGCAATCACGGCCTGACCGGACTGGAACAGCTCGGTCATCTTGCCCGGCGACGGCTCATAGGCGAGCACGTTCGGATTGATCTGCTCCTTGAATATCTTGAAGCCGGAATCGACGTTGGTCTCGCCGCCGCCATTCATCTTCGACAGCATCACCAGCGCTTCGAGACCATAGGTGTTGTTGATCGGCGGGATCACGAGCTGTTTTGCGTATTTCGTGTCCTTCAAATCGTTCCACGAGGTCGGCGGCGCCCAGCCTTTCTCGGCAAACACCTTGGTGTTGTACATCAGGCCGGTTGCGACGATGCCGATCGCGACCGCGCGATCGTCCTTGAAGCGCGCGGTGTCGTAGAGATCGGCCGGCAGGCCGTCGAGCTTGCCGCAGAAGCCGAGCTGGATCGCCTGGTACATCGGGCCGTCGTCAACGATGGCGACGTCGATCTGCTGATTGCCCTTCTGCGCCTGAAGCTTGGCCAACGTATCGGTGGAGTTGCCGGCGACGTATTCGACCTTGACGCCATTCTCCTTCTCGAAGGCCGGGATCACCTCGTCGCGGATGGTCTTCTCGAACGAGCCGCCGTAGCCGGCGACATAGAGCGTTTTCTGCTGGGCCGAGGCGACCGAGGGGGCGGCAATGAGCGCCGCGACGCTGATCGCTGTCAGAAGGCGAAGAGTCTTCATATGGACCGATCTCCAATACCGGAATGAGGTGACGTGCCGACGAGTCTCGCTGGCTGAAGCGCCTTCCGCATCTCCTTCCGCGCGAATCCCTCTCCGATCAGGGCTCCGGCCCCCATTCGGCGGGTTTTGGCGCGATTTGGAGGTTTGAACCCCTCCAATCTGCCGAAAAAGCGGGCTGTCTCCAGTCCTGATGAAAAAGATCGCAACCTATACTTCCATCGTCCAATGAATAATGGCACCCTTTGCATGCCGAAATGTTATGACTGGACTTGGGGATGGCGCGGATCAATTCGCGGCAGGTGGAGGCCTTCCGCGCGACGATGCTGACCGGCAGCGTCACCGAGGCGGCGAAGCTGATGGCGGTGACCCAGCCGGCGGTGAGCCGGCTGCTGCGCGACCTCCAGGCGCTGCTGAAGATGGAGCTGTTCGAGCGGCGCGGCACCGGCCTGGTGCCGACCGCCGCGGCGATGGCGCTCTACACCGAAGTGGAGCGCTCCTTTGTCGGCCTCGAACGCATCACGGCGGCGGCCGAGGAAATCCGGGGACGCCGCACCGGCTCGTTGCGCATCGCTGCGCTGCCGGCGCTGGCAAACGGATATTTGCCACGCCTTGCCGGACATTTCCTGATGGAACGCCCCAACCTCAATCTTGCCTTCTTCGGCGTGATCTCGCCGATCGTGGTCGACTGGGTCTTGAACAATCAATGCGACATCGGCTTTGCCGAGGTGCCGATCGCGCATTCCGGCCTGCCGAGCCAGCGGCTGCCGGCATTGGCGCGCGTCGCGGTGCTGCCGACCGGTCATCGCCTTGCAGAAAAGGAAGTGCTGGAGCCGCGCGATTTCGAGGGCGAGACGTTCATCTCGCTGTCGGCGGGATCGTCGAGCCGGCATCTCGTCGACCAGGTCTTCCATCGCCACGATGTCCGCCGCGTGCTCCGGGTCGAGACCACGCTGTCGGAGATCATGTGCGGCATGGTGTCGTCGGGGCTCGGCGTTTCGATCTGCGATCCCTTCACCGCGCAGGAATTTGCCACGCGCGGTATCGTCGTGCGCCGCTTCCTGCCGCGCATCGACTTCGAATTCTCCGCCGTTTTTCCGGCGCAGCGCAGCCCCTCGCCGGTGGCGCTGGATCTGGTCGAGACCATGCGCAAGGCGCTGGTGGAGTTTGAGGACCTGCCCGAGGCCGCGCTCAGCCGCTGAAAGCCGCCTGCGCCTCCGGCAAATCCCAGATCTTGCCGATCGCGGCTGTACCTGCCGCGGTGATCGTCGCCTCATCCGCACCGAGATAGCGTCCCTCGTCGACCAGCACGCGGCCGTCGACCATGACCTGATCGATATTGGCGCGATTGCCCAGCGCGATCAGCGCGCGGCGCGGATCGAACAGCGGCTGAAGATGGGGATGGGTGAGATCGACGACGGTGAGATCGGCGGTGGCGCCTGGCTCGATGCGGCCGAGATCGGGGCGCTTGATGACATCGGCGGCGACGGCCGTGTTCGCTTCGATCAACTCGGGTGAGTTCGCGACATCAGGGCGCGCCGAGGTGACCTTGGAGATCAGCGAGGCCGCATTGAGCTCGCCGAGCAGGTCCATGTTGTAACCGTCGGTGCCGACCACGGTGCGCACGCCGTGCTCGGCGAACCGGCTGAAGGCGGCGGTGATGCCGGCGCGCGCGAATACGCGCGGGCAGTTCAAGACGGTCATGCCGCGCGCGGCCATGAGCTTGAGATCGTCGTCGCCGCTGAACATGCAATGCGCCGCCATCAGATCGGGCGCGAGCAGGCCGAGCCAGTCGAGATATTGTGCCGGGGTGCGGCCGCCATAGCGCTTGCCGATGGTCTCGACCTCGGCGCGGCTCTGTGCCATGTGCGTCGTGATGGGCACGCCGAGCTCGCGCGCCCGCGCGGCGCAGGCCTTCAGGAGATCAGGACCGCACGTGTCGGTGGCATGCGGACTCATGGCAAGCGAGACGCGGCCGTCGCCGCGATTATTCCAGCGCTGATAGAGCGCGTCCCACGTCGCCATGTCGGCGGCGCCGTCTTCGCCGGAATAGCGGACCACGCCGTCGGGGCCCGCCTTGGCGTCCGACGTCGAGAACAGATAAGGCGCGCCGTAGAAGCGGATGCCCATCTCCTCCGCGGCGTCGAACATCTCGGGGATCGAGTTGCGGAACGGCTCCATCACCGTGGTGGCGCCGCCCTTGAGGAGCTGGAGGATGCCGAGCCGCGCCACCGCTAGGCGCTCTTCCGCCGACAGGATATCGGCGCCGCGCTTGGTGAGCGGCAGCAGCACCGTGTAGACGATGCTCTGGTTGTTCTTGCGGCCGTTGCCGTCCTCGGTGTGGCTGCGCGCCACCGCTTCGGAGAAGCAGTGATTGTGCAGGTTGAGCAGGCCCGGCAGCACGAAGCGGCCGGGCCGATCAAAAACCTGATCGGCACGCGGCTTGTCGCGCGTGACTGCGGCGATCCTCTTGCCTTCGACCAGGACCCAATGGTCGCGCAGCACATCCTGCACGCCGTCTTTCCGTGACAGCACATAGCTGCCAAAAATTGCTGTGGTGCTCATGCGGGGCGTACGTTCCAGAACACGGCGGTGCCGTCGAGAATGCCGGTGATGGCCTTGCGATAGGCGGTCGGCTGCTTGTACAGGCCGATCGGAATATAGGGGATTTCCTCGAACGCGACCGCCTGGATCTCGCGGCAGATGCGCTGCTGCTCGGCGAGCTGGGAAGCCGCCAGCCACTGGCTGCGCAACTCGCCCATCTTCGTGCTCGCATACCAGCCGGCGACCTTGCCTTCGCCGCGGATGTTGGTGTTGCCGGCCGGGTTGAGCCAGTCGATGCCCTGCCAGTTGCCGACCGCCGCGCTCCAGCCGCCCTGCCCGATCGGATCCTTCTTGAGCTGGCGCTGCAACACCACGGCGAAATCGAGCCCGGCATATTCGACATTCATGCCGGCCTTGCGCAAGCTATCCACGGCGATCTCGCCGAGCGGCTTTTGCGCCAGCGAGTTGGTGGGAACGAGCAGCACGATCTTCTCGCCGTTGTAGCCGGCGGCCTTCAGATCCGCCTTGACCTTGTCGTAGTTGCGCGGACCGCGGAACACGTCGAGGCCGACGTCGCTCGCCATCGGCGTGCCTGGGGCGAAATAGCCGATCGGTGAAACCTGGAATGCCGGATCGATGCCGGCAACAGCGGTCATGAACGCGGACTGATCGATCGCGCCGAGCAGCGCGCGGCGGATGGCGGGATTGTCGAACGGCGGCTGAAGGTGATTGAGGCGCAGCATGCAAGCGTAGCCGCGGGGATCGAGAATGCGCGCTTCGATGTCGCCGGCGGCCCTGATCACCGGCAACAGATCATGCGGCGTGGTCTCCTGCCAGTCCTGCTCGCCGGTCTGGAGCGCGGCGACGCCGGTGCCGGCATCGGGCGTGGTGGTCCAGACCACGCGATCGTAATGCACGATCTTCGGACCGGCGGTCCAATCCGGCTTGCCGTCCGTGCGCGGCTGGTAGCGCTCGAATTTGGCATAGGCGTTGCGCGCGCCCTGCACCCGCTCGTCGGCGAGATAGCGGAACGGGCCGCTGCCGATCACCTCGGTCAGCGGCTTGAACGGATCCTGACTCGCCAGCCGCTCCGGCATCATGAAGCAGGCGTTGATCGCGGCCTTGCCGAGCGCCTGCGGCAGCAGCGGGAACGGACGCTTGAGGCGGAAGCGGATGGTGCGGTCATCGGCGGCCGACAGTTCGGCGGTCGCCTCCAGCAGCTCGCCGCCAAAGCCGTCGCGCGCCGCCCAGCGGCGGATGCTGGCGACGCAGTCACGCGCGAGCACGCGCTCGCCATCGTGCCAGAACAGGCCGTCGCGCAAGCTGAGATCCCACTGGAGCTGGTCGCCGGAGACGACGTGACCCGACAGCATCTGCGGCGAAACTTGCAGGGAAGAGCTCATGCCGTAGAGCGTGTCATAGACCATGAAGCCATGGTTTCGCGACACCTGCGCGGTCGAATAGATGGGATCGACGAAGGCGAGATCGATGACAGGGATGAAGCGCAGCGTGGACTGGGATTCAGCGCGGACGATGCCCGGCAGCGACAGCGCCGGCATGGCTGCGGCGGCCTTGAGGAACGAACGGCGGGAGATAGGCATTACAAGAGGCTCCTAAAGGATCTTACGTGTTCAACAAGACCGCGCCGATCGCGGCCGCGACCGCCTGTTGCGCCGGCTCGATCACGCGCACACCGATCGCATCCGCAATCGCCGCGCGATGCGAGGCCATGCCGGCGCAGCCCATCACGACGACATCGGCGCGACATTGCGTGACCAGCACGCGGCCGGCGTCGATCAAGCGGCCGCGCATGTCCGCGCCGGCCGTCTCGGCCGCGCTCGCGCCGACCGACCAGCTTCCGGCATAGCGGCTGTCAACGCCCATCACGCGCGCCATGCGCTGCTGGCGGCGGATGCTCGACGGCGATAGCGCGATGATTCCAAACCGCTCGCCCAGCATCAGCGCGCGGAAGATGGCGCATTCGGCGATGCCCAGCACGGGGCGTCCACCGGCCGCTTCGCGCACCGCGTGCAGGCCGGGATCGCTGAAGCAGGCAAGTACGAAGGCATCGGCATCGTCACGCGACACACGGTTCACCAGCGGCATGACGACGCTGTCGGCATCGCGCTGCGAGCTGATGCCCGGCGGGCCCTCGGCAAGGCCGACCACCTCGATGTCAGGCCCGCCGGCGATGCGCAGCGGCGCGACCGCGTCGTCGATCGCCGCCGTCACCGACGCCGAGGAGTTGGGGTTGATGACGAGGACGCGGCGACGGGTCATGGCACTGCTCAGCGATTGCCGGCTTCGTGGCGCAGGAAGTTCTCCGCGATCTTCTCGCCCGTGGTGATCCAGACGTCCGGGCACGACTTTGCGTAAGTGAGAAACTCGCGCAGCAGACGCAGCCGCATCGGTCGGCCGCTGCATTGCGGATGCAGCACGGTCGTCACCATCGCACCCCAGTCGCGGACCTCGTCCAGCTCGTCCTTCCACATTGAAAGCACATGCTCCTTGGGGAAGATCGAGCGCGGGCTGAAGCGCGCGGACAGGCCGTGCATCCAGTCGTCATAGCTGGCGGTGACCGGCAGCTCGATCGTGCCGGGCTTGCCGTCGGCAAGACGATGGCGATAGGGCCTGACGTCGTCGCGGAATGAGGAGGTGTAGACGATGCCATGGCGCACCAGCGCGACGCGCAGCTCCTCGGTGAACTCGCCATAGGGCGCGCGATAGCCGGTCGGCTTGACGCCGAGCCGGCGCTTCAGCGCCTCGAAGCCGCGCTCCAGCTCCTCCTCGATCCAGGGATCGCCGGGATCAGGCAGCAGATGGTGATAGCCGTGATGGCCGATCTCGTGGCCGGCCTTCAGAATCGATTCGGCCATCGCGGGATGCGCATCGACCGACCAGCCCGTGACGAAGAACGTCGCCTTGAGATCGAGCTGGTCGAGCAGCTCCAGCAGCTTCGGCGTGCCGACGCGCGCCTCGTAACCGCCATAGCTCATGGTGATGAGCCGCTGCGCATGCACCGCATCCTTGCTGGTCCAGGCGCTCTCCGCGTCCACGTCGAACGACAGGAACATCGCCGACTTGTACGGCTTCGGCCAGGGGTATTCGGGCGCGGGATCCGCGGTGTTGGCCGGGACGAGCGGGATGCTCTTGAGTGCCTTACTGTCCAGCATTGATGGTCGCCTTCTCTAATCCGTTGTCGTTGAGTTTCCACTTCGCCAGCAGGGTCTTGTAGGTGCCGTCGGCGATCAGCGCATCGACGGCCTCGAGAATGGCCTGCTGAAGTGCCTTTTCCTTGACCGGCAGCGCGATGCCCGTGAACTGCGTCGCGAAGGGATCACCGACCGGTGCATAGGTGCCCGGCTCGAGGTCCATCAGATAGGGCAGCGTCTCGTTGCCCTGCACGGCGGCGTCGATACGGCCCTGCCTGAGCTGGTTACGCGCATCGGCCGAGCCGTCGGTGCCGACGAACTGGATCGGATTGCTGCCGCAGTTCTTCTGGCTCCACTTGTCGATCTCCGCCGGAAACATGGTCCGGCGGCTGGCGCCGACCTTCTTGCCGCACAGCGCAGCCATGTCCTTGAACTCGGACGCACGGGACTGCTGCACGAAGAATTTCGGACCGCTGCGCAGATAGTCGACGAAGGACGCGATCTCGTGCCGGCTCGCATAATCGGTGAAGCCGGACAGGATGGCATCCACCCGCCCCGTCGAGATCGACGGCATGAATTCGGCAAAGCTGGTCTCGGTCCATTCGATCTTGACGCCGAGCTTGCGGCCGATCGCCTCGCCGAGATCAATGTCGAATCCGGACAGCGCGTTGGTGGCGGGATCGCGGAATTCCATCGGCGGATAGTTCGGCACCAGCGCCACCTTGAGGCTGCCGCGCTTGGCGATGTCAGGCGGCAGCTCGATGGCCCAAGCCTGAACACTTAGAGCCGAAACGGTCATGGCGCCAACCAGCGCCACCGCAACCAAAAGCCTCTTCATCACCACACCCCCAATGTCAGATCACTGCCGAAAGAAATGCCTTGGTGCGCTCCTCGCGCGGCGCGCCCAGAACGTCGGATGCGCGGCCCTGCTCGACGATCGCGCCCTGGTCCATATAGACGACGCGGTCGGCGACCTCGCGCGCGAAGCCGAGCTCGTGCGTCACCACCATCATGGTCATGCCGCTTCGCGCCAGCTCCTTCATGACCGCGAGCACCTCGCCGACGAGCTCGGGATCGAGCGCGCTGGTCGGCTCGTCGAACAGCATCAGCATCGGCTTCATCGCGAGCGCCCGCGCGATCGCGACGCGCTGCTGCTGGCCGCCGGAAAGCTGCGCGGGATACGAGTCCGCCTTGGCCGCAAGCCCGACACGGCGGAGCAACTCGAGCGCTTCAGTGCGCACCTCATCGGCTTTACGCCCCTGCACCTGGGTCGGGCCTTCGGTGATGTTCTCCAGCGCAGTCTTGTGCGGAAACAGATTGAAGCGCTGGAAAACCATGCCGGTCTTGAGCCGCTGCCGCCCGATCTCGCGCTCGGAGAGACGGTGAAGCTTCCCACCCTGCTCGCGCACACCCAAAAGCTCGCCGTCGAGCCAGATGCCGCCGGCATCGATCGTCGCGAGCTGGTTGATGCAGCGGAGCAGCGTGGTCTTGCCCGAGCCTGAGGCGCCGATCAGGCACATCACCTCGCCGGGCCAGACGTCGAGCGAGACGTTCTTGAGAGCCTGGAACTCTCCAAAATTCTTGCTGACGGTGCGGATCGCGACGAGGGGTTTTGTCATCGCGCGAGCCGCAATGTGCCGCGTGCAAAGCGGCGTTCGAGCAACATCTGGAGCGGTGTCAGGATCGAGACCACGAGCAGGTACCAGAGCCCCGCGACGATCAGGAGCTCGATGACGCGGGAGTTGGCGTAATAGATGTTCTCGGCGTTGTGCAGCAGTTCCGGATACTGGATGACGCTCGCGAGTGAGGTCGCCTTCACCATGCCGATGAACTCGTTGCCGAGCGGCGGGATCACCACCCGCATCGCCTGCGGCAGCACGATCCGGCGCAGCGCGCGCAGCCGTCCCATGCCGATCGCCTGCGCCGCCTCATATTGCCCGATGTCGACCGACAGCATGCCGGCGCGCATCACTTCCGATGTATAGGCGCCCTGGTTGATGCCGAGCCCGAGCAGCGCGGCGAGGAACGGCGTCATGACGTCGACGGCCCGTGCGCTCCACAGGCCGGGAATGCCGATGGTCGGAAACACCAGCGCCAGATTGAACCACAGCAGCAGTTGCAAGATCAGCGGCGTGCCGCGGAACAGCCATGTATAACCGGCAGCAACGGAACTCAGCACCGGATTGGGCGACAGCCGCATAATCGCGACGACGATGCCGAGAAAGATGCCGAGCATCATCGCCAGCACCGCCATCACCATGGTGTTGACGATGCCTTCGAGGATGACCTTCACGGTCAGGAAGCGGCTGACATAGGACCATTCGATCTGGCCGTTCGCAAACGCGCGCGCGATCGCCGCCAGCACAAGGATAATCAGGGCCGCGCTGATCCAGCGAAACCAATGCGGCTCGCGCGCGATCCGCATGCCCGACAGATCGGGAAATCCCTCCGCGAGTGCCGGCGCCGGCTTCATTGCGGCGCCGCGTTCATCATGGGCTGGGCCACCGCGTTCGCGCCCAGGCCCCATTTGTCGAGAATGGCCTTGTAGGCGCCGTCGGCGATCATGGCGGCGAGCTTCTCGGTCACCACCTCGCGCAAAGCGGCATCGTCCTTGCGGAACATGATGCCCTGATAGCCTTTTGCAAACGCGTCGCCGACGATGCGGTATTTGCCGGGTTCCTGGGATTGCGCATAGGGCAGCGTCTCGCTGCCCTGCACGGCGGCATCGATGCGGCCCTGCTTGAGCTGGTTGCGGACGTCGATCGAGTTCTCGCCCGGAACGTACTGGATCGCCGGCTTGCCGGCCGGCTCGCAGTTCTGCTTGCTCCACTTCTCGATCTCGACCGGGAAGCTGGTGCTGCGGGTGGTGCCGACCTTCTTGCCGCAGAGATCGGTCGCGTCCTTGGCGGCGTTGTCCGCCATCACGAAGAACTGCGGGCCGGTCGCGAGATAGTCGACGAAATCGGCAGTCTCGCGCCGCGAGGCGCGGTCCGAGATGCCGGAGATGATGAAATCGGCGCGCCTGGTCTGGAGCGACGGGATCAGCTCGGCAAACGGCGTCTCGCTCCAGGCGATCTTGAGGCCGCCGAGCCGCTTGGCGAGCTCATTGGCCAGATCGATGTCGAGCCCGACCAGCTCGTTGGTCGCGGGATCGCGATATTCCATCGGCGCGTAGGTGGAGTTGACGGTGAGCTTCAAGGTGCCCGCCTGCTTGATCTCCGCCGGAAGCTCGGCGGCTTGCGCGGAGGTCACCGCAGCCAGCGCGGCAACGGCGAGAGAAAACGAGAGGCGTGTCATGTCAGCTCCTTTGCCCATGTCAGCTCCTTTGCCAGCGCCGTGCCACTTGCTCAGTCGGCGTCGAGAACCGCCGGCTCGATGACGCCGGCGCGTTCGGTGATCACCCGGTATTGCTCGGGCCGCCGGTGGGCGGCGAAGTTGAACATCTTGTCCTTGCCCTGGCGGCAGAGATCGAGATCGATGTCTGCGACGATCACCTCGTCCGCGAGCGTCTGCGCCTGTGCGACGATGCGGCCATTGGGATCGACGATGCAGGAGCCGCCGATCAGTCCGGAGCCATCCTCCTCGCCCGCCTTCGCCACCGAGATCGCCCAGGTCGCGTTCATATAGGCGTTGGCCTGCGTCACCAGCGTCGAGTGGAAAGTGCGGAGCGCTCCGTCCTCCGTCGTGCCGCCATTGGGATCATAGGCCGCCGAATTGTAGCCGATGCAGACGAGCTCGACGCCTTGCAGGCCGAGCACGCGCCAGGATTCCGGCCAGCGGCGATCGTTGCAGATCATCATGCCCATGATGGCGTGAGCCCAGGCCGAGCCGGCGCGGAACGCGGGAAAGCCGAGGTCGCCATATTCGAAATAGCGTTTTTCGAGCTGCTGGTAGCGGGCGCCCTCGCGCGGCTCGACCGAGCCCGGCAGGTGCACCTTGCGATAGCGGCCGAGAATCTCGCCGTCGCGATCGACCAGGACGGCGCAATTGTAGCGGCGGCCGTCCGGCGTCAGCTCGGCATAGCCGACATAGAAGCCGACGCGGAGCGCACGCGCGCGGTCGAACAGCTTTGCCACCGCCGGGTTCGGCATGCCGCGCTCGAAATATTGGTCGAGCGCCTCGCCCTCCAGCAGCCAGCGCGGGAAGAAGGTGGTGAAGGCAAGCTCCGGAAACACCACGAGGCTGGCGCCGCGGCCGGCGGCCTCCTCCAGAAGCGCGAGCATCCGCGCCAGCGTATGCTCGCGCGAATCTGCTTTTTGCGTCGGCCCCATCTGGGCGGCGGCGGCGCGAAGGACACGAACCAAGACTGCCTCCAATCTGTGCGCAGTGCTGCCTCAGTGGGCGAATGAACCCATTGATGCAACGCGCAAATCCGCTGCCATTACGGAGAAGCGGGGCTGCAAAATCAATTCGTTCTGCTATGATGTTTTGGCCCTTAGTATAATCGGCAGTGATATGAACCTGCGCCAGCTCGAGATCCTGCGTGCCGTCATCCGCCACCGCACCACCGTAGCGGCGGCGGACGAACTGGCGCTGTCGCAGCCTGCGGTCAGCAACGCGCTGAAGATCATGGAAGCGCAGGCGGGCTTTGCGCTGTTCGAGCGCGTCAACAACCGGCTGTTTCCGACCGCCGAAGCGATGGCGCTCTACAAAGAGAGCGAGGCGATCTTCGCACTGCACGCAAAACTCGAGAACCGCGTGCGCGATCTGCGCGAAAACCGCTCCGGGCATCTCGCCATCGTGGCGACACCGCCGCTCGCCTACAGCATCATTCCCTCCGCGCTGTCAGGTTTCTTGCGCCGGCGCCCGGAGACACGCGTGTTCTTCGACGTGCGGCGTTACGAGGGCATCATCGAGGGCGTGCTCAGCCGTGTCGCCGAGCTCGGCTTCGCGCTCGGGCTGACGCATCATCCCGGCATCGCACATGAGGTCGTGCACACCGGCGAGATGGTCTGCGTGCTGCCGCCGCAGCACCCGCTCGCCGACCGCCCCGTGATCTCGGCCGCCGATTTGTCCGGCCTGCCCTTCATCGGGCTCGAACGCGGCACGCGGCTGGGCGAAGCCGTGCGCGACAGTTTTGCCCGTGCCGGCGCACCCTTCCAGCCGACCGTCGAGGTGCGTTACTGCAACACGGCCTGCGTGCTCGCCGCCGCCGGCGTCGGTGCCGCGGTGGTCGACCCGTTCTCGCCGCGGCAGAACGGCGGCAGCGGCCTCGTCGTCCGGCCGTTCACGCCGACGACGCACGCGGTTGCCTATATGCTGTGGTCGGAGGCCGAGCCGCTGTCGCGCCTCGCCAAGGCCTTTCTCAACGAAGTGCGCAAGGAAAGCGCGCTGCTGGAGCGCACAGCGCCACACCAGCAACATGGAGCAGAAAGCGACTGAGCTTCGCAACCTTTCATCCGGGGGGCACATGGCACGCATCACCATCATCGAGACCGGACGGGTCCCGCCAAAATATCGCGAGCGGCACGGCTCGTTTCCGGACATGTTCGAACGGATGATCCGCACCGAGGATCCGACGGCGACGGTCGAGGTCGTCAGCATCCCCAACGGCGATGCGCTTCCCGATCCCGGCAAGCTCGAAGCGGTGCTGATCACGGGCGCTGCCGCCGGCGTCTATGACGGGCTCGACTGGATCGCGCCGCTGGAGGACTTCGTCCGCAAGGCCTACACCAACAAGACACCGATGGTCGGCGTCTGCTTCGGCCATCAGCTGATCGCGCAGGCGCTCGGCGGCACCGTGCGCAAATCCGACAAGGGCTGGGGCATCGGCCGCCACGTCTATCAGGTGCTGCCGGAGAACGGCGTCGTCGACGGCGAAGCGGTCGCTATCGCCGCCTCGCATCAGGACCAGGTGATCGAGCCGCCCAACGACGCGCTGACGATCCTCTCCTCCGAGTTCACTCCGCATGCCGGCCTGCTCTATGCCAACGGCGCGACGCTGACCGTGCAGCCGCATCCGGAGTTCGATGCGGGATTTGCCGAGGTATGCTGCGACCTGCGCGACGGCAAGGCGCCGGATGACGTCGTCGCCACGGCGAGAGCGTCGCTGGCGGAGCCGATGGACAGCGCCAAGCTGGGTGGGGCGATTACGCGGTTTTTGGCAAGGCGCACGTCGCCGTAGTTCGCGGCGCTGGCGGCACGCTCCTCTTCCCTTCTCCCCTTGTGGGAGAAGGTGGCGCGAAGCGCCGGATGAGGGGTACGCATCCGCGAGTTAAAGTGAGAGTGGACTCGCGGAGAGAAACCCCTCACCCGTCTCGCCGCTGCGCGGCGAGCCACCCTCTCCCACAAGGGGCCTGTTGCGCTACGGCCTTTTGAGGCAGGAGACGTAGGGAGAGAGGGCTGTGTTGACGCCGATTGTCAGGCCGAGATCTGTACTTGGTGCCCTTGGCGGGCGTCTCAGGCGGCGAGCGCGGCCCAGCGCCTCATGTTGAACGCGATGGAGGCAAGCAGGACCTGCCCGCTTGCCTTCATGAGACCGACATAGCGGATGCAGGTCAGCCGCATGCGGCGTTTGAGAGTGGCGAAGGTGGTCTCGACCTGGGCTCGTCGGCGCGCGATGAGGAGGTTGTAGCGTTTGAGCCGAGGCGGTAGCTCCGGGTGATGTCGGTTGGGACGACGGGCGATGCGGGGCTTCTTGCCTTCCGCTTTCAGCCGAGCCCGTCGGGCATGGGTGTCGTAGGCTGCATCGGCCCACACCACGGCTTCATCGCCACGGATCAGTTCGTCGGCCGGCGTTGTGTCGTTGACATTGGCGGGCGTGGTCAGGACTGCGCGGATCAGGCCGGATCCCTCGTCGACACCCATGTGAGCCTTGTAGCCGAAGGTCGAACCACCCTTGCCCTGCCGCTTGGTAAACCGGGCATCTGGGTCGTTTGAGGGACGATCCTGCTTCGGAGGGGTTGACACCGCCTGGATCAAGGTCGCATCCAGCATCGTGCCGCGCTTGAGGATGACCCCGGCATTCTCGAGCTGGCGATCCAGCTCGCCAAACAGCTTCTCCAACAGCCCTTGTTCGACGAGCTGGTTCCGGAAGCGGTTCAGAACCGTGTGGTCGGGCGTCGCATCTTCGAGGCTCAAACCGACGAAGCGCTTGAACGACAACCGGTCGCCCAACGCTTCCTCGAGTTCGCGTTCCGAAAGACCATAGAGCGACTGCAACAGCACCGCACGAAACAGCACCAGCACCGGATAGCCTGGACGACCGGGGCTCCCTTCATCCCGCAGATGGCCGATCAGCTTCTCGAACCGGTACCACTTGACCAGGCCAGCCAGCCGATCCAGCGCTGCATTGGCGCCGGCCCCCTTCGGCATCAGTGCTTCCACAAAGCTCGGCTGTCCCGTCCGCTTAACCGCCATCGTCATCCCCTCAAGGCTTTGCCCTAGGGAATCACAACTGGCGAATTACGCAACAGGCCCACAAGGGGAGAGGGTGAAGCAGCACCGTCTGCAAGAAACTCAGAACGGATCCGTCCCCAGCCCCGGCACATCCGCCGGCCGCGGCCCCGGCGCCGCCCAGTGAAAGCGGCGGTCCTTCTCCGCAATCATGATGTCGTTGATCGATGCCTCGCGACGTTTCATCAAGCCGTGCTCGTCGAACTCCCACTGCTCGTTACCGTAGGAGCGGTACCACTGGCCGTTTGCATCGTGCCATTCGTACTGGAAGCGCACGGCGATGCGGTCGCCGTCGAAGGCCCAGAGGTCCTTGATCAGGCGGTAGTCCTGCTCCTTCTCCCATTTACGGGTGAGGAACGCGACAATGGCCTCGCGGCCCTGAAACACCTCGGAGCGGTTACGCCAGCGGCTGTCCTCGGTATAGGCGAGTGAGACACGCACCGGATCGCGCGAATTCCAGGCATCCTCGGCCATACGGGCCTTCTGCGCGGCGGTCTCTCGGGTAAAGGGCGGAAGCGGCGGGCGCGACATGGTGGCCTCATCGGTTGATCGGGGCCGCAAATCTATCGCTGCAATTGACGGAGTCGATAGGCCATCACCTATCGGCCGATCACTTATCGGGCGATCAGGAAATCAAATCAGCTTTCATCAGCGTGCGGATCGACTTCGGGATCGGCTGGGCGCGGCCGCCGCTGATGAAGGCGACGCGCACCTCGGCTTTCACCAGCACGTCCTCACCGCGCCGGACCTCCTGCGCCAGCATGATGGAGGCGCCCTTCACCGCGATCGGCCAGGTCACGACGTCGAGCACGTCGTCCATCCGCGCGGGCTTGAGGAAATCGAGATGCATCGAGCGCACGACGAAGGCAAAGCCTGCGCCTTCCGTCTCCACCTGCTCGAACAGCGCCTGCTGCTCGGCGCCCATCAGCCTGAGATGATTGGTCCGGCCGCGCTCCATGTAGCGCAGATAATTGGCGTGATAGACGATGCCGGAAAAATCCGTGTCCTCGTAGTAGACGCGGACCTGCATGTGGTGGCGGCCGTCGCGGATCTCGCCGTCGAGATGGGCAGTCACGTCGCGAGCCTCTTCGCTTGTCGCTGTCGCTCCGTTTTGCGCAAAAACCGCGGTCCGCGCAAGCGGGTCAGGACACCACCGGCGCGGCCCGCCCCAGCGTCACCTCAACGATCTCCGGCGGCACACCGAAACGGACCGGCATGATGCTGCAACCGAGGCCGCCGGAGATGATGACGTCGCATTTCAGCCTGACGTGACCATAGGCGAGCCGCAGCCCCTGCTGCTTCGGAACGGCCGGCGACCAGCCGAGCAGGCGGACCTGGCCGCCATGGGTGTGGCCTGACAACTGCAGCGCGACGCGCGCAGGCACGCGCGGCGCGATGTTGGGCTCGTGTGCGAGCAGGATCACGGGCGCGTCGTCAGTGACCTTGGCGAGCGTTGCCGTGAGATCGTCGGCGCCGAAGCGCCCCGTGCTGCGGAAACGCCGCGCCGGCAAAAAGGCGAGCTGATCGCCGAGCCCGGCGAGCCAGAACGGGCGGCCGTCCTTGCTGAGGCGCACGGCATCGTTCTCGTACACGGGAATGCTGGCCGCCTCCAGCGCGCGGTGAGCGACCGTCGGCCCGTGCCCGGCCTGCTGCACGGCCTTATCGACCCAATAATCATGGTTGCCCATGACGGCGTGGACGCCGAGCGGTGCTTTCAGGCCCGCCAGCACCCTCGCCCATTCGCTCGACGGAATGAAGCGCGTGACCTGGTGAAGGCCGGCGACATAATCGCCGAGCAGCACGATGAGGTCGGGCTTGAGCGCGTTGGTGCGATCGACGATGCCTTCTATGCGCTCCAGCGACATCCAGGGATCGCAGGCATGGATGTCGGCGATCGCGGCAATCTTCAGCGGAAAATCCGCCGGCCATTGCCGCGGGGTCGGATGATAGCGGGTGACGCGGAGCCGCAGCATCGGTTCGACGCCGACGCCGTAGGCCGCGCTCGAGACGCCGAGGGCTGACAAGGCCCCGATGGACCGGATGAAATGACGGCGCGTGATCATGGAAGCCCGATGGTGATGCTGCTCCTTGATGCGACCCGATTGGAGCGGAATTGGGGTAGGCTCGTGCAGGCCGTCTGCAGCTGCGTGCAGAAGCCTGCACAAAACTTACCAGCGGCTCTCGCCGACCAGCGCATCCAGCCGCGTCTTCAGCTCGTCGGACGCCCGATAATACCAGACACCGCCGAGCAGATCACGAAAACGTTCGTTGATCCTCGCCTCGTGCTCGATGCGGTCGATCGTGCCGACACTGATCACGTCTTCGAGGGGACCAGCGGCCAGCAGGGCCAGCAGCACCGGATTGGACTCGATCTTCAGGATCTCGAGGATCAGGTCGATCATCCCGTCGGGATCTTCCTCGCGCAGGTCGCGCTCGAAGTCCATGATCGCAAACAGATTGTCGTCCTGGTCGCGCTCGGACCTCGAATATTGCTCGACCCAGGCGTGGGCGAGCTCGGAGACCGACATGCTGGCGCAATCGAGCGGCTCGCGCGGCGTGCGCTGCGCCAGATGGTCGGCCTGCCAGGCCTCGCTGTCGGCGATGCGCGCGATGCGGGGCGTCAAGGGGTCGTCGGGGCCACCATGCACGCCGCCAAGCAGCCAGCGCAGCCGGTCATTGTGCGCGGCCTCGTGCTCGATCCGCGCGATCACGTCCGGCCCGTGCGCATAGAGCAGCGCCAGCAGGAATTTGTCGTTGAGCTGCATCACCGTCGGCTTGTCCGCCTCCGTCTTCAGCACCTCCAGCACCAGATCGAGCGCAGCCTGCGGCAGGCGATGCGGCAAATGGTCGAAATAGAGTTTGATGGCCCAGATGCTGCCGGCCTGGTCGCGCCGGCTGACGCGCTGAAGCGCGCACCACATCGACGCCAGCTCGCCGAGCGGCAGGGAATCGAGGAATGCCTCGGTCTCGTCGGGCGTGCGCAGCTGCGGTGCCGCCGCGACGGACTCGAGCAATCCGCTATCGTCCGCTGGCGCCATTCCTTCCCACTCCAATCCTCGGCGGCGATCACGCCGCGCGTTCGGATTAGTGATCGAATGAAACCCGCGGGTTCATCGGCTGCGGCGATCAGTCGTCGCTCTCGTCGGTGCCGAACAGGCCGAACTGTGCCGCATCGCGATTGGGTTCGGCGAGGCCGAGATGGCGGAAGGCATGCGAGGTGAGCAGGCGACCGCGCGGGGTGCGCTGGAGATAGCCGCACTGGATCAGATAGGGCTCGATGATGTCCTCGATCGCATCGCGCGGCTCGGACAGCGCCGCGGCCATGGTCTCGACACCGACGGGGCCGCCGCCATAGTTGAGCGCGATGGTCGAGAGATAGCGGCGGTCCATGGCATCGAGGCCCGCGGCGTCGACCTCGAGCGCGCTCAATGCATGGTCGGCGATCTTGCGATCGATCTTGTCGGCATCGGCGGCCGAGGCGAAGTCTCGCACGCGGCGGAGCAGCCGTCCTGCGATGCGCGGCGTGCCGCGGGCGCGGCGCGCGATCTCGTTGGCGCCGTCCGCGCTCATGCCGACATTGAGCACGCGCGCGCCGCGGCTGACGATGCTCTCCAATTCCTCGATCGTGTAGAAATTCAGCCGGACCGGAATGCCGAAGCGGTCGCGCAAGGGATTAGTGAGAAGACCGGCGCGCGTGGTGGCGCCGACGAGGGTGAATTTCGACAGCTCGATCTTCACCGAGCGCGCCGCCGGGCCTTCGCCGATGATGAGGTCGAGCTGGAAATCCTCCATCGCGGGATAGAGCACCTCTTCCACAGCGGGGCTGAG
The DNA here is from genome assembly GCF_029714325.1 of Bradyrhizobium sp. CB1717. Taxonomy (NCBI): domain Bacteria; kingdom Pseudomonadati; phylum Pseudomonadota; class Alphaproteobacteria; order Hyphomicrobiales; family Nitrobacteraceae; genus Bradyrhizobium; species Bradyrhizobium sp. CB1717. The sequence continues at coordinate 8,383,211 of NZ_CP121666.1, forward strand.
GCGATGGATCTCGTCGATGAAGAGTACGTCGCGCTCTTCGAGGTTGGTTAGCAGGGCGGCGAGATCGCCGGCCTTGGCGATCACCGGGCCCGACGTGGCACGAAAGCCGACGCCGAGTTCTTTCGCCACGATCTGCGCCAGCGTGGTCTTGCCAAGACCGGGGGGACCGACGAACAGCACATGATCCAGCGCCTCGCCGCGCTTGCGCGCCGCCTCGATGAAGATCGAGAGATTCTTGCGCGCCTGCTGCTGGCCGACGAAGTCGGACAGCGATTGCGGACGCAGCGCAGTGTCGCCGACATCATCGCTGCGGCGCTCGGGCGAGACCATGCGGGAGGCTTTGGGATCGCTCACCTAGCGAACTCCCCGTAGGGTGGGCAAAGGCGCTCTTGGCGCCGTGCCCACCATATCTCTCCAATCGCTCCAAAAGTGGTGGGCACGCTGCGCTTTGCCCACCCTACGAGACTGACCATTGCCGCACTCACTTCGCCAGTTCCTTCAAGCCGAGGCGGATCAGCTGCGCCGTTTCGGCGCCTTCACCCGCGCTGCGCGAAGCCGATGCAATCGCCGCAGCCGCCTGCGGCTGGCCATAGCCGAGATTGACCAGCGCGGAGATCGCATCCGCCACGGGCCGCGGCGCGCGCTGGTCGTCGACGGCGCCGGCGAGATGCACGACGGCGGGATCCACACTGGCAAAGGCCGGCGCCTTGTCCTTCAATTCGGTGACGATGCGCTCGGCGACCTTGGGGCCGACACCGGGCGTACGCGACACCGCGGCCTTGTCGCGCAGCGCAATGGCGTTGGCGAGATCGGAAGGCTGTAGCGTGCCGAGCACCGCGAGCGCGACCTTGGCGCCGACGCCCTGCACGGTCTGCAGCAGGCGAAACCATTCGCGCTCCTGATCCGTGCGGAAGCCGAACAGTTTTATTTGATCCTCGCGGACGTAAGTCTCGATCGACAGAACGGCGGCTTCGCCCGGCGAAGGCAGATGCTGCAGGGTACGCGACGAGCAATGCACCTGGTAACCGACGCCGCCGACGTCGAGGATGACGAAATCCTCGCCGTAGGTGTCGATCAGGCCCTTGAGCTTGCCGATCATAGTCCCGCCACCTTCAGCCTGAGCGCCGTGCTCTGGCGGTGATGGGCGTGGGTGATGGCGATGGCGAGCGCGTCGGCGGCGTCCGCGGACGACGGCTCGGCTTTCGGCAGCAATATCTTCAGCATCATCGCGATCTGTTGCTTGTCGGCGTGGCCGGCGCCGACCACCGTCTTCTTGACCTGGTTCGGCGCGTATTCGGCAACGCTGATGCCGAACATTGCGGGCGCCAGCATGGCAACGCCGCGGGCCTGGCCGAGCTTCAGCGTCGCAACGCCGTCCTTGTTGACGAAGGTCTGCTCGACCGCGGCTTCCATCGGCTGGTGGCTGGACAGGACGGACGCGAGCCCTTCATGGATCGCGAGCAGCCGGCTCGACAGCGGCAGATCATCCGGCGGTTCCACCGAGCCGCAGGCGACATAGATCAGCCGATTGCCCTCAGCCTCGATCACGCCCCAGCCGGTGCGGCGCAGGCCGGGGTCGATGCCGATGATGCGAACGGGGCCACGAATCGGAAGCGCAGTCATGGGCCAGTGATAGCGGCTGGCCGCGGCTGGGGAAACAGAAACAGAACGGAAGTAACAGGGGAAGTGGGACCCCGCCCCCCGGGAGCAGCGCAGCGCTGGCGAAGAAGAAGCCGAGAGCGGTGGATCGAACCTTCCGCGCCCACACCGCTGGTCCGTCATCCTGAGGTGCGAGGCATGGGACGCAACGCGGCCCATGGGGAGCCTCGAAGGATGAACGGCCGGGATGCAGCCGGGCCGTCGCCCTTCGAGGGCCGCTGAAGAAGCGGCCGCCTCAGGGTGACGGCGAGAGATGACTGTCAGCCGCCCATCTTCGCCATCAAAGCGTCCGACACCTCGAAATTGGCGTAGACGTTCTGGACGTCGTCGTGCTCGTTGAGCAGGTCCATCAGCTTGAGCAGCTTCTCGCCGGTCTCGTCGTCCACCGCGACCGTGTTCTGCGGCTTCCAGATCAGTGCGGCCTTGCGGGGCTCGCCGAATTTGGCTTCCAGCGCCTTGGCGACGTCGCGATAGCCTTCGGTCGAGGCGTAGATCTCGTGGCCGCCTTCGCCCGAAACAACGTCGTCGGCGCCGGCCTCGATCGCGGCATCGAGCACCGCGTCGTCATCGGCGACGCTGCGGTCATATTCGATGATGCCGGTGCGGTCGAACATGAACGAGACCGAGCCGGTTTCGCCGAGATTGCCGCCCGACTTGGTGAAGAACGAGCGGATGTCGGAGGCGGCGCGGTTGCGGTTGTCGGTCAGCGCCTCGACGATGACGGCGACGCCGCCGGGGCCATAACCCTCGTAGCGGATTTCGTCATAGTTCTCGCCGTCGCTGCCGAGCGCCTTCTTGATGGCACGCTCGATATTGTCCTTCGGCATGTTCTCCTGGCGCGCGGCGATCACGGCGGCACGCAGGCGCGGGTTCATGGCGGGGTCGGGCGTGCCCAGCTTGGCGGCGACGGTGATTTCCCGCGCCAGCTTGCCGAACAGTTTCGACTTCTGCGCATCCTGCCGCCCCTTGCGGTGCATGATGTTCTTGAATTGGGAATGTCCGGCCATGCGTGGTCTCTTGTGGAATAGTCAGCCAAAGGTGAGCGTGGGAAGCGCGGCCTTATAGGCCGCCAACCCACCGGAATCAAAGGGCCCTGAGGCTTCAAGGTAGCACTGTAAAGATAGCCACCGGAATGGTCCGTGCCCAGATGTCGGGCATTGTTAACCCTGATTTCATTCCGGCCTGCGAAAATAGCGTCCGCCCGCCCGCCGACAAGAGAGACCTCATGGCATTCGGACTGTTTCGGAAGCGTCTGCCGGATATGGCTGCGCCCGCGGCCACCCCGCAGGCTGCGCAGCCGGCGGCCATGTCCGAGCCCGTCCCGGCCAGTGAGGGCGATTCGGCCAAGGAAATCCTGGAACTGCTGGAACTCGAGCTCGGGGCCATGATCCGCCAGCTCGAACGCGCCGCCAATTCGGTGGCCGGCGGCGCCGAGGCGACCGCCACGACGCTTGCCGCCATTCGCGACCGCACCGATGCCCTGACCGGCCGCACCAACGCCGCCCAATCGACCGCATCCACCTTCGCCCATGCCGCCGACAAGTTCACCCAGTCCGCGCAAGGCATCGGCGCGCAGGTCCGCGCGGCCGGCAAGCTCGCCGATGAGGCCAGTGCTGCGGCACAGGAAGCGCGCGCCAATGTCGACCGCTTGCGCGAGTCCTCCGCCGCGATCGGCAACGTCGTCAATCTGATCGCGCAGATCGCGCGGCAGACGACGCTGCTCGCGCTCAACTCGACCATCGAGGCCGCGCGCGCCGGCGCCGCCGGCAAGGGATTTGCGGTGGTTGCCACCGAGGTCAAGGCGCTCGCGGTGCAGACGCAAGGCGCGACCGAAGAGATCACGAAAAAGATCGACGCGCTGCAGCGCGATGCCGCAGGCTCGGCGGATGCCGTGCACCGCATCTCGCAGGCGATCGAGGCAATCCGTCCGGTGTTCGAGACCGTCAACGGCGCGGTGGCCGAGCAGAACGCCACCACGAGCGAAGTTTCCGGCAATGCCGCCAGCGCGTCGGAGTTCATCATCTCGGTCGGCGAGAGCGCGGCCGAGATCGACGCCGCGACCAAGGCCGCCGAAACGCATGGCGAGAGCGTCGCCAGCGCCGGCAAGGCCGTCACCACCTTTGCCCAGAAGCTGAAATCGCGCTGCGCGGTACTGCTGCGCCAGAGCGAGCACGACGACCGCCGCAAGACCGAGCGGCTGCCCTGCCACCTCAAGTTCGAGAGCGCGCGCGGCGTGATGCCGGTCTATGAAATCGCGATGGACGGAGTCCTGATCGGCGGCCCGGACGCCGGCCGGCTGGCGCCGCAGGCGATCATCGAAGGCAGCCTCGAACGGGTCGGCGCCTGCCGCCTGCGCGTGACGGAGCAATCCAAGGCCGGCGCCCGCGCGCAATTCGTCAGCCCCAATGCCGGGCTCTGCGAGAAGATCGAGGACAAGCTCTGGTCGATCCACGAGGAGAACACCGAGTTCGTCACCCGCGCGATGGAGGCGGGCAACGCGCTGACCCAAATCTTCGAGCAGGCGGTTGCGCGCGGCGACGTCAAGATCGACGACCTCTTCGACACCGACTATGTCGAGATCGCCGGCACCAATCCGCAGCAATACCGCACCCGCTATCTGGACTGGGCCGACCGCGCGCTGCCGCCGTTCCAGGAGGCCTTTCTCGCCAAGGACCCGCGTATGGCGTTCTGCGCCATGGTCGACCGCAACGGCTTCCTGCCGGTGCACAACAAGATCTATTCGCATCCGCAGCGGCAGGGCGATGTCGCCTGGAATACGGCCAACAGCCGCAACCGGCGCATCTTCAACGATCCGGCGGGGCTCGCCGCCGCCCACAACCAGCGCTCGTACCTGGTCCAGAGCTATGCCCGCGACATGGGCAACGGGAACACGGTGATGATGCGCGAGATCGACGTGCCAATCCGCGTCAAGGGCCGGCACTGGGGCGGATTCCGCACCGCTTATAAGCTGTAGTGCCCGCTCTCGTGCACTCCTGGGCAAGACGCCGGGCGCGAATCATCCTCTAAGGTCAAAACTGGAATGGGAATGCCGCCGAGGGCCGATCACCGGCTCCGACTGGAGAAAGCGCGTACATGTCCCTGGCACAACTTGCAGTACTGGACACCGGATCGAACCGGACGCTTGCCGAACGCCTGATCGATCAGCTCGCCGACCGCATCGGCGGCCTCGGCGTCGAGCTCGCCGACATCGCCGGCAACGTCCAGGAAGTGGCCAATCGCGTCACCAACCAGTCTGAACGGTTCCACCATCTCCAGAAGACGGCGGAGACGATGGTCTCGGCCAACCACGACATCGCCAACGCATCGCAGGCGGTGCAGACGACGACGTCCGCGGCGGTTGGCGAGATCGCGCAATCGCGCAGCGCGGTCGACACCGCCGTCAGCCACATCTCCGAGCTCGTCGCAGCTGTGGAACGGATCGAGGCGCGCCTGAGCGCGGTGGGCTCGGCGCTGGCGCAGGTCGCAAAAGTGTCCGGCTCGATCGAGGCGATCGCGAAGCAGACCAATCTGCTGGCGCTCAACGCGACCATCGAAGCCGCGCGCGCCGGCAATGCCGGCCGCGGTTTTGCGGTGGTCGCAAGCGAGGTGAAGAACCTCGCGGAAGCCACCCGCCAGGCCACGCATCAGATCTCCGACACCGTGCGCGACCTCGACGGCCAGATCGAAGGCCTGATCGGCGAAAGCAGCGACGCCTCGCAGCGCGCCAAGACCGCCGGCGAAGGCGCCCAGCAGATCTCCGGGATCATCTCGCGCGTCCAGCAGGGCTTCGCCTCGGTGGAAGCGGAGATCGACAGCGTCGCGCGCGCGGCGACCTCCAATCTCGGGCACTGCGACACCGTCATCAGCGAGCTCAACGAGCTCGCCAAGGGCGTCGACCTGTCCTCGCGCGATCTCAAGAACGCCGACCAGCGGGTGGCGAAGCTACTCGACACCTCCGAGGGCCTGATCGCGCTGATCGCCGACAGCGGCGTCGAGACGTCGGACGCGCCCCTCATCCGTGTCGTCATCGAGACCGCCAAGCGGATCTCGGCCGAGTTCGAGGCCGCGATCGACCGCGGCGAGATCACGCTCGACCAGCTCATGGACGAGAACTACCGCGAGATATCAGGCACCGATCCGAAGCAGTACAACACCGCCTACGTCGACTTCACCGATCGCGTGCTGCCCGCGATCCAGGACCCGATCCAGAAATCCGATCCGCGTATCGTGTTCTGCGTCGCCTGGGCCAGGGGCGGGTATCTGCCGACCCATAATCCGAACTACCGCCTGCCGCAGGGCAAGGACCCGGTCTGGAATAACGCCAACTGCCGCAACCGCCGCCTTTTCACCGACCGCGCGGTGAAGAAGGTCGCAGCCAACACGAAGCCGTTCCTGCTGCAGACCTATCGCCGCGATATGGGCGGCGGGCAGTTCGTGCTGATGAAGGACCTGTCGTCGCCGATCGTGATCCGCGGCAGACACTGGGGCGCCTTCCGGATGGGTTTTCGCCAGGGCTGACGGGCGGCGCGACGGCGTCCCTGAAATAAAAGCTCGAAAACAACCCCATGCACAGTAGCCGGGGTGTGCGGAATCAATGGCTTGAACCATGATCGATTGAGGTCAAGGTCGTGGCCAGCCCGCGTGAATATGCGTCGAATGGCCGGCATCGCCGGGCCCGAGCACTTCCGTTGCTCCAAGCTCGCGGCAGCGTTGCTGAAACGAAGCAGCCGACGGGCCGGCGCCCACATGCTGGCCGTTGATCGTGTTGATGTCGGCGGTGCACCCCGCGTAGTGCCGGGAGTTCGTGTTGTGGCTGCCACCGCAGAACTCCGATACCGAGAAGCTGAACGATTCCGCCAAATCGAGCATGCCTCTGAGCATGCGCGGATCGAGGTTGACCACACCGCCGGGCGCGTTTCCGTAGGAACTGCGGTGTGCCGCACGCCCCTCAGCCGTGTCCTTGATGTTGTCGAAGGCCGTGGCGTTGTCCTGAACTCCCGAGGTGTGCCCGCGGGCAAGCACGATTTTCGGCGAATGTAGTATTCGCATTGCCAGCGAGGCCGTCGTTTCGCTGGCATCCATTGCGAGATGGGCCGCCGGCGGCTCGAGCTCGCTCCAGACTTCGTCCGCTGCGCTGTCTGCGACGAAGCGCGCGGCAGCAGGCCGCGTGGCGTTCGAATACCACGCAAGGACGAGAGACCCCCCGGTCAATGCGCTCACGACCTCCGTAGCATATCGATTCTCAACGGCGAGACATCCGTCGCTCCGTCCTATCCGCCCGGTACGCCTGATCATATCCTGGGAAACATAATCCGCGCCGTGCACGACAACGGCGCGCGCGCGAGCTTTGGAGTTGGACGCTTCAAGGCCATCGAGGCGCATCGAAAAGCCGTGCGTTCCATTATAGGTCTCGGCGCAATGGTAGACACCGAGCGACGTGCAGTTCGAGCCGGGTTGATTGGAGAAGACGTTCGCATAACCGTCGTCCGTGGGGCCTTCAGATCCCTTGCCGTGAGCGCAGAGATAGGACTGGACGTGGTTGTCCCTGACGTCGAACAGGAAGAGTCTGGGCTCGCTGGATCGCCGGTCGAAATCGGCAATCGCCCAGTAGCGGGCCGATACCGGAGTGCCGTGGTTGTTCCTGAAGCTGATCAGGGTTTCCATCGGCGCGGAGAGTTCATGGCTCGCTGCGAGCTCGCGCAAAATCGCCTCGTCGTTGTCGTGCGCGGCAACTGCGGGAGCGTCCGCCGCGACCGGCTCCGCCAGCATGGGGCTGGCGAACGCAGCCACGTCCATGGCAAGGCCCCGGGTGACGAGCATGGGCGCGCTGCCGAATGCGTCGACGAACGTCACGTTGCGATCGATCGCAACGCCGCCGATCTTGTCATCCGGAATGATGTGCTGAACCATGCAGTAGCCGCGGTGCGGAATGTCGGGCACGTTGCTGCCGGACTTCCAGTAATGTTTTGTCTTGAGACTTAAATAGAGCTCATCCGCAGACAGAATACAGTTCGCGCCGACGTAAACACCTGTCGTATAGCCGGCGCTCTCCACCTCCTTGAACCAGGCATTGCAGTAGGCGATCACCGCGCTTGCCGGCGTTCCCGCCGCGATCCCCTCAAGATCGAGCCATACGCTGGACTTCTCTGGCAACCCGATGGCCCGGGCATGCGTAGCGGCGTTGCCGCCGCACTCGACCCCGAGCGTATCGGAGGGGGTCCAGCCGGACGGAGCGACATGCTGGACCGCCATGACGGCAAGCCCCGCGTCCAGGATGATATCGAGCTCGTCGGCGGTCAGATCCTTGGCAGGCGGTTTCGCTTTGCGCGACAAATAGCGGATCGCGAACTTGAATCCCGCTTCTTTCAGCGCCTTGGCCGTCGTCGCCGTCAGCTTCGTATTCGCGTCGAATCCATGCATCCCGGCCTCGGCCGGTTCTGCTCTCACGCTGGTAATACTGTCCGCCTCCACGCTTTCCGCTCGCAATGCCCGGATCATGGAAGGAGCCCCCAGCACGGCATGAAACTCGTCGACGGCGTCTCGGCGCAGCCACTCGTCAATTTCGTGTCGTTTGACGGGGCCATTGGCCCTTACGGTTCGGCGCAGAAGGCGAGCAATGTATTCCATCGCCAGAAGATGGTCGCGCTTCATGGCCTTTTGGAATGCGTTCCCATCCAGTGAGCCGACCTTTGTGAGAACAAGATTCTTGAGCTCCGGCCCAAATACCATGGAGTTCGCACTGACCTGCCAGGCGCCCGCTTCAATCGTGGTTGGCGTCGTCGATGTCGGATTGTGGCTATCGACGCCTGCGTTCCAGTCCCAGGATGATTCAAAGCCCGCAAGCACGCGCATCACTTCCAGCATGGCGGCGCGGCGATGCGGAAGCCCCTGCCAGGGGCCGAGCACCTCGACCACGCTCGAATAAACGTCTGCGTTTTCGTTCGGGGCGAAGATCTCGTCGGGCGCCGTTCTGCCCCACGCAATTAATTCATCGAGAAAACTGTCCGGCGGGATACCGCGATTGAGAACCTTCTGCTTCGTCGCACGGAAAGCCATCGTGAGATTCTCCCTCGCGTGTTCGTGCGGATTGTTCGTTTGATGACGCCAGCCAACAATTTGGCTTCGCAGTCGCCGTTCTACCAAAAGATGAACTATTTCACGATGCTACATCAAGGTGGGAATGCCGGCAAGTAGTGGCATCTCAGGACATATTCCAGGACGCGATAAACCGGGTACTGACGATCAGCGAGACCGATGCAAGAGGCAGCCGCGGTCTGACACCCCATCCCCGGATATGCCACCAGGGTCGACCAAGCGTCGACAACAAGGGGTCGCCGGATCTCGCAACAGCATGACATTCTGAGCGAGGCATGCTCGCCACCGCCCGACTTTCCCAATCGCACGAATTTCGTCATCGCACGGCTTTTCGCATTCGCACGACGATTTCCGAAGGCCGACGCCGCGCGTGACGAAAATGCGTCAAAATATGACGATTATCATATCAATTAGCCCAAAACGCTTGCCGCGATCGCCGCACAAATTCGTGAACGTCATGGCCTGACGCTTCGACCGCGCAAATATGCATTGCGAGAAATAACGATGCTTCATCGCTTCGCATCGGTATGATTAGGGTCGCGCGCAAATCGCCGACGCCGCAAGCGTTCGTCGAGCAAGGGGATGCACATGGCAACAACTCTCATCATCAACGGCGAAACGAAATCGTTCGACGCGCCACCTGAAATGCCCTTGCTGTGGGTGCTGCGCGACATCCTCGGCATGACCGGCACCAAGTTCGGCTGCGGCATCGCGCAGTGCGGCGCCTGCACGGTGCATGTCGACGGCAAGGCGGTGCGCTCCTGCGTGCTGCCGGTGAGCGCGGTGGAAAACCGCACTGTGACCACCATCGAGCATGTCGGCAGCACGCCATCAGGCGCGAAGGTGCAGAAGGCCTGGTTGGAGGCCGAGGTGATCCAGTGCGGCTATTGCCAGTCCGGCCAGATCATGGCGGCCGCCGCGCTGCTGGCGGCAACGCCGAACCCTGACGATTCCGACATCGACGCCGCGATGGCCGGCAACATCTGCCGCTGCGGCACCTATGTCCGCATCCGCGAGGCGATCAAGCACGCGGCCAACGGCCGGCAGTCGTGAGGTCCGCCATGATTGCACACAACAACCTCTCCCGCCGCACGCTGCTGACCGGCGGCCTCGCCACCGGCTTCGTGCTCGCCTTCCATCTGCCGCTGCGCGCCGCCGTCAACGAGCCGGTGCAGCCGCGCGATACGACCGAGGGCAGGTTCGCGCCCAACGCCTTCATCCGCATCGACGAGACCGGCCGCACCGTGCTGATGATGCCGCAGGTCGAGATGGGCCAGGGCACCTACACTTCGATCTCCGCCGTGCTCGCCGAGGAGCTTGATGCCGACTGGAGCAAGGTCGAGGTCCAGCACGCGCCTCCCAACGACAAGCTCTACGGCAATCCGACCTTCGGCCTGCAGGTCACCGGCAATTCCAACTCGATCCGCGCCTGGTGGCTGCCGCTGCGCAAGGCCGGCGCCACCGCGCGCGCGATGCTGGTGCAGGCCGCCGCCAGCCAATGGGGCGTCGAGCCTGCAAGCTGCACCGCGTCGAAGGGCGAGGTCGCGCATGCCGCAAGCGGCCGCAAGCTCGCTTACGGCGAACTGGCGCTCGCCGCGCAGGGCCAGACGCCGCCGAAGGACGTTGCCATCAAGGATCCCCGGGATTTCGTCCTCATCGGACAGCCGTTGAAGCGGCTCGACACGCCCGACAAGGTCAACGGCAAGGCCGTTTACGGCATCGACGCGATCCTGCCCGGCATGAAGTTCGCGACCGTGGCCGCCTGCCCGGTGTTCGGCGGCAAGGTCGGCAAGGTCGACGACAGCGCTGCGGTGAAGCTGCCCGGCGTGCGCAAGGTCGTGGTGCTCGACGACATGGTCGCCGTGATCGGCGATCACATGTGGGCGGCGAAGAAGGGCCTCGAAGCACTCAAGATCGAGTGGAACGAGGGTCCCAACGCGAAGATCACCACGAAAGACATCTGGGACGATCTGCGCAAGGCCAGCCAGAAGGACGGCGCGGTCGCCAAGTCCGACGGCGACATCGCCAAGGCGCTCGCCAGCGGCGACAGGTTCGAGGCGGCCTACGAACTGCCCTTCCTGGCGCACGCCTCGATGGAGCCGATCAACGCCACCGTGCACGTGAAGCCCGACTCCTGCGAGATCTGGACCGGCACGCAGATCATGACGCGCGTCCAGTCGGAGGCGGCGAAGGCCGCTGGGCTTCCCGTCGACAAGGTGATCGTCAACAACCACCTGCTCGGCGGCGGTTTCGGCCGCAAGCTCGAGCCTGATATGGTGATCGCGGCGGTCAAGATCGCAAAACAGGTCGACTACCCCGTGAAGGTGGTGTGGACCCGCGAGGAGGACATCCAGCACGACGTCTACCGCCCCGTCTATCGCGACCAGATCACGGCGTCGCTGGTCGACGGCAAGGTCGCGGGCTGGAAGTACAAGGTCGCCGGCTCCGCCGTGCTGGCGCGCTGGCTGCCGCCGGCGTTCCAGAAGGGCATCGACATCGACGCAATCGACGCAGCGGTGGATGCGCCCTACGACTTCGCCAACTTCCACGTCGAATATGTTCGCGCCGAGCCGCTGTCGGTGCCAACAGGCTTCTGGCGCGGCGTCGGCCCCAACAACAACGTGTTCGCGGTCGAATGCGCGATGGACGAGCTCGCGCGCAAGGCAGGCAAGGACCCGATCGAGTTCCGCAAGTCCATGCTGACCAAGAACCCGCGCATGCTCGCGGTGCTGGGCCAGGTCGCGGAGAAATCCGGCTGGGGGCAGCCACTGCCGCCCCGCGTCGGCCGCGGCGTCTGCGTGCAGCCCTCATTCGCGAGCTTCATCGCGACCGTGGTCGAAGCCGAGATCGACGACATCGGCGAGATCACGCTTCGCCGCGTCACCTCGGTGGTCGACACCGGCATCGCTGTGAACCCCGACACGGTGAAGGCGCAGATCGAGGGCGGCCTGATCTTCGGTCTCACCGCCGCGCTCTATGGCGAGATCACCATCGACAAGGGCCGCGTGCAGCAATCCAACTTCCACGACTACCGCATGATGCGCATCAACGAGACACCGAAGATCGAGGTGATCGTCGTGAAAAGCGGCGAGCCCCCCGGCGGCATCGGCGAAGCCGGCGTCAACGCCGGACCGCCGGCGCTGCGCAACGCGATTTACGCGGCAACCGGCGTGGCGCTGCGGCGCCTGCCCATCGATCGGAAACTGTTGGCTGCGGGGAAGAAGGCATGAGCGGCAAGATGCGTATCCTCGGAAGCCTCGTCGTAGTTGCCATCGTGGTGGCGGGACTCGCGGTCTGGATCATCCGCGGGCCCGGCCCGCTCGACTTCGCCGGCGGCACCAAGGTGGCGCTGGCAGATTACCGCGCCGGCAAGCCCACGGGCGTGCCGGCCAGGCTGGAGAAGGCTGGCATCGTCGAACGCGGCGAATATCTCGCCAAGGCAGCCGACTGCATGGTCTGCCACACCAAGCCGGGCGAGAAGGACTATTCCGGCGGTCTCGCCTTCAAGCTGCCGTTCGGCACGCTCTATTCGACCAACATCACGCCGGACAAGGACACCGGCATCGGCAATTACAGCGACCAGGATTTCCTGAATGCGGTCCAGCGCGGCAAGCGCCGTGACGGCGCGCGACTGTATCCGGCGATGCCGTACACGTCCTATACCTTCATGACCGATGAGGACGTGCTGGCGGTGAAGGCCTATCTGTTCAGCCAGCCCGCGGTGCGCGCCAAGGCGCCGGAGAATACGCTGTCCTTCCCGTTCAACCAGCGCTGGGCGATGATTGCCTGGTCGGCCGTGTTCAACCCGGACACGCGCTTTACGCCTGATACGTCGAAGAGCCCGGAGTGGAATCGTGGTGCGTATCTTGTTGAGGCGCTGGCGCATTGCGGCGAGTGCCACACGCCGCGCAATCTCGGCTTCGCTCTCGACAATCGCAAGAAGTTCGCCGGCGCAATCACGGCGGGCTGGCGCGCCTTCAACATCTCCTCGGACAAGGCGACGGGTCTCGGCAACTGGAGCGATCAGGATCTGATCTCCTATCTGTCGCTCGGCCATGCGCCGGGCCACGGCTCGGCCTCGGGTCCGATGGGCGAAGCGGTCGACCACAGCTTCAGCCAGTTCGCCCCCGAAGACATCAGCAGCATCGTTGCCTACTTGCGCAGCGTGCCGCCGCAGCCTTCGCCCGACTTGCCCGCCACCACGGCGCCTGTCGCCCCCGCCTCGCACAAGGAAGGCGTCACGGCGGACGCGCGCGGCAAGAAGGTGTTCGCCAGCGCCTGCGCCAGCTGCCATGGCTGGAGCGGCGAGAGCCCGGTCTCGCCGATGGCGACGCTGACCGGCACCTGGGCTGTCAACGACCCCGCCGCCACCAACGTGGCGCAGATCGTGATCTCCGGCACCAAGCGGCATACGCCTGACGGTGCACTGTCGATGCCCGCGTTCGGCAATGCCTATACCGACGACGAGATCGCAGCGGTGGCGAACTACGTCACGGCGCGGTTCGGGACGAAGGGCTCGAAGCTGACGGCGAAGGATGTCGCGGAGCTGCGGGGGCAGACGGCCGAGTAGGCGCGCTGCTCTTACCCTCCCCTGGAGGGGGAGGGTCGCTGTGCATGCAGCGAAGCGGAATGCGCAGCGGGGTGGGGTGACGGTCTCTCGGCATTGAACACTGCCCGTGGGAGAGATCACCCCACCCCGCTCGCGCTGCGCGCGATCGACCCTCCCCCTCCAGGGGAGGGTGGCAGCGACGTTTGCCGCACTAATCAGCTCAACCAGAACCTCGGCGTCGCCGGCTCCAGCCGGCCGCCCACACGCACAGGCGCGATCTTCAACGCGAGCCCCGTTGCGTCATCCGTTTCCACCGCAACGCCGCTGAGCGTCGCAGCGCCTGCTGCCGGCTCGAAGCGGCTCGACGGAATCCCTGACGTGAACCTCCGCAGCGGTTCTTCCTTCTGCATGCCGATGATGGAGTCGTAATCGCCGGTCATGCCGGCGTCGGTCATGTAGGCGGTGCCGCCCGAGAGGATCTGGTGGTCGGCGGTCGGCACATGCGTATGCGTGCCGACGACGAGGCTGGCGCGGCCGTCGCAGAAGAAGCCGATGCCCTGCTTCTCGCTGCTCGCCTCGCAATGGAAATCGACGACGATGGCGTCCGCGGCAACGCCGAGAGGGCAGGCGCCGAGCTCGCGCTCGAGCGCGGCAAAGGGATCGTCGAACGGGGTCATGAAGACGCGGCCCAGAGCGTTGACGACGAGCGCGTGCTTGCCGTTCTTGGTCTCGACCAAGGCGGCACCGCGGCCGGGCGTGCCGCGCGGATAGTTCGCCGGGCGCACCAAGCGGTCGGCGCGCTCGATGAACACCAGGGCCTCGCGCTGGTCCCAGGAGTGGTTGCCGAGCGTCACCGCATCGGCGCCGGCCTCGATGAATTCCTGGTAGATCGCTTCCGTGATGCCGAAACCGCCCGCCGAATTCTCGCCGTTGACCACGACGAAATCGAGCGACCAATCCTTGACCATGCCGGGGAGATATTCTGCGATGGCCTCGCGCCCGCTACGGCCGACGACATCACCCACGAAGAGAATGCGCAACTTCAGAACTCCGGAAATCAAACACGTCCGATTCCGTTAGCACATAATCAAGTGCCACGTCGTGGGATAGTGCCGGAACCGCCTCGATCTCCTGCGCTGCAAATGCAAGCCCGATGCCGACGATTTGCTTGGCTTTCCGCAAATGCGCGAAGGTGAAATCGTAATGGCCCGCACCGTAACCGATGCGATGGCCGAGGCGGTCGAAGGCCGCGAGCGGCGTCAGCATGACGTCGGGGATGACCTCGGCCGCCGCCGGCGACGGCTCGGGAATGCCGAGCGGGCCGAGCATCAGGCGGTCGTTCGGATGGAAGAGACGGAAGATCAGCGCCTTGCCGCGCGTGGTGACGCAAGGCAGCGCGAGCCTGGCGCCCTGCTCGGCGAGCATCTTGAGCAGCGGCATCGGATCGATCTCGCTGCGGATCGGCGAATAGCCGGAGACGATGCTGCCGGGCAGCAACTCGAACGGCAGCCCGCGCTTGGCGAGCTTTGCAGCGGCCGCCGTGCGCTTCTTCTCGCTCAGCGCATCGCGTTTGGCGAGGGCTTTGGCACGGAGCTCGGCTTTGGAGTTGGACATGCGCTTCGGTCCCCCACGTCATCACCCGCTTCGTGCGCCCTTGCACACCGGGGCGAATGATCCAGCATTCCAGAGGCGGTGGTGATTCACACAAGGGCCGCGGCGTACTGGATGCCCCGGTCGAGCCGGGCATGACACCTACTGAATTAGCCGCAGTCGTTTCGACAGGCACGAACCAGAAGAAAACAGTGCGAAGCCGCGTACGCCGTTGAAGCACTCGATCCCGGAGTTCCCTACGAAAGTAGGTGGGCACCATATGTCCGGGCCCACGGGCCCGGCCAGGGACAGTTCCCTAAAGGATCGATAAGGCCCCGGGGATATATGGCTCCTGACGCGCGTCGCAGCTTCGCCTGCGCAATGTAACAACGATGCTGACGAATCGCCAGCCCGGCGAGCGCATCGCTTTCGCGGCCCTCACGGTGCCACCCTCCCCTGGAGGGGGAGGGTAAGCGCGCGCAAATCACATCGAGCCCTACCCGATCGCAATCCCGTTGCCCACCGTCCGGTTCAACACCTGGGTCGACTTCTCGATCCGCTCGGCTGCGGCGTTCAGGGCGTTCACCACCGCGGTCTGGGTCATGCGGGCGCGCTCGACGGCGGCGTTGCGGAAATCCCGGAGCTCGGTCAATTCCTGCTCGAGGGTTCGGACGCGGTTGGTGGTGTCGATCAGCTCGTCACAGACGGTCAGCGCGGCCATCACGGTCAGCCGTGCATCGCCGATCTCGCCGAATTTTCCGCGCAGCGACTGGATGCGTGTCTCCAGGGTTTCGGCGAGCTTGAGCAGCCGCACCTCCTGGCCCTCCTCGCAGGCCATGCGGTATTGCCGGCCGTTGATGGTGACGTTGATGTGGCTCATCCATCCTCTCCGGTATCGAGCACCGAGCGTATCGTGACGATCGCGGAATCCAGCCGGTCGGAGATCTCGCGATTGGTGCGCTCGAGCTTGCGCGCCTTCACCAGCGCGCCGTCGAGCTCGTCGGCAAGTCGCGAGCGGTCCGCACCCAATGCCTGGATTCGCGCCGCAAGCTCGTTCTCGTCGCGATCGGCATCGCGTCGCCGCTCGACCGCGCTTTCGAGCGCATCGAGCGCCGCCATGAGCCTGCGGGTCGCGATCTCGATCTCGACGGCAGAGGACTCCGTCATGGCAGAGCTGTTGGACACGCGATCGTTCATGCAGTCAGCGGCGGAACCTGGCGGCCTTTGCCCAGTGGCCTTTCCCTGGAGCTTGCCGTCCGGCAAAAGACTCGGTTCGGCAAGCGGTTAGAAGCAGAAATTTACGTGGCAAGCTAGCCAAGCGCAACGCCGCCCGGAAACTATGCACCGATAGATCGGGTGGACATCGTCCTGATCGGTCAATTCCTTCCGGCACGAACCCGGCGCAAAACCGGTCTCCACAGAGGCAACTTTTACGGTCAAACCGGCGTTTGATTGCCTTGGACTCCCGGAACTGAGGTGCTATCCCAGCCCCGACCTTCCAGCGGCCGAAAGGCTCCTTCCCGCGCGGGCGTGCACGCCAAGCGCCTCATTTCAGACGGATTTCAGACATGACGCAGGTCGACCACACCCGTATGGCCAACGCCATCCGCGGCCTTTCGATGGACGCTGTCGAGAAGGCGAAATCGGGCCATCCCGGCCTGCCGATGGGCGCCGCCGACATCGCCACGGTGCTGTTCACGCAATTCCTGAAATTCGATGCCTCAGCGCCCGCCTGGCCGGACCGCGACCGCTTCGTGCTCTCGGCCGGCCACGGCTCGATGCTGCTCTATTCGCTGCTGTATCTCACCGGCAATGCCGAGATGACGCTGGACCAGATCAAGCAGTTCCGCCAGGTCGATTCGCTGACCCCCGGCCATCCCGAGAACTTCCGCACCAGGGGTATCGAGACCACGACCGGCCCGCTCGGCCAGGGCATCTCGACCGCGGTCGGCATGGCGCTCGCCGAGAAGATGCTCGCCGCCGAGTTCGGCAAGAAGATCGTCGACCACCACACCTATGTGCTCGCCTCCGACGGCGACCTGATGGAAGGCGTCTCGCAGGAAGCGATTGCGATGGCCGGGCACTGGAAGCTCAACAAGCTGATCGTGCTCTATGACGACAACGGCATCTCGATCGACGGCCCGACCTCGCTCGCCGATTCCGTCGACCAGGTGAAGCGCTTCAAGTCCGCCGGCTGGGCCGCCGAGAAGATCGACGGCCAGGACCAGGCCGCGATCGCCGCTGCAATTACGCGCGCGAAGAAATCCAACAAGCCGACGCTGATCGCCTGCCGCACCACCATCGGCTTCGGCGCGCCGAACAAGGCCGGCACCTCGAAGGTGCACGGGGAGGCGTTAGGGGCCGACGAGCTCAAGGCCGCCAAGGAAAATCTCGGCATCTCGCTCGAGCCGTTCGCGGTCGCCGATGACGTGCTGAAGGCCTGGCGCGCGGCCGGCAGCCGCGGCGCTGCGGCACGTCAGGAATGGGAAGCGCGGCTCGGTGAGCTCGGCAGCCGCAAGCGCGCCGAGTTCGAGCGCCGCCTGCGCCATGAGCGTCCGGCCTCGCTCGCCAAGGCGCTGCGCGCGCACAAGAAGGAACTGCTGGAGAAGCCGCTCGTTGCCGCCACGCGCAAATCGTCGGAAGCGGCGATCGAGGCGATCGCAGCCGCGATGCCGATGGAATTTTTGGCGGGCTCGGCCGACCTCACCGGCTCCAACAACAACAAGGCGAAGTCGGCAACCGCCTTCTCCGCCAAGACGCCGAAGGGCCGCTTCATCCATTACGGCATCCGCGAGCACGGCATGGCGGCTGCGATGAACGGCATCTTCCTGCACGGCGGCTTTGCACCGAACGGCGCGACGTTCCTCGTCTTCACCGATTATGCGCGGCCTGCGATGCGCCTTGCCGCGCTGATGGGCGCCGGCGTCGTCTACGTGATGACCCACGACTCCATCGGCCTCGGCGAGGACGGCCCGACCCATCAGCCGGTCGAGCATCTCGCCGCACTGCGCGCCATACCCAACATGCGCGTGTTCCGCCCCTGCGATTCCATCGAGGTCGCCGAGTGCTGGGAACTGGCGCTGAACCGCGTCGACGGTCCGACCGTGCTGGCGCTGACGCGGCAGAACCTGCCGCAGCTCCGCACCACCGCGCCGAACGACAACCCTTGCGCGGCGGGCGCCTATGAGCTGGTTCCCGCGCAGGGCGAAGCCAAGGTATCGCTGTTCGCATCGGGCTCGGAGGTCGAGATCGCGGTTGCCGCGCAGAAGCAGCTCGCCGAGCGCGGCATCGCGTCACGGGTGGTGTCGGTGCCCTCGCTCGAGCTTTTGTTAGCGCAACCAGAAGCCAAGCGTGCCGCCATCATCGGCAATGCGCCGGTGAAGGTCGCGATCGAGGCCGCAGTACGCTGGGGCTGGGATGCCGTGATCGGCCAGGATGGCGAATTCATCGGCATGCATTCGTTCGGCGAAAGCGGTCCGGCGAAGGAGCTTTACAAGCATTTCGGCATCACCGCCGAGGCTGCGGTTAACGCTGTGCTGAAGCGCGTTTCCTGAGAGTTGAGCTTGCCAAAAAAAAGGACTACGTAACGTCTCATATGATCAAGCCCCCGCCCGGCCGAACCGGGCGTCCGCCCTAAAAAACCCACGCAGGCGCGCGAAGCGCGTTGTGCGGGACGACAACGGTCATTGAAGGAGACGAAACATGGCAGTCCGCGTCGGAATCAACGGTTTTGGTCGCATCGGCCGCAACGTGCTGCGGGCTATCGCCGAGTCGGGCCGCAAGGACATCGAGGTCGTCGGCATCAACGATCTGGGCCCGGTCGAGACCAACGCCCATCTGCTCCGTTTCGACAGCGTCCACGGCCGCTTCCCCGGCACCGTGACCGTCGATGGTGACTCGATCAACCTCGGCGGCGGCAAGATCAAGGTGACTGCCGAGCGCGATCCCTCGAAGCTGCCCTGGAAGGATCTCGGCGTCGACATCGCGCTCGAGTGCACCGGCATCTTCACCTCGAAGGACAAGGCCTCCGCGCATCTGACCGCCGGCGCCAAGCGCGTGCTGGTCTCCGCGCCCGCCGACGGCGCCGACGCCACCATCGTCTACGGCGTCAACCACGACACGCTGACCAGGGATCATCTGGTCGTCTCCAACGGTTCCTGCACCACCAACTGCCTCGCGCCGGTCGCCAAGGTGCTGAACGATCTCGTCGGCATCGAGACCGGCTTCATGACCACGATCCACGCCTACACCGGCGACCAGCCGACGCTGGACACGCTGCACAAGGATCTCTACCGCGGCCGCGCGGCTGCGATGTCGATGATCCCGACCTCGACCGGTGCCGCCAAGGCGATCGGCCTCGTGCTGCCCGAGCTGAAGGGCAAGCTCGACGGCGTCGCGATCCGCGTGCCGACCCCGAACGTCTCGGTCGTCGACCTCAAGATCGTCGCCAAGCGCGCAACCGATGCGAAGGAAATCAACGCGGCGATGAAGCGCGCCAGCGAGCAGCAGCTCAAGGGCATCCTCGGCTACACCAGCGCGCCGAACGTCTCGATCGACTTCAACCACGACCCGCACTCCTCGACCTTCCACGAGGACCAGACCAAGGTGCAGAACGGCACGCTGGTGCGCGTGATGTCCTGGTACGACAACGAGTGGGGCTTCTCGAACCGCATGGCGGACACCGCCGTCGCGTTGGCGAAGGTGATCTGAGCCAAGGTCTTCGTGTCCCGGACGCGGCGCAGCGCATTAGCGCTGCTCCGCACAGCCGGGACCCATCTTAACCGCGGGACTCGCCGCAACGTGGGTCCCGGTTCTGCACAGCGGCACTGCGCGCCGCTATGCGCCCGGGACAAGGGCCTCCGATGACCAACAAATTCCGCACCCTCGACGACGTCGACGTGAAGGGCAAGCGCGTGCTGCTGCGCGTCGATCTCAACGTGCCCATGGACAACGGGCGCGTCACCGACGCGACCCGGCTCGAGCGCGTCGCGCCGACCATCACCGAAATCTCGGACAAGGGCGGCAAGGTCATCCTGCTCGCGCATTTCGGCCGGCCCAAGGGCCGCGATGCCAAGGACTCGCTGAAGCCCGTTGCTGAAGCGCTGTCGAAGGTCGTGAAGAAGCCCGTCGCTTTCGCCGAGGACTGCATCGGCGAGCCTGCGGCCACGGCCGTCGCTAGCCTGAACGACGGCGACATTCTCTGTCTCGAAAACACGCGCTTCCACAAAGAGGAAGAGAAGAACGATCCCGCCTTCGTCGCGGAACTGGCAAAACTCGGCGACATCTGGGTCAGCGACGCGTTCTCGGCCGCCCATCGCGCCCACGCCTCGACCGAAGGCCTCGGCCACAAGCTGCCGGCCTATGCCGGCCGCACCATGCAGGCCGAGCTCGATGCGCTGGAGAAGGCGCTGGGCTCGCCGACCAAGCCGGTCATCGCGATCATCGGCGGCGCAAAGGTCTCGACCAAGATCGACCTGCTCGAAAATCTCGTGACCAAGGTCGATGCGCTGGTGATCGGCGGCGGCATGGCCAACACCTTCCTGCACGCCCAGGGCGTCGCGGTCGGCAAGTCGCTGGCCGAGAAGGACCTCGCCCCGACCGCGCTGCGCATCATGGAGAAGGCGGAAGCCGCCAACTGCGCGATCATCCTGCCGGTGGACGCCACCGTCGCCTATCATTTCGCGGCGAACGCGCCCTCGCACGCCTATGGCCTCGATGCGATCCCGGCCGAAGGCATGATCCTCGACGTCGGCCCGCAATCGATCGCGCGCGTCCACGCGGCGATCGACGATGCGGCGACGCTGGTCTGGAACGGGCCGCTCGGGGCCTTCGAGATGCAGCCGTTCGACCGCGGCACCGTCGCGGCCGCCAAGCATGCCGCCGAGCGCACCAAGGCGAAAAAGCTGATCTCGATCGCGGGCGGCGGCGACACCGTTGCAGCCCTCAACCAGGCCCATGTGGCCGGTGACTTCACCTATGTCTCGACCGCCGGTGGCGCATTTCTTGAATGGATGGAAGGCAAGCCCCTGCCCGGCGTCGAAGTCCTTCGCATCAAGTAATTCGTCGGCAAGAAAGAAGCGGCCCTGTAGGCCCAAACGGAGAAAAAGACACATGGCTCGGATCACGTTACGTCAATTGCTCGACCATGCGGCGGAGAACGATTACGGCGTACCGGCCTTCAACATCAACAACATGGAGCAGGCGCTGGCGATCATGGACGCGGCCAATCAGGTCGACGCCCCCGTCATCATCCAGGCCTCGCGCGGTGCGCGCTCCTACGCCAACGACGTCATGCTCAAGCACATGATGGACGCGGTCACCGAGATCTATCCGCACATCCCGGTCTGCGTGCATCTCGATCACGGCAACGAGCCCGCGACCTGCATGACCGCGATCCAGGCCGGCTTCACCTCCGTCATGATGGACGGCTCGCTCAAGGCCGACGGCAAGACGCCGGGCGACTGGGGCTACAATGTCGGCGTCACCAAGACCGTGACCGACATGGCCCATCTCGGCGGCATCTCGGTCGAGGGTGAGCTCGGCGTGCTCGGCTCGCTCGAGACCGGCATGGGCGACAAGGAAGACGGCCATGGCGCCGAAGGCAAGCTGAGCCACGACCAGCTCCTGACCAATCCGGACGAAGCTGTGAAGTTCGTCCAGGAGACCAAGGTCGACGCGCTCGCGATCGCGATGGGGACCTCGCACGGCGCCTACAAGTTCACCCGCAAGCCCGACGGCGACATCCTCGCCATGAAGGTGATCGAGGAAATCCACCGCAAGCTGCCGAACACGCATCTCGTCATGCACGGCTCCTCCTCGGTGCCGCAGGACCTGCAGGACATCATCAACGCCTATGGCGGCAAGATGAAGCCGACCTGGGGCGTGCCGGTGGCCGAGATCCAGCGCGGCATCAAGAACGGCGTGCGCAAGATCAACATCGACACCGACAACCGCATGGCCATGACCGGCCAGATCCGGAAAGTGCTCAAGGACAATCCGGAAGAGTTCGATCCGCGCAAATACCTGAAGCCGGCGATGGAAGCGATGACCAAGCTGTGCAAGCAGCGCCTGCAGGAGTTCAACACCGCAGGCCAGGCCTCCAAGATCAAGAAGGTCCTGACCACCGCCGAGATGGCCAAGCGCTACGCCAAGGGCGAGCTGGATCCGAAGGTCGCGTAATCTCTCCCTCCCTCTCCCCGCCCTTCGCGGGGAGAGGGGCGGGGTGAGGGGCTCCCTCCGCGAGTTGTGCCCTATCGATCGACCTGTACCCCCTCACCCGGATTTTACGCGTCGCGTAAAATCCGACCTCTCCCCGCAAGCGGGGCGAGGTGATGGGTCGCCCAGCCTCGGCCCGGCAATTTACCCAACTGACCTCCCCCCCTTTACCCTGCGACGAACGTTAACTCGGCAATTGCCCGAGAACGGTCTATTTTCACAGGCAAGGGCAGAATCGTTTTGGGAGGACCTCTCGATGAATCTGACTGAGCTCAACAGGATCGCGACCGCCATGGTCGTATCAGGCAAGGGCATCCTTGCCGCCGACGAATCCTCCGGCACCATCAAGAAGCGCTTTGACGCGATCGGCGTGGAATCGACCGAAGCCAACCGCCGCGACTACCGCGAGATGCTGTTCCGCTCCAACGAAGCCATGAGCCAGTATATTTCCGGCGTGATCCTTTATGACGAGACGATCTGGCAGGATGCCAAGGACGGCACGCCCCTCATCAAGCTGATCGAGCAGACCGGCGCCATTCCCGGCATCAAGGTCGACGAGGGTACGCAGGCCCTGCCGATGTGCCCGGGTGAGCTCGTCACCGTCGGGCTCGACAAGCTCGCCGAGCGGCTGAAGAAATATTACGAGCGCGGCGCGCGCTTCGCCAAATGGCGCGCGGTGATCGACATCGGCAGCGGCATCCCCTCGATGACGGCGATCAGCGTCAACGCCCATGCGCTGGCGCGCTACGCCGCGCTGTGCCAGACCGCGCAGATCGTGCCGATCGTCGAGCCGGAGGTGCCGATGGACGGCGACCACGACATCGAGCGCTGCTATGACGTCACCCAGCGCGTGCTCAACAAGACGTTCCAGGAATTGCGCGTGCAGCGCGTCGCGCTCGAAGGCATGGTGCTGAAACCGAACATGACAATCTCAGGCAAGAAGTCACCGAAGCAGGCCTCCGTCGAGGAAGTCGCGGAGAAGACGATCCGGCTGCTGAAGGCCTGCGTGCCCGCGGCAGTCCCTGGCATCGCCTTCCTCTCCGGCGGCCAGTCGGACGAGGAGGCAACCGCGCATCTCAACGCCATGCACAAGCTCGGTCCGTTGCCCTGGGGCCTGACCTTCTCCTACGGCCGCGCGCTGCAGGCCGCACCGCAGAAGGCCTGGTCCGGCAAGGCCGAGAACGTCGCGGCCGGACAACGCGCCTTCAGCCATCGCGCCCGCATGAACGGCCTCGCCTCCAAGGGCGAATGGCAAAGCAGTCTGGAAAAGAAGGCAGCCTAGATCTTGTCGAACAAACCGCCTCCGCCGCGCCCGGCGCCGCGCCTCTATCTCGCGACGCCCGTTGTCGATGATCCCGCTGCGCTCGTCGCCGAGCTGCCGGCCCTGCTCGCCGCCGCCGATGTCGCGGCCGTGTTGCTGCGGCTGAAGGAAACCGACCAGCGCACCATGACCTCGCGCGTCAAGGCGCTGGCGCCGCCGGTGCAGAAGGCGGGCGCAGCGCTGCTCGTCGACGGCCATCCCGAGCTGGTCGCACGTGGCGGCGCCGACGGCGCACACCTGCCCGGCATCGCCGCGCTGAAGGAGGCGCTGCCATCGCTCAAGCCCGATCGCATCGCCGGCGTCGGCGGGCTGACGACGCGGCACCATTCCATGGATGCGGGCGAGATGGGTGCCGACTATTTGCTGTTCGGCGAGCCCGACGCGAAGGGCCAGCGGCCGTCGTCGCAGGCGATTGCCGAGCGGCTGGACTGGTGGGCCGAGCTGTTCGAGCCGCCCTGCGTCGGCTTTGCGATTTCGCTGGAGGAGGCCTACGACTTCGCCGCCAGCGGCGCCGATTTCGTGCTGG
The DNA here is from genome assembly GCF_029714325.1 of Bradyrhizobium sp. CB1717. Taxonomy (NCBI): domain Bacteria; kingdom Pseudomonadati; phylum Pseudomonadota; class Alphaproteobacteria; order Hyphomicrobiales; family Nitrobacteraceae; genus Bradyrhizobium; species Bradyrhizobium sp. CB1717. Next base: position 8,407,166 of record NZ_CP121666.1, read on the forward strand.
TCGGCGAGTTCATCTGGGCCGATCCGCGCGGGCCCAAGGCGGCGCTCATCGAGGTCGATGCTGCGATCAAGAAGGCCCATGCGGCCGCGCCTGGCGGCCAAGATACTGCCGGCCAGGAGCACGGCTAGCGCCCGACATGAAGCTCCCGCGCATCACCATTCTGGCCACGCTGCTGCTCACGGCGCCCGCGGCCGCACAGCTCCAGATCACGCCGGCCACGACGCCGAGCCCTGCGGCCGAGAAGCAGAAGCCCAAGGCGCCTCCGCCTGCCAAGAAGGAAGCCGCACCGGCGCCGAAACCTTCGGCCTCGCCCAAGCCCGCCGCCTCCCCAAGCCGGCCCTGCCCGCGACCGTGATCCCGGCGCCGCCGACCGACACCCCCGGTGTCGACCTGGTGTTCGGCGCCTATCAGCGCGGCCAGTACAAGACGGCGTTCGAGCTCGCCACCGCCCGCGCCGCAGCCGGCGATCCCAAGGCGATGACCATGCTGGGCGAGCTCTATTCCAACGCCATGGGCATCCGGCGCGACTACGCCAAGGCGCTGGAGTGGTACAAGCGCGCCTCCGATGCCGGCGACCGCGAGGCGATGTTCGCGCTCGCCATGCTGCGCATCTCCGGCCGCGGCGGCCCGGTCGACAAGGGCGAGGCGGTCAAGCTGATGGCCTCCGCCGCCAAGCTCGGCGAGCCCAAGGCGGCCTATAACCTCGCGCTGCTTTATCTCGACGGCCAGACCCTGCCGCAGGACGTCAAGCGCTCCGCCGAGCTGTTGCGCCAGGCTGCCGACGCCGGCCTGCCCGAGGCGCAATACGCGCTCGCGACCTTCTACAAGGAAGGCACCGGCGTGCCGAAGGATCCCGAAAGGGCCGTGCGGCTGCTGCAGGCCGCCTCGCTCGCCGACAATGTCGATGCCGAGGTCGAATATGCCATCGCCATGTTCAACGGCACGGGAACGCCGAAGAACCAGCCCGCGGCTGTCGCGTTGCTCCGCAAGGCGTCGCGGCAGGGCAGCGCCATCGCGCAGAACCGCCTCGCCTGGGTGCTGATCAACGGCATGGGCGCGACCGCGGACAAGATCGAGGGCTTCAAATGGCATTTGGTGGCCAAGACCGCCGGCAAGGGCGATCCGGAGCTCGACAAGCAATTGTCCGATCTGCCAGCCGACGACCGGGCCAAGGCCGAGGCCGCCGCCAGGAAATGGCTCGGGACCAAATGACTTGACCTTGCGGCTCCCGCAGGGCACCCAATCCCTCAACAGGCGCGATTTCGCGCCAATTCCCCCGATCAAGACCTAGAGCTCATGCTGTATTCCGCCACTATCAACGTCATGGTCAAGGCGGCGCGCCGCGCCGGCCGCAGCCTCAAGCGCGATCTCGGCGAGATCGAGCATCTCCAGGTCTCGCTGAAGGGGCCGGCCAATTTCGTCTCGCTCGCCGACAAGCGCGCCGAGGAGATCCTCTACCAGGACCTCGCCAAGGCCCGGCCCGGCTACGGCTTCATCGGCGAGGAAGGGGGAATGCGCGAGGGCACCGACAAGAGCCACACCTGGATCGTCGATCCCTTGGACGGCACCACCAACTTCCTGCACGGCATCCCGCAATTCGCGATCTCGATCGGCCTCGCCCGCGAGGGCACGGTGATCGCGGGCGTGATCTACAATCCCGCCAATGACGAGCTCTACATCTCAGAGCGCGGCAAGGGCGCCTTCCTCAACGATCAGCGCCTGCGCGTCGCCGGCCGCCGCCAGCTCAACGAATGCGTGGTGGCCTGCGGCCTGCCCCATATCGGCCGCGGCGACCACGAGGAATTCCGCCGCGAGATGACCGCGATCCAGGACCGCGTCGCAGGCCTGCGCCGCTTCGGCGCCGCCTCGCTCGACCTCGCCTTCGTCGCCGCCGGCCGCCTCGACGGCTACTGGGAGCGCAATTTGCAATCCTGGGACATCGCCGCCGGCATGCTGATGGTGCGCGAAGCCGGCGGCACCGTGAGCGACATCGCAACGCCGGGCGACCCGCTGGTCACCGGGCACGTCGTGTGCGGCAATGAGTTCGTGCACGGGGAGCTGGTGAGGATTTTGCGGAAACCTGCGTAGCGCGCCGCATTGACGGTGCGCTCCCTCGCCCCGTTCTTACGGGGAGAGGGAATGCGACAGCGTGCGCCCTTTACCGGTCTGTTGCCTTGCGGCTTGACCGACGACAGCTTGACCCGCATCGACTAAGAGTCGTCTTCGTCGGATTCCTCGTCCCGATACTCTCCGCCAATAGTCAGGCCCTCGATGGTCGTGGCGCCCTTCTGCTTGACCACCCGGCGAAGCGGGACCGAACTCTCGCTTCGCAATGCCTCCATCAGTTGTTCCGAATGCGTGACAATCCAGATGTCCGCGCGGCGTGATGCCTTGACGACCAGCCGCGCCAATGGCGCCAGCAGCGACGGATGCAGGCTGGTCTCCGGTTCGTTCAGCGCGATGAAGGGCGGCAGCCGATAGCCCATGAACCCTGCGAGCAGGCAGATGTATTTCAGCGTCCCATCGGACAATTCGTGGGCCTTGAACGGCCGCGGCATATCCGCCAGCTGCAAATCAAATTCACACCAGCCATTTTCTGCCCATGCGCGGAGCTCGGCGCTCGGGAATGCATCCTCGATCGCGTCCTGCAGGTCGACGGCATCTTCTCGAATGGAATAGAGTGTCGCCAAGGCGGCAGCCAAATCGCTTCCATCGGCGCTGAGCGAGGGCGTTGTGATCGCCAGACACGGCTTTCGGATCGGCGAGGCCGGATCGGTGCGAAAGTCATGATAGAAGCGCCAGCCCAGCATCGCGTTTCTGATCAGGTCGATTTCAGGGCAATCCTTGCCATCGGAAAAACCCGCAAGCGCGGTCTCTGACGGCAGCACCGCATCCTTGTGGCCGTTCCAGGCACCGCTCTCGCCGCGGACGCTGACGAACGAATTTTTCCGCTCCATGAGTCGAACCGTTCGTTTGCCTTGCGTCGCCTCGATGCTTTCGGCCTTGATCATCGGCTCGCCGGAAAATGCCGCCTCGACCGGGCCGGGAAATCCGAGCTCAATGGAATATCTGAGACTATCGAATCTGGCCGACAAACGCAGTCGCCCATCCTCGCCTTTCTTGCGAAGGCCGGACCAGCAGACGGAGTTCAATCCGCCTTCCTCGGCGATCGTGCGCGTGATTCGACCTGCGGCCGCGTCGCGCAACAGCGACAAGGACTTGTAGAGATTGGATTTGCCGACCCCATTCTCACCCACAAAAACGGACAAGGGGTGAATGGGGATCGAGAGTTGTCGAATGGAGCGATAGTTGGAGATCGCAACGTCGGTCAGACGCATCACACGCTCTCAATCGGCGGGTTGGCTATGCATTCGCGGTGCGGCGCGAATGCATGCCCATTCAATCCAGAGGTGCAGTCTGGATTGACGACCACGAGAAAGCAAGCCGACCGATCCGGCGTTCAGTGGCCGGCTCTTGCCGGCGCAGGCGGCCCGTATGCCTCGCCTTCCCGCGCCGCCTCCGGCTCCCGATCCCCGGCCAGCACGCGCTGCACGGAGACGAAGAACACCGGCACCATCAGCAGCGCCAGGATCACCACCGCGATCATGCCGCCCATCACGATGGAGCCAAGCGCCTGCTGGCTGGCGCCGCCGGCGCCGTGGGCGATGGCCATCGGCAGCACGCCGCAGATGAAGGCAAGGCCCGTCATCAGGATCGGGCGGAAGCGCAGGCGGCAGGCCTCGATGGTGGCTTCCACCAGCGGCTTGCCTTCTTTGCGCAGATCCTTGGCGAACTCGATGATCAGGATCGCGTCCTTTGCCGCAAGACCGATGATGGTGATCAGGCCGACGGTGAAATAGACGTCGTTGGGCAGGCCGCGCAGCATCGCCGCGGCCACGGCGCCGACGATGCCGAGCGGCACGGTGAGCAGCACCGCGAGCGGAATGGTCCAGCTCTCGTAGAGTGCGGCGAGGCACAGGAACACCACGAACACCGAGAGCGCGAGCAGGAACGGCGCCTGCGAGCCCGACAGCTTCTCCTGCAGCGACTGGCCGGTCCATTCATAACCGAAGCCGCGCGGCAGCTTGCCTGCGAGCCGCTCCATCTCGGCGATGGCATCGCCCGAGGTGAAGCCGGACCTGGCTTCGCCGGAGATGCGCACCGCCGGATAATAGTTGAAGCCGGCGATCTGCGTCGGGCCGCGTGCCCATTCCACCGTGGCGAAGGAGGAGAACGGCACGAGCTGGCCGCGGCTGTTCTTGACGTTGTAGTTGAGGATGTCCTCGGTCCGCATGCGGTCGCGCGCATCCGCCTGCACCACGACGCGCTGCATGCGGCCGCGGTTCGGGAAGTCGTTGATGTAGTTCGAGCCGAGATTGGTCGAGATCGTGTTGTTGATGTCTTCGAAGGTGACGCCGAAGGCGCCGGCCTTCTCGCGGTCGATCACGAGATTGACCACGCCCGCCTCGGGCAGGCCTTCGATATAGACCTTCTGCAGCACCGGGCTCGCATTGGCTTCCGCGATCAGCTGGTCGGCCGCTCGCATCAGGGCCGCATAGCCCTTCTGGCCGCGGTCCTGCAGACGGAACGAGAAGCCGGAGGAGTTGCCGAGGTTGTCGATCGGCGGCGGCTGCAGCGCCGAGATTTTTGCGTCGCGGATCGACGACCCGAGATCACGGTTGATGTCATTGACGATCGCTGCAGCTGACTCGTTCGGACCGCGCTCCGACCAGTCCTTCAAGGTGATGAAGGCCTGCGCGGTGTTCATGCCCTGACCGGAGAAGCTGAAGCCGGTGAGGAAGGTGACGTTGTCGACGCCGGGCCGCTGCGCGAGATATTTCTCGACCTTCTCGATCACGGCCTCGGTGCGGGCATAGGACGAATCCGACGGCGTCTGCACGTCGGTGGTGACGAAGCCCTGGTCGTCGATCGGCAGGAAGCCGCCGGGCAGATTGACGAAGGCCCAGGACAGACCAGCCAGCAGCGCGACATAGACCAGCATCAGGCGGCCGGTGCGCTTGAGCGAGAAGCCGACGGTGCGGGAATAGCTTTCCTTGCCGCCTTCCAGCATGCGGTTGAACCAGCCGAACACGCCCCTCTTCGCATGGCCGTGGCCAGCCGTGACGGGCTTGAGCAAGGTCGCGCACAGCGCCGGCGTCAGCGACAGCGCCAGGAAGGCGGAGAAGCCGATCGCGGCGACCATGGTCACCGAGAACTGGCGGTAGATGATGCCGACCGAGCCCGGGAAGAACGCCATCGGCACGAACACCGCCATCAGCACCAGCGTGATGCCGATGATGGCGCCAGAAATCTGCGACATCGCCTTGCGCGTCGCCTCCTTCGGCGGCAGGCCTTCCTCGCTCATGATGCGCTCGACGTTCTCGACCACGACGATGGCGTCGTCGACGAGGATGCCGACCGCGAGCACCATGCCGAACATCGAGAGCATGTTGATGGAGTAGCCGGCGAGCAGCAGCGTGCTGCAGGCGCCGAGCAGCGCCACCGGCACCACGATGGTCGGAATGATGGTGTAGCGGATGTTCTGCAGGAACAGGAACATCACCACGAACACCAGCACCACCGCTTCGAGCAGCGTCGTCAGCACCTTCTTGATCGAGGCCTCGACCACCGGCGTGATGTTGTACGGGATCTCGTAGGAGATGTTGGCCGGGAAGAAGCGCGACAGCTCCTTCATCTTGGCTTCGACCGCGCTGGCGGTCGCCAGCGCGTTGCCGGTCGGCGACATCAGCACCGAGAGGCCGGCGGTCGGCTTGCCGTCGAGGCGGGTGTTGAACTGATAGCTGAGGCCGCCGACCTCGACGCGCGCGACGTCGCGCAGGCGCACGGTCGAACCGTCGGGGTTGGCGCGCAGGATGATGGCGCCGAATTCGTCCGGCGAGGCAAGCTGGCCCTTGACCAGCACCAGCGCCGAGGTGCGCTGGCTCGATGTCGACGGCTCGGCGCCGATGCTGCCCGAAGCGACCTGTGCGTTCTGCGCCGATATCGCCTTGTTGACGTCGTCGGCGGTCAGCCCGTAGCCGACCAGTTTTGCGGGATCGACCCACACACGAAGACTGCGCTCGGTCGAATAGAGCGTGGCGCGGCCGACGCCGGGAATGCGGCGGATTTCGCCGAGCACGTTGCGGATCATGAAGTCGCCGAGGCCGACCTCATCCAGGCTGCCGTCGGTCGAGTTCAGCGTGATGATCTGCAGCACCGCGCTGGAGGCTTCCTCGATCAGGATGCCCTGCTGGATCACCGCGCGCGGCAGGCGCGCCTCGACGCGCTTGATGCGGTTCTGCACCTCGACCGAGGCCGCGCTGGTATCGGTGCCCGGCTGAAAATTGGCGATGATCTCGACCTGACCGAGCGAGTCGCTGGTCGATTCGAAATTGAGGATGCCGGAGGCGCCGTTGAGCTCCTCCTCGATCAGGCGCGTGACGCTGTTGTAGAGGTTTTCCGGCGAGGCACCGGGATAGCTGGTCGAGATCGAGATCGAGGGCGGCGCGATGATCGGATATTGCGCGATCGGCAGCAGCGGCACGGAGATCGCGCCGATCAGACAGATGAAAAGCGCGACCACCCAGGCGAAGATCGGCCTGTCGATGAAGAAACTCGCCATGGCGCGTTACCGCGTGAGCTTTTGGGCGTGCCGATTGTCCGCGGTCGCGTCCGCCTCGGACCAGGATTGCGGCTTGACCCTGTCACCGGCCGCGAACTTCTGGAAGCCTTCGACCACGACCTTGTCGCCGGCCTTCAGGCCTTCGGTGACGAACCAGAGGCCGTCCTGCACCGAGCCCGTGCGCACCGGCTGCACCGCGATGTGGTTGTCGTCCTTGACGACGAACACCTCGCTGCCGCCGCCGCCGTTGCGCTGGATCGCCTGCTGCGGCACCGCGATGGCGTCGCTGTCGAGACCCTGGTCGATGCGGACGCGGACATACATGCCCGGCAGCAGCTCGCGCTTGGGGTTGCGGAATTCGCCGCGCAGCGTCACCTGCCCGGTATGGGCGTCGACCTTGGCATCGGAGAACAGCAGCTTGCCGTCGAGCGAATAAAGCGTGTTGTCGTCGAGAACGAGGCGCACCTTGGCGGCATCGGCCGCAATGCGCTCGAGATCGCCGCTCTCGAAGGCGCGGCGGAGCTGGTTGAGCTCGGTCACCGACTGGGTGAAGTCGGCATAGATCGGATCGAGCTGCTGGATGGTGGCCAGATTGGTCTCGTTCTGCACCGCGAGCGCGCCCTCGCTGACGAGGGCCGCACCGACGACGCCGTCGATCGGCGCGCGCACGGTGGCATAGTCGAGGTTGAGCTTGGCGCGGGCGAGCTCGGCCTTGCGTCCCTCGACCTCGGCATGGGCCTGGCGTTCGGCGGCGATCGCCTTCTCGTTCTCGGCCTCCGGAGCCGCGCGATCCCTGGTGAGGGTGGCGATGCGATGCGCCTGCTGCTTGGCCTGCATCAGCGCGGCCTCGGACTTGGCGAGTGCGGCCTCGTTGGCCATCACCTCGACCTCGAACGGACGCGGATCGATGCGGTAGAGCGGATCGCCGGCCTTGACCTCGCTGCCCTGGCGGAACAGACGCTCGACCACGATGCCGGAGATGCGCGGCCGCACGTCGGAGACGCGCGTCGGCGCAATGCGGCCCGGCAGCTCGCGCACCACGGCGCGCGGCTGCGGCTTGACGACGACGATGCTGACGTCAGGATCGGCGGGCGGAGCGGCAGAGACGGCCGAGCTCGATTCCTCGCAACCCGCGAGCAGCGGCGCAAGGGCCGCGAGCATCATAGCAACGCATGCCGATCGCGCGCGAAGTCCTGACATGAAGTGAAGTGCCCCGAATTGTTGAAACTGGTCACGCGCGAGCCTGCCCGTTCTGGGCGATTTGCGCGCAGCTGATGCCGTCAAAATAGAATGGACCTGCTGCGACGCAACGCATGCTACGGGCGGCTCAATGTCACACGACCTATCGCACTGACTTGTTGAGGCTTTTCGGGACTCACCGGATTGTGAGTCGGGTTCCGTCATTGGCTACTGCGACAGAAGATCGCAATCCGGCAAACCTTCAGGCATTCTCCCTTGCGATCACACCGAGGCAGAAGTCGATGAAGCTCCGCACTTTCGCGGGCTGATGCTGGCGTGACGGAAACAGCGCATAGAGCGGGAACATCTCACCTGACCATTCCGGAAACAGATTGATCAACGCCCCGCTTTGCACGAGGTGACTGCTGCCCAGCTGGAGAATCTGCGCAATGCCTGCGCCGGCTTCGCAAGCCGAGAGCATGGCGCCGACATCCGAAACCAGAACGCGGGCGGACACCTTCACGGGGAGCACCTCTTTTCCCTTACGAAACTCCCAATCGAAAGGCCGCTGGTTCGCCGCGTCATAGAAACCGATGCAATCGTGGTCCGGGACTTCGGACGGATGTCGTGGCCGGCCGTGCTCGGCGATATAGGCGGGCGAGGCAACAGTGAGAACGCGGGTCTCGACGAGCTTGCGCGCCACCAACGAACCCTGCGGCGGCTCACCGAACCGCAACGCAAGATCAAAGCCGCCAGCGCCGAGATCTCCGATCGCGTCACGCATGAGAAGCTCCAGCGAGACCTGCGGATGCCGCACCAGGAACATCCTGATGTGGGATGACAGGACGATGCGCGAGAAGAACGGATCGACGTTCACCCTGAGCCGTCCGCGTACGATGCCGGCGGAGCCCGAAGCCTCGGTTGCAGCTTCTTCGATGCCGGCAAGGTGCGGTCCGACGCGCTCGTAGAAGCGTCGCCCCTCGTCGGTCAAGGAGAGCGAGCGCGTTGTGCGTTCAAGCAATCTGACCCCGACGCGCGCTTCCAGACGCGATATGGCGCGGCTGACGGCCGAGGCCGTCAGGCCCAGCGCATCGGCCGCGCGTGCGATGGTGCCGGCCTCGATGACAGCCGAGAGGACAGTAACACCCGACAGCAATCGTCCATCGAAGGGCATCGCAATTCCTGATTTATATGAATGTCTATTTTGACATAACGGAATTTGGATCCGCAATCACCATCTGACATCAGTGTCGCCACCGAAGACGCGGAGGCGAACATGACGAAACGGTCTTATTTTCCGAGCATCAAGTATTGCACACGCTGGACGTTGCTAGGCGCGTCGCTGCTTTCGATCACGGCGTCTGCCGGCGCTCAAACTAACGCACCTCCCCCAGGCACAAGAAAGGAAGCGATCATGACGATGAAGCAAGACCTCGCGATGCGCTCGAACGAAATTCACTGGCCAGAGCGCTTCAATCCTGCGACTGCGGATCTGTTTGCCCACAACGAGCTTCTCATCAATGCGTCATGCGAGAAGGTCTGGAGCCACATCGTGGACGCCAGCAAGTGGCCGCAGTGGTATCCGAACTCCAGGGACGTCGAACTTCCCGAGGGCACCAAGGTCCTTGGCAACGACACGACGTGGCGATGGAGCACGTTCGGCCTGTCTATCGAGAGCAAGGTGAACGAATACCTGCCACACGCGCGCCTCGGCTGGTACGGTTACGCGCCGGGGACGCAACCGAGCTTCTATCACACCTGGTATCTGGCCCCTCGAGGCGCGAGCTGCCTGGTCGTCACCGATGAAGTCGGCATCGGCAAGGATGCCGCGCACCTGCGAGAGACCGATGAGAGCCTGCTGCACCGGGGCCACGATCTATGGCTTGCGACATTGAAGTGGGTGTCCGAGGGTAATTGACAGGTTGTCGGGGAATGGGGCGCGGCATGCACCCGTAGGCGCGCTAATCGGCGGCCTTCATCCGGTACCGGCTGACGCCCCATTCGGTTCCGGCGGCATAGCCGAACAGGCCCGATGTCACCAGGAACAGCCAGCGCCAGCGACGCATCCAAAGACCGGTGTCATCGCCATAGACCTGGCGCAAGGCCTCTTCGATCGTCTCGCGATGCGCGTCGAAATTGGCGAGCCAGTCGTTGGCGGTGCGCTGATAATGCGTGCCGCTCCAGCACCATTCCTTCTCGACCGTGAAGATGTCGTCGAACTGCCTGACGAGGTGATGGCTCGGCATCAGCCCGCCGGTGAAGACGTGCTGGGCGACCCAGTCCTCGCGATCGGCCCGGTCGAACAGATGGGAGCCGGTGCGATGCGTGGCGATGTGCATGAAGCAGCGCCCCTCGGGCGCAAGCCATGAGCGCAGGCGCGTCATCAGCTTGCGCCAGTTCATCATGTGCTCGAAGGTCTCGACTGCGACGATGCGGTCGAACCGGCTATCGGGTGCAAACACGTTCATGTCGGCGGTGACCGCGTGGAGGTTGGACAGCCCGCGCAGCCGCGCCTCCTCGTCGATCAGGGCGCGCTGCGCCCGCGAGTTCGAGACCGCGGTCACCGCCGCGTGCGGAAACTGCCGCGCCATCCACAGCGATAGCGAGCCCCAGCCGCAGCCGAGCTCGAGGATGGCCTGGCCGTCGGCGAGACCGGCATGCTCGACGGTCTGGCGCAGCGCCTCCTCCTCCGCCTCCTGCAGGGTGGTCGCGTCGGTCTTGTAGAAGCAGCACGAGTATTTGCGGTTGGGGCCGAGCACTTCTGCGAAGAACGAAGCAGGCACCTCGTCAGCCCCGGCACCCGCGTCCCCCGCGATCGGCCGCAGCAGCATCCGCCCGGCGATGGCGGCATCGCCGGCCGCATCATGCGCGGCGAGACGGGTTGCGGTGCGGGAGCAGAGGCGCTGGATCGCAGCCCGGATCACGACATCGGGCAGCGGCACGCGTTCTGCAGTCCCGATGATCGCGGAAACGACGCTCATGCGACCACTCCCTTGGTCAGGTCTCGTCGGGCGGCGGAGGGAAGAACGGGCAGGTGCCGGCAACGGCCGGGGCAGCCACAGGGCACCGGCGGCCTGCGGGATGCCGAAGTCTTGCAAATGTCACGCTATCAAAGCGCGGTTTCCGCTTCAGGTTCCGGCGCTCTCCACTAAATCGGCGTATCCGGCGCTTTTTTTGGGCTGGGCCTGTGCCATAGTGCGCCCCGCAATCACGTTCGTAACGGATGATACCGGCCATGCCGTCTGGCACCTCGCCCCGCTCCCCCATGGACATCGAATACACCAAACTATCCTCGCCCAGCGTCTTCCTGGTGCGGATGCTGGTCTTCCTGGTGCTCTGCACCCTCGTCGGCGTGGTGCTCTACAAGCAGATCATCCTGGCCTTCTTCGCCAATCCCGGGCTCAACGCCCTGATCGGCGGCGTCCTGTTCATCGGCATCATCCTGGCCTTCCGCCAGGTGATCCGGCTCTACCCTGAGGTGTCCTGGGTCAACAATTTCCGCATCGCCGATCCCGGCCTTGCGCCCGCCCGGCACCCAAAACTGCTGGCGCCGATGGCGATGATCCTGGGCGGCGAGCGCACCGGGCGGATGACCATCACCCAGACCACCATGCGGCACCTGCTCGATTCGATCGCGACTCGCCTCGACGAGGCCCGCGACATCTCCCGCTACATGACCGGCCTGCTCGTCTTCCTCGGCCTGCTGGGCACCTTCTGGGGCCTGATCGAGACGGTCGGCTCGGTCGGCAAGGTGATCGACGGCCTCAAGGTCGGCGGCGATTCCGGGGCGCTGTTCGACACGCTGAAGGAGGGCCTCGCCGCCCCGCTCGGCGGCATGGGCATCTCGTTCTCGAGCTCCCTGTTCGGCCTCGCCGGCTCGCTGATCCTCGGCTTCCTCGATCTGCAATCGAGCCAGGCGCAGAACCGCTTCTACACCGACCTCGAGGACTGGCTCGCCACCACCGTGCGCGAATATGGCCGCGGCGAGGTGCCTGTCGCCGCCGCCGGCGGCGGGGTTGCCAGCGGCGAGCTTCAGGCCGCGGTCGAGCGACTGCGCTCCGTGCTCGAGGAAGGCAGCGCCAGCCGCGGCACCACGGCCGCGATGGCGAGCCTTGCCGAAGCGATCCAGGCGCTGGTCTCGCACATGCGCACCGAGCAGCAGATGATCCGCGAATGGGCCGACGGCCAGGGCGAGCAGAACCGCGAGATCCGGCGCCTGCTGGAGCGCCTCGCGCGCCAGCCCGAGAAGGGTTAGCAACATGGCTCTAGCCCGCGGCCGCCGCAGCGAAGGCGCCTTCAACTACTGGCCCGGCTTCGTCGACGCGCTGTCGACGCTGGTGCTGTCGATCGTGTTCCTGCTGTCGGTGTTCCTGGTGGTGCAGTTCTTCCTGTCGCAGGAGGTCACCGGCAAGGACAAGGCGCTGGAGCAGCTCAACGCCAAGATCGCCCAGCTCAACGAGCTCTTGTCGCTGGAGAAGCTCGGCAAGCTCACGCTCGACGACCAGGTCTCGCAGCTGAGGGCCGGCCTGGCCTCGGCCGAGTCCGAGCGCGACCGCATCAAGGGCCTCTATGAGGGCCTCGCTGCCGCCGGCAGCGACGCGCAGGGCAAGAGCACCGAGCTCGGCAAAGCGCTGGACTCCGAGAAGGCGGTCTCGGCGCGGGCCCTGGCGCAGATCGAGGTGCTGAACCAGCAGATCAGCGCGCTGCGCCGGCAATTGGCGGCGCTGGAGGAGGCGCTCGATGCATCCGAGAAGCGCGACAAGGAATCGCAGAACCGGATCGCCGATCTCGGCTCGCGCCTGAATGTGGCGCTGGCGCAGCGCGTGCAGGAATTGTCGCGCTACCGCTCGGAATTCTTCGGCCGCCTGCGCGCCATCCTCGGCAACCGTCCCGACATTCGCGTCGTCGGTGACCGCTTCGTGTTCCAGTCCGAAGTGTTCTTCGACACCGGCCAGGCGGTGCTTCTGCCCGAGGGCCGCGCCGAGCTGGACACCCTGGCAGCCGCGCTGATCGAGCTCGACAAGAAGATCCCGAGCGATATCCCGTGGGTGCTGCGCGTCGACGGCCATACCGACGTGCGTCCCGTCAGTGGCGCGAACTTCAAGTCGAACTGGGACCTGTCAGCCGCTCGTTCGATTTCGGTGGTGCAATACCTGATCTCGCTCGGCGTGCCCGCCCAGCGCCTCGTCGCCGCCGGCTTCGGTGAATTCCAGCCGCTCGACACCGGCAACACGGAGGAAGCCTTCAAGCGCAACCGCCGCATCGAGCTGAAGCTGACGGAGCGGTAGTGAGCGGCGCCATCCACCTCCGCCCCTACCGCCCCGAGGACGAGGCAGCCTCGATCGACCTCTGGCATCGCACCTGGCAGCAGGCCTATCCGCAGATCGATTTTGCCGCGCGGCTGGAATGGTGGCGCGAGCGCTGGCGCAAGGATCTGGTGCCGAAGGCCTCGATCGTCGTTGCGGAACAAGACGGCGTGCTGACCGGCTTCGTCACCATCGACGACGAAGGCTATCTCGACCAGCTCGTGGTCGATCCCGCGCATTGGGGCTCGGATGCGGCACGGCTGCTGGTGGACGAGGCCAAGCGCCTGTCGCCCGTAGGCGTCACGCTGCTCGTCAACAAGGACAATGCCCGCGCCATCCGCTTCTACGAGCGCAACGGCTTTGCCCATGCCGGAGACGATGTGAACCCGACCTCGGGCCGGCCGGTGCTGAAGATGGTATGGCGGGCGTGAGGCCTGTCACGGTTGGATCCCGCGGCGCCGGTTATTCGTTGTCTCAGGCACGACAAGCCGATGGAGGCGATCGATGAAGCTGAACGAGCTGGCCAAGGGGTCCTCGGTGATGCTGGGCGTCATCGTCGCCGGATACCTGTCGACGATCTATGTCGACCAGCGCTTTGCGACATCAAGCGCCCCTGCGCAGACGAACGGCGCAGGCCCGCCGGCCTGCGTGGACGCAGATGGAAGCTGGAAGAACTGGCCGTGGCCGAACGTGCCGGCGCTGTCGCCGAAGTGCCGGTAAGGTGCGAAGTTCCCTCTACACGTCATTGCGAGCGTAGCGAAGCAATCCAGAGTCTTTCCGTAGAAGCGGTCTGGATTGCTTCGCTGCGCTCGCAATGACGAAAAGTGCGGCAACGCCTCACGCCCCTCGCAGTGCCTCACGCCCCCTCGAACTGCAGCCTCGCGAGCCTCGCATAAAGCCCGTTCGCGGCGACGAGCTCGGCATGCGTGCCCTGCTCGACGATCTTGCCGTGGTCCATCACCAGGATGCGGTCGCAGGAGAGAACGGTGGCCAAACGATGCGCGATTACCAGCGTGGTGCGGTGGCGCATCAATTCCTCCAGCGCGGTCTGCACCAGCGTCTCACTTTCGGCATCGAGCGCGGAGGTGGCTTCATCGAGCAGCAGCAGCGGCGCATCGCGCAAAATGGCGCGCGCGATCGCGATGCGCTGGCGCTGGCCGCCTGACAGCGTCACGCCGCGCTCGCCGAGCGGGGTGTCGAAACCTTCGGGCAGGCGGCGGATGAATTCGGCGGCGTGCGCCAGCTCGGCGGCGCGCTCGACCTCGGCGTCGGTCGCATCGGGCCGGCCGAAGCGGATGTTCTCGCGGGCACTCGCGGCGAACACGTTGGATTCCTGCGGCACCAGCGCGATGCGGGAGCGGAAGTCGCGGGGATCGGCTGACCTCACCGGCACGCCGTCGAGCGAGATCGCGCCATTGCGCGGATCGTAGAAGCGCAGCAGTAGATGGAAGATCGTGCTCTTGCCGGCGCCGGAGGGGCCGACGATCGCGACCTTCTCGCCGGGCCGCACGGTGAACGACACGGCGTCGAGCACATTGACGTCGGGACGCGCGGGATAGGCGAAGCTGACGCGGTCGAAGCCGACCTCGCCGCGCGGCGGCATCGGCAGTGCGCGCGGTGCAGCGGGCGCGGCGATCTCGGGCTGCACGTGCAAAATCTCGAACAGGCGCTCGGCGGCGCCCGAGGCAGCCGAGACCTCGCCCCAGACCTCGCTGAGCTGGCCGAGGCCGGCGGCGGCAAACGCGGCATAGAGGACGAACTGGCCGAGCCGGCCCGGCGTGATGGCTCCGGTGAGGACGTCATGCGAGCCGATCCAGAGGATCGCGACCACGCTGGCGAACACGATGAAGATGATGATGGCGGTGAGCACGGCGCGGGCCTGGGTCGAGGTGCGCGCGGCTTCATAGGCCTGCTCCACCTCCCCGCCGAAACGCTTCTCGGCGAAGCCCTCGCTGGTATAGGCCTGCACGGTACGGATCGCGCCGACCAGCTCGCCGGCATAGGCGGAGGCATCGGCGAGCGTGTCCTGGGCGTTGCGCGAGAGCCGGCGCACCCAGCGCCCGAAGGCGACCAGCGGCAGCACGATCAAGGGTATCGCCAGCAGCACGAAGCCCGACAGCTTCGGGCTGGTGATCACCATCATCGCGGCGGCGCCCAAGAACATCATCAGGTTGCGCAGCGCGATCGACACGGAGGCACCGACGGCGGACTTGATCTGGGTGGTGTCGGCGGTGAGCCGCGAGATCAGCTCGCCGCTGCGCGCGGAATCGAAGAAGGAGGGCGACAGCGACAACAGATGCGCGAACACGTCTCGGCGCAGATCGGCGACGATGCGCTCGCCGATCGTCATCACGAGGTAGTAGCGCGCCGCGCTCGCCAGCGCGAGCACGGCAACGACCGCGATCATCACCGAGAAGTAACTGTTGATCAGCTCGATGCCCTCGGGCGTCAGGCCGAAATCGATCATCCGGCGCACCGCGACCGGCACCAGCAGCGTGGTCAGTGCCGCGATCGTGAGCGCGACAAAGGCGAGCGCGGCGCGCCCGCGATAGCGGCTCACATAGGGCGCGAGCGCCAGCAGCGGCCGCAGCTTCGGGCGCCCCTTGGCGGGCTGCTCGATCAGCTCGGCCTCGATCGACGGGGTGTCTGCCGGCGCGGTGTCGCGCCCGTCGCGGTACTGGTCGTCAAGCCGTTCCACAGCGCTCATGAGATCGGACCCAAGGAGACAATTCTCCCCACATAGGCCGGTGCAGGAGGAGTGGCAAATCCGGGATGTCCCTTAGGGGACGGCCCGGTTCTCCAGTCCCCACAATGGCTTGTTTTAAGGGGGCCTGTGGGGTATAGAGCCGCCCAAATCCGTCATCGATCATCACTCTAGCGATAGGCGCAGGGCGCCGAGGAATTGCCATGAAAGCCGAAATTCACCCGAATTATCATACGATTACGGTCGTGATGACCGACGGTTCCGAGTACCAGACCCGCTCGACCTGGGGCAAGGAAGGCGACAAGCTGCACCTCGACATCGACCCGAAGTCGCACCCGGCCTGGACCGGCGGCTCCCAGCAGCTGATGGATCGCGGCGGCCGCGTCTCGCGCTTCCAGAAGAAGTTTTCGGGCTTTCTCAAAAAGGATTGATCCGGCCCGCAAGGCTGGAGACGAAAAACGCCCCCGGAGGACCGGGGGCGTTTTTGTTTTGGGGACGGGTCGTCGCCAAGGCCGAGGACTCGTAGGGTGGGCAAAGCGGAGCGTGCCCACCCTACCGCAATTATGGTCCTCAAGAGAGAGATGGTGGGCACGGCGCTGCGCGCCTTCGCCCACCCTACGGCACCTGTGATTACCGCTCGAACGCGGCCTTCAGCGCGTTGAGGTGCGGCACCAGCGGGTTGCCGATGGCGACGTGTTCGGCCGGCGGGGTGTGGATCGAGGTGTCGAGGCGGCGGACGCGGATCTGCAGGCTCATCGAGCGATGGATCAGCTCCTGGAGCTGCGAGGGCAGCTTCTCGATGGTGTCGGCCGGGCCGGGATCGGCGGCGGTGAGCTTGACCTTGGTCTTCTCGCGGTTGGCCTGCATCAGCGTCATCTCGCCTTCCTTCACCGCGCGGTGCAGCAGCAGCCAGGAGGCGAGCTGCATCAGGCGGGTGGTGAGGCGCATGCTCTCGGTCGCGTAGGTGAGGCTGACGGCGCGGTCGAGCGCCTTGGCCTCGGTGCGGCCGGCGCCGTCGAGATAGGCGGCGGTCTCTTCGACCAGATCCATACCCTCACGGAACAGGGCGCCGAACGCCGCAGAATTGGTGAACCGCTCGCTGAGTTGAACGAGAGCACCTTCGACTTGCAAACGTTCCATGGTTAACGCCCCTTACGCAACTGTTTACCGGTCCGGCTTTGGCGCCGGATTATGATGAACAAATCATTGCGCGGGCGAAGCGCGGAGTCCAGCGACAAGCGCGGATATGGTTTCCGCGGGTCATTCCTCAGAATTCAACCGGGGCTAGACGCAAAAAGTGGAAGGAGATTCAAAAAAAGAGCCGCCGGAGACCGGCGGCTTTGAAAGTTGATAACAGGGAGGCGTCAAACAGAGTGGACAGGAGCCACTCGGTGTCCAAACGAGGACAGTTCCAGTCATAAACCCGAAAGCTTAATCGACCGTAAACGAGCTAATTTTTTGAGGGTTCGTTAGGCATGTCGGCCGCTGGCCGAGTGCAGTGCGGAACAAAACGCTCTCCGCGAGTCGTCCCGGCCGAGTGCGCAATTGCGCACTCGGCCGGGACGACAGCCGTTGGTGTGGCGGCGACTACGACTTGAAGAAACTGTTGGCCGCATCGCGCGAGGCGCGCTTCCTGGTGGCGGCTTCTTCCAACCTGGCGATCTCGGTCTTCAGGAGAGCTACGCGCTCGGTCAGTTCCTCCACTGACAAGAGTGAGAGATCCTGTCCGATTTCGTGGGTGACCTTCTTGCGCGGGCGGTCGTCGTCTTCGATCGGCATGTCGTTCCTCCTGCGTTCGTGCCTGTCACACGGCTGAGGCGGTTGCCAGCTTGGGCCGCGCTGGCTAAGCAATGGCCTCGTTCCTCCCGCACCTTTGCTCAAGGACACATCATGGACAAGCTGCCCGCGCAAATGACCGTGGTCGCCATCTCCACACCCGGCGGACCGGAGGTGCTGGTGCCGGAACAACGCAGCGTGCCGCAGCCCGGTCCTGACGAGATCCTGGTCAAGGTGATGGCTGCCGGCGTCAACCGCCCCGACGTGGCGCAGCGCTCCGGCGCCTACCCGCCGCCGCCCGGCGCCAGCGACCTGCCCGGCCTCGAGATCGCCGGCGAAGTGGTCGCGGTCGGCAGCAACGCCAAGCGGCACAAGATCGGCGACAAGGTGATGTCGCTGGTCGCCGGCGGCGGTTATGCGCAGTACTGCATCGCGCAGGATGCCCAGGCGATGAGCGTGCCGCCGGCGCTGTCGATCAAGGAAGCCGGTGCGCTGCCGGAAACCCTGATGACGGTCTGGCACAACGTGTTCGAGCGCGGCGGCCTGAAGGCCGGCGAGACGCTGCTGATCCACGGCGGCTCCTCCGGCATCGGCACCATGGCCATCCAGCTCGCGAAGGCGTTCGGCGCAAAAGTGTTCGTCACCGTGGGATCGCAGGACAAGGTCGACGCCTGCCTCAAGCTCGGTGCCGATCGCGCCATCAACTACAAGACGGAAGACTTCGTCACTGTCGTCAAGGAAGAGACCAACAAGGCCGGCGTGAACCTGATCCTCGACATGGTCGCCGGCGATTATGTCGACCGCAACTATGATGCCGCCGCGGTCGAGGGCCGCATCGTCCAGATCGCGACCCTCAACGGCCCCAAGATCACCGCCAACATCGCCAAGGTGATGGTCAAGCGCCTGACCCATACCGGCTCGACGCTGCGCCCCCGTAGTAATGCGGACAAGGCGGCGATGGTGGCCGCGATCGAACAGAAAGTGATGCCGCTTTTCCGCGAAGGCCGCGTCAAACCGCTGATGGACAGCACTTTCCCGCTGGAAAAGGCAGCCGACGCCCACCGGCGCATGGAGACGAGCGCACATATTGGCAAAATTGTGTTGGAGGTCTAGGCCGCTGGCCCACAAGGCCAGCCGGAAACCCTTTGATTTTCCTCGCTTTCGTGGCATCTATCGCGACGCACCGAACCAATTCTGTCCGGTGTGAAATCGCCTTCCACCGAAGAGTTGCGTCGAACGCGGAGAACTGGCCTTGCGTCTGATCAGGTGCCTCGCGCCCATCGCGCTGGGCCTCATGATTCTCGTCGCCGCGTACCCTGCGCGCGCGCTCGACGCCGTCAGCGTCCGCAGTGACGCGCCCGCGATCGACCTCACCGGCGTGCTCGAGCATCAGCGCAGCGATGCCGACCGCATTCAGGTCTCCACCGCACCCGGCACCGACGGCATCGTCCGCCGCATCGAGGTGCGTGCCCGCGAAGGCGGCCAGAACTGGGTGGTGTTCGCGCTCGCCAACAACACCGACGACCAGCTCGACCGCCTGATCGTCGCGCCGCACTACCGCATCGTCTCCTCGGGCCTGCTCTGGCCCGACCTCGGCCTGTCGCGCATCGCGACCATCACACCGTCGATCGGCGACCGGCCCGAACGCCAAGAAAGCGCAACCGCGGACGTGTTCCGCATCACGCTCGATCCCGGCGCCGTCGTCACCTTCGTCGCGGAGCTGCGCACCGACAAGCTGCCGCAGCTCTATCTGTGGGAACCCGAGTCCTACAAGGACAAGGTCAACTCGTTCACGCTGTACCAGGGCATCGTGATCGGCATCTCGGGCCTGCTGGCGCTGGTGCTGACCATCCTGTTCGTGGTGAAGGGCAGCATCATGTTCCCGGCCGCCGCGGCGCTGGCCTGGGCGGTGCTGGTCTATATCGGCGTCGATTTCGGCTTCTGGGGCAAGGTGCTCGACATGTCGAACAACGCCGAGCGCATCTGGCGCGCGGCGGGCGAGGCGATCCTGGCGGCGACGCTCCTGGTGTTCCTGTTCGCGTATCTGAACCTCAGCCGCTGGCATGTGCGCTACTCGCACATCACGGTGGGCTGGCTCGCGTTCCTCGGCTCTCTCGTCGCGCTCGCTCTGTTCGATCCGGCGGTCGCCTCCGGCATCGCCCGCATCTCGCTGGTGCTGATTGCCTTCGCCGGCTTTGCGCTGATCGTCTATCTCTCCACCCACGGTTTCGACCGCGCGGTGCTGCTGATCCCGACCTGGTTCCTCCTCGTGGTCTGGGTGGTCGCGGCCGGCATGACGGTGGCGGGCTCCGTCACCAACGATATCGTCGGCCCCGCCCTGCTCGGCGGCCTCGTGCTGATCGTGATGCTGATCGGCTTCACGGTGATGCAGCACGCCTTTGCCGGCGGCGGCGCCACCACCGGCGTCGTCTCCGACATCGAGCGGCGGGCCTTGGCGCTGGCCGGCTCCGGCGACCTGATCTGGGACTGGGACGTATCGGCCGACAAGGTCTTCACCAGCCCCGAGACCGAAGCCCTGCTCGGCCTCAAGCGCGGCACGCTGGAAGGCCCGGCCGCCTCGTGGCTCGAGGTGCTGCATCCGCTCGACCAGGACCGTTTCCGCGCCGCGCTCGACAGCGTGCTCGACCAGCGCCGCGGCCGCCTGGTGCAGGATTTCCGCCTGCGCACTCCGGACGGCCATTTCATGTGGTTCGCGCTGAAGGCCCGCCCCGTGGTCGGCTCCGACGGCGAGGTCTCGCGCGTGGTCGGCACGCTCACCGACGTCACCGAGCTGCGCAACGCCGAGGAGCGCCTGCTGCACGATTCCGTGCATGACAACCTGACCGGCCTGCCCAACCGAAAACTGTTCATGGACCGGCTCGGCGCCGTCGCAAACTTCGCCAAGACCATGCCGACGCTGCGGCCGACGCTGATGGTGATCGACCTCGACCGCTTCAAGCAGGTCAACGATTCCGTCGGCATCGCGGTCGGCGACTCCATCCTGCTGACGCTCGCCCGCCGCCTCACCCGCATCCTGAAGCCACAGGACACGCTGGCGCGGCTCGCCGGCGACCAGTTCGGCTTGATCCTTCTGTCGGAGCAGGATCCGGCGCGGATCACCAATTTCGCCGAGACCATCCGCAAGACCATCCGCGCGCCGATCGCCTTCAACGATCGCGAGATCTTCCTGACGGCTTCAATCGGTCTTGCGCTCTCCGATCCGCAGGTTCAGCTGACGGACGAGATCATCAAGGATGCCGAGCTTGCGATGTATCATTCCAAGCGCATCGGCGGCGACCGCATCGATGTGTACAAGCCCGCGATGCGCGCGCGAAAAACCGACCGCCTGACGCTGGAGAGCGAGCTGCGGCGCGCCATCGAGCGGCAGGAGATCACGATCCTCTACCAGCCGATCGTGCGGCTGGAGGATCGCTCCGTCGCCGGCTTCGAGGCCCTGGCGCGGTGGGATCATCCGAAGCTCGGGCGCATGGCGCCCTCGGAGTTCATCTCAATCGCGGAAGAGACCGGCCTGATCGTCGACCTCGGCATGTTCGTGCTCGACCAGACCGCAAAGCAGCTTTCGGTGTGGCAGCGCGCGATGCGCTCGCGCGAGCCGATCTTCGCAAGCGTCAACGTCTCCTCGCGGCAGCTGCTGCGCCACGACCTCATCCACGACATCCGCACCGTGCTGTCGCGCTCTTCGGTGGCGCGCGGCACGCTCAAGCTCGAACTGACGGAATCGCTGGTGATGGAGAACCCGGAGCACGCAGCCCAGATGCTGACGCGCATCCGCGAGCTCGGCACCGGCCTGTCGCTCGACGATTTCGGCACCGGCCATTCCTCGCTGGCCTATCTGCAGCGCTTCCCATTCGATACCATCAAGATCGACCAGTCCTTCGTGCGCACCACCAACCGCGGCACGCGACCGGTGATCCTGAAGTCGATCATCGCGCTCGCGCACGACCTCGGCATGGACGTGGTCGCCGAAGGCGCCGAGACCGATTCCGACGCGGTCGAGCTCTACCAGATGGGCTGCGAATACGCGCAAGGCTTTGCCTTCGGCGAGCCGATGGACGCGGACGCGGCGATGCGCCTCTTGACGGAAGTGCGGCTGGAAGCGGCGAGCTAACCTCCCTCCTCCCCCTTCTTGAGGGGCCGCCCGCGAGGCCACGGGGTGAGGGGCCGATGAGGCCGTGCTTGATCCAGATCAATGGGCCGCGGCTCAACCGCCGCGAAAAAGGGCGCGCAGCATTCGATCCAGAACGGGTTCGTCATCGAGGTCGTTGGGCTCGCCACTGTCGTTCTCGGCGTGCCCACACGCGTCAAGCGCAACGACAGGAATGAGCAGACCAAGCGCGTCCTTCTCAGGAGTTACGGATGAGCCGGCACCTTTTCTACGCGATCACCCTCATAGGCACCGGAATGTTCCTCGCCCCCTCGGCCGAAGCAGTGACGGCTGCACGATGCGAGGATCGAGGCGCAAACTGCGTCGGCACATGTGCCGACTACACCGGCGGGGCCGGTGACGTTCGGGGCCGCCAGAACGTGTGCATGCGCGCCTGCGACCGGCAGACAACGAGATGTCTGATACGAGCACACGCCGCCGACGAACGCTGGTTCCGTGAGCGCCAATGAAGGCCGGGGCACGACGGCTCGGCTAGCGGCAACCGTTCTCACATTCGCGGTGGACCAGCGCGTCCATTTGATCTCGTACCGTAGGGTGGGCAAAGGCGCACTTGCGCCGTGCCCACCATCTCTCCGCGCATGCTGCGCTCATGGTGGGCCCGCTTCCGCCGTCGCTCTTCGAGCTATGGCGACAAGACGCTTTGCCCCCCTTACGATACTGCTTTTGTGGCGCGGGCTCTTACCCTCCCCTGGAGGGGGAGGGTGGACAGCGTGCCGCACACTACCGCCGCCGGTCGCTCTTCTTCCTGAACCGCACGCTCTGGCCATCGGGCATCCGTGTCGCCACGAATCCGGCGGCGAGGCAGGCTTCGCGCTGCGGCATCTGGATGTCGGGGCTGCGCAGGCTGTCCCACCATGAGGCACGATTGGCCGCGCGCGGCAGCGCCGCACCGATGATCTCCTCGATCTGCTCAAAGGTCAGCACGAATTCTGCCTGCTTCTGCCGCAGCAGATAATCGCGCAACGCGTCGTAGTCGTTCACACTCGTCCTCTCGTCCGAAGCCCGGATCTCTTCACATGAGGCCTGCCGAAAATCGTTAGCCGCATCAACCGATTCTTAACTCATTGCGGCAGCGCCGTACCAGCTTAAACACTGCTCAAGGTTTAGGGCGCATCCATCAGGGTCGGGAGCAAACGATGCTGTCTGGATGGCGCGAAGTCATGGCCCGCCGGCCGTGGCGGATTTCGGCGAAGCTGCTGATCATCTCGTCCGTGGTGACGGTGATCGGCTTTTCCGCCATTTGCGTCAACGTCATGCTCGACATGCGCCGCGGCGAGGAGGCGCTGGCCCGCCAGACCCTGGAAAACCTCGCCACCACCATCGAATCCGACATCAGCCGCAACATCGAAATCTACGATTTGTCGCTGAAGGCGGTCGCCAGCAACATGCTGCTGCCGGAGCTCGCCACAGTCTCGAAGCCGGTCCGGCACCTGATCCTGTTCGATCACGCGACGACGGCCCGGCATTTCGGCGCCATCCAGGTCTATGATTCGGAGGGCAGGCTGACCATCGACGCCTCCACGCTCGATCCGTCTCCCGAGAATCGCGGCGACGAAGACTATTTTAGGGTTCACCGTGACAATCCCGGCGCCGGCCTCTTCATCAGTCGCCCGATGCTGTTCCGCGGCGCCTATTCGATCGTGCTGAGCCGGCGCATCAGCGACACCGACGGCGGCTTCCTCGGCGTCGTCACCGGCTCGATCCGCTTCAGCTATTTCCACGAATTGTTCGAACGCCTGAGCCTCGATGCCGAAGACACCATCACGGTGCTCAAGCGCGACCGCACCATCATGATGCGGCGGCCGTTCGACCTCGACGTGATCGGCAGGAATTTGAACGACCGTCAGAACTGGAAGGCCGACAATCTCCGCGCCGGTACCTCCTATGCGGGGCAAGGCCCGGTCGACACCACGCCGCGGCTCTATGTTCGCAGCAACGGCGACAGCCCGCTGTTCGTCGTGGCCGGCAAGCCCCTGAGCGCGGTGTTCGAGCTGTGGCAGAAGGAGGCCTATCGAATCGGCGCCGTGGTGCTGGCGCTGATCGTGTTCATGCTGGCATCGACGCTCGTGCTCGCGCGCGAGATCGGACGGCGCGCCGAGGCCGAGCGCAAGCTCGAGGAGCTGGCGACGACGGATGCGCTCACCGGCCTGAAGAACCGCCGCAAGTTCGACACCGTCATCGACGTGGAATGGCGGCGCGCCATGCGCCAGAAGACGCCGGTCGCGCTGCTGATGATCGATGCCGATCACTTCAAGGCCTACAACGACACCTTCGGCCATCAGGCCGGCGACCAGGTGCTGGTCGGCATCGCCATCTGCATTTCCGACTCGGTCCGACGGGCCGGCGACTGCGCTGCGCGCTATGGCGGCGAGGAATTCGCGGTGCTGCTGCCGGACACCTCGGCAGCCGACGCCTTCAAGACCGCCGAGACGATCCGCCTCAAGGTGCAGGGCTGGTCCGACGACCAGGCGGCATCGACGGTGTCCTGCGGCATCGCCAGCCTCGTCCCCGCCGCCGGCATGGACTGGACGATCCTGGTCGCCGCCGCCGACAAGGCGCTCTACGCCGCCAAAGCCGGCGGCCGCAACCAGTCCGTGGTCGCGAGCCTGCCGAAGCTGTCGCTGGTGGCGTGAGGGGCTCTCTCCCCGTCATTGCGAGGAGCTCTTGCGACGAAGCAAGACTTTCTCCGCGGAAAGATTCTTGATTGCTTCGCGGAGCCTGTCATCGGGCCGCGCTTCGCGCGGACCCGGTGGCTCGCAATGACGGCGGGGGCTACCGCCCCAGATACTTCTTCATCTCCGCGATCAGCCCGTCGCGCAGCTCGGGGCGCTGCAGGCCGTAGGCGATGTTGGCGCGGAGGAAGCCGGGCTTGGAGCCGCAATCATGGCGCTCGCCCTCGAACTCGACGCCGTAGAATTTCTGCGACTTGGCGAGGCCGATCATGGCGTCGGTGAGCTGGATCTCGCCGCCGGCGCCGCGCTCCTGGGTCTCGAGGATCTTGAAGATCTCCGGCTGCAGGATGTAGCGGCCGGTGATCGAGAGGTTGGAGGGCGCGGTGCCCTTGGCCGGCTTTTCGACCATGCCGTCGACCTCGAACATCTTGCCGGTGCGCTTGCCGACGCCGCAGATGCCGTATTGATGGGTGAGATGATCGGGCACCGCCTCGACCGCGATCAGATTGGATTTCTCGCCGAGCGTTGCGGCGGTCTCGATCATCTGCTTCAGGCAGCCGGGCGTGTTGAGCACGAGCTCGTCCGGCAGCACGACCGCGAACGGCTCGTTGCCGACGATGTCGCGTGCACACCAGACCGCGTGGCCGAGGCCGAGCGGCGCCTGCTGGCGGGTGAAGCTGACGGCGCCGGCATCCGGCTGGTTCTGCGCCAGGATCTCCTGCTCGGCCTTCTTGCCGCGTGCGGCCAGCGTGGTGTCGAGCTCGAACATCTTGTCGAAATGATCTTCTATGACGTTTTTGTTGCGGCCGGTGACGAAGATGAAGTGCTCGATGCCGGCCTCCCTCGCCTCGTCATACACGTACTGGATCAGCGGCTTGTCGACGATGGTCAACATCTCCTTCGGCATCGCCTTGGTGGCGGGCAGGACGCGGGTGCCGAGGCCGGCGACGGGGAATACAGCTTTGCGAATTTTCATGGGATTGATCGAATACCTGAGGACGTGAAGGGAGCAATGGTGTCTTGCTAGACTGTTTGCAGCCGCTAACAAAGGCGGATGTGGGGCCTCGCGATCACAGAGTTAAGAAAAAAGCAGCCACTAAAATTTCACCTTTGTTAAGCTATTGGCAACCGGTACCGGGCCTCCTGATGGCGGATTTTTGGCCGGACAGGTGGGACATGATGCAATCGATGGCAGGGCTGGCAAAACGTGCTCGATCCGTGACCGGTGGAGCGATGATTGCGGCCGCCTTGTTGCTGCCGGTTCATGCACACGCCCAGGCGCAGAACGGGCTGTCGAACCTGTTCGGCGGCATTTTCTCCGGGACGAATCCCGCGCCCTCGCAACCCGCACCAAGCCCAGGCGGCGCGCAACCCTGGAGCGGCGAGGACGGCGCCTCCGGCCATCCGCTGATGACGGCCGCCGCGATCCGCGAAGCCGCCGGCAATTTCGACAACTGCGTCGCAGGCATGTGGCCCGATGCCGCACGGCGCGGCATCACCCAGGACAACTTCCAACGCTTCACCGCGGGCCTCAGCCCCGATCTGCGCATCATGGACCTGATGGACTCGCAGCCGGAGTTCACCAAGTCGATCTGGGATTATCTCGACATCCTCGTGAACGACAATCGCCTCGCCAAGGGCCGCGAGGTGCTCGCCAAATACAAGGCGCAGTTCGATGCCACGGAAAAGGCCACCGGCGTCGATCGCTACATCATCGCCTCGATCTGGGGCATCGAGTCCAACTACTCGACGCAGATGGGCGATCGCAGCGTGCTGCAATCGACCGCGACGCTCGCCTGCATCGGCCGCCGCCAGGCCTATTTCAAGGACGAATTCCTCTCCGCATTGGAGATCCTCAACCGCGGCGATCTGAGCCCGGAGCAGATGCGCGGCTCCTGGGCCGGCGCCTTCGGCCCGACCCAGTTCATGCCGACCGCGTTCAAGCGCTTCGCGGTCGACGGCGACGGCGACGGACGGCGCGACGTCGTCGACAATCCCACCGACCTGATTGCCTCCACCGCCAACAATCTGAAGAAGGACGGCTGGCAGTCCGGCCAGACCTGGGGCTTCGAGGTCGTGGTGCCGCAAGGGTTCAACTACATGCTGGCCGACCGCGCCAAGGCGCAGACGATCGCGCAGTGGGAGAAGCTCGGGCTGAAGCGCCCGACCAACCAGCCGTTCCCGCATCCGGCGGAGAAAGCCTATCTGCTGGCGCCGGCGGGCGCGCAGGGCCCGGGCTTCCTGATGCTGCAGAACTACCGGGTCATCATGAAGTACAACCCGGCCGAGGCCTATGCGCTGGCGATCGGTCATTTCGCCGACCGCCTGCGCGGCGGGCAGCCCTTCGTGCAGCCCTGGCCGCGCCAGGAACGCGAGCTGTCCCGGACCGAGCGGCTGGAACTGCAGCAGCTTCTGGCCCAGCGCGGCTTCTACAAGGGCACCCCGGACGGCCAGTTCGGCGGCCAGACGAGGGAAGCGCTGCGCAGCTTCCAGGCCTCGATCGGGGTGCCTGCGGACGGATTTGCCTCCTCCGACGTGCTGGACCGGCTGCGCGGGCGGTAAAATCGCGCCGAAAGTAACCCTGAACAGGGATTTTGCCCGGCGGTCTTGACGGGGGCGGCTGTTCCCCGGTGTATGGCGCGAGAATCCGTCAAAAATCCGCAACGGAATCTGCCCGTTTGGCGCCCGATTCCGTTATTATATCGAGCCTATTCCAGACCCACTGCGCGGCCGAGATCGCATGTCGAAGAAGTCCCTGTTCAAGGCGCTGACCGAGACCGGCCCGCTGATCGCGCTGGGGACGGCGCTTGCGATATTGGTCTCGGTCGCGGGACCCGCTTCTGCGCAGTTCTTCAACTTCCCCGGCTTCGGCGGCCCGCCGCAACGTTCGGCCCCGCCGCCGCGCCAAGGCGGTGGTGGTGGCGGCTGGTTCGGCGGCGATTTCTTCGCGCCGTTCCAGCAGCAACAGCAGCAGGCGCCGCGCCAGGATTTTTCGCGCGCACCGGCACCAGCCAAGCGCGACACCACGCCCGACAAGAACGTGCTCGTGATCGGCGACGCCATGGCCGACTGGCTCGCCTACGGCCTCGAAGATGCCTACACCGAGCAGCCCGACATGGGCGTCATCCGCAAGCACAAGACCACGTCCGGCCTGATCAAGTACCAGCCGAAGGGCGAGCCTTCGGACTGGACCGCGGCGGCGAAGGGCATCCTCGAGACCGAGAAGCCCGACGTGATCGTCGTCATGCTCGGCCTCAACGACCGCATCGCGATCCGCGAACCTGTCGCCGACAAGTCGGACAAGGACAAAGACAAGGACAAGAAGAACGACAAGGGCGCCCGCGCCAAGCAACCTGCGAAGCCCGGCGACGCCAAACCCGACACCGCCACCAAGCCGGACGACAAGCCTGCCGATGCCGACCTGCCGCAGGATGACGCCGACAATGCCGACACGCCTGCGGCCGCTCCGGAAAAGACGGCGCGCAATCCCAACGGCCTCTACGAATTCCGCGACGAACGTTGGGTCGAGCTCTACACCAAGAAGGTCGAGGAGCTGGCCAATCTGCTCAAGGCCAAGGGCGTGCCGGTGCTCTGGGTCGGCCTGCCCGCGATCCGAGGACAGAAAGGGACGGCCGACATGCTGTTCCTGGATTCGCTCTATCGCGAGGGCGCGGCCAAGGCCGGAATCACCTATGTCGATGTCTGGGACGGTTTCGTCGACGAGGCCGGCCGCTTCCTGCAGAAGGGCCCGGACTTCGAAGGCCAGATCCGCCAGCTCCGCAGCTCCGACGGCGTCTACTTCACCAAGCCGGGCGCGCGAAAACTCGCGCACTATGTCGAGCGCGAGATCACGCGCCTGCTGGCGGGGCGCTCCGGCCCGATCGCGTTGCCGAGCGAGCCTGCGACGCCCGACACCAGCGCCGAACCCGGCAAGCCCGCGCCCCGGCCGCTCGCCGGCCCGATCGTGCCGCTGGTCGCGGCTTCGATCTCGACCGATCAATTGCTGGGCGGCCCGGGCTCGCGTCCCGCCGCCGTCGATGCACTCGCTGCGAAGACGATGGTGAAGGGCGAGCCGCTGTCGGCGCCCGCCGGACGCGCCGACGATTATGCCTGGCCCCGCCGCGAGGTCGGCCGCGAGCAGGCCAAAGGCGATACGCCGATGGCGGCGACGACGCCTGACGGCGCCACCGCCTCTCCCAATGCATCGGGTGCGGCCGCTGCGATCGCCCCGCCCAAGCTCGCGCCGAAGAAACCGCCAGTCGCGCCACAGCAGCAGCAGCCGGCGCAGGCCACGCCGTCGTTCCGGGATTTCTTTGGCTTCGGCTCGCCGCCGCCGGCGCCTCGGCAAATGACGCCGGCACCCGGACCGCGCAATCCGGCGCAGAACCCTGCGATCCCGCGCCCGCCCGGCAATGTCGGGCGCGCGGCGGAAGTTAGGTAATTTTCTGTACTGAGGTCTCGTGTCCCGGAAGCGCTGCAACGCTCCTTGGCGTTGCTGCGCAGAGCCGGGACCCAGTTGCGGCATCAACAAAGAACAGGCCCCGGCTCAGCAACGCGGCGTTACACGCCGCATTGCGTCCGGGGCACGAGTGTGTGTTTGGTTCCTAGCCGTAATAGCGCCAGCGCGGCGGCGGACGGCGGGCGGGGCGCGACATCAGCAGCGCGAGCGCAAAGCCGATGCCGCCGGCAACGAGCAGCGCGCCGAGCGGATTGTCCTGCACTTTCTTCGACAGCGCCTGCGTGCCATCACGGAAGGTGTCGCCGCTGTTCTCATAGGCGTCCTTGGCATAGCTCGTCGCGGTATCCGCAGCGTCGCGCACCGCATCCTTGGCCTGGCCGTAGAGGTTCTGCACCGCGCCTGCAGCTTCGCGCGCCTTGCCCGACGCCTCCGTCTTGGCATCGCCTGCCATGTCTCCGACTGCGCCTTCCGCGCGTCCGGCGTATTCCTTGGCTGATCCGACAATCCGATCCGTGTCCATGATGCTCCTCCTCGGGGGTCAGCCCAAGTAACCGATCAGGCGCAGCGCAGTTCCAAGTCTCGACGAAAGTGTAGTGTGTGGCCCGGATGGAGCGCAGCGTAATCCGGGACAGCGTCAGTCGTATTGAACGACCCCGGATTGCGCTGCGCTCCATCCGCGCTACGGGATCCTCTACAAGATCAGACCGCCATCAACGACCAGCGTCTGGCCGATGATGTAGGACGACAGCGGCGAGGCCAGGAACAAGGCTGCGCCTGCCATGTCGGCCGGCGTGCCCAGTCGCCGCAGCGGAATGCGCGACAGCGCCGCTTCGAGCCGCTTGGGATTGTCAGTCGTCACCTTCGTCATCTTGGTGTCGACGAGGCCGGGCGCAATGCCGTTGACGCGGATGCCGTCCTCGGCCCAGGCCTCGCCCAACGTGCGCGTCAATCCGACCGCGCCGGTCTTCGAGGCGTTGTAGGCGGGATTGCCCATCGTGGAATGAAAGGCGGCGGTCGAGGACACCATGATCAGCGCGCCCTTCGCATCCCGCAACATGGAATGAAACCGCGTGGCGCAGGCCATCAGGCTCATCAGATTGACCTCGACGACCTTGCGGAAGCCGCTCATCTCGAACTCGCCGCGGCGATAGATCACCGCGCCCTGCGCGAGCACCAGGATGTCGAGCCGATCGAACGACGGCTTGAACGCTTCGATCGCAGCGGCATTGCTGACGTCGAGCTGCGCATAGGAAAGACCGGTGAGATCGGAGCCTTCTTCGGCTGAATATTCCGTTGCGTGAGCACGCGTGCCGCAAACGGCGACAGCTGCGCCCCGGCTGCGAAAGGCCTGTGCGATGCCGTTGCCGATGCCGCTGGAACCGCCGACGACCAGCACCTGCCTGCCTGAAAAATCCAGCTCGTTCGCCATCGCGGCCTCCCATTTTGTCTTGCTTGTTTGACCTCTCTGCGGATCGATGCCAGCCTTGTCAATCTCATAACAACAAGCAAAACGCAGCGAGGAAACAGCATGTCCGAGTTCAAAGAGCTCAGCCGCTCCGTGAAGGGCCTGACCGTTCTCGTCACCGGAGCTGCCAGCGGCATGGGGCGCGCCACCGCACGCGTGTTCGCAAGCGAGGGCGCGAACGTCGCTGTCACCGATTATGACGAGCAGGGTGGATTGTCCGTCGCGAAGGAGATCGCGGCGAGCGGCGGAACAGCGAAGGCGTGGAAGCTCGACGTTGCCGACGCCAGCGAGATCAAGCGCGTGGTCGGCGATGTCGCCGCGCATTTCGGCGGGCTCGACATCGTCGTCAACAATGCCGGCATCTCCGTGCGCGTTGCGATCGATGACGAAGCTTACGAGGACGCCTGGGCCAAGGGCATCGCCGTGATGCTGACGGCGCATCCGCGCATCATCCGCGCCGCGCTGCCGCATTTGCGCCGGTCGAAGAGCCCGCGCATCGTCAACATCGCTTCCACCGAGGCGCTCGGCGCCACCGCATTGCACAGCCCCTATTCGGCGGCGAAGGGCGGCGTCGCGAGCCTCACCCGTTCGCTCGCGGTCGAGCTCGGCCGTGAAGGCATCACCGTCAACTGCATCTGCCCGGGCCCGATCCGCACCGCCATCACCGACCGCATTTCCGAGGAGCACAAGACCATCTACGCCAAGCGCCGCACCGCACTCGGCCGTTACGGCGACCCCGAAGAGGTCGCGCATATGACGCTGAGCCTGTGCCTGCCGGCGGCGTCCTTCCTGACCGGCGCTGTGATCCCGGTCGACGGCGGGCTGATGGCGCGCAACGCGTGAGAGCTGTTAAAGGATCGCAGCCCGGATGGAGCGCAGCGTAGTCCGGGGGTCTCACCTCGCGGAAAGACCTTCCCGGATTTCGCTACGCTCCATCCGGGCTACGGGCTGCCATGCGCTCGAAGCGTTGACATCGTCGGACGCAGGAGTAGCTTTTTCACCGACAGAACGGGACCAACCGTTCGCGGCACGCGGGAGAGAACGTCATGACGATCGCCATCCGGCAGCTTCAGAAACATTTTGTGGGCGAGGTGTCCGGCCTCGATCTGCGCAAGCCTCTCACACCTGACGAGGCGCGCGAGGTCGAGGCTGCCATGGACAAATACGCGGTGCTGGTCTTCCACGACCAGGACATCAACGACGAGCAGCAGATGGCCTTCGCGCTGAATTTCGGCCAGCGCGAGGACGCGCGCGGCGGCACCGTGACCAAGGAAAAGGATTACCGGCTGCAGTCCGGCCTCAACGACGTCTCCAATCTCGGCAAGGACGGCAAGCCGCTGGCGAAGGATAGCCGCGCGCATCTGTTCAACCTCGGCAACTGCCTGTGGCATTCCGACAGCTCGTTCCGCCCCATTCCGGCAAAATTCTCGCTGCTGTCCGCGCGGGTGGTCAATCCGAAGGGCGGCAACACCGAGTTCGCCGACATGCGCGCGGCCTACGACGCGCTCGACGAGGAGACCAGGGCGGAGATCCAGGACCTCCTCTGCGAGCACTCGCTGATGTATTCGCGCGGATCGCTCGGCTTCACCGAGTACACCGACGAAGAGAAGGAGATGTTCAAGCCGGTGCTGCAACGGCTGGTGCGGACGCATCCCGTGCATCGCCGCAAGTCGCTGTATCTCTCATCGCATGCCGGCAAGGTGGTCGGCATGAGCGTGCCGGAGGGACGCCTCTTGCTGCGCGATCTGAATGAACACGCGACGCAAGCAGAGTTCGTCTACGTGCACAAATGGAAGCTGCATGATCTCGTGATGTGGGACAACCGCCAGACCATGCACCGCGTCCGCCGCTACGACCAGTCCCAGCCCCGCGACATGCGCAGGGCGACGGTCGCAGGGACCGAGCCGACGGTGCAGCAGCAGGCGGCGGAGTAGGCCCGGCCGTCGTGGTGAAAAGGCAGCAACTGCAGAGATGCCGACGACAGGGCGCGGGCGCTTCAACACACTCCGTTATTGCGAGCGAAGCGAAGCAATCCAGAATCCCACCGCGTCGGGATTCTGGATTGCTTCGTCGCTTCGCTCCTCGCAATGACGTGGTGGGAGCTGAGCTACACTCAACGCCAGCTACGCGTGCCCCGCCTCGTTCGAGAGCATGCCGGGATCGATGCCGATCTTGCGCAGGGCGCGGCCGTATTTCTCGTCGACGTCGTCGCCGAAGATCAGGTCGGCGTCGGCATCGCAATGCAGCCAGCCATTGCTCTGGATCTCGGTCTCGAGCTGGCCCGGTGCCCAGCCGGCATAGCCGAGCGCGAGGATGGCGTGCTTGGGGCCGGAGCCATTGGCGATCGCGCGCAGGATGTCGACGGTCGCGGTGAGGCAGACACCGTCGTCGATCCGCAGCGTCGCCTTCTCGATGTAGAAGTCGCTGGAATGCAGCACGAAGCCGCGGCCGGTATCGACGGGACCGCCTTGCAGCACCTTCATGCTCTCGGCGTTCCCCGGCAGCTTGATGTGCTCGCCCTTCTTGATGATGCCGAGCTGCTGCAACAGCTCGGGGAAATCGATGCTGCCGGCCGGGTGGTTGACGATGATGCCCATGGCGCCTTCGGCCGAGTGGGCACAGAGATAGATCACCGAGCGCTCGAAACGGGGATCGCCCATCACGGGCATCGCGATCAGGAGTCGGCCGTCGAGATAACCGGCCGAATTGGGGAGCCCGGCGCCCGCGCCGCGGGTGCTTTCGCCCGTCCTCTTGCCAGTGGGAGCCATCGCTGAAGCACTCCGGTTTCAATTCCTATCCTGATGTCGGACCTAGCCGCTGTCAAATCAAGGCTTGCAGAGATTTGATTCGAGTGCATGCATCACAAGCAATTCAATGGTTTGCCCAGGTGTGACCCTGTAAAGACGTGCTATGCTGACAAGAGTTCCCCTGCGTGCGGCGATTGGCGTCGCGACAACCCTGCTTGCGTCGGCGCTTGCCGTGCGCGCCGACGACGCCTCGCCCTGGCAGCGCGACGGACATTCCGCAGTGCGGCTGCTGGCGGGATCGCGTAGCGGCGCCGTGCTGCTCGGCGGTATCGCCTTCCAGCTCCAGCCCGGCTGGAAGACCTATTGGCGCATGCCCGGCGATTCCGGCGTTCCGCCGCGGTTCGACTTCTCGAAATCAGAAAATGTCGAAGCGGTGACGGTGATGTGGCCGGCGCCGCTGAAGTTCGACGACGGCGCGGGCGGCCATTCGATCGGCTATCACGACCAGATCGTGCTGCCGCTGCGCATCGTCGCCAAGTCCGCCGACAAGCCGGTGACGCTGCGTGCCGAGATCAACTACGCGGTGTGCGAAAAACTCTGCATACCCGTCGAGGCCAATGCCGAGCTCGGCTTCAACAGCGTCGCATCGACCGAGGACGCGAACCTGCGTGCCGCACTCGACACCGTGCCCAAGCCCGCCACGATCGGTGATCCCAATCCGCTCACCATCCGCGACATCAAGCGCGACGGGGCCAAGAATGTGGTGGTCGACGTGATTGTGCCTGATGGCCGCAACGTCAATCTGTTCGTCGAAGGGCCGACGCCCGACTGGTCGTTGCCGATCCCCGCGCCGGTCGAGCCCAGCCCGCCCGGCGTGAAGCGCTTCTCATTTGAGCTCGACGGGCTGCCGCCAGGCGCCAAGGCCGAGGGCGCAGCGCTGAAGTTCACGCTGGTTGGGCCGGAGAAGTCGTACGAGTTCAATACGAACCTGGAATGATGTTTCCCGATCGTCCCCGCTCCCGTGCATATTGCACACGAGAACGTGTACTCGAGAAGCGCAGACGTCGGCCTCTGACGCTCAAGCGGAAATCTCACGATCAGCCAGAGCATTACCGTTCGTGGACCCAGAGCAGTCCCAATTTTGGCGATGCCGAGCAGCATGGTCAGTCTCGTAAGCGTCGTATAGGCTCTGCCAGACGTGGCAATCAGCGCCACGTCGAACCACAAGGAGCAAGCCATGATGCTAAGGATTCTTGGCGCGGCCGTGGTTGCGGCATCCGCCTTGTTCAGTTCTGCTGCACCAGCGCAGTGGGCCCAATCCAATCCGGATCTCTGCCAAGCTGAATTCGCCAACTGCACGGGTCTTGGAACCGGCAGTACCCCCGCCGGCCCTCGGTATCGGCAAGCATCTCGTCGAACGGCGTATCAACAGTCGGCGCCAGTAGGCGCTCCCGCCGCCGGCAGCTGGGGCAATCCCGGCGGCTGGGGCAATTCCTACGCCATGTATGGCGGCGGCGTCGGCGGCGGTTACGGCTGGAACGGCAGCTGGTCTGCATATGCCGCTCGCAACGGCATCGTCTGCAGGCCTGGCACCACTTACAAGGGTGCCGACGGTCGCCAGCATCTCTGCCAATAACCCATCCGCACTTGGGCTACGTCAGGCGGCCCCAAAGGGCCGCCTGTTTCATGCCCGACCGTGGTTGTCGTCCTGAGTGGGCCAACGTGGAGGCGACCAGACGCTTGTCTTCCAGCCGATGGTCGCTGGCCCCTCTCGGCACAGCACTCACCTCTTACTCGGCCTGACCACCGCGCCAGTTCATGCGTACGCGCCCTAGGGCCGGGACAACATGGTTGACCCAACCGTATCTTAACGAATGGTTGCTAGGTCAAAGGCTGCCGCAGCATGCGGCGCTTGGTGCGGGATGCTTGGGGACCTCGACGTGGCCGTGATGGATGCACAACCCGCAACGACCGGACCGGCCGGGCTGATCGCGCGGCTGCGGGCAAAGCTCACGGGCGGATCGAGCGAGGCGTCGCTGACGCGGCGGCTGGCGGGTACGATCTTCATCATCCGCGTGATCAGCGCAGGCCTTGCCTATGTCTCGCAGGTGCTGCTGGCGCGCTGGATGGGCACGTCTGACTACGGCATCTATGTCTATGTCTGGACCTGGGTGCTGCTGCTCGGCAGCATGATGGATTTCGGCATCTCGGCCTCCGCGCAAAAGATCATTCCGGAGTACCGCACGAGCGGCGCGCATGCGCTGCTGCGCGGCTTCCTCTCCGGCAGCCGCTGGCTGACCTTTGCCGCCTCCACGCTGGTGTCGCTCGGACTTGCCGGCATCGTCAGGCTGCTGTCGCCCTGGATCGATCCGGCCGAGGTGTTGCCGCTCTATATCGGCTGCATGACGCTGCCGGCCTTCGTCGTCGCCAACACCCAGGACGGCATCGCGCGCTCACACGACTGGATGCAGCTCGGCCTGATGCCGCAATTCATCATCCGCCAGGCTCTGATCATCGGCATCACTGGCGCTGCCTTCCTGCTCGGCTACCATCTCGGCGCGGTCGCCGCGATGGTCGCGAGCCTGGGCGCGGTGTGGATCGCGATGACCGGGCAAATGGTGGTCCTGAACCGCAAGCTCGCCGACCACATCGAGCCGGGTCCCAGGGCTTACGACGTGCGCGGCTGGCTCGCCGTGTCGCTGCCGATCCTGCTGGTGGAGAGCTTCTACCTGCTCTTGTCCTATACCGACGTGCTGGTGCTGCAGCAGTTCCGGCCGTCCGATGAGGTCGGCGTCTATTTCGCCGTGGTGAAGACACTGGCGCTGGTCTCGTTCATCCACTACGCGATGTCGGCGACGACGGCGCATCGCTTCGCGGAATACAACGCCAGCGGCGACAAGGCGCGGCTGTCGGCTTACGTCGCGCATGCCATCAACTGGACGTTCTGGCCGTCGCTGGCGGCGACCATCGTGCTGCTCGCGCTCGGCAGGCCACTGCTCTGGCTGTTCGGGCCGCAATTCGTGGTTGGCTACGACATCATGTTCGTCGCCGCGATCGGCCTCGTGGTGCGCGCCGCGATCGGGCCGGTCGAGCGCCTGCTCAACATGCTCGGCGAGCAGAAGATCTGCGCGCTCGCCTACGCGCTGGCCTTCGTGATGAACCTCGTGCTCTGCCTGATCCTGGTGCCGCGCTACGGCGGCCATGGCGCGGCGGCAGCGACCTCGATCTCGCTGAGCTTCGAGACGGTGCTGCTGTTCTGGATCGTGCGGCAGCGCCTCGGCCTGCACGTGCTGGCGTTCGGACGTTAGCCATTTGGTGCGGTAGAGCCTGCTGCGACGCTCTGATAGACTTCAGGCCATGACGAAGTCCGACCAGACAGTCACTCCTCAAGACGAGCCGGGCGGAGGCGAGTATTATGCCACCGCGGATGAACTGCGGATGATCGATGCCGCCTTGGCCTCCATAGATCGCGGCGAGGTTGCTACCGAGAGTGAGGTTAAAGCGGTCTCCGCAAGATTTCTTCGCCAACGAACTGTGCAATCCTGCCCTAGTCTACGCGGACGGGACGAAACGGCCGTTTCGCAGGAGAGCGGCAGGTTGGATGGAATGACTACCGGCACCCGACCCGCAGCATGA
This sequence comes from Bradyrhizobium sp. CB1717, assembly GCF_029714325.1. Taxonomy (NCBI): domain Bacteria; kingdom Pseudomonadati; phylum Pseudomonadota; class Alphaproteobacteria; order Hyphomicrobiales; family Nitrobacteraceae; genus Bradyrhizobium; species Bradyrhizobium sp. CB1717. Next base: position 8,443,918 of record NZ_CP121666.1, read on the forward strand.
TTTTTCTTATTCCCTCCAACTAGTTGCGCCTCAGGGAAAGTTTATTCTACGTCGTATTGCCCAACTGACGAGATAAACCTAAGATTCCCGAGACCATGATTGATCCGCTTTATGTCGCCTCCGGATTCGGCGTCGGCCTGCTTGTCGGGATGACCGGCGTGGGTGGCGGCTCGTTGATGACGCCGCTGCTGATCCTGCTGTTCGGCGTCCATCCTTCCACCGCCGTCGGCACCGACCTGCTCTACGCCGCCGCCACCAAAACCGGCGGCAGCATCGTGCATGGCTGGTCGCGCAGCGTACACTGGCCGGCGGTGCTGCGGCTTGCCTGCGGCAGCATTCCGGCCAGCGCGTTGACGCTGCTGGTGCTGTGGAAGCTCGATCTCAAAAGCGATACCGAGCGCAGCCTGGTCAATTTGGTGCTGTGCTTCGCACTGCTGCTGACCGCCACGTCGCTGATCTTCCGCAAGGCGATCATGGAGCGCTATCGCAGGAGACTGGAGCAGGTCGACGATCGCACCACGGCGGTTGCGACCGTCATCACGGGCATCGTGCTCGGCGTGCTCGTCTCGATTTCGTCGGTCGGCGCCGGCGCCGTCGGCGTGACCGTGCTGCTGCTGCTCTACCCGCGCCTGCCGATGGCAACCATCGTCGGCTCCGACATCGCCCATGCCGTGCCGCTGACGCTGGTGGCCGGGATCGGGCACTGGGCGCTTGGCGATGTCGACTGGGCGCTGATGGGCGTGCTGCTGCTTGGCTCACTGCCCGGCATCATCGTCGGCAGCTACAGCGCGACACGCGTCCCCGAGACGGTGCTGCGCCTGACCCTTGCCAGCGTGCTGTTCGTGGTCGCCGGCAAGATCATGTTCGCGGAGCTGAATTTGTCGTCGGCCATCGTGACGGCGCTGGCCTGGACGCATTGAGCGAGGCGACCGCCGCCTCATTCTCGCTCTCGTAGGGTGGGCAAAGCGGAGCGTGCCCACCATTTCTCTCGATCAGAAAAAGATGGTGGGCACGGCGCTGGCGCGCCTTTGCCCACCCTACGGCATCGCGTGCTTACTCCGCGGTCCAGCCGCCATCGATCGACAGGTTGGTGCCGGTGATCTGCGCGGCATCGTCGCTGCACAGGAACAGCGCCAGCGCTGCGACCTGCTCGGAGGTGACGAACTCCTTGGTCGGCTGCGCGTCGAGCAGCACATCGTTGATGACCTGCTCGCGCGTCAGGCCGCGCGCCTTCATCGTGTCGGGGATCTGCTTCTCCACCAGCGGGGTCCAGACATAGCCGGGGCTGATGCAGTTGCAGGTGATCTTGTGGGTCGCGACCTCGAGCGCCACTGTCTTGGTCAGGCCGGCGATGCCGTGCTTGGCCGACACATAGGCCGACTTGAAGGGCGAGGCGACCAGCGAGTGCGCCGAGGCGGTGTTGATGATGCGGCCCCAGCCCTTCTTCTTCATGCCGGGCACGGCGGCGCGGATGGCATGGAAGGCCGAGGACAGGTTGATCGCGATGATCTGGTCCCACTTCTCCGGCGGGAATTCCTCGATCGGCGAGACGAACTGGATGCCGGCGTTGTTGACGAGGATGTCGACCGAGCCGAACGACTTCTCGCCGAGCGCAATCATGCCGGCGATTTCGGCGGGCTTGGTCATGTCGGCGGGCGAGTAAACCGCCTTGACGCCGAAATCGGATTCGATCTTGGCGCGCTCCTTCTCGATGTCCTCGGGCGAGCCGAAGCCGTTGATGACGACGTTGGCGCCGGCAGCCGCGAAGCCGCGCGCGTAGGCGAGTCCGATGCCGCTGGTCGAACCGGTGACGACGGCGTTCTTGCCTGACAAAGTACCCATGTCATTCGCTCCTTTTTGGCGGGGGCGCGGTGACGTCCCCCGTGAGATCGTAGGTCACCATGGTCTCGCCGGACTGCGGCTGCTCGAGCCAGTCCTTGTGGCGCATCGACAGATGCACGTCGCGCACGCCGGCTTCCCAATGCTCGACCATGGCGACATGCGAGAAATCGTAGTCCTTGGACGAGGATTCGTAGTTCTTGCTGCGGTAGATCAAATGCACCACCGTGACGGTGCTCTCACGTGCTGCCTTGGCAAGGAATTCGACGGAAGGGTCGTTCTTGAGATAATCGGGCAATTTGGAAATCAGGTCGCGCACCGCCCGTCGCGCGTTGTGGATCTGCTTGTTCTTGTCCGTATTCATGCGCGTGCGGCTGGAGAAGCGGATGTCCTTCTCGCGCTCGGTGGCCTCGAGCAGCGAATTCGGCAAATCGCCGCGGGCGGAAAACAGATCGACCTGGAAGATCAGCATGTCGCGCGCGAGCTCTGCATCGAGCACGTAATCGAGCGGGGTATTGGAGGCGATGCCGCCGTCCCAGTAATGCTCGCCGTCGATGATCACGGAGGGAAAGCCCGGCGGCAGCGCGCCGGAGGCCATGATGTGCTCGGGGCCGATCTTCTTGCCGAGCTTCTTGAACTCGTAATTGTCGAAATATTTGAAGTTGCCCGAGGTGACGCCGACGGCGCCGACGGAGAAGCGCGTCTTGAGATCGTTGATCCGGTCGAAATCGACCAGCCGCTCCAGCGTCTTCTTCAGCGGCGCGGTGTCGTAATAGCTCTCGGCTTCGGGATGGCCCGGCGGCCACATCGGCGCGGGCGGGACGCGCGGCACGAAGAAGCCGGGCACGCCGAAAGTGGCGATCAGCGCCGCACTCGTCGAGTTGAACAGCTCGCGGCTGTGATCGCTCTTGCCGACCGGCTTCCACGGCACCGGCGCCGAGACCATTTCCCAGAATTCCTTCAGCCGCTTGACGCGGGTGTGGCCCTCATTGCCGGCGATGATGGCGGCGTTGATCGCGCCGATGGAGATGCCGGCGACCCAATCCGGCTCGAAGCCGTAGCCGCATAGCGCCTGAAAGGCGCCGGCCTGATAGGAGCCGAGCGCGCCGCCGCCCTGCAGGACCAGGACGCGTTGCGCATTGGCGGGGACGCTGGCGGATTCCGGGCTATGATCGGTCATAAGGGAACAATAGCATAAGGGAACAACAGCAAATGGCGCGCCACCGTGGCGACAGTCCGCCGCGGCGTCAATGCATCCGGGGATCAAGTCTGGCTTATCGGGGCTCGGTCGACGCCAGGATCATGGTCCAGAACACCTTGTACTTGGTGCCCGGAGCATAGCTCGCCGCAATGCCCAATTTTGTGACACCGCTCTTGAGCATGTTGGCGCGGTGTGGAGGCGAGTCGCGCCAGCCGGAAAACGCTTCCGCCAGCGTATGATAGCCGGCCGAGACGTTCTCGACGGCAACCGTGGCCGGATAGCCTCCGGTGGCAAGGCGCTTGGCCAGCGGCGCGCGGACGTCGTGGTCCATCTTGTTGGCCGCCGCCATGGCCTGGGACTGGGATTCGGCGAGCCGCATCAGGTCGGGATCGACCACGATTGTGCCGAGCATGTTGTTCTGGCGGTATTGCGAGATCATCACCGCGGCGGCCTGCGCGTCGAGCTGGGCGCCCGGGACCGCCATGTCGGTATACATCGACGGCTGCTGGACCGGTGCTTCGTTGCCGGCACAGCCGGCGAGCAGCAAAGTGATGAAAATTGCGGCCGCAGCGCGCATGAATCGAGGCCCCCAATGAGGGGCCGTTGTTGCATACCAACCGTGGCTGAAAGGTGAATTTTGAGGAAAATCGTCGCTGTCATTCCGGGGCCCGCGCTAGCGCGAACCCGGAATGACGGGGCCTCAGCCCGCAAAGATCCGGTAGCGGCGGGGATTGAGGCCGATGGTGTCGCCGGCGCGCAGTTCCTTGTCGCGGGGGGCGTCGATCTCGATGGTTTCGCCGCCTGACAGCGCGACCTCGGCCCGCTGCACCGGGCCGAAATTGCGGACGTGCTGGACCGCGCCCTCGAACGCGCCGGTGCCGGGCGGGCCGACCAGCATGTCATGTCGCCGTACGAACAGCTTTGACGCGCCAGGCGCCAGGCCCTCCGCCGCGAGCTGAAGCGGCCGGTCGCCAAGCCTGATCACGCCGCCATCGACCTGGACCGGCAGCTCGATGGATTCGCCGATGAAGCCATGCACGAAGGCCGTCGCCGGGGTTTCATAGACGTCGTCGGGCGAGCCGATCTGCTCGATCCGGCCCTTGTCCATCACCACGACGCGGTTGGCGACCTCGAGCGCCTCCTCCTGGTCGTGGGTGACGAAGATCGAGGTGACGTTGATCTCGTGGTGGAGCGAGCGCAGCCATCTGCGCAGTTCTTTCCGCACCTTGGCATCGAGCGCACCGAAGGGCTCGTCGAGCAGCAGGATGCGCGGCTCGATCGCCAGAGCGCGGGCGAGCGCGATGCGCTGGCGCTGGCCGCCGGAAAGCTGGCTCGGATAGCGGTCGGCGAGCCAGTCGAGCTGCACGAGATCGAGCAGCTCTTTTACGCGCGCACGAATCGTCGCTTCGTCCTTGCGGACCGCGCGCGGCTGCACGCGCAGGCCGAAGGCGACGTTCTCGAACACGGTCATGTGGCGGAACAGCGCATAGTGCTGGAACACGAAGCCGACATGGCGCTCGCGCGCGCCCTGGGCCAGCGCGTCCTCCCCGTTGAAGGAGACTTCGCCGGAATCCGGCCAGTCGAGACCGGCAATGATGCGCAGCAGGGTGGTCTTGCCGGAGCCGGACGGCCCGAGCAGCGCCAGCAATTCGCCGTTGTCGACCTTGAGGTCGACACTGTCGAGAGCGGCAAAGCTGCCGAACTTCTTGACGAGATTCCTGACTTCAATGGTCACTTGCGTCTTCTCCTTCGTCGAGATGACGTTCGAGGACGGTTTTTGCGATCAGCGTGATCAGCGCCAGCATCGCCAGCAGCGAGGCGATCGCGAAGGCGGCGACGAACTGGTATTCGTTGTAGAGGATCTCGACCAAGAGCGGCATGGTGTTGGTCTCGCCGCGGATGTGGCCGGAGACGACCGAGACCGCGCCGAACTCGCCCATCGCGCGGGCGTTGCAGAGCAGAACGCCGTAGAGCACGCCCCATTTGATGTTGGGCAGCGTGACGCGGAAGAAGGTCTGCAGGCCCGAGGCGCCGAGCGAGATCGCGGCCTCCTCCTCCTGCGTGCCCTGCTCCTGCATCAACGGGATCAGCGCGCGCGCGACGAAGGGGAAAGTCACGAAGGTGGTCGCAAGCGCGATGCCGGGCACAGCGAACAGGATCTGGATGTCGTGGTCCCTGAGCCAGCCGCCGAAATAACCTTGCGCGCCGAACAGCAGCACGAAGACGAGGCCCGAGATCACCGGACTGACGGAGAACGGCAGATCGATCAGTGTGATCAGGAAGGTCTTGCCCTTGAACTCGAACTTGGCGATTGCCCAGGCGGCGACGAGACCGAACACGAGATTGAGGCCGACCGAGATCGCCGCGACGATCAACGTCAGCCTGATCGCCGCCATCGCCTCCGGCTCGGCGAGCGCGGCGAGATAGGCGAGGATGCCGCGCGAAAACGCCTGCGCGAACACGACGACCAGCGGCAGCACGACGAAGACTGTGAGAAACATGATCGCCAGCGTGATGATGGCGATGCGCACCGCGCGCGGCTCGGTGCGGAGATTGTCACGCGCGGCCGCCGCATGCGCGCGCGCTTTTTCACGGGCCTTGGCATCGGAAGCCGAGAGCGACACGGTATCTGCGATCTGCATCGTCATCGCATCCCTCCTCAGCGCGCCGGAATCCGGCTCTGCGCCCAGCGCTGGAGCCGGTTGACGGCGAAGATGACGACGAAGGACACGACGAGCATGACCACCGCGATGGCGGTCGCATCGGCATAGCGGAATTCGGAGAGGCGGATCACGATCAGAAGCGGCGCAATCTCGGAGACGTTCGGCAGATTGCCGGCAATGAAGATCACCGAGCCGTATTCGCCGACGGCGCGGGCGAAGGCCAGCGCAAGGCCGGTGAGCAGCGCTGGCGCCAGCGAGGGCAGGATCACGCGGATGATGGTCTGCCAGCGGCTGGCCCCCAGGCTGCCCGCGGCCTCCTCGATCTCGGGGTCGAGATCCTGGAGCACCGGCTGCACGGTGCGGACTACGAAGGGGATGCCGATGAAGATCATGGCGACGAAGATGCCGACCGGCGTGAACGCCACCTTGATGCCGAGCGCAGCGAGCGGCGCGCCCAGCCAGCCCTTCTCGGCGAACAGCGCGGTCAGCGCGACGCCGGCCACCGCCGTCGGCAGCGCGAACGGCACGTCCACGATGGCGTCGAAGATGCGTCGTCCGGGAAAGCGGTAGCGCACCAGCGCCCAGACGATGATGCTGCCCATCACCAGATTGACGCAGGCCGCCGCGAAGGCGAGGCCGAACGACACCCGCAAGGCGTTCAGGGTACGGCGGCTGGAGAGGATGTTCCAGAACTGCTCGGGACTGAGCTCGAACGATTTCAGGAACAGGCCGGCGAGCGGAATCAGGATGATGATCGACAGCCAGGAAAGCGTCAGTCCCATCGTGAGACCGAAGCCCGGCAATGTCCGGCGTCGTGCTGCGAGTGCGCTCACCAGGCCCCCTGCTAAAGCCTCCTACGTCGGCGCCCGATCAGTTCTTGTAAATCTGATCGAAAACGCCGCCGTCGGCAAAATGTTCCTTCTGCGCCTTGGTCCAGCCGCCGAAGACGTCGTCGATCGTGAACAGCTCGACCTTGGCGAATGCGTTTTCGTACTTCTTGGCGATCTCGGCGTCGCGCGGACGGTAGAAGTTGCGCGCGGCGATCTCCTGCCCCTCCTTGGTGTACCAGTACTGAAGGTAGGCGTCGGCGGCGTTGCGCGAGCCCTTTTTGTCGGAAACCTTGTCCACGATCGCGACCGGCGGCTCGGCGAGGATCGACTGGGGCGGCGCCACGATCTCGAACTTGTTCGCGCCGAACTCCTTCAGCGCGAGGAACGCCTCGTTCTCCCAGGCGAGCAGCACGTCGCCGACACCGCGCTCGACGAAGGTCACGGTGGCGCCGCGCGCACCGGTGTCCAGCACCGGAACCTGCTGGTAGAGTTTTCCGATGAAGTCCTTGGCCTTGTCGGCCGAGCCGTACTTCTTCTGCGCAAAGCCCCAGGCGGCGAGATAATTCCAGCGCGCGCCACCCGACGTCTTCGGGTTCGGGGTGATCACGGCAACGCCCGCCTTGAGCAGGTCGTCCCAGTCCTTGATGCCCTTGGGATTGCCCTTGCGCACCAGGAAGACGATGGTCGAAGTGTAGGGTGATGAATTCTGCGGCAGCCGCTTCTGCCAGTCGGCCGCGGTGAGGCCCTTGTTCGCGATCGCGTCGATGTCGTAGGCGAGCGCCAGCGTCACCACATCGGCCTGCAAGCCGTCGATCACGCTACGCGCCTGCGAGCCGCTGCCGCCATGCGACTGCTTGATCTCGACGCTCTTGCCGGTCTCCTTCTGATAGGCGCCCGCAAACGCCTTGTTGAACTCGGCATAGAGCTCACGCGTCGGATCGTACGACACGTTCAGAAGATTGATGTCAGCGGCGAGAGCCGAGCTTGCCCAAAGCAGTCCTGCCACGAGCGGAACGATACGGCGCATCATGTCCATCTCCATTCACCTCGACGACATCGGCGTCATCGATGGCAGGCATAACTCGGGGCGAAACGCTCTTAAGTCAACGGAACCGGATTTTCTTGTTCGCAGCCGGGCAGCTCAACTGTGCTACGAAATCTTCATCGTGTGGATGCCGCATTCCGTCTTCGACCGGCCGCGCCAGCGACCGGCGCGCGCATCCTCGCCCTCGGCCGTTCTGCTGGTGCAAGGCATACACCCAACCGACAGGAAACCGGAGGCAGCCAGTGGATGACGCGGCAATTTGGCGCGGACGAAGATCGCCTCGAGTTCCTCGCGCGAGACATTAGCGAACGGGTTGAACTTCAACCGCGCACCGTCGATCTCGACGACGGGAATATCGGCGCGTGCATTGCCTTGGAAGCGCTTGCGGCCGTTGAGCCAGGCGTCGAACGGCTTCAGCGCGCGCGCCAGCGGCTCGACCTTACGAATGCGGCAGCAGGCATCGGGATCGGAGAACCAGAGGTCGCGGTCGGGATCCTCGCGCGACAGCGTCTCCTCCGACGGCTTGATCGAGCGCACGTCCTTCAGGCCCAGCGCCGCGATCAGTGTGTCGCGATAGGCCAGCGTCTCCTCGAACAGCCATCCGGTATCGAGGAAGACCACCGGGATCGCAGGATCGACATCCGCCATCACCTTCAAGAGCGTCGCCGATTCCGTGCCGAAGGACGACACCAGCGCAAGCTTCTCGCGCCCGACCGTCTTCACCGCCGCGGCGATGACCTCCGCGGGCGAGGCATCGCGCAAGGCGCGATCGAGCTCCTCCGCCGAAGGCAGCGCAGAGATGGACGAAACCTGAGGCGCGATCGCGTTCACGTGCCGACACCTTCGGAGTGACGCAGCTGCATGCGCCGGTGCAGCGCCGTGATACGGCCGTCGCCGGTCGGCTGGTAGAACACCGAATAGCGCTTGGCGGTCTGCATGAAGGCTTCCGCGTCGGCCTGCTTCTTGACCTCGAAGGAATCGAAGCCGGCACGCAGCATGAAAACGAACTGGTCGCGCAGCACCTGTCCCGTCGCGCGCAGCTCGCCGCGATAATTGTAGCGTTCGCGCAGCAGCCGCGCCTGGCTGTAGGCGCGCCCGTCGCGGAAGGTCGGGAACACCAGCGCAACCGCGGCGATCTTGCCGAGATACGGCACAAGCTCGGCGATGTCGCGATTGTTCGGCCAGATCACGCCGACCTTGCCCGAGCGCTTGAGCAGCCCGTCGGCCTCGCCGAGAAAGCGCTCGGCCGGCACCAGGATGTCGCCGCCCTCGGGCAGCGGGGTGTCGACGGCGAGCTTGACGAAGCTGTCGTCGGCGATCTTTCCGCCGTTAACGAGTGGCATAGACGCGCTCCTTGAAGGGTTCGACACCGAGGCGCTTCACCGTGTCCATGAACAATTCTTCCGGACGCTCGCGCAGCGCCAGATAGGCCTCCACGACGTCCTCGATGACGTCGGCGACCTCGTCGAACTTGACGCCGGGACCGATCAGGGTGCCGAGCGCGGCGTTCTCGTCGGCGCGGCCGCCGATGGTGATCTGGTAGACCTCCTCGCCGTTCTTCTCGACGCCGAGAATGCCGATATGACCGACATGGTGATGGCCACAGGCATTGATGCAGCCGGAGATGTTGATGTGCAGCCGCCCGATCAGGTTGGCGAGCTCGTGATTGGCAAAGCGCCGCGTCAGCTCCTGCGCGATCGGGATCGAGCGCGCATTCGCCAGCGAGCAATAGTCGAGCCCGGGGCAGGCGATGATGTCGGTGATCAGATTGACGTTGGGCGTCGCAAGGCCAAGCTTGTCGAGCGCCTTCCACAGCGCCGGCAAATCGCGCTTGGCGACGTGCGGCAGCGCCAGATTCTGCTCATGGCCGACCCGGATCTCGCCGAAGGAATATTTGTCGGCGAGGTCAGCGAGCGCGTCCATCTGCTCGGCCGTGGCATCGCCCGGAGGCCCGCCGGTCGGCTTCAGCGAGATCGTGACGATCGAATAGCCCTGCACCTTGTGCGGAGCCACCGAGTTCTTGCGCCACGCCTCGAACTCCGGATCGGCCGCGGCCTGGCGCAGCTCGTCCGGCATGTGCGGCAGCTTCTCATAGGCCGGATAGGTGAAGCGCGAGCGGATGTCCTCGATCACCTCGTCGTCGATCTGGAGCGAGGAGTTACGGATGTGCTGCCACTCGTCCTCGACCTCGCGCGAGAATTTCTCGATGCCTAGCTCGTGCACCAGGATCTTGATGCGCGCCTTGTAGATGTTGTCGCGGCGGCCGTACTGGTTGTAGACGCGAAGGATCGCCTCGATGTAGCTGAGGATGTCGCGGCCATGCACGAAGTGCTTGATGGTCTTGGCGATGAACGGCGTGCGGCCGAGACCGCCACCGACCAGCACCTCGAAGCCGGTCTCGCCCTTCTCGTTCTTGATCAGGCGCAGGCCGATGTCGTGGATCTTGATCGCGGCGCGGTCATGGTCCGAGGCGGTGATCGCGATCTTGAACTTGCGCGGCAGGAACGAGAATTCCGGATGCAGCGTGGTGTGCTGGCGGATCAGCTCCGACCAGATGCGGGGATCCTCGATCTCACCCGGCGCGACGCCGGCCCACTGGTCCGAGGTGACGTTGCGCATGTTGTTGCCGGACGTCTGCATCGCGTGGATGCCGACCTCGGCGAGATCAGCCAGCGCATCCGGCAGCTCGGCGAGCTTGATCCAGTTGAACTGGATGTTCTGGCGCGTTGTGAAATGGCCGTAGCCGCGATCGTATTTGCGCGCGACGTGCGCCAGCGCCCGCAACTGGTTCGTTGCCAGCGTCCCGTAGGGGATCGCGACGCGGAACATATAGGCGTGTAGTTGCAGATAGACGCCGTTCTGCAAGCGCAGGATCTTGAACTCGTCCTCGGTGAGCTCACCGGACAGGCGCCGCTTCACCTGGTCGCGGAACTCCGAGACGCGCTCGTTGACGAGCGTGCGGTCGATTTCGTCGTAAGCGTACATAGAAGAATGCCTTAAACCTGGGCCGGCTGTCCGATGGTGACGCCGGTGCGGCGGATCTGTTCGCGCAGGTTGCCGGGCAGGATCTTGCCGTCCTCGCCGACCTGCACGGGCGCGATATAGGGACCGATGGCGCCAACGTCATCGGCCACCGACTCCGCAAGCAACGCCTTGGCCTCGTCGGAGTTGCGCACGATCGCAGCTTCCGAGAGGTCCGCGGACCAGCTCTTGGCGGCGGTGCGGTACACCACGATGCCGTCCCAGGTGCGGTTGGCGGTCACAACCGAGGGGCCGGCGATCTTGATCTTCTTCTGTTCGAGCGGAGAGGTCATTCGGCTGCATCCAATAGGTCAGAGATGATTTGGTTGGGTGTTTGGCGGCGAAGCGAGCCGGCATGCCGGACCACGTCGCCGATGATGAGGATGGCGGGACCGCCCTGGATCCGCCGCACGAGCTCGGGCAGATCGCGCAGCGTACCGACCGCGCCTTGCGCATCGGGCCGCGTGACACGGGCGAACACGCCGACCGGCGTTTCCGGCGAACGTCCGGCCGCGAACAGGCCGGCGCGCACGGCGGGTGCCGCAGTCATGCCCATGTAGACCACGACCGTCATTTTCGTGTCGGTCAGCGTCGACCAGTCGGCATCGCGCGCCTTGTGCGCGGTAAGGAAGGTGATGCGGGTTGCTTCGTGACGGTAAGTGAGCGGCACCTCGAAATCGGCAGCGCCACCCAGTCCTGCGGTGATGCCGGGGATGATCGAATAGCCGACGCCGGCGGCACGCAGCGCTTCCACTTCTTCACCGCCGCGGCCGAATACGAGGGGATCGCCGCCCTTCAGCCGCACCACGCGCTGGCCTGATTGCGCGGCCTCGATCATGCGCTTGTTGATGGCGTCCTGGCCGATGCCGGGCTTGCCGACGCGGCGGCCGACCGGCACGCGCGTGGTGTCGCGGCGGATGCGGTCGAGAATTTCAGGCGAAACCAGCTCATCATGGAAGACGATGTCGGCGTCCTGAAGTGCGCGCAGCGCCTTGATGGTGAGGAGGTCAGGGTCGCCGGGACCGGCGCCAACCAGCGCGACCGAGCCTTCCGGCTTGTCGGCGCGCGCGAAATCGGAGGGATCGGAAATCGCCTTGAGCGAGGCGTCCGCCTCAGCCTTGCGGCCGGCCAGCACGGCGGCACCGATCGGGCCGTCAACGACGCGCTCCCAGAAGCGCCGGCGCAGCGGAAACTCGGCGATGCGCTCGTTGATGGATTTGCGGAAGGTGCCAATGAACTCGGCGAGCTCGCCGATGCGCGCCGGCAGCAGCGCCTCGATCTTCTCGCGCACGCGCCGCGCTACCACCGGCGATGTGCCGCCGGTGCCGACCGCGACCACGACATCGCCGCGATCGACAATGGCCGGGAAGATGAAGCTGGAATGCTCGAGATCGTCCATGACGTTGACGGGCAGGCCGAGCGCCTTCGCCCGCGCCGACATGGCAACGCCGACATCGCCTGCGCCCGCGCAAACGATGGCGATGACGCCGGAGAGATCAGCGGTCAGCGGATCGCCGGCCGCGATTTCGATGCGCGAAGCGTCCTCGGAGCCAAGGCCCAGATCATGATTGCCGTCGACCGCATGCACGCGGATGCGCGCGCCGGCAGCAGTGAGCACGCGCAGTTTTGCGCGCAAAAGCTCACCCGCGCCGATGAGAACCACCGGACCGGCCTTGAGATCGAGAAACACCGGCAAGAACCGCATGCGATACTCGCTTCCCCCACATCCGGGGTTGACTGGAATTATTTTCTATATATGTGTCGTTTCGAGCGCGCAAAGAGAAAATTTTTTCTTCTCTTCTGCACCGCAACTATAGAAAATTCGCCTCCAAACGCAAAGTGGCAGAGATGCATCTTCTCAAGGACGATTCCGCAGCTGTCGGAGTGAGCAGCCCGGCCTCCGCCAGCCGCTCAGGCTCGCAAGAATTTTCTGCTGATGTTGCGCCCAGCATGGACCATCTCGACCAGCTCGAGGCGCAGAGCATCTACATCTTTCGCGAGGCCTTCGCCCGCCTGAAGAAGATCGCCCTGCTGTGGTCGCTCGGCAAGGACTCCAACGTCATGATCTGGCTGGCGCGGAAAGCGTTCTTCGGCCGCATGCCGTTCCCGGCTCTCCATGTCGACACCGGCAAGAAGTTTCCGGAGATGTATCGCTTCCGCGATCATTACGGGAAGGAGTGGGACCTCGACTTGCGTGTCGAGCCCTGCCCGCCCATCGATGCCGTCGACCCAACGCTGCCGCCCGCCGCCCGTTCCGCCGCGCGCAAGACCGAGGGCCTCAAGATGGCGCTCGCCAAATACGGCTTCGACGGCCTGATCGCCGGCATCCGTCGCGACGAGGAAGCGACCCGCGCCAAGGAGCGCGTGTTCTCGCCGCGCGGGCTCGAAGGCAATTGGGACGTGCGCGACCAGCCGCCGGAGTTCTGGGATCATTTCAACGCCTCGCCGCCGCAAGGCGCGCATTTGCGCATTCATCCGATCCTGCATTGGACCGAGGCCGACATCTGGGCCTACACCAAGCGCGAGAACATTCCGATCATCCCGCTGTATCTGGCCAAGGACGGTAAGCGCTACCGCTCGCTCGGCGATCAGGACATCACCAACCCCGTGAATTCGACGGCGTCCAGCATCGACGAGATCCTGGTCGAGCTCGAGCAGACCAAGGTGCCGGAGCGCGCCGGACGCGCGCTCGACCACGAGACCGAGGACGCCTTCGAGCGCCTTCGCGTCGCCGGCTATCTCTGACCTTAGGACGCTTTGCGGCTATGAACATGATCGTCACTCCCGCTTCGCCGGCGACCCCGAACGGCACCACGCGTCCGCAAGTGCGCATCGTCATCGTCGGCCACGTCGACCACGGCAAGTCGACGCTGGTCGGCCGCCTCCTGCATGAGACCGGCAGCCTGCCCGACGGCAAGCTCGAGATGCTCAAAGCCGTCAGCGCGCGGCGCGGCATGCCGTTCGAATGGTCGTTCCTGCTCGATGCACTGCAGACCGAGCGCGATCAGGGCATCACCATCGACACCACGCAGATCCGCTTCCGCACCAATTCGCGCGACATCGTCTTGATCGACGCGCCCGGCCACGCCGAATTCCTGCGCAACATGATCACCGGCGCTTCCCAGGCCGATGGTGCGGTGCTGATCATCGACGCGCTGGAGGGCGTGCGCGACCAGACAAGGCGGCACGGCTATCTCCTGCATCTGCTCGGCGTGAAGCAGGTCGCTGTCGTCGTCAACAAGATGGACCGCGTGGATTTCTCGGCCGATCGTTTCAAGGACATCAGCGACGAGATCTCCGCGCATCTCAACGGTCTCGGCGTGACGCCGACCGCCGTGATCCCGATCTCCGCGCGCGATGGCGACGGCGTTGCTGAGCGCACCGACCGCATCGGCTGGTACAAGGGGCCGACCGTGGTCGAAGCGCTCGACAGGCTCGAGCCCGCGCGGCCGCTCGAAGCGCTGGCGCTGCGGCTGCCCGTGCAGGCGATCTACAAGTTCGACGACCGCCGCATCGTGGCAGGCCGCATCGAATCCGGCAGCCTCATTGCCGGCGACGAGATCGTGATCATGCCGGCCGGCAAGATCGCGAAGATCAAGACGGTCGAGAGCTGGCCGGTGACGCCGGTGGCGGGACGGCAAGGAGCCGGCCGCTCGGTCGGCATCACGCTCGACCGCGAATTGTTCATCGAGCGCGGCGACATCGTCGCGCATGCCGGCACCGCCCCGCGCGAGACGCGCCGCCTGCGCGCGCGCATCTTCTGGCTGCACGACAAGCCGCTCGCCAAGGGCGACCAGCTATTGGTCCGCTGCGGGCCGAAGGAAAGCCGCGCCACCGTCGTCGCCATCGAGAAGGCGGTCGACCCCGGCGAGCTCTCGAGCAGCGAGAACAAGGCGATCGGCCGCAACCATGTCGGCGAGATCGATATTTCTCTTTCGAATCCGATTGCCACCGATCCCTACACCGAGAATCCGCGCACCGGTCGTCTCGTGATCGAGGTCTCCGGGCGCATTGCCGGCGGCGGCCTCGTGCTGTCGGTCGATGCCGGCCAGCGCGCCGTGCCTGTTGACATCGTTCCGGTGGAATCGGCGCTTCGTCCCGACGAGCGCTCGGCGCGCTACCGCCACAACGGCGCGGTGGTCTGGCTCACCGGTCTGCCCGCCTCAGGCAAGTCGACGCTGGCGAAGGCGCTGGAGCGGCGTCTCTTCACCAATGGCGGCTCGCCGATCCTGCTCGACGGCGACACGCTGCGCGCGGGCCTCAACAGCGATCTCGGCTTCTCCGCCGCCGATCGCAGCGAGAACATCCGCCGTCTTGCGGAAGTCGCGACACACCTCGCCCGCAACGGCCACATCGCGATCGTTGCCGCGGTCTCGCCGGCGCGCGAGGATCGCGCCGCCGCACGCCGCATCGCCGACACCGCGTTCCGCGAGATCCATGTCGCGACCCCGGCCGAGGTCTGCGAGGATCGCGATCCCAAGGGCCATTACAAAAAGGCGAGAGCCGGCGCGCTGGCGTCGTTCACCGGCATCGGCAACGACTACGAGGCGCCGCAGGCGGCCGAGCTCGTGATCGACACGTCGAAGCGGACGGTGGCCGAGGCGGCGGACGAGATCGAGCAGATGCTGAAGACATCAGGCGTGCTGTTCGACGAACTCGTGGACCTCGCCGCGAATATTTGAGGAGCACTCTCGTTGGTGCACTCGCTGCCGCTACACAGGCAGTGCGTTCCCTCCCCCCTTGCGGGGGAGGGTTAGGGAGAGGGGTTCACACGGGGACTCTCTCCATCAGCAAGAGCATTCCGCTCCGTCGATCTCAGAGACACCTTTTGCTGGGCCAACCCTCTCCCCCGCCCTCCCCCGCAAGGGGGGAGGGAGCGCAGTTGTGTGCGTGGCCGGGAGCCGGGCTCGACTGCTTGTAAAAGGCGTCACTCCCACACCTCTCCTTGACATTTTGACAACCTCCCGGGGGTCTTCTCACCGCCCCGATTTTGGGGCTAATAGGTCCCGAAAGCCGCCCCTCGTGGGCGCATTTTGCTGCTGTCGGGTCAAAAGCAGCCAAAAACAGCCATTTCCAACAAGAAAGCCCATCATGAAACGCGTCGACGCCCACGGATTGAAGATCGCTCCCGTCCTGTTTGACTTCATCGCCAAGGAAGCGGCCCCGAAAACGGGGATCGCGCCGGATGCGTTCTGGGCCGGGGTTGCAGGCATCATCAAGGACCTGGGACCGAAGAACCGCGCGCTGCTGGCGGTGCGGGACACGCTGCAGGCCAAGATCGACGACTGGCATCGTGCCAACAAGGGCAAGGCGTTCGACCTCGACGCCTACACCGCCTTCCTGAAGGAGATCGGCTACCTCGTGCCGGAGCCGGCGACGCAGAAGGTCGAGACCGCCAATGTCGACGAGGAGATCGGCAAGATCTGCGGCCCGCAGCTGGTCGTGCCCCTCACCAATGCGCGCTATGCGCTGAACGCGGCGAACGCGCGCTGGGGCTCGCTCTACGACGCCTTCTACGGCACCGACGCGATTCCACACGATCCGTCCGAGGGCGGCAAGGGTTACAACAAGGCGCGCGGCGACAAGGTGATCGCCAAGGCCAAGGCGTTCCTTGATGCGGCCGCGCCGCTGGCGACCGGCAGCCACACCGACGTCACCGCCTATAGCGTCGTCGCGGGCCAACTCGCGGTGAAACTGAAGAGCGGCAACGCGACCGCGCTGAAGAACGCCGCGCAATTCGCGGGCTTCCAGGGCGATGCGGCCGCGCCGAGCGCGGTGCTGCTCGTCAACAACGGCCTGCATGTCGAGGTGAAGATCGATCGTGGCAGCACGATCGGCAAGGACGATCCGGCCGGCGTCGCCGACATGATCATGGAAGCCGCGGTCTCGACCATTTTGGACATGGAAGACTCGGTCGCCGCGGTCGATGCCGAAGATAAAGTCCTCGTCTACCGCAACACGCTCGGCCTGATGAACGGCACGCTGTCGGCGGACTTCGAGAAGGGCGGCAAGACGCTGACGCGTTCGCTCAACGCCGACCGCGTCTACAAGACGCCTGACGGCAAGGGCGAGCTCAAGCTGCATGGCCGCAGCCTACTCTTGATGCGCAATTGCGGTCACCACATGTTCACCGACGCGGTGCTGGACGAGAAGGGCGAAGAGGTTCCGGAAGGCCTGCTCGATGCCGCCGTCTCCGGACTGCTCGCCATCCACGACCTCAAGGGCAACTCCAAGGTCAAGAACAGCCGCACGGGATCGGCCTATATCGTCAAGCCGAAGATGCACGGCCCCGACGAAGTCTCGCTCACCTGCGAGATCTTCGACCGCGTCGAGAAGATGCTCTCGCTGCCGGAGAACACGCTCAAGGTCGGCATCATGGACGAGGAGCGGCGTACCACCGTCAACCTCAAGGCCTGCATCCAGCGCGCCTCCAAGCGCATCATGTTCATCAACACCGGCTTCCTCGACCGCACCGGCGACGAGATCCACACCTCGATGGAAGCGGGCCCGATGATCCGCAAGAACGAGATGAAGGCGCAGGCCTGGATCAAGGCCTACGAGGACTGGAACGTCGACATGGGCCTGACCTGCGGCCTGCCCGGCCACGCCCAGATCGGCAAGGGCATGTGGGCCGCGCCCGACAAGATGGCGGACATGCTGGCGCAGAAGCTCGCCCATCCGCAGGCCGGCGCCACCACGGCCTGGGTGCCCTCGCCGACCGCCGCGACGCTGCACGCGCTGCACTATCACCAGGTCAACGTGATCGCGCGCCAGCAGGAGCTGACCAAGGGTGGCCCGCGCGCAAAGCTCTCCGACATCCTCACCATTCCGGTGTCGAAGTCGAACTGGGCGCCAGACGACGTCAAGCAGGAGATCGACAACAACTGCCAGGGCATCCTGGGCTATGTCGTGCGCTGGATCGACCAGGGCGTCGGCTGCTCCAAGGTGCCCGACATCCACGATGTCGGCCTGATGGAAG
The DNA here is from genome assembly GCF_029714325.1 of Bradyrhizobium sp. CB1717. NCBI lineage: Bacteria > Pseudomonadati > Pseudomonadota > Alphaproteobacteria > Hyphomicrobiales > Nitrobacteraceae > Bradyrhizobium > Bradyrhizobium sp. CB1717. The sequence goes on from NZ_CP121666.1 coordinate 8,461,496, forward strand.
ACCGCGCGACATTGCGCATCTCCAGCCAGCATCTCGCCAACTGGCTGCATCAGGGCGTGATCACCGAGGCGCAGGTGATGGAATCGCTCAAGCGCATGGCCGTCGTCGTCGACAAGCAGAACGCCGGCGATCCCATCTACAAGCCGATGGCGCCTGCCTTCGACGGCGTTGCCTTCAAAGCCGCCTGCGACCTGATCTTCAGGGGACGCGAGCAGCCGAACGGTTATACCGAATACATCCTCACCGCGCGCCGCCGCGAGGCCAAGGCTCTTGGATAACAAGGCTCTTGGATAACAAGGCTCTTGGATAACAAGGCGCTGGGTTGAGCTGAGTCACTGGAACGTCAGAAGCCCCGGCGCGAGCCGGGGCTTTTTTGTTGGACGAAACGTCGCGACACGCTGCGGAACGGCTGCGCGCGCCTCGCGTTGTCCGGCCATCAACCCATGGGAGATGGTCATGGACTGGAATCGGATCGAAGGAAACTGGAAGCAGTTCAAGGGATCGGCCAAGGAGAAATGGGGCAAGCTCACTGACGACGATCTTCAATTGATCGAGGGCCGCCGCGAGCAGCTGGAAGGCCGGATCCAGGAACGCTACGGCAAGGCCAAGGACCAGGTTCGTCAGGACGTCGACGACTGGCTGAAGTCGCTGCATTAGCGCAGCATGAACGAAGCCCCGGCCTCAGGCCGGGGCTCTTTGCTTGAAGGTAGCGGTAGCCCGGATGAAGCGAAGCGCAATCCGGGACCAGTATCGCTTGGGGCAAGACCCCGGATTTCGCTTCGCTCCATCCGGGCTACGCGCCTACGATACTGTCGCTAGAACACCGCGAGATATTTCAACAATGACACGATGCCGATGATGATGACGATGACGCGCGCGATCTGCTTGGCACGGCCATCCATCGGCAGCATGTTGATGAGATAGAGTACGAGGATGACGACGAGAAAAGTGACGAGGACGCCAATCAGCATTGCAGGGACCCCCCTTCTGGCAAATTGCTAACGCGGTATCCTAACGCCAGTCTCGCGCGCCGGTTCCATCCCGGCAACCCATTGCAACTTCTAGTAAATGCGTATTTCTACCAGCAGGCTGGCTGCCTAAAACTTTACCCTTTTCCTTTCACATGCGGAAACCGTCTGGCCTTGAGGCGCCAACGGCATGTGATTGCCGATCCTAACGGGCCCCTTTGTTTTCGATGTTGCCGGGGCGCCGTCTCGAACTTCGATATGGGAATTGGGGGACCTCGATGCTGAATCGTCTGACCGTATCCGCGCTGCTCAAGGCAGTGATCGCGATCACGTCGGTCTGCGTGGTCGTTGTGCTCTCGCTCACGGCCTATGCCTCCTGGGACCGGTTGAAGACCGCCAACCGCATCTCGCAGATCGCCGACGCATCCGCTGACCTGTTCAAGGCGATGCACAATCTGCGCACCGACCGTTCGACCACCAACCGGCTCCTCAACGCGACCGAGCCGATGGATGCAGAGATCGAGAAATATCTGCGCGCGATCCGGGATGCCGAGATGCCGGCAATGGCACATGCGCTGGAGCTGCTGCCGACGATGGAGTTTCCGCAGTCCGGCACGCTGGTGCCGGAGCTTGCGCGCCTCTACAAATCGGCGAGCGAGCAGCAGAAGCAGTTCTGGGAGGAGGTCGTCAAGCCCAAGGACCAGCGCCGCGCCGGCCTGCCGAAGGAATATATGGAGACGACGCAGGGCCTGCTCGACACGCTCGACAAGCTCTCGAACGCCTTGGCCGCGACCGTCAATCACCAGGACGCGGCGATCGACCAGCTGCTGTCGATCAAGCAGAATGCCTGGCTGCTCCGCAACACCGCGGGTGAAGCGTCGCTGATCATCTCCCTCGGACTCAACAGCGGCCGCATCGCGCCGGAGGCTCGCCTCGCCTACACCCAGTTCGTCGGCGGGACGGCCGCGATGTGGAAGGCGCTGGAATTGTCGGCCTCGGGCATGCAGCTGCCGCCGGCCCTGTCGTCCGCCATGACTGCTGCCAAGACCGCCTATTTCGATCTGCAATATCTGGCCCTTCGCGATCGCCTGGCCAACACGCTCGCCAATGGCGAGAAGGCCGAAATGACCGCGAACCAGTGGACGCCGGTGACGGTGGGCCGCCTGTCCAGCGCGGTTGCCGTCGCCGAGACCGCTCTCGACGCCGCCAAGAACCACACGCTGGAGCAGCGCGGTGCTGCGCTGCGCGCGCTGATCCTGCAGCTCGTGCTGCTCGCGCTCGCCGTCGCCCTCGCCCTCGGCGCGATCATGCTGGTCAGCCGCCGCGTGATCCGTCCGCTCAACACCATCCGCGACGCCATGCTCAAGGTCGCCGGGGGCGATCTCGCCGTCGACAGCGGCTATCTCGACCGCAGGGACGAGATCGGCGCGCTCGCCGGCGCGCTGGAGGCCTTCAAGCAGCAGGCCACCGACAAGCTCAAGATCGAGGCGCAGGAAAGCGAGCGCAATGCCGGCGCGTCCGCGCGCCAGCGCGCGATCGAGACCTATGTCGGCGAGTTCGAGGGCGTGGTCCGCAAGACGCTCGGCGAACTCAGCGAAGCTTCCGGCGAGATGCGCAAGACCTCGGGCGATCTGTCCGCCGTGTCGCGCCAGACCAACGACCGCGTCCAGGTTGCCGGCAAGGCCTCCAACGACGCCTCGATGAGCGTCGACAGCGTCGCCGCCGCAGCCGAGGAGCTCTCGGCCTCGATCAATGACATCAGCCAGCAGGCCGCCCATGCCGCCGGCATCGCCGGCCGCGCCGTCACGCAAGCGCGCGAGACCGACGGCACCGTGCAGGGCCTGGCAAAATCCGCCGGGCGCATCGGCGAGGTCGTCGGCCTCATCAACACCATCGCAGCGCAGACCAATCTGCTGGCGCTCAACGCCACGATCGAGGCGGCGCGCGCGGGCGAGGCTGGCCGCGGCTTCGCCGTGGTCGCCTCCGAGGTGAAGTCGCTGGCGAGCCAGACCGCGAAGGCGACCGAGGAAATCTCGGAGCAGATCGCCGACATCCAGAAGGTCGCCGGAGACGCCATCAACGCGATCCAGACCATCGGCGGCATCATCGGCGAGGTGAACGAGGTCGCCACCGCGATTGCGGCCGCCGTGCAGGAGCAGGGGGCGGCGACCCAGGAAATCACGCGCAGCACGCAATTTGCGGCGCAGGGCACCAAGAACGTCTCGGACAACATCACCGGCGTCAAGGCCGACGCGGATGCCGCCGCCGCGGCCGCGGACAATGTGAAGCACGCCTCCGAGATGCTGGAGAGCCAGAGCCGCCAGCTCGGTCACGAGGTCAGCGACTTCCTCGGCAAGATCCGCGCGGCGTAAGGCTAGGCTTTATACACGCGCGGTCAGCCACTCCTTCGGCGTCGTCCTGGCGAAAGCCAGGACACATAACCACCGGCTGTCGTAACTGGCAGGCCGGTGGTTGGCATGTGCCTCCACGCTGACATTCGGGGTAATGGGTCCTGGCTTTCGCCAGGACGACGGTGGAGATAGCGCCCGTAATTTTACGGCAGGAGCACTGTCTAAGTTTTTACCCTTTTCGGGCCAAATGCGCCTCAAGCGCCTGCCGCACGGCAGGTGCCTCTGTCACGTGCAACCCTTTGGTCTTTCGAAGTTCGTCGGGGGGCTGCCGTTCGGGGCCACGAACTTCGAAATGCGTACCGGGGTGTCCGATGCTCAACCGCCTGACCGTATCCACGCTGCTGAAAGCGGTGATCCTCTCCACCGCGCTCGTTGTGGTCGTCGGCTTCTCGATCAGCGCATGGAGTTCATGGACCCGGCTTCAGCAGGCGAACCGGATCGTTGCGGTTTCCGGCGCCTCGGCCGAAGTGTTCAAGGCAATGGCGAACATCCGGGCCGACCGTTCGACCAGCAGCCGCCAGCTCAACTCCGACGTCCAGTTGGACCAGGACATTGAAAAATACATCCGCGGAATCCGCGACATCCTGATGCCGGCACTGGCGCGCGCCATCGAGATTCTTCCCTCCATCGACTTGCCGCAGGGCGAGGCGATGGTGTCCGACCTCAGTCGGCTGAACAAGCTGCTGCTTGAGAAGCAGGCAGAATTCTGGACCGAGGTCGCCAAGCCCAAGGCTTCCCGCCGCGCAGCACTCGCCAAGGAATATACCGACGCCGAGGACGGGCTGATGGCGATCCTCGAGAAGCTGGCGCCGATGCTCGGCGCGAGCGTCAATCATCAGGACGCGATCATCGACCAGTTCCTGATGATCAAGCAGATGGCCTGGCTCTTGCGCCTGAGTGCCGGCGAGTCCTCGCTGATCGTCGGAAACGCGCTCGGCACTGGCAAGATCACGCCCGAGCTTCAACTCGCCTATACCAAATTCGTTGGCGGCACCGATACCGCCTGGAATGCGATTGAGCTCGCCACGGTCGGCATGCAACTACCGCCGGCGCTCGCCGCGGCCATGGCGAACGCCAAGGCCGTTTATTTCGACCCGCAATACGCCACCACGCGCGACGGCATCATTGCCGCGGTCGCCAAGGGCGAAAAGCCATCGATGACCGCGAACCAGTGGAGCCCCTACTCGGTGGGCCGCATGGCGAGCGCGATCAAGCTCGCCGATGCCGCGCTCGAGGCGGCCAAGGACCATTCCGCGACCCAGCGCGCGGCCGCGGTGCAGCTGCTGATCGTCAATATCGCCCTTCTCGTTGCCGCGATCGTCCTGACCGGCGCCGCCATGCTGGCGGTCAGCCGCCGCGTGATCACGCCGCTGCACCGGATCCGCGACGCCATGCTGGAGGTGGCCGGCGGCGACCTCACCATCGACAGCGGTTATCTCGACCGTCACGACGAGATCGGCTCGCTTGCGGGCGCGCTGGAGACGTTCAAGCAGCAGGCGATCGACAAGCTCAAGATCGAGGAGCAGGAGCGCGAGCGCAACGCGGGTGCCGCCGCGCGCCAGCGCGCGATGGAGGCCTATGTCGGCGAGTTCGAGGGCGTGGTGCGCAAGTCGCTGGGCGAATTGAGCGAAGCCTCTGGCGAGATGCGCAAGACCTCGGGCGACCTCTCCGCGGTCTCGCGCCAAACCAACGAGCGCGTCGAGATCGCCGGCAAGGCCTCCAACGACGCCTCCATGAGCGTCGACAGCGTGGCCGCTGCCGCCGAGGAACTGTCGGCCTCGATCAACGACATCAGCCAGCAGGCCGCGCATGCCGCCGGCATCGCCAGCCGGGCCGTCAACCAGGCCCGCGAGACCGACAGCACCGTACAGGGACTGGCGCAATCCGCCGGGCGGATCGGTGAGGTCGTCGGGCTGATCAACACCATCGCGGCGCAGACCAACCTGCTGGCGCTCAACGCCACCATCGAGGCTGCGCGCGCCGGCGAGGCCGGCCGCGGCTTTGCCGTGGTTGCCTCTGAAGTGAAGTCGCTGGCCAGCCAGACCGCCAAGGCGACCGAGGAGATCTCCGAGCAGATCGCCGACATCCAGAAGGTCGCGGGCGATGCCATCAACGCGATCCAGGCGATCGGCGGCATCATCGGCGAGGTCAACGAAGTCGCGACCGCGATCGCCGCCGCCGTTCAGGAACAGGGCGCGGCGACGCAGGAGATCACCCGCAGCACGCAATATGCGGCGCAGGGCACCAAGAACGTCTCGGACAACATCACCGGCGTGAAGGCCGACGCCGACACCGCGGCCGGCGCCGCGGAGAACGTCAAGCAGGCCTCCGAAACGCTGGAGACGCAGAGCCGCCAACTCGGCCAGCAGGTCAGCGACTTCCTGGGCAAGATCCGGGCGGCGTAGGGAAGCGCCAGCGTAACACGATCGACGTCGTCCTGGCGAAAGCCAGGACCCATAACCACCGGCCTCTGCAATGGGCAGGCTGGTGGTTATCTGCGTGCCGCCAAACTCACATTCGGGGTAATGGGTCCTGGCTTTCGCCAGGACGACGTGGGGAAACCCTACTCCTTCGCCACCACCGGCACCTGGCGGAATTTGGCCCGGACCGAATCCGGCAGCGGCGAGAAATTCATCGCGACGCCGCGGCGGTCGTTGGCGTTGCGGTTCGCAACGACCAGACCGCCCGCTCCCGCAACGATGTCACCCTTGCGCAAGGTGGGGTCGTCCTCGACCTTGACCTGGGCAAGCCCCACCGGATCCTTGCCGTTGCAGGTGCAGCCCGCAACGATCTCGTTGCGGTAGCGGAACGCGTTCGGCAGGTCGGAGTAGGATTTCCCGCTCTCGTTCGTGGCGTCGTCGATGTTGCTGCCATAAACCAGCGAAGTTTCGGAAGTCGGACAGAAGCTCTTGCAGGATTGCGCCTTGCTCTCGGCGTCACTCCCCTGCGCAGGGAAATAGCGACCGTCGCAGCCGCGCACACAGTAGGCCGTGCCGCCGCCATAGGCAGCCCGCTGCCGCGGCGCATCGTAGCGCGGCATGTCGTCATTCGGGAACGGAGTGCGGATCTGTGGAGGCCGCGCTCCGAACGCGCCGAACAGTGCCGAGAAAAAATCTTCCGCATGCGCGGACGGCGCCAATCCCGGACCGGCCGAGATAGCGACCAGAACTGCCGCACCGCCAGCCAGCTTGCCAATCAGGCGTCTCTTCATATCACCTCACTCAAACTCTTCAGTTCACGGCAGACGGGGAGATGTTCAAGGCCTGCCGGCCCGACGGCACCGTCGTCGCCGCGGGGCGCCTGCGCCAGGAATCACTTCCCTTGTCGCCGCCCTTCGCCATCAGCGGGGCGTTCTTCGGCAGCACGACGACCTTGGCGCCGACATTGACGCGGCTGAACAGGTCGGTGACGTCCTCGTTGGTCATGCGGATGCAGCCGGAGGAGACGAACTTGCCGATGGTGGTGGGATCGTTGGTGCCGTGGATGCGATACTCACTCGATCCCAGATACATCGCGCGCGCGCCGAGCGGATTGCCGGGGCCGCCGGCGACGAAGCGCGGCAGGTAAGGCTGGCGCGCGATCATCTCGGCGGGTGGATGCCAGTCCGGCCATTCCGCCTTGCGGCTGATGTTCTGGACGCCCGACCAGGTAAAACCCTCGCGGCCGACGCCGACGCCATAGCGGATGGCCCGGCCATTGCCGAGCACGTAATAGAGGTATGTATTGCCGGTATCGATCACGATGGTGCCGGCCGGCTCGCTGCGGTCAAAACTGACGATCTGCCTGCGCAGCCGGTCGGGAAGCCGGGCATCCTCATCGGTCGCCTGCGCCTCGTCGTTCACATAGCCGTGCGAATAGATCTGAGCTTGCGGATAGGCTTGCGGCTGCATCGGGACATAGCCGAGCGTTTGCGCGCTCGCGGCTCCGAAGGGGGCGACAAGCAGTGCGGCGAAGGCAAAAGCGGTGGCGGCGCGCGGCGAGAAGCGGCGGGCTGGAGAGACCATTGTCATGAGCTGCCCCGTTGGATGTGCGCATCAGGGTGATGCGGCTTGCCAACAAACGCAGCCGAGCCGACTCAGGTTCCGCCTCTCGATGCGGCGGCGACGTCACAGTCAAGCGAGCGCAGCTTCACGAAGCCGCGATGGAACCCCGGCGCCGCCTCGGACGTTGTGACGTCATCAATGGGCGCGCGGAAGCTTTCCGTGCGGGAGAGGGTATTGTGCGCGTCCTTCCCAGTGAACGTCTGATTCCCGGCGGCGGCGAAGGTGAGCCGCTCCCCGGCAGCCATGCTGACCTGCCGCCAGTCATCCGCCGCACCGAGTTCGTCGCCTTCGCGATCGCCGGCCTGCTGCTGATCGCAGTGGTCGCGGTGCTCTACGTTGCAAGGGCGTTCTTCCTCCCCGTGGTGATGGCCTTTGTCGTCGGCACGATGCTGTCCCCGGCTGCGACCTTCCTGGAAAACCGCAAGGTGCCGCGCGGGCTGGGCGCAGTCCTGATCGTGATTGCCGTGACCGCCGTGGTGACCTTCGTCGTCGCGCTGATCGCCTCGCCCGTGATGGAGTGGAGCTCGCGCCTGCCCGAGCTCGGCGCGCAGTTGAAAGACAAGCTGCACGTGTTCGACCGGCCGCTGATGCTGTGGCGCGAGCTGCAAGCCATGGTCGGCGGCTCGGAGGGGCTGCCGAGCTTCCAGCTGCCGAAATTCGAATGGGTGCAGCCGACGCTGGAATTCCTCTCGCCCACCTTCACCGAATTCCTGCTGTTCTTCGTCACGCTGATCCTGTTCATCGCGAGCTGGCGCGATCTGCGGCGGGCGTTGATCATGACGTTCAGCGACCGCGATGCGCGGCTGCGCACGCTGCGCATTCTCAACGAGATCGAGGTCCATCTCGGCAGTTACCTGCTGACGGTGACCGTCATCAATATCGGCGTGGGCATTGCCGCCGGATTGGTCTGCGCCCTGACCGGCATGCCCAACCCGGCCGGCCTGGGCGCACTTGCCGCAACCCTCAACTTCATCCCGATCATCGGGCCGATTGCGATGTTCGCCATATTGGTCGTGGTGGGCCTCGTCGCCTTCCCGACCATCGGCGGCGGCCTGGCTGCCGCCATCGCCTTCGGCGGCATCACCTTCCTGGAGGGACATTTCGTCACGCCGACCATCATCGGCCGCCGCCTGGCGCTGAATGCGCTGGCGGTGCTGCTGGCGCTGGCGTTCTGGACCTGGTTGTGGGGGCCGATGGGTGCCTTCCTGTCGTCGCCGCTACTCATCGTCGGGCTGATCCTGAAGGAACATCTTTTGCCGGAGGATGCGCCGCAGCTGCCGCAGGAGTAACCGGTTTCCGCAATCGGAACTTACCCGACGACGAAACGTTTTCCGGCTATCTCAGCCGCAAACAGTTCGGAGCTTCCTGATGTCAACGACCAGTGCCGAAGCCGGAATGAGCGACTGGACCGACAAAGCCTCCAGAGAACGCCTCGAGAAGGATGTAGCAGCCGTGAAAAGCGATATCGCCGCCCTCACCGACCAGATCACCGACGCGCTCAATACCTTTGCCAATTCCACCAGCAAGCAGGCCAGGCGGGGCTATCGCCAGGCGCGCGAGAACATGGATTCCGCGATCGACGACATGTCGGAGCGCAGCAGCGCCATGATGGGCGCAGCGCAGGATGCCTATGGATCGATCGAGGAGACGCTGGAAGAGGCGATCACGCAGCGGCCGCTGGCGACCGTCGGGCTCGCGCTCGGCATCGGCTTCCTGATCGGCATCGCCTGGCGCCGGTAAGGATGCCCGGCCAACGTTGAGGCGGCGCCGCCGCGCCGCCAAGGCCGGCTTGTGACATCCAGGCTTGTGGGGATCCGAGGAGCAAGGCCATGTTCCAGCGCATCATCGACGGCATCAGTGCATCGACCGGCACGACGGTCCGGCTGACGTCGCTTGCCGCGGGCGCCGCATTCGCGTTGTTCATCACGACATGCTTCCTCTGCGCCGCGGCCTTCATCGCGGTGCTCGAAAAATACGGTCCGGTGCAGGCCTGCCTCACCGGTGCCGGCGTCTTCTTTCTGCTGACCTTGACCGTCGCGGTGAGCTACTGGGCGTACAGACGGCAATTGCGCAAGGAGGCCCGCATCGCGGCCGAGCGCGCCGCGAAGTCGACGGTCCAGAGCATGCTCGCCGACCCCATGCTGCTCGCCACCGGGCTGCAGATCGTCCGTGCCATCGGGGTCAAGCGGCTGTTGCCGATCCTGGCCATCGGCGGCGTTGCGCTGGGAATCATGGCGAGCCGCGCCGGCGTCCCCGACGAAGCATCGGCAGAGCCCGCCGAGTAACGGCCGGCATCTCAGCCGCGGCTGCGGACGATACAGATCGCGGCCACCGCGAGCGGAATGGTCAACGCGCCCCAGGACAGCGGCAGCCAAATTCCGGTCTGACCAATCAACGCCGCGAACAGGCCGAAAATGCTCAGGGCCGCGAGCAACGCAGGCCAGCGCCAGATCAGGTTGAGCGAGCGGCGGGCCGTCATTCTGCTGCTCCCGGCGACGACAGCGGCAGGGTCGCGGCGGGCCGCTGTTGCGTCTTCGCGGCCTGCGGCCGCGCAAGCCAGAGATAGAGCCCGCTGCCGAGCACGAAGATCGTCACGAGGTCCAGCACCACCCAGATGATCTTCAGCGGCATGCCGCCATAGTCGCCGAAATGCAGCGGGCGCGACAGTTCCAGCGCGCGAAGGTACCAGGGCATGGTGACCGCGGACACCAGCGCTCCGCTTCTCGCATCGACCAGCACCGGGCTGAACAGGCGCGAGGTCAGCGGCTCCTTGCCCTTGGTCCAGACCACGTAGTGGAAGGGCGAACCGAACGGCGAGCCGGGATACACGACGCTGGTCGCGGTCATGTCGGGGAAGGCCGCCTTCACCGTGTCATAGGCCGCCTGCGGCGAGGACAGCTCCGACGTGTGCGGCACCGGCTTGCCCTGCAGCGGCGCCAGCATCGCGCGGACGTCGGTCTGCTGCCACAGCGCGAACAGCGGCGTCGAGAGCTCGTTGATCACGCCGGTGGTGCCGACCACCAGCGCCCAGCCGACGGTGACGACGCCGAGCAGGTTATGCAGGTCGAGCCATTTCAGCCGTGGCGACCTCGCCGCGCGCACGGTGCCGAAATCCAGCTTGCGCATGAAGGGCCCGTAGATCGCGATGCCGGAGACGATCGCTGCGATGAACAGAAGCGCCATCGCGCCGAGGAACAATTCGCCCGCAAGCCCTGCGAACAGGTCGCGGTGCAGCGACAGCATCAATTGCAGGAATGTCAGCCCGTCCTCCCCGAACGGTTTGGTCTGCTTCAGCACATCGCCGGTGTGGGCGTCGAACCGGATCGAGTGCAGCGACCTGCGGTTGGCCTTGAAGGCCTCCCAGGAGCTCGCCATGAACACCATGATCTTGGGCTCGTCATCGTCGACGAACACCGAGAGGATGGTCTCGCCGGGATACAGCTTCCGGCTGGCCCCGACCACCCGGTCAAGGCTGACATTGGGCGTGCCCTCGGCGACCTGCGCATAGGGCAAGGCGTCGTCGAGCAGGCCGTCGATCTCGTCGCGCAACACCAGCGGCAGGCCGGTGATGCAGATCAGCAGCAGGAACAGCGTGCAGATCAGGCTCGACCATTTATGCACGAACAGCCAGCGCCGCAGCGCGGGCGTTCGCTCATAGACACGTTCCCTGGAGATCGCCTGTTCGGTCATGCCGTTCCTCTACCAGTGGTAGCGCAGCGTCGCAATCACGTTACGACGGAGGCCGTAATAGCAGCCGATGTCCTGGCAAAGCGTCACATAGGTCTTGTCGAAGATGTTCGTGGCGTTGACCTGCGCCGAATAACCCTTGAACATCGGCCCCAGTGCGGAGAAGTCATAGTGAATCGCCGCATCGAACAACGTGACGTCCGGGACATAGAAAGTGTTTGCTGTGTTACCTGCCGTCTCGCCGATATAGCGCACGCCGCCGGACAGACCGAAGCCGTCGAGCGGGCCGCCATGGAAGGTGTAATCGACCCAAGCCGATGCCGAGTTCATCGGGGCGATGACCGGATGCTTGCCGAGCTGGCTCGGCGTGTTGGTCCGCGTCACGATGTTGTCGAGATAGGTGTAGGACGCCAGCACGGTCAGCTCACGGCTGATCTCGGTCTTGGCCTCCAGCTCGATGCCGCGCGAACGGATTTCGCCGGTCTGAACACGCGAGCCGGGAGGATGAGTGGGATCCGTATCCGGCGTCAGCACGTTCTGCTGGATCAGGTTGAACGCGGCGAGCGTGTAGAGCGAGTTTGCGTTTGGCTGGTACTTGATGCCCACTTCTTCCTGCTTGCCGGTTGTCGGCGAGAACGGACGGAGAAGAGCATCGGTGCCGGCAGTCGGCTGGAACGACTCGGTGTACTGGATGTAGGGCGCGATCCCGTTGTCGAACTTGTAGAGCAGCGCACCGCGCTTGGTGACCGCCGTGTCGGACTTTGGCGCGGTCGAGGTGGTCCCGTTCGCGTAGGTCAGCGTATCGGTGCTGGACTGCGCCCGATCATGACGGATACCGAGCAGCGCGACCCAGCGGTCGAATTTGATCTGATCCTGCGCGTAGACACCGAGTTGATCGATTGTCTGCCGGACATTCGTCGTATTGGGCACCGGACCGAACGGCACGCCATAGACCGGATTGAACGCGTTGATCGGCGGCGCGACCAGGAGCTGGCCGTTGAGCCGCTTGTCGACGGCGTTGGTGTAGTCAAGACCCGCGAGCACGATGTGCTCGAACGGACCGGCATTGAATCTGGTCTCGAGCTGGTTGTCGACGTTGATCGAGCGGATCGATTCCAGCGTCGTGAAGGCCGCACGCTTGAGATTGGTCGGATCTGTCTGGCTGCCGTTGGGGGACACCACCGCGAAATCAGTGCTGAGATCCATGTAACGCAGGTTCTGTCGCACCTTGACGTTATTGTTGAAGCTGTGTTCGAGCAAATAGCCGACTGTGCCGACTGTGCGGTCGGTCTTGTCGAAATTCGGCTCGCCGGAATAGAAGCTCGTCGGGATATAGCTGCCCTTGTAGGGCGTGATGGTGCCGATGCCGCTCGGCAGAAGCTGGTTGTAGAAGCCGGCCTTGGGATCGCGTTGATAGGTGCCGAGCACCGTCAGCGTGGTCTGGTTGTCCGGCCGCCAGGTCAGCGACGGCGCGATCGAGATGCGCTGATAGTCGGCGTGATCGACCTGGCTGCCCACATCGAAGCCGGACGCGGTGAAGCGGTAGAGAAACTCCTTGTTCTTGTCGATTGGACCGGACAGGTCGACGCCCGCCTGGACGCGGCCGTAGCTGCCGGTCGACACGAACATCTCGTGATAGGGCTCCAGCGTCGGACGCTTGGAGACGAGATCGACGATGCCGCCCGGCGACGACTGACCGTAGAGAACGGAGGCCGGACCATGCAGGATCTCGACGCGCTCGAGATTGAAGGGCTCGACGATCGGATAGGCGAAGACGCCAAAATTCAGCAGCCGCAGCGAGTCCAGATATTGGTCGGCCAGGAAGCCGCGAATGTAGATATTGTCGAAGCGCGCGTCGGCCCCGAGATTTTCGCTCCTCACGCCCGACGTATAGCGTACCGCCTGCGCAATGCTCTGCGCGCCCTGGGCCTGGATCTGGTCCTGCGTCACGACGGAGATCGCGACCGGCGTCTCGATCAGCGGCGCGTCGGTCTTTGTGCCGGTCGCGCTCCTTGTCGCGACCACGCCGTCGACATGGCCGAATGCCGATTCCTTGTGGCCTCCCCCCGCTCCGGCGCCGGCGGCGGCTGCCGCGGCAGCGCCAGCGGGCGCATTGCCGCGCGAGACCGCGCGCGCGCGGGCCGCACTGCGGCTACGCGAGGACGGTGCGCTGGTGCGCTTGCGAGCCTCGCTTGCCTGGACGACGACCGTTCCAAGCTCGGTCCCCGCCCCCGCGGACGCACCCGAGGTCGACGATTGGGCCGCCGCCCCTCCCGTAACAACAATCAAGACAACCGAGCTGACGGCCCCCATGAGCCGCCAGCGCCTCACTTCCAAAACGCCCACTGCAACTTCCCCAACTTCCAACGACTGCGCAATGCAGCCAGCCGGAACAAGGAGTTAGCGCAGCGGTTCGACGTTGCGGGGTGAAAGGTTTCCAGCCTGGAGGTTTTCTATTTCCAGACTACAGAGTCACTGCAACCGGGAGCAGAACGGTGCAGTACCGGGAGCGACCGATGCCTGCCGCGACCGCAGGCGGATTGTCGCTTTGCAAAAGTTGCGACCGAGACGGGTTCAACGCAGACCTGCAAATGCAGCGGCAGATCCTGCGCAATTTTGCATCAATCGGGACAAACCGCCCCACTCACGCAAACGCTACTCGGATAGGCAGGCGGTTGCCGGTAAAAACATCACCCTGATTCTCAAAGCTATTTTACTCAATGAAACCGTCCGTCAAGGCGAACCTCGCCGCATTTCAGCACGACGCCAGACTCTATCTGACGCTCGGCATCGCCAATTGGTCGGTGTTCGTCGACCATATTCCGAACAACGTCGTCAACCTGCTGACGCTGCGCAACTTCGGCTTCAGCGGCGCCGCCGATCTGTTCGTGTTCGTGGTGGGCTATGGCGTTGCCATCATCCACGGCAGGATGGCACTGGAGCGCGGCTACGTGGTCGCTGCAACGCGCATCTTCCGTCGCGTCTGGCGACTCTACGCCGCCTATGTCGTGCTGTTCGTGATTTATATCGACACCATCGCCTATGTCGCCTCGCAATCGATGGCACCGGAGATCATCCACGAATACAACATCTCGGGAATTCTCGAGCACCCGCTGCGCATCCTGATCCGTGGCCTCGTGCTCCAGGAAGAGCCGCTGAACCTCGACCTGCTGCAACTGATGATCCCACTGATGGCGTTCTTTCCGCTCGTGCTGTGGGGGCTGCTGCGATGGCCGAACCTGACGCTGGCGGCATCGGTCGCGCTGTACGTCGCCGCGCGCTGGTTCGACTGGAATTTCCGGGTCTACCCGGACCAGGAATGGACCTTCAATCCGCTGTGCTGGCAGATGCTGATGGTGCTGGGCGGCTGGTTCGCCGTCACAGGCGCGCCGGGGCGTGCGCTGCGCGGCATGTCCTGGCTGCGGATCCTCGCAGGCGCCTATCTGGTCTTCGCGATGGCAGTCACCCTGATGCGCCACTCGCCGACGCTGTCCACCTACCTGCCCGATCTGTTCCTCAACAGCATCGCACCAACCGACAAGGAAAACCTCGCGCCCTATCGCGTGCTCCACTTCCTCGCCCTCGCGCTCATTGCGACCCATCTCATTCCGGCCGATCATCCCGGCCTGAAATGGAGGCCGCTACAGGCGGTGATCGCATGCGGCGAGGAATGGCTCGCGGTGTTCTGCGTCGCCGTGTTCCTGTCCTTCGCCGGCCACCTCATCCTGATCACCGGGCCGAACCTGGTAGTGATGCAGGTCGCGGTGAGCATCACCGGCTTCGCCGCGATGACCGGGCTCGCCTATTACATCGCATGGTCGAAACGGCAGGATCTGCCGGCAGCCCTGCGGCACCAGGCCTAAAGCTAAATCGCTCCGACAACAAAATCGTGCGATTCTGCTAGGCCGAAAGCGGCCGCTGCGCTATGCCGGGACTCTGCGTGAGGAGACCGGCGTGGCGATGGCGAAAGGCGGGGGTGAAGAGGCGGAGAGCGCGCCCCGGCGCGGCCGGCCAAGGTCGATCGAGACCACCAACGCCATCCTCGAAAGCGCCTATGCGCTGATGGCGGCCACGGGCCTTGCCACGACCACGATCGATGCGATCGCACGCCACTCCAGCGTGTCCAAGATGACGATCTACAAATGGTGGCCGTCGCGGGAAGCGCTGCTGATCGACGCCTTCCTCCACCATGCCGCGCAGATGCTGCCGCTGCCGCCCGCGAGCGCCGGTACGCCCGCGGCGCGCGCGCGCCGCCACGCCGCCGCCTATGCCGAGGCGCTGCAGGGCGAGTTCGGCAAGGTCCAGCTCGCCGTCATCTCCGAATGCATCTCCAAGACCGGCTCGGCGGAGCTGTTCTACGCCCGCTACTTACAATTCCGCCGCGACGCGCTGGTGGACATGATCGCCGCGGGCCAGCAGGACGGCAGCATTCTGGCCGGGGGGCTCGCTGAAGATCTCTACGACGCGATCTATGGCAGCCTGTTCTACCGCTACATCTTCGGCATCGCGCCGATCACACCGGGCTACGCGCGCAATCTGGTCGATCTGGTGTTGCGGCCGAAGGACTAGATCAGCGCACGGGGCGCACCGGCGCCGAGATCTTGTCCGTGCGGTCGCGCTCGGTCATGTCGACCACCGTCTCCATCGGCGCGGTCAGTTCATAGACGTAGGAGACGTCGGTGAAGAAGCGCTTGGCGGTGCCCCCCAGCGCCTCGGGCGCGACGCGGTCCAGCAGGATCAGGCCGAAGTCGGAATCGGGCCGGCGCGTCGCCTCGCTGGTGTTGAACTCCTCCCAGCGGAAATGGAAGACCTCTTCGGGCGCTTCGCCGGTCACCGTCCAGTTGGCGGTGATGTGCGGATGCTTGCCGACCAGCGACAGGCCCTCGTCGGAATGCGAGGCGAGCTCGAAGAACAGCAGCGACAGGCTCTGCGCGGCGCGCGCGCTGACCGCGATGTCGGGGCCGGTCACGGCGATGCGATCGGCATGCGGAATCGCGCGCGCCTCGAACAGGCCCTTCAGCTTGACGCCCTGCCACTGGCTCTCGCTGAGCAGCGAGACCACGTTGGACATGGCGTGGATGCGGCCGATCAGGAGCTCGCGCGCGACGTCGATGTCCGAGCCGTGGCGCAGCGTGCGCGTCACGATCGACTGGATCACAGCCAGGATGTTCTTCACGCGGTGGTTCAGCTCGTCGATGACCGCGGTCAGGCGGCGTTCGAAGCCGATCCGCACCTGGATCTCCCGGCTGAGCCGCAGATTGTTGTAGGCGACATAGCCGAACAGGCCGCACACCATCGCGGTGATGGCAAAACCGATCGCCGCCACGATGATCGCGGTCTGCTCGGCGCGGCGCGCCGAATTGGTCTTCGCGTAGTAGCTGAGCTGCCAGTCGCGGCCGCCGAAGCTCATCGTGCGCGTCGCCGATGGCGCCGGACCGTCCGCGCCCATGCGCGTGGAGACAATGCCCTGGTCGTTGGCGACGAGCTCGCCGCCTTCCTTGCGCGGATCCTTGAGTGCAACCGAGAACAACGACATGTCGTCGTTGGTCAGCATCAGTGTGGCAAGCTCGTAGGAGAACGTGACGAAACCGGCCGGCTCCGTTGCCCCCTCGGGAACCACGGGAGCAGCCACAATGATGCCGATCGGGCCGTTCCCGCGCAACAGCGGCACCGGATCGGAAGCAACCGATCGCTTCTCGATCCTGGCCCGGGCGAGCATCGCGCTGCGCACCGGATCCTGGTCATAGCTGCGGCCAGGCAGCGCCTTGGTCTCGTCACTGCGCGGCTCGAGGTCCATCAGCACGTCGATCGGATGGGTGAGGCTCGCGGGGGCGATGGGCTTATCACTGTAGTCACGGATCTGGGGCTTCGGGAATCCGGCCGCCGCGATCGCCGCCTGCGCCGCCGCGAGCTCGTTCGGCTGAAGCCGGGCAACCCAGCCGGCCACCACGAAGTCAGTCTTGAACGCGTAGATCGCCGAGCGCAGCGGCTCCAGCATATTGGGCTTGAGCACCGACGGCGCACGGAACAGGCCTGAGGCGACGCGCGCGAGCAGCTCGCGCTCGGTGAGCCGGTCCTGAACCAGGCTGGCATGGACGTCGATCGCACGCGCGAGCGCGATCCGGTCCAGCGCCAGCTCCTGGTCGTGGACGCGATAGGCCGCAAGCCCGGAAAGCAAGGCTCCGAGCAGAGCGATGAAGCCGATAATGAAACCCAGCCGGACCACGCGACTACTCAGACGGAAGCGGGAGGTCGGCAATAAACACGGAGCATATGAACGCCGCTCGAACGGCCATGTGCCGAAACAGGGTGAACCCCAATGGCGCAGATAATGGAGGAGGAGGCATCAGTACGCAACTTGGGTCGCCTGGAAAGCTTAATCCGCCCGGCCGAGGGTCCGGCCGGGGATGGAATTGCCCCGGGCACCGGAGGTATTCAATCGCCGTGTCCGAAATTTGTTCCGCAAGGCGCGGCCCTGCCCAGGCGTTAACGACGAAAACCACCTGCGCCAAGTCGTCGCGTCGGGTCAGCCAGCCCGTTTCAGCCCGCCTTTGGCCTCGATAAAGCCGACGATGCGGTCTAGCCCCTCGCTCTTCTTCAGGTTGGTCATGACGAAGGGGCGCTCACCGCGCATGCGCCTTGCGTCCGTCTCCATCTTCTCGAGGGAGGCGCCGACATGGGGCGCAAGATCGATCTTGTTGATGACCAGCAGGTCGGACCGGGTGATGCCGGGGCCGCCCTTGGACGGGATCTTGTCGCCGGCGGCGACGTCGATGACGTAGATGGTGAGGTCGGCAAGCTCCGGGGAAAAAGTGGCAGCGAGATTGTCGCCGCCGGACTCGATCAGCACGAGATCGAGGCCCGGGAATTTCGCGCGCATGTCCGCGACCGCTGCGAGGTTCATCGAGGCGTCCTCGCGGATCGCCGTGTGCGGGCAGCCGCCGGTCTCGACGCCGGCGATGCGATCCGGCGTCAGCGAGCCCGACCGCACCAGGAATTCCGCATCCCATTTGGTGTAGATGTCGTTGGTGATCGCGGCGATGTCATAGCGCTCGCGCATGGTCTTGCAGAGCAGGTCCATCAGCGCGGTCTTGCCTGACCCGACCGGGCCGCCAACGCCGACACGCAGAGGGCCGTGAGATTTCGACATGTCGTCTGCTCTTTCCTAGCGTCGTCCCGGCGAAGGCCGGGACCCATAGCCACCGAATTCGGTTGATGCAGCGGACTGCGGCCACAGCCTTTCATAACCACGACCATTTGTGGTTATGGGTCCCGGCCTTCGCCGGGACGACGCTGAGAGCCTAGCACTCATGACCTGAACAACCGCGTATACTGCGTCTCGTGCCGCAGGCTGGCGAGATCGGCGCGGAAGGTGGCGCTGCCGAGATCGTCCAATGCTGCAGTCAGCGCACGGCTGGCGGTGGCGGCCACCGCCGCTTCCAGCCTCACCAGCACGCGTTGGCTGTCGGTCTGGCCGAGCGGAATGAGGCGGCTGGCCGCCGAGATCCAGTTCGAGACCAGCGCATGCAGGAAGGCGTGCAGCGTCGGTGCCAGCGGCACGCCGTGCATTGCGGCAACTACACCGACGGCGACGGGATAGACCAGTGGCGTGCTGCATGCCGCAACCATGGCATCCAGGCCTTCCGCATCCCACGCGGCGCGGGAGATATCGATGAAGGCGCGGCCCTGCGAGACAGTCTCGAGTTGCCGCTCGCGCGACGGCACGAAGGCGCTCGCGAGTTCCGCGATGTCGCGCAAGGAGGTCTCCTCGCCCGCCTCGGTGGCGCGATAGGCCTGGACCAGGAAGACCGCATCGCAAAAGCCCGAGCCGTCGCCGAGCGTCGCATCGAGCCAGTCGGCCAGCGTCGCGACGTCGACGATGTCGCCCGCTTCGACCGCCCATTCGATGCCGCTGGAATAGGAGAAACCGCCGACGGGGAACGCCGGCGACAGCCAGGTCATCAACCGGTACAGCGCCGCCGCCTCGCGCCCGGCGAGGTCACCGGCACCGACAGGCTCATTTGTGGTCATGAGCATGCTTGTGGCCGTGGTGATGGTCTGGATGGTCGCAATGCTCGTCGTGGTGATGGTGGTGCTCGTGGCCATGATCATGCGCGGCATGGTCATGATGATGGTGGTCATGGCCGTGATGATCATGGTGATCGTGACCATGATCGTGATGATGATGGCCGTGATCGTGGTGCGCATGGTCGTCGTGCCCATGCGCGTGACCGGCGTCCGCATAGGCGCCGCCTTCGGGATCGAACGGCGCCTCGATCTCGATCACGCGCGCACCGAGGCCCTTGACCATGGCCTCGATGACGTGGTCGCGGCGGATGCGCAGGCTCTTGGCCATGATCTGCGTCGGCAGGTGGCGGTTGCCGAGATGCCAGCCGACGCGGATGAGGTGGTGCGGATCGCGGCCGCGGATCTCGAGCAGCGGCTCCGGAGCCGCGACCACCTCGACCAGCCTTCCGTCCTCCAGCACCAGCGCATCGCCGCCGCGCAGCGCGACGGCGTTCTCCAGGTCGAGCAGGAATTCGAGACCGCGCGTCCCCGTCATTGCCATGCGGCGACGGTGCCGGTCGTCAAAATCGAGCACGACCGTGTCCGCTGGCGCTTCCGTGAAGCGGTGTTGTCCCCTGACCTGCGTCGCCCGGATCATGCGTCTTACCTCTTTACCGTGTCTCGACCTTCTCGGGCGTGATGATTTCGATCTTCGGCGGCGCCGCGAAGCACTTCACCGCGATGCGGCCGAACGTCTTCATATGTTCCATGGCGCGATGCGGCACCAATGCCTCGGCACTCTCCCACTGCTCGACGAACACCATCTTGCTGGGATCGGTGACGCTCTCATGCATGTCGTAGGCGATGTTGCCGGGCTCCTTCCGCGTCTCCTTGATGCAGGCGATGGCACCTGCAATGAATTCGGCGCGCGTCTCGGGCTTGATAGTCAGGGTTGCAACGACATAGATCACGAGAAATCCTCCCGGCTTTTCTTCTAAGGGTTAGATACCGGGCGGGACATTAAACCAGGCGGGACCGAACGCAAAACCGGAAAAGCCGTCCCCGGACGCGCACTCAAGCCATATTCCAGGGACATGCGTTGAGTCGCTATTTCAGTACATGAAATATCGCTGCGCCATCGGCAGCACCTCCGCCGGCGCGCAGGTGAGCAGCTCGCCGTCGGCGCGAACCTCGTAGGTCTCCGGATCGACCTCGATATTGGGCGTGGCGTCGTTGTGGATCATGCTCTTCTTGGAGATCTTGCTGCGGGTGTTCTGGACCGCATAGAGCTTCTTCTCGATGCCGAGCTTTCGCGCGAGACCCCCGGTGATCGCAGCCCTCGAGGTGAAGACCACCGAGGACGAGGTACGCGCTCTCCCGAAGGCGCCGAACATCGGCTGATAGTGCACCGGCTGCGGCGTCGGGATCGAGGCATTTGGATCGCCCATGGGCGCTGCGACGATGGTGCCGCCCTTGACGATGCAATCCGGCTTGACGCCGAAGAAGGCCGGCGACCACAGCACGAGATCCGCGAGCTTGCCCTTCTCGACCGAGCCGATCAGCTTCGACACGCCGTGCGCGATCGCGGGGTTGATCGTGTACTTGGCGATGTAGCGCTTGACGCGGAAGTTGTCGTTGTCCTTGCCCTTGTCCTGCGGCAGCGAACCGCGCTGCTTCTTCATCTTGTCGGCGGTCTGCCAGGTGCGAATGATGACCTCGCCGAGGCGGCCCATGGCCTGCGAGTCCGAGGACATCATCGAGAGCGCGCCGAGATCGTGCAGGATGTCTTCGGCCGCGATCGTCTCCTTGCGGATACGGCTTTCCGCGAACGCCAGATCTTCCGCAATCGAGGGATCGAGGTGGTGGCACACCATCAGCATGTCGAGATGCTCGTCGATGGTGTTGCGGGTGAAGGGCCGCGTCGGATTGGTCGAGGACGGCAGCACGTTCTTCAGCCCGGCGACCTTGATGATGTCAGGGGCGTGACCGCCCCCGGCGCCTTCGGTGTGGAAGGCGTGGATGGTGCGGCCCTTGAACGCCTTGATGGTGTCCTCGACGAAGCCGGATTCGTTCAGCGTGTCGGAATGCAGCATCACCTGGATATCGTAATCGTCGGCGACCGACAGGCAGTTGTCGATCGCGGCCGGCGTGGTGCCCCAGTCCTCGTGCAGCTTCAGCGCGCAGGCACCGCCCTTGATCATCTCGACCAGCGCGGCGGGGCGCGAGGCGTTGCCCTTGCCGGAGATGCCGAGATTGACCGGGAAGGCGTCGAACGACTGGATCATCCGGCCCATGTGCCACGGCCCCGGCGTGCAGGTGGTGGCGAAGGTGCCGTGCGAGGGACCGGTGCCGCCGCCGAGCATCGAGGTGACGCCTGACATCAGCGCGTGCTCGATCTGCTGCGGGCAGATGAAATGGATGTGGCTGTCGAAGCCGCCGGCCGTGAGGATCTTGCCTTCGCCCGCGATCACGTCGGTGCCGGGTCCGATGACGATGGTGACGCCGGGCTGGATGTCGGGATTGCCGGCCTTGCCGATCGCGGAGATCATGCCGTCCTTGATGGCGACGTCGGCCTTCACGATGCCCCAGTGATCGACGATCAGCGCATTGGTGATGACCGTGTCGGCCGCGCCCTGCTTGTTGGTGACCTGCGACTGGCCCATGCCGTCGCGGATCACCTTGCCGCCGCCGAATTTCACCTCCTCGCCGTAAGTGGTGAAATCCTTCTCGACCTCGATGATGAGATCGGTATCGGCCAGCCGCACCTTGTCGCCGGTGGTCGGGCCGAACATGTCGGCATAGACGGAACGCTTTATTTTGACGGACATCACAAGCCCCGTTTGCGATTGAAATGTTGGCTGCTCACAGCAAAGCCCTCGCTGCTTTCACAGCATCGTCGAATTTCGTATCGAGCCACGCATTGCCGCCGCGGCAGCCAGCGACAACTTGCTCGGCCCACCCGGTGTAGTCGGCGAGGTCGTCGCGCTCTTCAGCGGTCGGATCGGTTTGAATGCGCGCGCCGATATTGCTGATCTTGTCGGCGATCTTGATCAGCTTGGCGCCGGGAGATTTGTGCGGAGCGTCCTCGACCTGCTTCTGCCGCCGCTCGGCCTTGGGCAGGCTCATGTCGTCGGTGCATTCGACGACGAGGGACGCAACACGATCGGAGAACCTTTGCGCAAGCTCCTCGCGTGTGGTGTCGGTGTCCTCGATTGTGTCGTGCAGCCAGCCGGCTGCGATCAGCTCGGCATCGGCGCCGTCGGTCGCGGTCGCAAGCAGGTTCGCGACCTCGGCGAGGTGATTGATGTAAGGCTCGTCCCCCCGCCCCTTGCGCGCCATTCCATTGTGGCGATGCGCGGCAAGCTCGGCAGCTTCAGAGACAAGGCGGATGGGTGAGAGCATGATCATGTCTCCTCCAGGTCATCAGAGGCGCCGCTCTCTCCGTTCCCTCCCCCCTTGCGGGGGAGGGTCAGGGAGGGGGGTGCTCCGAGCTCCGCTGCCTGAAGGATGGCGAGAGCCACTCCCTCCAGGTTCTTCATCACATCGTCATTGGTGAAGCGCAACACCCGATAGCCGCGGGAGGCGAACCACTCCTCGCGGATCTCGTCGTGGCGGATGCGCTCTGCGAAATCGTGACTTTCGCCATCAACCTCGATAACGAGCTTGCAGGAATGGGCTACAAAATCGGCGATGTAGTTGCCCATTGGAGCTTGCCGACTAAAGCCGAGGCGAGCCAAACGGTGGGCTTTGAGATGACGCCAGAGCAGCGTCTCCGCACGCGTCATCACGCGCCGCAATTGCCGGGCGCGAGTTCTTTGAAACTGAGAGACCTCGTCGTGTGGCATACCCCCCTCCCCAACCCTCCCCCGCAAGGGGGGAGGGAGCGAGACAGTTGCGCTCACCTCACTGTGGACCACCACTCTCATCTCGGCTTACGTCACAGCTTGCCCTGTACCTCGCCACGGAAACCGTAAATCATCTTCCTGCCAGCCACCGCGACGAGCTGGACGTCGCGGGTCTGGCCGGGCTCGAAGCGGACGGCGGTGCCGGCGGCGATGTCGAGGCGCATGCCGCGCGATTTCTTGCGATCGAACTTCAGCGCGGGGTTGGTCTCGAAGAAATGGTAGTGCGAGCCGACCTGGATCGGCCGGTCACCGGTGTTGGCGACCGTCAGCGTCACCGTCTTGCGGCCGGCATTGAGCTCGATCTCGCCGTCCTGGATGAAGAGTTCGCCGGGGATCATGCTCTCGCTCCTACCTGATCGGGTCATGCACGGTGACGAGCTTGGTGCCGTCGGGAAAGGTCGCCTCGACCTGGATGTCGTGGATCATCTCGGGGATGCCCGGCATCACCTGGTCGCGGGTCAGGACCTGCGCACCGGATTGCATCAGCTCGGCGACGGTGCGGCCGTCGCGCGCGCCTTCGAGAATGAAATCGGAGATGATCGCGATCGCCTCGGGATGGTTGAGCTTGACGCCGCGGTCCAGCCTGCGGCGCGCCACGATCGCCGCCATCGAGATCAGAAGCTTGTCCTTTTCGCGGGGAGACAGGTTCATGCGAAATCTCTTCCGTTCAACACGTCAATTCAGCCAGTCATCAGTTCAGCCAGAGCCGCGGCAGGACCGCGCCGGTGCGCGCCAGCACGGCCATCATGTCGGCGCGCAAACGCGCCGCATCTTGGGCACAGAACCGCGCCATTGCAAAGCCATTCCACGCGGAGATTCCGACCTCGCCGGAGAAAGACTCCGACGCTTCCCGGATGCGCTCGACCAGGGCCTCATCGCCGGGCACGATCAGCGCCGTGCCGATCGCCGCGCCACCCTTGGCCACAGCCGATCGCGCGAGCTTTGCGCCGATATCGCCGTCAAGCCGGACGGTTTCCGCGAACACCAGTCTGCCGCCGCGGCGCATCCGCCAGCGGTCGACGAACTCGCCCTGCTCCATCCGCTCGCCCATGGCAGTGCGGCCGAATATGACAATCTCGCAAAGCAGGAGCGAGGCCGCCTCGTCGAGCTCGATGTCGAAGCGGCGCTGCACCCGCGCGCGATCGAACAGGATGGTCTCCTGCGGCAGCCAGGACAAATGCGCGCCCGCGCCGGCCTTCAGCGAGATATTGAGCTGCGCCGTCGGGCCCGGCGCGCGATAGACCTTTTCGGCGGCCGCCGTGGTCAGCGTCAGCCGCGCGCGATCCGCCGCCGATATCTCGATGTCGAAGCGATCGCCGCCGGCAACGCCGCCGGCCGTATTGACGAACACGCCGGAGAGGCCCTGATCTTCCGGCGATGGAAAGCGGACGCGGAGCGAACCGGATTCATGCAAGGCGCCGCGCCGCGTCACGCCGTCGCGCGCATGCACGTCGAAGCGCACCGCGCCACGGGCACGGTTGGCTTCGAATAGCGTGGACGTGGCCGACAGTTCGCTGCGCATCCGTCTCCCCAGCCGGTCGCGGCAGGAATTTTGGCTTACAGCGCCATCTGGCGGCTGATTTCGCCGGGATCGAGGTTGGAGCGGTCGCAGGTGAATTTCACCGCGCCGCGATCCATCACCGCGAAACTGTCGCCGAGTTCGCAGGCAAAGTCGAGATATTGTTCGACCAGCACGATGGCGATGTTGCCGAGGTTGCGCAGGTACGAGATGGCGCGGCCGATGTCCTTGATGATCGAGGGCTGGATGCCCTCGGTCGGCTCGTCGAGCAGGAGCAGTTTTGGCCGCATCACCAGCGCGCGGCCAATCGCGAGCTGCTGCTGCTGGCCGCCGGAGAGGTCGCCGCCGCGCCGGCCGAGCATGGATTGCAGCACCGGAAACAGCGAGAACACGTCGTCCGGAATGTGCTTGTCCTCGCGCTTGAGCGGGCCGAAGCCGGTCTTGAGGTTCTCCTCGACCGTCAGCAGCGGGAATATCTCGCGGCCCTGCGGCACGAAGCCGATGCCCTTGCGCGCCCGCTCATAGGGCTTGAGGCCCGCGATGTCGTTGCCGTCGAACACGATCGCGCCCGAAGAGATGGGATATTGCCCGACCATGGCGCGCAGCAGCGAGGTCTTGCCGACGCCGTTGCGCCCGAGCACGCAAGTCACCTTGCCGGGCTCGGCCGAGATCGAAACGCCGCGCAGCGCCTGCGCCGCGCCGTAGAACAGGTTGATGTCCTTGACCTCAAGCATCGCTCAGCGTCCCAGATAGACTTCGATGACCCGCTCGTTGGACGAGACCTGGTCGATGGTACCTTCCGCGAGCACCGTACCTTCATGCAGGCAGGTGACCTTGACGCCGAGCTCGCGCACGAACGTCATGTCGTGCTCGACCACCATGACGGTGTGGGTCTTGTTGATTTCTTTCAAGAGCTCGGCGGTGAGATGCGTCTCGACGTCGGTCATACCCGCGACGGGCTCGTCGACCAGCAGCAGCTTCGGATCCTGCGCCAGCAGCATGCCGATCTCGAGCCATTGTTTCTGGCCATGGCTGAGACTGCCGGCGAGACGGTTGCGGGCTTCGGTGAGGCGGATCGTCTCCAGCACCTTGTCGATACGCTCGGACTCCGCCTTGCTGCCGCGCCAGAACAGCGTGCCGCGGACCGAGTGGTCGACATTGAGCGCAAGCAGGAGATTGTCCTGCACGGTCTGGCTCTCGAACACCGTCGGTTTCTGGAATTTGCGGCCGATGCCGAGCTCGGCGATGCGGGTCTCGTCCAGCCGCGTCAGGTCGGTGACGCCGTCGAACAGAACGGTGCCCTCGTCGGGCTTGGTCTTGCCGGTGATGATGTCCATCATCGTGGTCTTGCCGGCGCCGTTCGGACCGATGATGGCGCGCATCTCGCCGGGCTCGAGCGTCAGCGACAAATTGTTGATGGCGTGGAAGCCGTCGAACGAGACGTGCACGCCGTCCAGGTAGAGCATCGCGGAAGTCGCACGGGTGTCCATGACGTTCATGACCGCTTACTCCGCCATCTTGGGTTCGGTGACGCCGTCTTCGGCCGCGGCGCTCGCAACGGCTGCCGCGGCGCGTTTTTCCTTCGACTGATCCCACCAGGCGTTGAAGGTGCCGACGATGCCCTTGGGCAGCAGCAGCGTCACCAGGATGAACAGCGCTCCCAGCATGAACAGCCAGTACGGCGCCAGCATGCCCGAGGTGAAGAACGTCTTGGCGTAGTTGACGACGACGGCACCGAGCGCGGCGCCGACCAGCGTGCCGCGGCCGCCGACCGCGACCCAGATCACCGCCTCGATCGAATTGCCCGGCGCGAACTCGGACGGGTTGATGATGCCGACCTGCGGCACGTAGAGCGCGCCGGCAACGCCGGCCATGCAGGCCGACACTGTGAACACGAACAGCTTGTAGGATTCGACGCGGTAACCGAGGAAGCGCGTCCGCGATTCCGCATCACGCACGGCGATCAGCACCTTGCCGAGCTTGGACGAGACGATGGCGCGGCAGATCAGGAAACCGATGATCAGCGCCAGGCAGCTCAGCGCGAACAACGCGGCGCGCGTCCCCTCCGCCTGCACGTTGAAGCCCAGGATGTCCTTGAAGTCGGTCAGGCCGTTGTTGCCGCCGAAGCCGAAATCGTTGCGGAAGAAGGCGAGCAGCAGCGCGTAGGTCATTGCCTGCGTGATGATCGACAGATAGACGCCGGTGACGCGGGAACGGAAGGCGAGCCAGCCGAAGCAGAAGGCAAGCAGGCCGGGCACGACCAGCACCATCAGCGCGGCAAACCAGAACATGTCGAAGCCGTACCAGTACCACGGCAGCTTCTGCCAGTTCAGGAACACCATGAAGTCGGGCAGGATCGGATTGCCGTAGACGCCGCGGGTGCCGATCTGCCGCATCAGGTACATGCCCATCGCGTAGCCGCCGAGCGCGAAAAAGGCGCCGTGGCCGAGCGAGAGGATGCCGCAATAGCCCCAGATCAGGTCGATCGAAAGCGCCAGGATGGCGTAGCAGACATACTTGCCCCAGAGCGCGACGAGATAGGTCGGCACCTGCAGGAATGAGCCCGCGGGCAGCAGCAGGTTGGACAGCGGAATCAGCACGCCCAGCGCAGCGGCAACCAGCAGGAAGATCGTCGCGCCGCGGTCCAGCGATCGCGTCAGCATGTGAGGGGTCATGCTTCCACCGCACGGCCCTTGAGCGCGAACAGGCCGCGCGGCCGCTTTTGAATGAACAGGATGATGAGAACGAGGATCGCGATCTTGCCGAGCACGGCGCCGGCGACCGGCTCCAGGAACTTGTTGGCGATGCCGAGCGTAAAGGCGCCGACCAGCGTGCCCCAGAGATTACCGACGCCGCCGAACACCACGACCATAAAGCTGTCGATGATGTAGCTCTGGCCGAGATTGGGGCTGACATTGTCGATCTGCGACAGCGCCACGCCGGCGATGCCGGCAATGCCCGAGCCGAGACCGAAGGTCAGCGCATCGACGCGCGATGTGGCGATGCCCATCGAGGCCGCCATGCGGCGGTTCTGCGTCACCGCGCGCATTTCGAGACCGATCGCGCTGTAGCGCAGCATCGCGAGCAGGATCGCGAACACGGCCAGCGTGAAGCAGAGGATCCAGAGCCGGTTATAGGTGATGGTGATCTGGCCGAGCTCGAACGCGCCGCTCATCCAGGAGGGGTTGCCAACCTCGCGATTGGTCGGGCCGAACATGGTGCGCACCGCCTGCTGCAGCACCAGCGACAGGCCCCAGGTCGCCAGCAGCGTCTCCAGCGGACGGCCATAGAGGAAGCGGATGATGCTGCGCTCGATCAAGACGCCGATGGCGCCGGCGACGAGGAAGGCGAGCGGCACGGCGATCAGCAGCGAATAGTCGAACAGGCCGGGGTAGCGGGTGCGGATCACCTCCTGCACCACGAAGGTGGTGTAGGCCCCGATCATCACCATTTCGCCATGCGCCATGTTGATGACGCCCATCACGCCGAAAGTGATGGCGAGCCCAATCGCGGCAAGCAGCAGCACTGAGCCGAGCGACAGGCCATACCAGGCGTTCTGCACCGTGGACCAGACCGCGAGCGAAGACTGGATCGAGCCGATCGCGCTCGCCGCAGCCTTGGTCACCGAGGCCGGCTGGTCGCCCATGCCGGTGAGCAGCGCCATCGCCTCCTGGTCGCCGCGCGCCTTGAGGGTGGCGACGGCCTCGAGCTTCTCGACCTCCGTGGCATCGGACTTGAACAGCAGGATCGCCGCGCGGGCTTCACCGAGTGCCGTCTTGACCGACTTGTTGGTTTCCTTGGCGAGCGCGGCATCGACGGCCTCGAGCGCCGTCTCCTCGTGCGATTTGAAGACGGATTGCGCGGCCTGCAGGCGCGTTCCGACATCCGGCGACTGCAGCGTCAGGCTGCCGAGCGCGGCATCGACGCTGCGGCGCAGGCGGTTGTTGAGGCGGACCGCGCTCGCACTGTCGGGAACGCTGGCGACGGCCTCGCCGGTCGCGGCATCGATCGACTTACCGTCGGTGCCGGTGACGTAAACCTTTTTGCTATCAGGATCGGCCATCAACCGGCCGTCCTGGAGCGCGCTGATGATGGGAAAAGCCAGCTTGTTGCCGCTGCTGGCGATCACGCCGACCGCTTCTTCGGTGTCGGAAAAATCGTCGTTGGCGAACTTGGCGACCGCATCCTCGAACGGACCCGCAAAGGCCGGCAGTGCGAACGCAATCAGAAGCAACGAGAGCAGCAGCGAACAGAGACGGGCGGGCAATTTGGCTGGCACTGTGAATGACCCCGGCAGAAATGGGTGGAGAAGGCGGCGGGATCGCCGCCCTCCCCGATCGTGCAATGGAGCGTCAGACCCGGATCAGGAGCCCGAGCCGAGGCACTTGTTGGTCTTGGTGTTGAAGTTGCCGCACTTCTTGCCGACCCAGTCACCGATCAGGTCCTTGGAGCCGTCGAGCTCCTTCGACCAGGCGTCGCCCGCGACGAGGCCCGGGGTCTTCCAGACCACGTCGAACTGGCCGTTGCCCTTGATCTCGCCGATGAACACCGGCTTGGTGATGTGGTGGTTCGGCAGCATCTTCGACACGCCACCGGTCAGGTTCGGCGCCTCGATGCCGGGAAGCGCGTCGATCACCTTGTCCGGATCGGTCGACTTCACCTTCTCGACCGCCTTCACCCACATGGCGAAGCCGATCACATGCGCTTCCATCGGGTCGTTGGTCACGCGCTTCGGATTCTTGGTGTAGGTCTGCCAGTCCTTGATGAACTTCTCGTTCGAGCCGTCCTTGGTCTTGATCGACTCGAAGTAGTTCCAGGCGGCCAGATGGCCGACCAGCGGCTTGGTGTCGATGCCGGCGAGCTCTTCCTCACCCACCGAGAACGCGACCACCGGGATGTCCTTGGCCTTGATGCCCTGGTTGCCGAGCTCCTTGTAGAAGGGAACGTTGGCGTCGCCGTTGATGGTCGAGACCACCGCGGTCTTCTTGCCGGCCGAGCCGAACTTCTTGATGTCGGCCACGATCGTCTGCCAGTCGGAGTGACCGAACGGCGTGTAGTTGATCATGATGTCTTCCTGGGCGACACCCTTCGACTTCAGATAGGCTTCCAGGATCTTGTTGGTGGTGCGCGGATAGACGTAGTCGGTGCCCGCGAGCACCCAGCGCTTCACCTTCTCTTCCTTCATCAGATAATCGACGGCGGGAATCGCCTGCTGGTTCGGCGCCGCACCGGTGTAGAACACGTTGCGCTCGCTCTCCTCGCCCTCGTACTGCACGGGGTAGAACAGGATGTTGTTGAGCTCCTTGAACACCGGGAGCACCGACTTGCGCGACACCGAGGTCCAGCAGCCGAACACGACCGAGACCTTGTCCTTGGTGATCAGCTCGCGCGCCTTCTCGGCGAACAGCGGCCAGTTCGAGGCGGGATCGACCACGACGGCCTCGAGCTTCTTGCCGAGCACGCCGCCCTTCTTGTTCTGCTCGTCGATCAGGAAGAGGATGGTGTCCTTCAGCGTGGTTTCGCTGATGGCCATGGTGCCGGAGAGGGAGTGAAGCACACCGACCTTGATGGTATCGTCCGCGGCCTTGGCGCCGGTCAATGAGGCCAGACCGAGCATCAGTCCGGCGGACGCGGCGAGAACGCCGCGGCGGCTAAATGACGCCGCTCTATCGCGAGTGGATTTGGTAAGCATTTGTGTATCATCTCCCTGACGCAGACGTGAAAAGACGCTGCGAAACGGCCCCACGGCCGCCTGCGATTAATGGAATCGCAAGAACCATGCCATGGGCTGAACACGCGGTAACGCGTTGGTTTTGTTTAGAAATTCTGCAGAAAACAAAGTTTCGCCGCAGTCAAATTGCTTAAAACTTGGGCGAACAAAATGTATGCTAATGCGGCAGACAGTTCATTTTCTGAGCAAAATGGCGCTTCTGTCTAAATTTCCGGCATAACTATTTCTGCACCGCAACCGCGGTTTGGGGCGGACTTGCCTTGAAAGCGCCCCCTCGATGTTCCATATAAACGGTCGAGACCTCTTGCGAATCAAGGGGTCGTAGCGAGCCGCGTGTTCTTAAGCCCCCTCCGGGCCTCTGGCTTGCCCCATATCATCCAAGCCATCCGACACCCCAAACACGCAGGTGTCTTCTCGACACCCTTTTGCGCGCGCCGCGCTGAATGCGCCGGGCGCCCGCTTTTGACATGGAAAGAACCCATCTTTTGACTTCGTTTCAGGACTTCGGCCTCGCCGAACCCATCGCGCGCGCTCTTCGTGAAGAGAATTACGTCACCCCAACCCCGATCCAGGCCCAGACCATCCCGCTGGCGCTGACCGGCCGCGACGTCGTCGGCATCGCCCAGACCGGCACCGGCAAGACCGCGTCCTTCGCGCTGCCGATCCTGCACCGCCTGCTGGAGAACCGCATCAAGCCGCAGCCCAAGACCGCCCGCGTTCTGGTGCTGTCGCCGACCCGCGAGCTTTCGGGGCAGATCCTCGACAGCTTCAACGCCTATGGCCGCCACATCCGCCTGTCCTCGACGCTCGCCATCGGCGGCGTTCCGATGGGCCGCCAGGTCCGCGCCCTGATGCAGGGTGTCGACGTGCTGGTCGCCACGCCCGGCCGCCTGCTCGACCTCGTGCAGAGCAACGGGCTGAAGCTCTCGAGCGTCGAGTTCCTCGTGCTCGACGAGGCCGATCGCATGCTCGACATGGGCTTCATCAACGACATCCGCAAAATCGTCGCCAAGCTGCCGATCAAGCGGCAGACGCTGTTCTTCTCGGCCACCATGCCGAAGGACATCGCCGAGCTCGCAGACTCCATGCTGCGCGATCCCGCCCGCGTCGCGGTGACCCCGGTCTCCTCGACCGCCGAGCGGATCAACCAGCGCATCCTGCAGGTCGACTTCTCGGCCAAGCCCGCCTTCCTGACCAAGCTGCTGAAGGACGAGCCGATCAACCGTGCGCTGGTCTTCACCCGCACCAAGCACGGTGCCGACAAGGTCGTGAAGACACTCGAAAAGGCCGGCATCCCCGCCAGCGCCATCCACGGCAACAAGTCGCAGAACCATCGCGAGCGCACACTGGCACAGTTCCGGTCCGGTGAAATCCGCACGCTGGTCGCCACCGACATCGCCGCCCGCGGCATCGACGTTGACGGCATCACCCACGTCATCAATTTCGACCTGCCCAACGTGCCCGAGACCTATGTGCACCGCATCGGTCGCACCGCGCGCGCCGGGGCCGACGGCACCGCGATCTCGCTGGTCGCCGGCGGCGAGGAGCTCAGCTACCTCCGCGACATCGAGCGGCTGATCAAGGTGGCGCTGCCGCGCGAAGACCTCCGTACCGATGCCGGCCGCCGCGATGCGGGTCCTCCCGCGCCGCAGCAACGACAGGGCCGCGGAGGCCGTCCGGGCCAGCGTC
This sequence comes from Bradyrhizobium sp. CB1717, assembly GCF_029714325.1. NCBI lineage: Bacteria > Pseudomonadati > Pseudomonadota > Alphaproteobacteria > Hyphomicrobiales > Nitrobacteraceae > Bradyrhizobium > Bradyrhizobium sp. CB1717. Next base: position 8,493,456 of record NZ_CP121666.1, read on the forward strand.
CGCAAGGCGCACGGCACGGTGACGGACGTCGCGCCGACGAAAGGCATGGCGACGGACGTCACCATAGCGCCGGCAAGCAGGGCGACGGACGCCCCGGTGAAGGCCGGCACGGCGGCGACGCGCGGCATGTCGACGGACGATTCAACGACGGCCAGAACGCCTCGAAGGGGTCTCGCCGCCGCCGTCGCTCCGGTGCTAATAAGCTGGGACATTCGCAAACCGATCGGTCGGAACAGCGTCCCGCGCATAGCGCCGGCAAGCCTGATGGGATACAAGGCGTGGCCTTTCTGCGCCGTGAGAGTCGGCCGAACGGCCAATCGACCCGCAAACCCTATTCGCACTAGCCGTCCACGACCTGGAGATATCAATGGCTAAGGAAGAGCTGATCCAGTTCGAAGGACTGGTCACCGAAATCCTCCCCGACGCCCGCTACCGCGTGCAACTCGACGCCGGACACGAGATCGTCGCCTACACCGCCGGCAAGATGAAGAAGAACCGCATCAAGACGCTCGCGGGCGACCGCGTGACGGTGGAGATGTCGCCTTATGACCTCGAGAAGGGCCGGCTGATTTTCCGCCACAAGGACGAGCGTCCCGCAACCGCTGGCGGACCGCCGCGCCCCGGTCAACGCGGTGGCCAGTTCCGCCGTCGTTGATCCGCTTCCAGCGCATCGATACGGAAGTAAAATTCTGACCTGTATGCTGATCCGCCGCGCGCATCGCGGCGGATCAAAAAATCGTGCACGGCCGGATTGTTTTGAAGCCCCAATTCCAATAAAATGAATTAATCGATTTTCGGCCGGACGACATTGGCATCCACCGGTATAGCCGGTTCAGACACGCTGACGACCCTTCCAGAAATTCGATCTAACCTGTCCGCGCGAGCGGACTTTTACATTGTTTATCTGAGAGGGAACTACCCCCATGAGCATGGGAACCGTGAAGTGGTTTAACGCGACCAAGGGCTTCGGCTTCATCCAGCCCGACGATGGCGGCCAGGACGTGTTCGTTCACATCAGCGCCGTCGAGCGCGCCGGCCTCGGCACGCTGCGCGAAGGCCAGAAGCTCTCCTACGAGATCGTCGCCGATCGCCGGTCCGGCAAGTCGGCCGCCGACAATCTTCGCTCCGCCGGCTGAGCCCACGGACCTTCGGTCCGGATCAGCCCGACTGAGCAAGTCGAAGCAACAATGGAAAGGCCGTGCGCGATGCACGGCCTTTTTTCATGTCGGAGATCGATGCACTCAGTAGATCGTGCAGGCGGTATCCGGACTGTAATAGACGCAGGTCGACTGGCGCGGCCTCGTATAGGCGACGTCACTCAGCGTGATCGCGCTCTTCAGCGCATAGCCGACCGACGGCGTGTAGGTGTAGCTGACCTCGCTGAAGATCAGGTAGGTGCCACCGATCGCCAGCGTCGTGGGAATCGTCACCGCGGACTTCGGCGTCCGTGGCACCGATCCCTTACTCCACTGCACATGCGCCTGCAGAGTCGAGGGATCGACATAGAGCTCGGTGATCGTCGCCGAGACCGGCGAGGTGGCATAAGGCGTCATGATGCCGGTCGAGGCAGCAAAGAAGTTGGTCATGTCGGTATCGCTGACCGACGTCGACTGCGAGGTGAGGTCCGACAGCGTCCGCGCCATCAGCGTCACCTTGCGATCGATTGCCACCGCCGACGAGAACTCCACCGTGCCGAAAAACATCACCAGCATCAGCGGCACGACTACGACGAATTCGGTGGCCGCAAGCCCCCTGCTATCGGCGAGGAATTCGTACGCGGTCAGACGCGTCGCCTGCCACAATTTCGCAATCGCCTGCATCGTCTCGCCCGATCACTTGTCCTATTGTTTGAGCACGATCTTGCCGGAAAACCGCTACGCACTTTTCCGGATCATGCTTTAGTAAGGCTCGTTCTTGAACGCCGCCGTGGCCACCAGCAGTCGCTTGCTGCCGGTGAGATTGGCGATGTTGTAGCCGAGCCCGGTGACGAACAGCGGCCACTGATAGAACAGCCGCACCACCACGATGTCGCCGGCGCTGCCCGGGCTGTAACTCATGCTCGTGTCGAAACCTCCGGAGCCGTCGATGTGGCTCGACAACGTCACCGCAGAGAAGGACGAGTAGCTCGTGACGTCGACATAGAGCTTGCTGCAATCGAACAGCGCCGGGATCTGGCTGCAGACGTAGGTCTTGAACGTTGCTTGCGTGCACGGCGTGCCGATGCCGGACACCGCGCAGGCGGTCACCGAACCCGATTGCGCCTGCCCGGTCAGCACCACCCGCGCGGAATTCTGCGTGATGGTCTCGAGCACCTGGCTCGCGAAGAACATGAGCGCCGTCTCGATGATGGCGAACAGCAGCGCGAAGAAGATCGGCGCGACCAGCGCGAACTCGACGGCCGCGGAACCGCGGCGATTGCCGCGAAACCGACGCAGCACGGTTCGGAGCGCGAACCTCTCAGGTGCAGGCGATGGCATCGCGTCAAATTTCCCCAGCCAGCGGCGATCATCCGCTCAATGAAATAGCTAAAACTGATTGTTTAAGTGTTGCAGGCCGGCCGCGGCCGGCGACGCGCGCCGTTAAGGGGTCGTTAACCCAGCACGACCCAAGGCGCACAAAAGACGACCGGACGGAGAGGACTGGCGAGCACAATCCGGACCTGACCATACGATCCGGCCCCGTCAATCGGACTTGCTCGCTGGCTTATTGGCTCATCTTGTTAGTTGGTCTTGGCACCCGCGCCGCCATTGCCGCTGGCATTGCTGCTCAGCGAACCAGCCTGGCCCATCGTGGTGTTGAAGTAGTTGTCGCTGTCGCCCAGCGTCACGCGGCGCTGGCAGAGCGGCAGGCAACTGTAGGACTCGCGCTCAACCCCGCGATACACGGTGACGAGCCGATCGCTCGGGCCTTCGACCTGGATCTGGCGGTCGACCAGGATCTCGCCCGCCCGGTCCAGCGCGATGAAATTGGTGGCGCCGTAGCCCTTTCCGGTCACGACGATCATGCCGCCGGGCTGGAGCGTGACGTCGGCGATCAGGGGATTGCCGACCACGATGGTCGCCACCTTGCCGGGCAGCCGGACCAGCTTGGCCTGGTCGACATTGACGGCGATGGTATCGGCGGTGGATTCGGCAAGGCCGGCAGAAGGCGATGCCAGCACCGCGGCCGCAACCAGAAGACAGACGCGCGCATGGCGGCGCAGCAGTTCTTTACGCATACTCTTACCCCCGGGACGTCACAAACCGGCAGAAGCGATCGGATACAGCGGAGCCGGTGCCCGACCCCGCTAACCTGCCCTCAATTCGTGAACGTTCCGCAAATTCGCGTTCTATTGTTTGAACGGACTGACGATTTGCCGCTCTGGAGCACCCCTAAAGCGCGATGAGATTGGGATGAATCGTCATCGCGCTTTAGGTTGTTGTTTACGCATGATCCTTCCGGAAAACCGCTTCGCACTTTTCCGGATCATGCTTTAGCGGCGGAACGGATAGGCAAGCTGCCCTCCGATCTCCTTCGGCATGGTCGCTTCGTCCTTGCCGTAGTCCTGCGGCAGTTTCCCCTCCGGCATGCGGAAGGTGCCGAACAGCACATCCCAGATCGGGAACGTCCCGGCGAAATTGGTGTCGCCACCGTCTTCGAGCGGGGTGTGGTGCCAGCGGTGAAATACCGGCGTCGCCAGCACATATTTGAACGGCCCGAACGTCCAGTTCAGGTTGGCGTGCACGAAGGCCGAATGGAAGGTCGTGAACGGGGAGACCCAGATCATGACGTTCGGGGAGATGCCGGCCATCAGCAGCACGACGTCGACCCCGATCGTGCCGAGCACGAGATTGACGGGATGGAAGCGGGCCGCCGAAATCCAGCTGATCTCTTCGGAGGAGTGATGGATCGCGTGGTACTTCCAGAACTCGCCGCCATGGAAGAGCCGGTGCAGCCAGTACAGCATGAAGTCCGACAGCACCAGGAACAGCGCGGCCTGCACCCAGAGCGGCAATTGCGCCAGCGGGCCGTGGCCGTTGTCGTAGAAGGCGATGAGATCGTCGGCGTCGTGGATGTTGAAGAAGGCGCCCGCCCCGACGATCAGGAGTCCGATCCGCATGGTCCGGGCGAATACGGGGACGAAGAACCAGTAGCAGATGTCGGTGACGATCTCCCGCTTGCGCCACCACGGCAGGCCGGGATTGCAGGCCCAGAAATGCTCGAGCACCGTGAAGACCAGCGCGAGCACGAAAGTGACGGGGACCACCTTCGCAATGGTCTCGCCGAGCATCAGGGCGACTTGCATGGGCAGGCTCGACATCGTCGCCTCTCTTCCGAATTGCTGGTCCTCTTACGCCTACTCCGCGAAATTTAAGGGAGGGTGAAGCCGGGCGACGCAGTTGCAGTGCGTCCGGAACCGGAGCGAATTTCGATGGGGGCTTTAAGGTGAGATTCACTCTGGGCAAAAGCATCGCGCAGCAATTGGGTTTACACGATCGAATTAACTCTACCGAAAGAGCTCGGCTCTCATGGTCATCGCGTCAACGACAGCGCCGAACGAGGCGATCCCACCCAAGATGGAGTTTGTTCATGAAGAACTTGATTGCGCGTTTCGCCAAGGATGAATCCGGCGCCACCGCCATCGAATACGGCCTGATCGCCGCCGGCATCGCGCTGGCCATCATCACCGTCGTCAACAATCTCGGCAGCACGCTGAACACCAAGTTCGGCTCGATCAGCAGCTCGCTGAAGTAAGCGACCGACAAACGACGGCAAAAGCCCCGGACCTCCGGGGCCTTTGTTTTTCCGAGTACGGCGAGTTCCAGTGGCGTTGCGAAAGTACAGAACGGGTGCCGCGGTTGCGGCGAGCGAGGCGCAAGCGGCGCCGACCGGCTCGCCGGCCTATTGGGTGTGCCTTGCATTGCTGCTCGCAACGGTCGCACTCGCCGCGCGCATCGCCAGCCTCTGGTGAGCAGGCCGCGACAGGGTTCTCGCTGCCGCCGTTGTCGGTTTGTTTAGCACTGCCGGCTAGCATCGCGCGACGGCAGATCCCGCGACAAACCCAGGCCTCAAGACGCAGCCCATGATCCTCGACCTTGCGCGCCTCATGCTCTTCCCGGCCCTGATGGCGTTCGCGGCTGCGAGCGATCTCTTCACGATGACCATCTCGAACCGGGTGTCGCTGGCGCTGGTCGCGGGCTTCTTCGTGCTCGCCCTTGCCGGTGGCATGGCACCTTACGAGATGCTCACACATGTCGGCGCCGGCGCGCTTCTGCTGGTCGTGGCCTTCACGTGCTTCGCGATGGGCTGGGTCGGCGGCGGCGACGCCAAGGTCGCGGCCTCCGTCGCGCTCTGGTTCGGCTTCGCGCACCTGATGAACTTCCTGCTCTATGCCTCGCTGTTCGGCGGAGCGCTGACGCTGCTCCTGCTCCAGTTTCGGCAATGGCCGTTGCCCTACGGCCTCGCGGGCCAGGCCTGGCTTGCACGACTGCACGCCAAGGAGAGCGGCATTCCCTACGGCATCGCGCTCGCGCTGAGCGCGCTGATGGTCTACCCGGAAACCGAATGGGTGAAGGCGATCGACCTCGCTCACCTCGCACTGCGCTGAACGCCCCGAGTAAACCCGGCGTTAAGCCGATTTAGATACGCCTCATTAACCATGCTTTGACGAATAGCTGGTCAACTGCCGATTACGGCGGCGGCAGCGTCGCGGCGTTTTGTTGGAAAGTGAAGCGTATGAATAGGGCACGCATTGTCGTCCTGACGGTCGCCATCTGCGCCGGCGGCGTCGCCGCGTATCTGGCGAGCGGCTCGGACAATTCTGCGCCGCCTCCAGCGGCTCCGGTCGCGCAGCTTCCGACCGTCGACGTGCTGGTGGCCAAGAACGACATCGGTCTCGGCCAGACCGTCAAGCCTGAAGACGTGCAGTGGCAGACCTGGCCGGCCGCGACCGCCAGCGCCACCTTCATCCGCCGCAACGAGCGCCCGGAGGGCGCGACCCAGGTGACGGGCTCGATCGCCCGCGCCCCCTTCATCCAGGGTGAGCCGATCCGCGACCAGAAGCTGGTCAAGGCCGAGGGCTCCGGCTTCATGGCGGCGATCCTGCCCACGGGCATGCGCGCGATCTCGACCGAGATCTCGCCGGAGACCGGCGCAGGCGGCTTCATCCTGCCCAACGATCGCGTCGACGTGCTTCTGACCCGCCGCCTCAAGAACCCCGACCAGAGCAGCGGCGCTCCCGATCTCATCACCTCCGAGATCATCCTGGCCAACATCCGCGTCCTGGCGATCGACCAGGCGCCGAAGGAGAAGGACGGCCAGAACGCCGTGGTCGGCAAGACCGTCACCCTCGAGCTCAATCCCGCACAGACGGCGACGCTTTCCGCCGCGCGCCAGAGCGGCACGCTGTCGCTGGCGCTGCGCAGCATCGTCGACGTCAAGATGAGCGAGATCACGCTCGATGATTCCGCACAGAAGCGCGATGGCGTTTCGATCATTCGCTACGGCATTCCGAGCGCGACGGCAAAGGCACGATGAGGGCAGTCGATATGAAATGCAGGGCAGATTTGACGACGATGCGAACCTCCGTGGTCCGCGCCCTGTCGTTTTCGGCCGCCCTCGCGCTGGTGCTCAACCCGGCGCTGACCCCCGTGGTCGCCGCCGACTACCGCCCCGCGGCGCCGGCCGCCGCCGACGGCCAGATGAACGCGCGCTTCCTTTCGCTCGGCGTCGGCAAATCGATCGTGATCGACCTGCCGCGCGACATCAAGGACGTGCTGGTCGCCGACCCCAAGATCGCCAATGCGGTGGTGCGCTCGGCGCAGCGCGCCTACATCATCGGCGCCTCGGTCGGCCAGACCAACATCGTGTTCTTCGATTCCGCCGGCCAGCAGATCGCGGCCTACGACATCGCGGTCAAGCGCGACCTCAACGGCGTGCGCGCCGCATTGAAGCAGGTCCTGCCCAATTCCGACATCCAGATCGACGGGCTCGGCGAGGGTGTCGTGCTGACCGGCAGCGTGGCGAGTCCGATGGAGGCGCAGCAGGCCAACGAACTCGCCGCGCGGCTCGCCGGCGGCGCCGACAAGGTGGTGAACTCGATCGTGGTCCGCGGCCGCGACCAGGTCATGCTGAAGGTGACGGTGGCCGAGGTCCAGCGCACCATCGTCAAGCAGCTCGGCATCGACCTCTCGGCGAACCTGAACTACGGCACCTCGGTGGTGAGCTTCACCAATTCCAATCCGTTCACCGCCCTTGGCCACAATCTCGTGGACGGCAACAGTCTGACCACAAAGTTCGGCGCGACGCCCTCGGTGCAGGCCACCCTGCGCGCGATGGAGACCGCCGGGGTGATCCGGACGCTGGCCGAGCCGAACCTGACCGCGATCTCCGGGGAGTCGGCGACCTTCATCGCCGGCGGCGAATTCCCGGTGCCGGCGGGCTATGCGTGCGATCCCACCACGCATGTCTGTACCACTCAGATCAGCTTCAAGAAGTTCGGCATCTCGCTCAACTTCACTCCGGTGGTTCTGACCGAAGGCAAGATCAGCCTGCGGGTGATGACCGAGGTCTCCGAGCTTTCGAACGAGAATTCGATCACGCTGTCGCAGGCCGTGACCTCGACGTCGGTGAACTCGGTGACGGTGCCCTCGATCCGGACCCGCCGCGCCGAAACCTCGCTGGAAATTCCCTCCGGCGGCGCGATGGCAATGGCCGGCCTGATCCAGCAGCAGACCAAGCAGGCGGTGAGCGGACTGCCGGGCCTGATGCAGCTTCCGGTCCTCGGCACGCTGTTCCGCAGCCGCGACTTCGTCAACAACGCGACCGAGCTGGTCGTGATCGTGACGCCTTATGTCGTGCGCGCTGCAGCGCCGAAGGACCTGTCGCGACCGGATGACGGCTTCGCCGCGCCTGCCGATCCGCAGGCCGGCCTGATCGGCAACATCAACCGCATCTACGGCGTGCCTGGCCGGACCGAACCGGCCCGGAACTACCGCGGCACCTACGGCTTCATCACCGACTGAGGCGGAACGGGGACTTCACGATGATCACAAGACCACCCCAGCTTCGCCAACGCGCCATCCGCTTCGGTGGCGCGCTCGTCGGCATCGCGCTTGCGCTCGGCGGCTGCCAGCACGACGAGGTGATGACCGCCTCCATCCCCGACGACTACAAGCAGCGTCACCCGATCGCGGTCGAGGAGCAGAACCGCTCGATCGTCGTCTTCGTCGGCCACGCCCGCGGCGGGTTGACCGCCGCCCAGCGCGCCGATGTGATGGGCCTGGCATCGGCCTGGCTGCACGAAGGCACCGGCGCCATCCATATCGACGTGCCGTCCGGCACGCCGAATACGCGCCCGGCAGCGGAATCGATGCGTGAGATCCAGGCCATGCTGGCGGCTGCGGGCATTCCCCCGCGCGGCATCATCACCCGTCCCTACCAGCCGACAGACAAGCGCTTCCTGCCGCCGATCCGGCTGACCTATTCCAGGATCGCCGCAGTCGCGGGTCCCTGCGGCCTTTGGCCGGAGGACATCGGCCCCTCGATGAAGAACAAGAGCTGGTTCGAGAACAAGGACTATTACAATTACGGCTGCGCCTATCAGCGCAACATGGCCGCCATGGTCGACAACCCGGCGGACCTCGAGCAGCCGCGTTCCGAAACGCCGTCCTACACGACGCGACGCACCGCCGCGTTCGAGAAATATCGCAAGGGAACTCCGACCGCGGTCATCTATCCTGACGCCGAAAAGGCCAAACTCAGCGACACCGGCAAATGATCAGTTACGCTCGCCAGTCCCAAGAAGAGCAGCCGGAAGCATCACTCCCGCCGGTCGAGGAGCATATTGCGCCCGCGCCGCGCGTCTCGGTCCAGGCCTTCTGCGAGACCGTGGAGACGGCTGCCGCGGTGCAGTCGGCCGGCGAGGATCGCCGCCTCGGCAAAGCTCACCTGAAGATCCAGATGGGGGGCATGGCCGCCGCGATCGAAGCCTACCGCTCGGCGCCCACGCCGAACGTGATCGTGCTCGAGAGCGACGGCCGCAACGACCTCTTGGGCGGCCTCGACCAGCTCGCCACCGTCTGCGACGCCGGCACCCGCGTGGTGGTGATCGGCCGCATCAACGACGTCACGCTCTATCGCGAGCTGGTGCGTCGCGGTGTCAGCGACTACGTGCTCGCGCCGGTCGGCCCCATCGACGTCGTGCGCTCGATCTGCAACCTGTTTTCCGCACCGGAAGCCAAGGCGGTCGGCCGCATCATCGCGGTGGTCGGCGCCAAGGGCGGCGTCGGCGCATCCACCATCTCCCACAACGTCGCCTGGGCGATCGCGCGCGATCTCGCGATGGACGCGGTGGTCGCCGATCTCGACCTTGCCTTCGGCACCGCCGGGCTCGACTACAATCAGGACCCGCCGCAGGGCATTGCCGACGCTGTGTTCTCGCCCGATCGCGTCGATACCGCCTTCATCGACCGTCTGCTGTCGAAATGCACCGACCACCTCAGCCTGCTGGCGGCGCCTGCCACGCTCGACCGGGTTTATGATTTCGGCACCGACGCCTTCGACGCCGTGTTCGACACGCTGCGCTCCACCATGCCGTGCATCGTGCTCGACATCCCGCACCAATGGTCGGGCTGGACCAAGCGCGCCCTGATCGGCGCGGACGACATCCTGATCGTGGCGGCGCCGGACCTCGCCAATCTGCGCAACACCAAGAACCTGTTCGACCTGCTGAAGGCCTCGCGCCCGAACGACCGGCCGCCGCTCTACTGCCTGAACCAGGTCGGCGTCCCCAAGCGGCCCGAAATCGCCTCCACCGAGTTCGCCAAGGCGATCGAGAGCCAGCCGGTCGTCTCGATCCCGTTCGAGCCGCAGATCTTCGGCTCGGCAGCCAACAACGGCCAGATGATCGCGGAGATCTCTGCCAACCACAAGTCGATCGAGATGTTCCTCCAGATCGCCCAGCGCCTGACCGGCCGCAGCGAGACGAAGAAACAAAAGTCATCCTTGCTTTCACCCCTGATTGAGAAGTTGCGGGGAAAATAAGCCGCCGCATGGAGTCGTTAAGTGTTCGGTAAGCGTAGCGGAACAGACACCGATCTTCGGGCCCCCAAGCCCGGCGCCGTGTCGCCAGAGCCTGCCCCGGCTCCGGCGCCGACGGTGTCGCGCGCGCCGCCCCCGCCGGCAGTCGCCTCGCCGCCGCTCGCTCCGATCAAGGCCCCGCCGCCTCCTCCCATGGAGAACCGGCGCTCGGACAATTATTACGAGGTCAAGGCGACCATCTTCGGCGCGCTGATCGAGGCCATCGATCTCGCCCAGCTCGCCAAGCTGGACTCCGAGTCCGCGCGCGAGGAAATCCGCGACATCGTCAACGAGATCATCGCGATCAAGAACATCGTGATGTCGATCGCCGAGCAGGAGGAGCTGCTCGACGACATCTGCAACGACGTGCTCGGCTACGGTCCGCTGGAGCCGCTGCTGTCGCGCGACGACATCGCGGACATCATGGTCAACGGCGCCAACACCGTCTACATCGAGGTCGCCGGCAAGATCCAGCGTACCGGCATCCGCTTCCGCGACAACCAGCAGCTCCTCAACATCTGCCAGCGCATCGTCAGCCAGGTCGGCCGGCGCGTCGACGAATCCTCGCCGATCTGCGACGCACGCCTCGCCGACGGCTCCCGCGTCAATGCCATCGTGCCGCCGCTGTCGATCGACGGGCCCACGCTCACCATCCGCAAGTTCAAGAAGGACAAGCTGACGCTGGATCAGCTCGTCAAGTTCGGCGCGATCTCACCGGAAGGCGCCGAGATCCTCCAGATCATCGGCCGCGTCCGCTGCAACGTGCTGATCTCCGGTGGTACCGGCTCGGGCAAGACCACGCTGCTCAACTGCCTCACCAACTACATCGAGCACGACGAGCGCGTCATCACCTGCGAGGATGCCGCCGAGCTCCAGCTGCAGCAGCCCCATGTGGTGCGGCTCGAGACCCGCCCGCCCAACATCGAGGGCGAGGGCCAGGTCACCATGCGCGAGTTGGTGCGCAACTGCCTGCGTATGCGTCCTGAACGGATCATCGTCGGCGAAGTCCGCGGACCCGAGGCGTTCGACCTGCTGCAGGCCATGAACACCGGCCACGACGGCTCGATGGGCACGCTGCACGCCAATAATCCGCGCGAAGCGCTCTCGCGTTGCGAATCCATGATCACGATGGGCGGCTTCTCTCTGCCCTCGCGCACCATCCGCGAGATGATCTGCGCCTCGATCGACGTCATCGTCCAGGCGGCGCGCCTGCGCGACGGTTCGCGCCGCATCACCCACATCACCGAGGTGATGGGCATGGAGGGCGACACCATCATCACCCAGGACATCTTCGTCTACGATCTGGTCGGCGAGGACGCCAACGGCAAGATCATCGGCCGGCACCGCTCGACCGGCATCGGCCGTCCGAAGTTCTGGGAACGCGCCCGCTATTACGGCGACGAGAAGCGCCTTGCTGCCGCGCTCGACGCTGCGGAAGTGGCGCCGACGAAATGAGTGGGTCAGCGACGCCATGAACATGCAGGTCCTCGCCCTTGCCTTCCTCGCCACCGCCGCTGTCGGCGGCATCGCCTGGGTCTTCCTCTATCCGTTGCTGTCCGGAGAACGGCAGGCGGAGAACCGCCGCGCCTCGATCGCGCGCGCCGACGCGCCGGCGGCCAAGCAGACCGAAAAGAGCCAGCGCTCGCGCCGCGAGCAGGTCGAGAGCTCGCTCAAGGATCTCGAAGCACGGCGTCAGCAGGAGAAAAGCGTTCCGCTCAGCGTCCGCCTGTCACAGGCGGGGCTGGACTGGACACCGCAGAAATTCTGGATCGTGTCCGCCGTCGTGGCGGGCGTGCTGTTCGCGGCCGCCATGTTCGTCGGCGGCGGCCTGCTCGGCGCCGCCGGCCTTGCCTTTGCCGGCGGCCTCGGCCTGCCGCGCTGGGCACTCGGCTTCCTGAAGAATCGTCGCGAAGCCAAATTCCTGAAAGCGCTGCCCGACGCCGTCGACGTGATCGTCCGCGGCATCAAGGCGGGCCTGCCGCTGTTCGAATCGATCAAGGTCGTCGCCGCCGATTCGCCCGAGCCGCTGCGCAGCGAGTTCCTGGCGATCATCGAGACGCAGGCGATCGGCATGCCGCTCGGCGAAGCCTGCTCGCGCCTCTACGAACGCATGCCGCTGCCGGAAGCCAATTTCTTCGGGATCGTCATCTCGATCCAGCAGAAATCGGGCGGCAATCTCTCCGAAGCACTCGGCAACCTCTCCAAGGTGCTGCGCGACCGCAAGAAGATGAAGGAAAAGATCCAGGCGATGTCGATGGAAGCCAAGGCTTCGGCCGGCATCATCGGCTCGCTGCCGCCGATCGTGATGTTCCTCGTTTATCTCACGACGCCGCACTACATCTCGCTGCTGTGGACCCATCCTACCGGCCAGCTCATGCTGGTCGGCTGCGTCATCTGGATGTCGATCGGCATCATGGTGATGAAGAAGATGATCAACTTCGATTTCTGACGGTGGCGTATGGTCGAATTTCTCGTTTCGAAACTTCATGACGTCCGCTTCATGACCATGCTGCTGGCGGCCATCGCCGCCAGCGCCACCGTCTATACGCTGGTGATGCCGCTGTTCGCCGGCGAAGGCCTCTCCAAGCGCATGAAGGCGGTGGCAAGCGAACGCGAACGCATCCGGCAGCGCGAGCGCGACCGCCTCAACAAGAACGAAAAGGTCTCGCTGCGCCAGACGCCGAAGCAGATCGTCTCCAAGGTCGTCGAGGACTTCAACCTCACCAAATGGCTCGCGCAGGAAGCTGCCCGCGACAAGCTCATCATGGCGGGCTACCGCGGCCAGGCGCCCTACATCACCTTCCTGTTTGCGCGCATGGTCGCTCCGATCGTGCTGTTCATGGGCTCGATCCTGTACGTGTTCCTGATCGCGCACATGGACAAGCCGCTGCCGGTCAAGATCGGTATCTGCATCGGCGCCGCCTATGCCGGCCTCCAGGCGCCGATGCTGTTCCTCAAGAACGCGATCTCCAAGCGTCAGCTCTCGATCAGGCGCGCCTTTCCCGACGCGCTCGACCTGCTGCTGATCTGCATCGAATCCGGCATGTCGGTCGAAATGGCGTTCCGGAGGGTCGCCACCGAGATCGTTGGCCAGTCGATCGCGCTGTCGGAAGAGTTCGCGCTGACCACCGCCGAGCTCTCATATTTGCAGGACCGCAAGGTCGCCTACGAGAACCTGGCCCGGCGCACCGGGCTCGAGGGCGTCAAATCGGTCTGTCTCGCGCTTCAGCAGGCGGAACGCTACGGCACGCCGCTCGGGCACTCGCTGCGCGTGATGGCGCAGGAGAACCGCGACATGCGCATGAACGAGGCCGAGAAGAAGGCCGCCGCGCTGCCGCCGAAGCTGACGGTGCCGATGATCCTGTTCTTCCTGCCGGTGCTGTTCGTCGTCATTCTCGGGCCGACCGGCATCAAGATCTCCGAGCTGCAGTAACGCGAAGGGCGGACCGCGTGCGGTCCGCCTCGGCAATCAGGACGAGATAACGCGGGGCGATCAGTCGGACTGACTGAGCGAGGCGACCGGCGTCCGCTTCGGCGCGCCGCGCTGGCCCTCGCTGCGGTTCAGCATGTCCTTGAGATAGGCAACATTGGCCGCGGCCTGGTCCGGCGGCAGGTCCGCCTTCACGATGGTCTCGGCCTCGGCGAAGCGGCCCTGGAGACCGACGACCAAGCCGAGATTCTGCCGCACCCGGCTACTGGCGCGCGGCGATGCATAGGCCTGCCGCAGTGCCTCTTCGGCCTTGGGCAGGTCCTTCGACAGCATGTAGGACAGGCCGAGATTGGAGAGCACGCCGGGATCGCCCGGTGCGATCTTCAGTGCGCTCGCATAATAAGAGCGCGCCTCCTCGTGACGGCCCATCTGATCGAGCGCCGTGCCCTGGACCGAGAGCAGGCGCCAGTCCGGATTGTCGGGCGAATGCGCCTTCGACAACACGTCGAAGGCCTGCTGGAAATTGCCATTGTCGGCGAGCGCGCGGCCGTACTGGGCGAGCAGCGCCTTGTTACCGGGATTGGCGATGGTCGCCTGCTCCAGCACCGCGGCGGCTTGGGCGCGCTGGCCGTTGGCGCGCAGGGCCTGGCCATAGCCAAGCGCGGCCTCGGCGTCCTTGGGATTGGCACGGTAGCCCTCGCCATAGACCTCGACGGCGCGCGCGGGGTCGCTGGGAGCCGCCTCCGCGCGCGAACCGGTCGACCCGATCGAGCCGGTGACGTCGGAGAGCTTTGACATTGCCGTGCAGCCGCCGAGGCTGATCGCCACCATCGCGACCAGCGAGGCAGACGCAAGAAGCCGGGCAGGACTGAACCGTTGACGCATGACGCTTTGACTCTCGAGCGGATGGATCGAGCCGAACGCGCCAGCAATAGACTGTTAACCCTAATGGCCGGTTAACGCCGGGCCCTCATGGCGGCGTCGGTGGCGGGGCCTCGCCACCGAGCCCCAGATCGAGGCCGAGCTCCTTCATTTGCTCGTTGATGTCCCGCAGCAGTTGCAGCACCTGCGCCTCGGCCTCGGTGCCCGTGCGTGGCATTCCCTGGCATTCGCGCCGGAGGTCCTCACGGCTGACCACACGCCGCGCAAGGAGCTCGTCGAGCTGAAGCTGATCGATGCCGAGCACGCCGGCGGATTGCTCGACCAACCGGCGCAGCAGCACCGCTACCGCGGCAACCGCGTCGGCGGCGCCATGCCTGGTCCCCGACCTCGAGAACTTGCGGTCGACATCGGCCCAGGCCTGAGAGGTGACGAGATAGGTGTGGAGCGCATTCACCGAACCCGGCTCGCCGTCGGCGTAGAAGTCACGGCGCATCAGGAGCCGGCGCGCCAGTGCCGCCACCTGATCCCGCCTCAGTGTCGCGATTGAAGCAATCTCGATCGCCGTCTGGACGGCCGGATCGCGGGAATAATCCCGCCCTGCCGGCAGGCGGATGACGCCGTCCGGCAGGTTCGAGTCGAGCAGGCGGAAGCCGCCACCATTGCGCGGTCGCGAATGGCGCGCGATCGCAAATCCATAGTCCGAAGAGCCGGCATCGGACATTGGGCCAAAATGGATGATGTTGAATCCGGCATCGTCGCCGCCCTGCCCGGTCGAGGACGGACAGGACAGCACGTAGACGGTGCGCCAGAACGCTTCACTGCCGTTGCTCCGCGTCGCGCGCGGATCGGGAATCGAATAGCGGGTCAGTCCCTCGACATGCCGGTGACCGTGCAGGACCAGATCGACGTTAAGCGAGGTCGCCGCTTCAAGGAAGGTCGCGGGAGCGGCGAGATACATCAGCGGCTCGTCCGGAGCGCCGAGGAACCGCTTTGCCTCGCCGGTCGCCTGCGGCAGCGGATGATGGTGCATCGCCAGCACCCGCACCAGGTTTTCGGCCGGCTCGAAATAATCGGCGCGTCCAGCCGATCCAAGGCTGCCTGCAAGCTCGACACTCAGCCGGGCGGAATCGGCAACCATGGCGCCGTAGGAGCCCTGGTCGATCGTGCCACTCGCCAGCGTCGTGAGGCTTGCGCGGTTCGAATCCAGCAGCACCAGATCAAGGCCGGCCTGGCGGTAGTAGACGCTCTTCGAGGTCCGCGGCAGATGCAGGTAATCGTAGACATCGTGACGGCCCGCACGCTGGCTCGCCCGCTTGACGTCGTGATTGCCGGCGACCGCCTGGATGTCGGTGAACAGCCCGGTCTGCCGGAAGGACGCGATGACCGAGAGCGCTTCGTCGAGCGCGCGCGGCGTTGGATCGTCGACGAGATCGCCCGTGATCAGCAGGATGCGATCGGGAACGTCGGCGAAGTCCGCCATGCTCCCGCGCAGAGCAGTGCCAAGCGCCTCTATTGTCGCGAGCAGCCGGCCTGACCCGTCCAGATGCAGGTCGGAGATCTGCGCAATAACGAACGATCTATCCATTTTGCGCCGCTCATTGCGAATGCTGCGCCGCCCAAAACGATGAGAGAAATTGCCTTCGACGAATAGCTTGATGCCGGTCTCAGCCCGGGCAAGGATCACCCGGGGGCAACCGCATTCCTGCGCTCGATGCGTGCAGAAATGCACGGCACAATCTAAAATGTTCGCCAATAATGCCACAACCGCAGCGCTAGTAAAGCCCTGCGACCGCGCTCTCGTGAACGGCAGTTCTCAACGTGGATACGAGAGCTGCCGCACAGCGGTTTCGTTTCGTCCGATCAATATTCGATGGCAAGCCGCTTGCGGATTTCGTCGACGCGCTTGTCGAGCGCATCGAAGCGCGCGTGGACGGAGCGATCGTGAAGATAAAAGACGTAGCCGCCGGCAAGGAAGGCAAAGATCCAATGATGATGCTCGACATAGCCAAAGATCGCCTCGACGGCCTGGCCGATGAATGTGACCACGCTCCACAGAAATTCCATTGCATTTCCTCCCGGCAGGCCTCGCCTTTCGGCTGCCGGCGATCTCCGTACGCCTGACAGCCATTGCCGGAACCTAGCATGGCCCACTTGCTGCGAGTAGCGGCTCACCGAGCGGTGACGGCAAAGCCGATTGCGGCCACGGCAAAACTCTGCGAAGTCTTCTGGAGTTCGCATGACCTGCCTGACCTGACGATCCGGACCCGCCAATGCCCTCTGTCTTCGAGACGTCCTCAACCGCCATTCCGATCACCTTCGTCACCAAGTCGAACTGGGAAGGGTTGCGTGAGACGCTGTCGCCGGCGCAACGCCAGTTCGCGATCGCCAGCGCTTATTCCGCCAAGCCCGGCGGTTATCTCGCGCTGCCCGCATCCGATGGGGCGATCGCACAAGTGCTGTTCGGCCTCGAGGACGAAGGAGCAAGATCGCGCGACCTGTTCCGGCCGGGCGCCCTGCCCGGCCTGTTGCCGCCGGGGACCTATCGCTTCGCCAATGCACCGCACGATCCACGGCTCGCCGCGCTCGCTTTTGCACTGGGGTGCTACCGCTTTTCCCGCTACCGCAAGGCCGAAAGGCCCGAGGTCCGCCTGGTGCCGCCCGACGGCGTCGATGCCGCCGAGATCGATCGCATCGCGGACGCTGCGATGCTGGCGCGCGATCTCATCAACACGCCCTCCAACGACATGGGTCCCGAGCAGCTCGCCGCGGCCGCGCAAGCGCTCGCCACCGAGTTCGGCGCGAGCTTTGCCTGCACCATCGGTGAAGACCTGGAGAAGGACTTTCCGCTGATCCATGCCGTCGGCATGGCCTCCGACCGCGCACCGCGCCTGATCGATATCGGCTGGGGCGATCCTGATCATCCCAAGGTGACGCTGGTCGGCAAGGGCGTGTGCTTCGACACCGGCGGGCTCGACCTCAAGCCGTCGAGCGGCATGCTGATCATGAAGAAGGATATGGGCGGCGCCGCCAACGTGCTGGCGCTGGCGCGCATGGTGATGGACGCGAAGCTGAAGGTACGGCTGCGCGTGCTGATCCCGGCGGTGGAAAACGCGGTCGCCGGCAACGCCTTCCGCCCCCTCGACATCTTTACCTCGCGCAAAGGGATCACGGTCGAGATCGGCAACACGGATGCGGAAGGCCGGCTTGTACTCGCCGACGCACTGGCGCTGGCCGATGAGGAAAAACCCGACCTGCTGATTGATCTCGGCACGCTGACGGGCGCCGCGCGTGTCGCGCTGGGGCCGGATTTACCGCCCTTTTACACCAATGATGAGACGCTGGCCGTCGACGTCGCGCGCTGCGCGGTGAAGGAGAACGATCCGTTGTGGCGCATGCCGCTGTGGCCGCCTTACGATGCGTGGCTGGACTCCAAGACCGCCACCATCACCAACGCGCCATCCGGCGGTTTTGCCGGCTCGATCACCTGCGCGCTGTTCCTGCAGCGCTTCGTCGAGCACGCCGGAAGCTGGCTGCATGTCGACATCTATGGCTGGACACCGTCAGCCAAGCCGGCACGGCCCGAGGGCGGCGAGTGCCAGGCCGCGCGCGCCATCTACGCATTGCTGAGCGAGCGCTATGCGTGATCCAGGATACGACCCAAGGCTGACGCCGGCGCGGGGCGACCTCGCCGCCAAATACCTCGAAGGCAAGGTCGAGGCGGACCGTTTCGTCGAGGGTGAAGAGTTCGAGGTGGTCGAACCGATCGCTTCCGTGCGTGAGCAGCCGTCCTCAGGCGCGATGCTGATGACAGAGGCACTGCGCGGCGAGCGCATCACGGTCTACGATCGCAACGGCGAAGGCTGGGCCTGGGGCCAGCTCAATGGCGATGGCTATGTCGGCTGGCTGCCGGATGCCGCGCTGACGAAGCCGGCGGCCGCGCCGACGCACAAGGTCAGCGCACTGCGGACGTTCGCCTTCCCCGGTCCTTCCATCAAGCTGCCGCCAGCCGCTACGCTCGTGATGGGATCGAAGCTCGTGGTGGCGCGCGAGGAGGGCAGCTTCGCCGTGACGCGCGATGGGACCTTCGTGCCGAAGACGCACCTCGCCCTGCTCGATCACCGCGAGCTGGACTTCGTTGCCGTCGCCGAGCGCTTCGTCGGCACGCCCTATCTGTGGGGCGGCAAGAGCAGCCTCGGCATCGATTGCTCGGGTCTCGTGCAGGTGTCCTTGACCGCTTCCGGCATCGGCTGTCCACGCGACAGCGACATGCAGCTCGCTGGGCTCGGCCGCGCGCTGGAGCCGCACGAGCGGGGCAGTTTGCTGCGCGGCGATCTGATCTTCTGGAAGGGTCATGTCGCGATCGTCCGCGATGCCAGCTCGATGGTTCACGCCAATGCGCATCATATGGCGACCGTGATCGAGCCGATCGCGCCGGCGATTGCGCGGATCAAAGCGGCCGGCAGCGAGGTCGTTGCGGTCAAGCGGCTGTAGGGTATCCACCACAACTTGCCGCGTCCGCTTTACTTACGGTAGGCGATGTCGAAATCGATATGGCCGCAGATATTACTGTGAATATTTGAACGGAGCCGACTGCGACATTCCAGCGCAGATAGAACCGGGAGTCTCAACAAGCTCTCAGGGAACACACGCAGCATCACTCGGGCAACCCGCCGCCGGCTGATAGCACCTCGCGGCGCAGCTACGGAACAACGTTACAACTGAGAGATTTGCGGAACGAAACGCGTCGTCGATCTTTCTCTGGCTTTGGGAGGTCCCATGAGTTCTCAAGCCAGAGAAGGCGCGTGTGCATTCGCTTGGCGGAACTATTTGCTGATCCATAGCGGCATCGGCGAGGATGATAACAGGCGTTCCGCCCTCTTCCGCTACATCGCCGATCTTCGCGATATCGGCGAAGATGACTTCGATCTCCTGCAAATAGCCGCAGTCGCTTATTTGAAAAAATTGGATGAACTGCATGACGACCAATGCGCGCGCCTCGCGGCAGACCAAGTCTTGGCCGAGTGCTTGGAAGCGCGCATTCACAACCGGAGAGGTGACATTAGGCCATAACACCCAGAGCGAAGGAGCGAATACGATGGCAGACAAGACCCCTATCGCAAACGATCTCGCGCGCGATCCACAACGGCGCATCGCCGCAACGACAGCAATCGGCATGAATGCCTTGAAGCCGATAATCCACTTTCAGGCCTCGATGCTGAGGATGTGGGCCGATAGTATCGAGAAGTTCGCGGGCAATTACGAAAAGAAGCTGGACGAAACAGCGACCACGGTCGAGGAACGCGACAAGGAACGCGCCGCGTAGATCAACTCGACTGGTAGACTGGTAGGTGCAAACCCGCTTTTGGCTACAAGCAGAAGCATGCCCGGGGACGCGCTACGCGCGCCCCCTGAATGACGAACGTTATGTCGCCACTGCCCCGTTGCCTGCCGTCTCCAGCCGGAACGCCGCCGCAAACAGGGCGCGTGTGTAATCAGTCTTCGGGTTCTTGAACAGCTCGGCGGCCTGGCCTTCCTCCACCACCTTGCCACCGCGCATCACGATGAGGTGGCTGGCGAGCGAGGCGACGACGCGCAAGTCGTGCGAGATGAACATGTAGGTCAGCTCGCGCTTGCGCTGGAGCTCGCGCAGCAGTTCCACCATCTGCGCCTGGAACAGCATGTCGAGCGCGCTGGTCGGCTCGTCCAGCACCACGAAATCCGGCTCCAGCACCACCGCGCGCGCGATGCTGATGCGCTGGCGCTGGCCGCCGGAGAATTCGTGCGGGTAGCGGAAACGCGTATCCGGATTGAGCCCGACATCCTCGAGCGCCTTGACGACGCGCGCCTCGCGTTCCTCGCCCGACAGCTTCGGCTGATGCACGGAAAGGCCTTCGGCAATGATGTCGGCGACCGACATGCGCGGGCTGAGCGAGCCGAACGGATCCTGGAACACGATCTGCATGTCGCGCCGAAAGGGGCGCATCTCCTTGAAGCGCAGGCCCTGAATGTCATTGCCGAGGAACACGATACGGCCGTTCGAGGAGATCAGCCGCAGCAGCGCCAGCCCCAGCGTGGTCTTGCCCGAGCCGGACTCACCGACCACACCGAGCGTCTCGCCCTTGCGCACGGCGACGCTGACGCCATCGACCGCCTTGATGTGACCGACCGTCTTCCGCATCAGGCCGCGCTTGATCGGAAACCACACTTTGAGGTCATCGGCCGACATCACCACCGGCGCATTCGGCTGCGGCGGCGCCGGATCGGGCTTGGGCTCGGCCGCGAGCAGGTCGCGCGTATAGGGATGCTTCGGGGTCTTGAAGACCTGTTCGACCGGGCCCTGCTCGACGATCACGCCGCCCTTCATGACACAGACCGTGTCGGCGATACGGCGCACGATGCCGAGATCGTGGGTGATGAAGAGCAGGCTCATGCCGAGCCGCGAGCGGATCTCGGCGAGCAGCGCCAGGATCTGCGCCTGCACGGTGACGTCGAGCGCCGTCGTCGGCTCGTCCGCGATCAACAGGTCCGGCTCGTTGGCGAGTGCCATCGCGATCATCACGCGCTGGCGCTGGCCGCCGGAGAGCTGGTGTGGATAGCTCTTCAGCCGCGTCTCGGGCTCGGGGATGCCGACCTGCGTCAGCAGCTCCAGCGTCCGCTTGCGCGCCTCGGCATTGCTGGTCGGATTGTGCAGCTGGATGATCTCGCCGATCTGCGCCTCGATCGTGTGCAGCGGATTGAGCGAGGTCATCGGCTCCTGAAAGATGATCGAGATGTCGCTGCCTCTGATCTCCCGCATCTGCTGCTCGGACTGGTCGATCAACTCGTGCCCCTTGAAGCGGATGCTGCCCGAGGGATGGGAGGCGTTGGGATACGGCAGGAGCTTCAGGATCGACAGCGCGCTGACCGACTTGCCAGAGCCGGACTCGCCGACCAGCGCCACGCATTCGCCGCGCTTGATCTGGAACGAGACCTTGTCGACCGCAAGCGTGGTGGCGCCGCCCTGGTGGAAGGCCACCGAGAGGTCGCGCACGCTGAGCAGGGGCTGGTTGATCGCGTCCATCGGCCTTACCTGAACGTCTTGCGCGGATCGAAGGCGTCGCGCACCGCTTCGCCGATGAAGATCAAAAGCGACAGCATGATCGCGACCGAGAAGAAGCCGGAGAAGCCGAGCCAGGGCGCCTGCACGTTGGCCTTGGCCTGCGACAGCAATTCGCCGAGCGAGGGCGATCCCGGCGGCAGGCCGAAGCCGAGGAAGTCGAGCGCCGTCAGTGTCATCACCGACGAGGAGACGATGAACGGCAGGAAGGTCATGGTCGCGACCATCGCGTTCGGCAGCAGGTGGCGGAACATGATGACGGGGTTGGAGACGCCGAGCGCCCGCGCCGCCTGGATATATTCGAAATTGCGCCCGCGCAGGAACTCGGCCCGCACCAGACCAACCAGCGAGACCCAGGAGAACAGCAGGAGAATGCCGAGCAGCACGAAGAAGCCGGGCACGAGCACCGAGGACAGGATCAGGAGAAGATAGAGCGAGGGAATCGCCGTCCAGATCTCGATGAAGCGCTGGAAGATGAGATCGACCCGCCCTCCGAAATAGCCTTGCACCGCCCCCGCCGCGATGCCGATGACGGACGAGACGATGGTGAGGCAAAGGCCGAACAGCACCGAGATGCGGAAGCCGTAGATCAGCCGCGCCACCACGTCGCGGCCCTGATCGTCGGTGCCGAGCCAGTTGTATTCGAGATCGCGGCAGCTCTTCAGCCCCTTCTTCTCGACCACCGCCTTGCACTGCTTCTCGGTCAGCATCCAGGTCGGCGGCGACGGCGCCGGCGTCGGCAGGTCGAGATTGTGGGTGTCGTAGGAGTAACGGATCAGCGGCCAGACGATGGTGCCGCCCTTGTCCTTGATCAGCTTCTGCAGATAGGGATCGCGGTAGTCTGCCGCCGTCTCGAAATCGCCGCCGAAGGTGGTTTCCGAATAGGTCACGAAGGCCGGCCAATAGAGACGGCCGTCGAACTTGATCAGGAACGGCCGATCGTTGGCGATCAGCTCGGCGAACAGCGAGATCACGAACAGGGCAATGAATATCCAGAACGACCAGTAGCCGCGCCGGTTGGCCTTGAAGTTCTGCCACCGCCGCCTGTTCAGCGGCGATGGCGCGAACGGCTTGCGCGTGATCGGAACGGCGTCGCCGAGCGGCGACTTCGCTGTGGTCTCGATCGGCGTCGGCGCGGTGATCGTCATCAGACCTCCCGTGCCTCGAAATCGATCCGGGGGTCGATCCACATATAGGTCAGGTCGGAGATCAGGTTGATCACGAGTCCGACCAGCGAAAAGATGTAGAGCGTGCCGAACACCACGGGATAGTCGCGGTTGAGCACGCTCTCGAAGCTGAGCAGCCCGAGCCCATCCAGCGAGAAGATGGTCTCGATCAGAAGTGAGCCGGAAAAGAAGGCGTGGATGAAGGTCCCGGGGAAGCCGGCGATCACGATCAGCATGGCGTTGCGGAAGACGTGGCCGTAGAGCACCCGGTTCTCACTGCAGCCCTTGGCGCGCGCGGTCATGACGTATTGCTTGCGGATCTCGTCCAGGAACGAGTTCTTGGTCAGGAACGTCATGGTGGTGAACGCACCTAACCCCATGGCGATCAGCGGCAGCGTCAGGTGCCAGAAATAGTCGATGATCTTCCAGTACCAGGGAAATTGCGACCAGCCGTCCGAGGTCAGTCCGCGCAGCGGGAACCAGTTGAAGAACGAGCCGCCGGCAAACAGGATGATCAGGAGGATCGCGAACAGGAAGCCGGGAATGGCATAGCCGAGCACGAGCACGGTCGAGGTCCAAGTGTCGAACCGTGCGCCGTCGTTCACAGCCTTGCGAATGCCGAGCGGGATCGAGATCAGGTAGGTCAGAAGCGTCAGCCAGATCCCGAGCGAGATCGAGACCGGCAGCTTCTCCTTGATGAGCTGGAGCACGCTGACGTCGCGGAAATAGCTCTTGCCGAAATCGAAGCGGGCAAAGTTCCACACCATCAGCGCGAAGCGCTCCGGTGCCGGCTTGTCGAAGCCGAACTGCGCCTCCAGCTTCTTGATGAAATCAGGGTCGAGACCCTGCGCACCGCGATATTTTGAGTTGATGGCATCGCCGCCGGCACCGACCTGCCCCGGCGCGCGCTGCGCAAAATCACCGCCGCCCGAAATGCGCGACGTTCCGCCGGTGTCGGCGCCCGAGAGCTGCGCGATCACACGCTCGACCGGACCGCCCGGCGCGAACTGCACCACGACGAAGGAGACGAAGAGGATCCCGAGCAGGGTCGGGATCATCAGGAGGAGACGGCGGGCGATATAGGCGCTCATGATTATTTCGCCTGCTCGAGCTTGGCCGCCCTGGCGCCATCATACCACCAGATGTCGGGAGCACCGACACCGTTGGCGTAACGCGGCAGCTTCTGGGGGTGACCGAACTGATCCCAGTAAGCCAGCCGGTGCGTCTTGTTATACCATTGCGGCACCCAGTAGCGGCCGGCGCGGAACAAACGATCGAACGCACGGCAGGCGACGGTCAGTTCCTCGCGGCTGTCGGCGGCCATGATCTTCTCGACCATCGCGTCGATGGCCGGGCTGGCGACACCCGCGAGATTGTACGAACCCTTGGTGTTCGCAACCTGCGACGAGAAGAACGCGCGCATGGCATCGCCCGGCGTCGCCGACATGCTGAATCGCTGGATCGTCATGTCGAAGTCGAAATCTTCCTGGCGCGCCTTGTGCTGCACGGCGTCGACGACGCGCACGCTCGCCTCGATGCCGAGAGTGCCCAGATTCTTGATGTAAGGCGCGTGGTGCGGCTGGAACGAAGGCTCGTCCAGCAGGAACTCGATCTTGAACACCTCGCCGCTTGGCAGCACCCGCTTGCCGTCCTTGATCGGCACGCCGGCCTCGTTCAGCAGTTGCTGCGCCTTGCGGAGCAGACTGCGATCCTGCCCGGAGCCGTCGGAGACCGGCGGGGTAAACGGCGCCGCGAACACATCCTCGGGAACCTGGCCGCGGAACGGCTCCAGCAGCTTCAGCTCCTCCGGCGATGGAGGCTCGTTGCTGGCCATCAGATCAGAATTCTGGAATGGCGACACCGTACGGGCATAGGCCCCGTACATGATCGTCTTGTTGGTCCACT
Organism: Bradyrhizobium sp. CB1717; assembly: GCF_029714325.1. Lineage (NCBI taxonomy): Bacteria > Pseudomonadati > Pseudomonadota > Alphaproteobacteria > Hyphomicrobiales > Nitrobacteraceae > Bradyrhizobium > Bradyrhizobium sp. CB1717. Next base: position 8,517,994 of record NZ_CP121666.1, read on the forward strand.
CGAAATCGAAGGCGTTGATCAGCGCCTCGCGCACGCGCGGATCCCTGAACTTGTCGCGCCGCGTGTTGATGAACCAGCCCTGCGCACCGGACGGCGTATCGTCGGGCACGACCTCCATCTTGACGCGCCTGTCCTTCACGGCCGGAAAGTCATAGCGAGTTGCCCAGATGCGGGAGGTGAATTCCTCGCGGTAGAGATAGTTCTTGCCGGTAAAACCCTCGAAGGCGACATCGCGGTCGCGATAGAATTCGTAGCGCACGACATCGAAATTGTAGCTGCCGCGACATACCGGCAGATCGGCGGCCCACCAGTCCTTCACCCGCTCGTATTCGATGTAACGATTGACCTCGAACCTGCCGACCTTGTACGGGCCCGAGCCGAGCGGGATCTCCAGCGACGACTCGTCGAACGGACGGGACGCGTAATACGCCTTGGAGAAGATCGGCAGGCCCGCGACATAGAGCGGCACGTCGCGCGCGCGACCCTTGGCGAAGGTGACGACGAGCGTCGCATCGTCGAGAGCTTCCGCACTGACCATGTCGCGCATCTGCACGATGATCAGCGGATGCCCCTTGGTCTTCAGCGCCGTCAGCGAAAACGCTGCATCGTGGGCGGTGAGCTTGCTGCCGTCGTGGAATTTCGCCTCGGGCCGCATGGTGAAGCGATAGACCAGCTTGTCCGGCGAGATCTGCACGGATTTGGCGGCCAGCCCGTACATCGCGTCAGGCTCGTCATTTGCACGCACCATCAGCGGCACGAACGTCATGTCCATGCCTTGCGCGCCGTCGCCCTTCAGGATGTAGGCATTGAGCGAGTTGAAGGTCTGGTAGGACTGGTTGTAGGCGCGCACCGACGGGATGAGCGAGAAGGTGCCACCCTTCGGTGCGTCCAGATTGACGTAGTCGAAATGGTGGAAGTCGGCGGGATATTTGAGATCGCCGAAGGCGGAGATGCCGTGGGCTTCGGCCGGCCCTTCCGACGCCGCCGCGCCGCGCGACAGGGCGGCGCTGAACGCACCCCCGGCACCCAGAACCAGCACATGCCGGCGTGAAAGCTGCGCCATGCGGGGGATATCCTTCACGACTTCTTTGCGATCCGCGCCGCCTTGTCTGCGTCGTACCACCAGATGAACGGGAAGCCGGACTGACCGTATTTGGGCAGTTCCGCCGGCCGGCCGAAGCGATCCCAGCGCGCGGTGCGCACCTTGGTGTAGGTCCACTGCGGCACGACGTAGTTATTCCACAGCAACACACGGTCCAGCGCCTTGGTGGCCGCGACGAGATCGTCGCGATCCCTGGCGTAGATCAACCGCTCGATCAGCTTGTCGACCGCCGGATTCTTGATGCCTGCGATATTGCGCGAGCCGGCAGTGTCGGCCGACTTGGACGACCAGAACTCGCGCTGCTCGTTGCCTGGCGATTGCGACTCGCCCCAGGAGTTGGTGACGACGTCGAAATCCCACTCGCGCGTCCTGTTCTCGTATTGGGTCGGGTCGACCGTTCGCACGCTCACGGCAATGCCGAGCCGTTCCAGCGACGGCTTGTAGAACAGCGTGACCCGCTCGAAGCTCGGATCCTGGTTCAGCAATTCTAGCGAGAACTGCGCGCCGGTCTTGACGTCGATCAGCTTGCGGTCGCGCACCTCATAGCCGGCCTCCTTGAACAGGCGCAACGCCTCGCGCAGATTATCGCGCACGGCTTCGGGACTGCCGCCGACCGGATTGGTGTAGGCTGTCGTGAAGACTTCGGGCGGCACTTCGGCACGAACGGTCTCGAGGATTTCGAGTTCCTTGCCCTGAGGCAATCCGGTCGCCATGAGCTCGTCGATGCCGTCGAAATAGCTGCTGATGCGCTTGTACTGGCCGTAGAAGATCTGCTTGTTCATCTCCTCGAAGTCGAACGCGTAGTTGAGCGCACGGCGTACGCGGGGATCGCTGAACTTGGCGCGGCGCAGGTTCGGGACGAAGGCCTGCATCACGCCCGAGCTGCGATTGGCGAACTCCTCGAGGATCACGCGCTTTTCGCTCACGGCCGGGAAGTCGTAGGCCGTCGCCCAACTCTTCGCGCTGTTCTCGGTGCGCCAGTCGACCTGATCGGCCTTGAAAGCCTCGATCGCCACGGTGGCGTCGCGGAAATACTCGTAACGCAGCTCGTCGAAATTGTTGCGGCCGACATTGGCGGGCAGATCGCGCCCCCAATAATCCTTGACGCGCTCCAGCGCGATCGAGCGTCCGGCGACGAATTCCTTGACCTTGTAGGGGCCGGAGCCGAGCGGCACTTCCAGCGTGGTCGCGGAGACATCGCGCTTGCGGCCCTGCGCGTCGGTCCCCTCCCACCAATGCTTCGGCAGAACCGTGAGCTGGCCCACGATCTGCGGCAATTCGCGATTGCCCGGCGCGTCGAACACGAACTTCACCTCGCGCTCGCCGACCTTCTCCGCCTTCACCACATGGCTGTAATAGGCCGAGTACATCGGGTGGTGCTTCTTGAAGGAATCGAGCGAGAAGATCACGTCCTCGACGGTGACGGGCTTGCCGTCATGCCATTTGGCCTGCGGCCGCAAGCGATAGGTGACGAAGGAGAAATCGTCGGGGTGGCTGACGGCTTCGGCCAGCGCGCCATATTCGGTCGAGACTTCGTCGAGCGCAGGCGTGAGGAGGGATTCGTAGATGAACGCGACCGCTCCGGAGACCTGGCCCTTCACCCCAGACACGACGATGTTGAAATTGTCGAATGTGCCGACGGCGATCTGGCGCGCGACGCCGCCCTTCGGGGCTTCCGGATTGACGTAGTCGAAGCGCTTGAAGTCGGCGGGGTACTTGACCTTGCCAAACAGCGACAGCGCATGGCGCCAAGGCAACCCATTTGAAGGCAGCTCGCTCGCCGATTGCGCCTGTGCCGCACCGATGGCGGGAACGCCCGCCACGGAACCGAGGGCGGGGAGCGCTGCGGCCGCAGCGCCGGTGAGCAGGAGATCGCGTCGGGTAATGGCCAAATCAATAGTCCTGTCTTGAAGGAGGCTACTCCTTTAAGGTCCCAATATAGGCGAGGTTTCGACGGAATATGTTGCTTTTTCCTCATGTTGGAAGGCCGGACGGCCTCTCAGATGCGGCCAAACGCCCCGATAACGAGCCCGCGAGGTCCGGATAAGGAAACGGCCAGGCTTTTCAGCCTGGCCGCATCTTCCAGAATCGGTTCTTGAAGCCTTATTTCGACGCCGTCGGCAGCGGCTGCGGATGATCCGACAGCGAGTTCAGATAGGCGATGACGTCGGCGCGCTCGGAATCCTTCGGGATACCGGCGAAGCCCATCGCGGTGCCCGGAATGAAGCCCTTCGGATTGGCGATGAACTTGTTGAGGTCGTCGAAGGTCCAGGTGCCGCCCTTGCCCTTCATCGCGGCCGAGAAGTTGAAGCCGTTACGGCCCTGGCCCCTGGCCTCGCCGACGACGCCAAAGAGGTTCGGACCGACGCGATTCGGGCCGCCCTTTTCGAAGGTGTGGCAGGCGCCGCACTTCTTGGCGGCGGCGGCACCCTTCTCGACGGAGGCGGTCTGGAGCAGCTTTTCGATCGGCTCGGAGGAGGCCGCGGCGGCGCCGCCTTCCTTGCCGTGGCCGGCGTCTTCCTTCACCGCGATCTCGAAACCCGGCTTCTCCGGCATCTTGGGCGAGAACAGTGCCTGGGCGGTGAAGCTCGTCACCAGCAGGATGAGACAGGTGCCGAGCACGGCACCGAGAATCTTGTTCAGTTCAAACGAGTCCATTTCCGGCCAGGCCCCACACCGCTGAGAAGGATTAGCGGCCGGGCGGCCGCCAGGACGAGCCTCGGGAGAATCAAAAACATTCCTTATTGTTTCCCCGAGTTTTGCCACTGAGATATCGGTTTGCCCGGGGTCTGGCAACCCGTATAAGCGACCCGGCTTCGAACCCGTCCCCATCCCATTTCTCGGCGCGGAAAACGCTCCATTTCCAGGCCCTTGAACCAATGACCGATCCCCGCATCCTGGTGCTGATACCGGCCCGCATGGCCGCCACCCGCCTGCCCGGCAAGCCGCTCGCCGACATCGCGGGCCTGCCGATGATCGTGCATGTGCTGCGCCGTGCGGAAGCCGCCGGCATCGGCCGGGTTGCTGTCGCCACCGACACCGACGAGATCGCCTCGGTCGTGACGGCCCATGGCGGCGAGGCGGTGATGACCCGCGCCGACCATCCCTCCGGCTCGGACCGCATCCACGAGGCCATGCAGAAGCTCGACCCCGCGGGCAAGGCCGAGATCGTGATCAATCTCCAGGGCGATTTCCCGACCATCACGCCGCAGACCATCCGCGAGGTACTGCCGCCCTTTGACGACCCCGCGGTCGACATCGTGACGCTGGCCTCCCAGATCCACACCGAGGAGGAGGACCTCGCCCCGAGCGTGGTGAAGGCGATCGGCTCGCCGATCGGGCCGAAGCGATTGCGCGCACTTTATTTCACGCGCGCCACCGCCCCGTACGGAAACGGACCGCGATACCACCACATCGGCCTTTATGCCTATCGCCGCGCGGCGCTGGAGCGGTTCGTGTCGCTGCCGCCCTCGCCCCTCGAAAAACAGGAGAGCCTGGAGCAGCTCCGGGCGGTGGAGGCCGGCATGCGCATCGACATCATGATCGTCGACAGCGTGCCCCGCGGCGTCGACACGCCGCCCGATCTCGAAACCGCGCGCAGCATCCTTTCCAAATCCTGAGCCGCTGCTACAAGGCCGACCATGAGCAAGATGAAGATCGCATTCCAGGGCGAACCCGGAGCCAATTCCCACATCGCCATCGTCGAGGCCTATCCCGACGCCGAGCCGATGCCCTGCGCCACGTTCGAGGACGCCCTGTCGGCGATCTCGTCCGGTGAGGCCGATCTTGGCATGATCCCGATCGAGAACTCGGTCGCCGGCCGCGTCGCCGACATCCATCATTTGTTGCCGGCCTCCGGCCTGTTCATCATCGGCGAATGGTTCTTGCCGGTCCGGCATCAGCTGATGGCGGTGAAGGGGACCAAGATCGAAGACATCAAGAGCGTCGAGAGCCATGTGCATGCGCTCGGCCAGTGCCGCCGCATCATCCGCAAGCTCGGCATCAAGCCGATCGTGCACGCCGACACCGCGGGCAGCGCCCGCGACATCTCGGAGCGCAAGGACAAGACCGTCGCCGCAATCGCCTCGCGCCTGGCCGCGAAAATCTATGGCCTCGATATCCTCGCTGAAGACATCGAGGACGAGGCCCACAACACCACGCGCTTCGTGGTGCTGGCGCGTGAGCCGAAATGGGCTCCCCAAGGCTCGGGCCCGCTGGTCACGACGTTTGTCTTCCGTGTGCGCAACCTGCCCGCCGCGCTCTACAAGGCGCTCGGCGGCTTTGCCACCAACGGCGTCAACATGACCAAGCTCGAGAGCTACATGGTCGACGGCAATTTCTTCGCCACGCAGTTCTATGCCGACGTCGACGGCCATCCCGAAGACAAGGGCCTCGCCTTCGCGATCGAGGAGCTGAAATTCTTCTCGCGCGAATTCCGCATCGTCGGCGTCTATCCGGGCCACCCCTTCCGCGCGACATTCAGCGAGACGCAGGATTGATATCGTGTCCCGGACGCGCGAAGCGCGAGCCGGGACCCAGAAGCAGCGATTGACAGAGCTGCGAGGAGCCCGGCTCTGCAGCGCATCACTGCGTGCTGCGCTGCATCCGGGGCATGAGAACTTTTACGCAGCCTTCGCCAGCCCGAACGCCTCCGCCAGCAGCGAATACGACCTCTTCCGCGCTTCGTGGTCGTACACGGCGGTGATCGCCATCAACTCGTCCGGTTTGCTCGCATCGATCAGCGGCTGCAGCTTCTTCTGCACCGTCGCCGGGTTGCCGACGAACAGGCGCGAACGGTTGCGAGCGATCGAGATGCGCTCGGAATCCGTATAGGGATAAGCCAGCGCCTCCTCGACGCTCGGCAGCGGCAGATATTGGCCGCGGTCGCGACGGAGCCGATTGAGATCGAACGAGGTCGCGAGCTTTTCGGCGTCCTCATCAGTCTCCGCCGCAATGACGGCCACCGCGAGGATCGCGTGGGGGCTCGCGCGCCAAGCCGAGGGCTGGAAGCGGTTGCGGTAATGCACCATCGCATCGATCGCGTCGTGGGACGCAAAATGATGCGCGAAGGCGAAGCCCATGCCGACTTGCGCGGCGAGCTCCGACGAATAATCGCTGGAGCCGAGCAGCCAGATCGGCGGCAGGGGGGTATCGTCGGGCATCGCGACGACGTTGTTATAGGGGTGCCCTGAGGGGAATTCGCGGGTCTGCCACAGGATCAATTCGTGCAGCCGCTCCAGGAAATCGTCGCCCTCGCGGCGGTCGAGCCGGCTGCGCAGCGCGTAAGCCGTGGCGCCGTCGGTGCCGGGTGCGCGGCCAAGCCCGAGGTCGATGCGGCCGGGAAACAGCGCCTCCAGCATCTTGAAGCGCTCGGCCACGACCAGCGGCGCGTGGTTAGGCAGCATCACCCCGCCCGAGCCGACGCGAATGTGTTTTGTGACCGCCGCGATCTGCCCAATCATCACGTCAGGCGCTGGGCTTGCGACCGAGGCGAGGTTGTGATGCTCGGCGAGCCAGTAACGGACATAGCCGAGCCCATCGACATGGCGCGCCAGATCGATGCTGTTGCGCAGCGCCGCGGCGGGCTTTGTGCCTGTGGTGACGACGGAGAGGTCAAGGACTGAGAGCGGGATCATGGCGCGTTAACGTAGTGAAGGGTCGCGTGGCGGCAATGGGTTGGCAGCGCAGGTCTGGCGTGTGTGCGCCGCGCGCAGTTGAGCTCGCGGCATTGGGCCAAAGGCAGCGGCGTACACCCCAACTTCAAACTGCCCACATCAGATCGAGCGGTATCATGCACCCGTAATTTTACCAACTTCATGTTATTACTATATAATTTATACTTCAATCCATATCCCACATCAGCTTCAAAAGAGCACAAAATAGCACACCACCTCCCTGAAGTGGGCTACTTCCCACTTCCGATGGGCTGTCGGCCAGACGGCCTTTGTCCTATCTTACCCGCTCCCAAACTTGACCTGACGGCCGGCCACGAAGACTTGGCGGGATCCTTGCAGTGAGTGGTGCCATGACTGACCTGACGACGCCTGCGACAGCCGACCGGCAAGACGGGCACCTGAAGCGGCCTGCGATCTCCTTCGAGTTCTTTCCGCCCAAGTCCGAGGAGATGGAGCGCAATCTCTGGGAGACGATCAACCGCCTCGCCCCGCTCGACCCGAAATTCGTCTCGGTGACCTATGGCGCCGGCGGCTCGACCCGCGAGCGCACGCATTCGACCATCTCCCGCATCCTCAAGGAGACCGCGCTGCTGCCGGCCGCGCACCTGACCTGCGTCGGCGCTTCGCGCGGCGAGATCGACGAGATCGTCGACCGCTATCACGAGGTCGGCGTCCGCCACATCGTCGGCCTGCGCGGCGATCCCGCCGGCGGCATCGGCACGCCCTACTCCAGCCATCCCGACGGCTACCAGAGCTCCGCCGAGCTCGTCGCGGGGATCAAGAAGCGGCACAGCGATATCGAAGTGTCAGTCTCAGCCTATCCCGAGAAGCACCCCGAGGCGCGCGACTTCGACGCCGATCTCGACACGCTGAAGGCCAAGGTCGACGCGGGCGCGACGCGCGCGATCACGCAGGTGTTCTTCGATAACGACTTTTACTTCCGCTATCTCGATCGTGTCCGCGCGCGCGGCATCGACATTCCGGTCGTGCCGGGCATCATGCCCATGCACAATTTCAAGCAGGCGCGCAATTTCGTCACCCGGAACGGCACCACCGTGCCCGACTGGCTCGCCGCGAAATTCGAAGGCCTCGATAACGACGCCGAAACCCGCAAGCTGGTCGCCGCGACGGTTGCGGCCGGCCAGGTGCAGAAGCTCGCCAAGCACGGCGTCGACACCTTCCATTTCTACACCATGAACCGCGCCGATCTCGTGTTCGCGATCAGCCATTTGCTCGGCATTCGCGCCAAGAGCGCCCAAAAGGCTGCGTAAGAGAAAATGACCGTACCCGTTTCCGCCAAGCGAATTGCCCTGCTCAACGCCGCGCGCGAGCGCATCCTTGTGCTCGACGGCGCCATGGGCACGATGATCCAGAACCTGCAGTTCGACGAGAAGGCGTTCCGCGGCGAGCGCTTCAAGAATTTCCATCGCGACCTGCGCGGCAACAATGATCTTCTGATCCTGACCCAGCCACAGGCGATCGAGGACATCCACGCCGCGTATTTGCGCGCCGGCGCCGACATCGTCGCGACCAACACGTTCTCGACGACGTCGATCGCGCAAGCCGATTACGACCTCACCGACATCGTCTACGAGATGGCGCGCGAAGGCGCCCGTCTCGCCGGCAACGCCGCCCGCCGCGTCGAAGCCGAGGACGGCAAGCCGCGCTTCGTTGCGGGAGCCATCGGCCCCACCAACCGGACCGCCTCGATTTCCCCCGACGTCTCCAATCCCGGCTACCGCGCCGTCACTTTCGACGATTTGCGCAAGTCGTACGGCGAGCAGATCCGCGGCCTGATCGACGGCGGCGTCGACTTGCTGCTGGTCGAGACCATCTTCGACACGCTCAACGCCAAGGCGGCGCTCTATGCCATCGCCGAGATCACCGAAGAGCTCGGCATCGACATGCCGGTGATGGTGTCGGGCACCATCACCGACAAGTCCGGCCGCCTGCTGTCGGGTCAGATGCCGGAAGCGTTCTGGCATTCGGTGCGGCACGCAAAGCCCGTCACCATCGGCTTCAACTGCGCGCTCGGCGCGGAAGACCTGCGCGCGCATATCGCCGATATCGGCCGCGTCGCCGATACGCTCGTGTGTGCCTATCCGAACGCTGGCCTGCCCAACGAGTTCGGCCAGTATGACGAGACGCCTGACTACATGGCACGCCTCGTCGGCGAATTCGCCCGCGACGGCCTCGTCAACATCGTCGGCGGCTGCTGCGGCACCACGCCGGACCATATCGCGGCGATTGCGGCTGCGGTCGCTCCGCACAAGCCGCGCATCGTACCGGAGATCGCGCCGCGCCTGCGGCTCTCCGGCCTCGAGCCGTTCGTGCTGACGGACGCGATTCCGTTCGTGAACGTCGGCGAGCGCACCAACGTCACGGGCTCGGCCCGCTTCCGCAAGCTGATCACCGCCGGCGACTACACCGCCGCGCTGCAGGTCGCGCGCGACCAGGTCGAGAACGGCGCGCAGATCATCGACGTCAACATGGACGAAGGCCTGCTCGATTCCGAAGCCGCGATGGTGACGTTCCTCAACCTCGTCGCCGCCGAGCCCGACATCGCCCGCGTGCCAGTGATGGTCGACTCCTCGAAATTCTCTGTGATCGAAGCCGGCCTGAAATGCGTGCAGGGCAAGCCGGTCGTCAACTCGATCTCGATGAAGGAAGGCGAGGAGAAATTCATTCACGAGGCCAAGATCGCCCGCCGTCACGGCGCGGCCGTCGTCGTCATGGCATTCGACGAGGTCGGCCAGGCCGACACGTTCGCGCGCAAGACCGAGATATGCAAGCGCGCCTACGACATCCTGGTGACCAAGGTCGGCTTCCCGCCTGAAGACATCATCTTCGATCCGAACATCTTCGCGATCGCGACCGGCATCGAGGAGCACAACAATTACGGGGTCGACTTCATCGAGGCGACGCGCTGGATCCGCCAGAACCTGCCGGGCGCGCACATCTCGGGCGGCGTCTCCAATCTGTCGTTCTCGTTCCGCGGCAACGAGCCGGTGCGCGAGGCCATGCACTCGGTGTTCCTGTATCACGCCATCAAGGCCGGCATGGACATGGGCATCGTCAACGCCGGGCAGATGATCGTCTATGACGACATCGACCCCGAGCTGCGCCAGACCTGCGAGGACGTCGTCCTCAACCGCGACCCTGGCGCCTCCGAGCGCCTGTTGGCGCTCGCGGAAAAATTCCGCGGCAAGAAGACGGAGAGCAAGGAAGCTGACCTCGCCTGGCGCGAATGGCCGGTGCAGAAGCGGCTATCGCATTCGCTGGTCCACGGCATCACCGAATTCATCGAGCAGGATACCGAAGAGGCCCGCAAGAATTCCTCGCGTCCGCTCGACGTGATCGAGGGACCGCTGATGGCGGGCATGAACGTGGTCGGCGATCTCTTCGGCGACGGCAAGATGTTCCTGCCGCAGGTGGTGAAATCCGCGCGCGTGATGAAGCAGGCCGTTGCCTACCTCATGCCGTTCATGGAGGAGGAGAAGGCGCGCAACCTCGCGAGCGGCATCGGCACCGAGAGCTCCTCGTCCGCCGGCAAGATCGTGCTCGCGACGGTGAAGGGCGACGTTCACGACATCGGCAAGAACATCGTCGGCATCGTGCTCCAGTGCAACAATTACGAGGTCATCGACCTCGGCGTGATGGTGCCGGCCGCCAAGATCGTCGAAACGGTGAAAGCGGAGAAGGCCGACATCGTCGGCCTCTCCGGCCTGATCACGCCCTCGCTCGATGAGATGGCATTCTTCGCCGGCGAATTGCAGCGCGAAGGCCTGAAGCTGCCGCTGCTGATCGGCGGCGCCACCACCAGCCGCGTGCACACGGCGGTGAAGATCGACCCGAGCTATCGCGCCGGCCCCGTCGTCCACGTCAACGACGCCAGCCGCGCCGTCGGCGTCGCCTCCTCGCTGCTCTCGCCCGAGAAGCGCGAGGCCTATGCGGCCGAGGTGCGCGCCGAATACGCAAAGATTTCCGACGCGCATCTGCGCGCGCAGGCCGACAAGAAGCGGTTGAAGCTCGCTGCCGCCCGCGCCAACCGCGTGCCGGTCGATTTCGCCAAGAGCAAGCCGGTGAAGCCGACCTTCCTCGGCACCCGCAGCTTCGACGAATACGACCTCGCCGAGCTCGTCGACTGCATCGACTGGACGCCGTTCTTCCAGACCTGGGAGCTCGCCGGCCGCTTCCCCGCCATCCTCGACGACGCCAAGGTCGGCGAGGTCGCGCGCTCGCTCTATGACGATGCGCGCAAGATGCTCGACACCATCGTCAAGGAGAAATGGTTCCGGGCCCGTGCGACGATCGGCTTCTGGCCGGCGAACGCGCAAGGCGACGACATCGTGCTCTATGCCGACGAGAGCCGGACCAAGAGCATCGCGACGCTGCACACGCTGCGCCAGCAGCTCGAGAAGCGCGAGGGCCGTTTCAACGCTGCGCTCGCCGACTTCATCGCGCCGGCCGGCGTGCCCGACTATATCGGCGGCTTCGTCGTCACGGCGGGCATTGGCGAGGACGCGGTTGCCGACCGCTTCAAGATGGCGAACGACGATTACTCCTCGATCCTGTGCAAGGCGCTGGCTGATCGTCTGGCCGAAGCCTTCGCCGAGCGCATGCATGCCCGCGTGCGCCGCGAGTTCTGGGCCTATGCTCCGGACGAGGCGCTTTCCAACGACGAGCTCATCCTCGAAAAATACCAGGGCATCCGCCCCGCCCCCGGCTATCCCGCGCAGCCCGATCACACCGAGAAGGCGACGCTGTTCGAGCTGCTCGATGCGGAAGCGACCGCCGGCGTGAAGCTGACCGAGAGCTTTGCGATGTGGCCGGGTTCTTCCGTGTCCGGGCTCTATTTTGCGAACCCCGAGAGCTATTATTTCGGCGTCGGCAAGATCGAGCGAGACCAGGTCGAGGACTATGCCGCGCGCAAGGGCATGACGGTGGCGGAAGCCGAGCGCTGGCTCGCGCCGGTGCTCAACTACATCCCGTCACAGCAGACCGACAAGGCGTTCGCGGCAACGCCGGCGAACGACGAGGCGTCAAACGACCTCGCCTCGCATCCGCCGGGCTGCACCTGCGCGGTGCATCTGGTCTGGCAGAAAAAGCGCGCGGGCGCGGGCTAGCCGCGCCTTTCCAAAACAAAAATGCGAAAACAACCCCATGCACAGTAGAATGGGGTTGAAAGGGTTGAAGAATTTCGGTCTTGCCGAAAGCAAGTTGCGGCGTCGGGCAAAACAGTAGTAATATTCTATCATCGCCCATCGCACCGGTTTCGTCATCCCTTGCCACTTCTGCGGCAGCCCGCCTGGGTAAGGTCGCAGCGCATGGCGCGCCGCCAACCGCACCAGGCGGCCCCGCGGAGACCCGCTCACCCTGCCTCTCCATCCGTGAACCGGCGCGCGTCTCGTGCCGACCAACACGCGGTCGGCGCGCGCGGGAGGGTGCCATTCGCAATCGTCTGGAAATCCTGGCCTTCTGCCTCGTGATCGCCGGCGGGATCTCCGTTTCGCGTCAAGCCGCCTCACCCGATGCGGCGATGGCGCCGGCCGCGCAGCAGCCATCGAAACCCGCGGACACACATTCGACCATGCAAACCGTCACAAGGCTTCTCGCCGAGCCCCGCTCGCCGTCGCGCGACGACCAGCTCTATGCCGCCGCGGTGGCCCTGTTCAAGGCGATCGAGGCGGGTGAGGAGCCGGTCGAGAGCCGCGACATTCTGGCCAGGGCGCTGCACGAAGCTGCGCTCGGCGGGCACGCCAGCGCGTGGGTCGACTATGGCCGTTGCCTCTGGAACGGCTGGGGCGTGGCGCGCGACCGCGACGCGGCGGTGGACGCCTACAAGCGCGCGGCCGAGCTCGGCCTGGACTACGGTGCCTATCTCGTCGCCTACAATCTCTATTGGACGTTCCAGAGATACGACGACGCCTATGCGTATGCGCAGAGGGCGCTTGGAAATGACGATCCCGACGGCGCTGTGCACTATCTCCTGGGACTGATGGCCTACAATGGTCGCGGGCGTCCGAAAGACGTCGCCGAAAGTCTCGCATTGCATCTGGAGGCGGCGAAACGCGGCAATGCCGATGCCTATTTCGAGCTGTTCGTCTATGCGATGCATGGCATCGGCGACCGCAGCAAGGCGGCATTCTACCTGAAGCAGGCCGGACAGCGCGACCAGCCGCGCGCCTGCGCCAATCTCGGCGTGTACTATGCCACCGGGCAATTGCCCGGCATTGCGCAGGATTTCACCGAGTCCGTCCGCTGGTACAAGCGCGCCGTCGATCTCGGCATCGGCCGCGCCGCAGCAGCGCTCGGCGTGATGGCGACGCGTGGCGAAGGGATGGAGAAAGATCTCGACGCAGCGGAATCCTATTTCGATCGCGCCGAAGAACTGGGGTTCGAGCTGGACGAGTATCTCGACGAGGTTGGCGTGAAGCGGAGCAGATAGTTCGCTATAGCTTCGTCATTCCCGGGTGCGCGCCGGCGGCGCGCCCCGGAATGATGGAGCAGCTCAGGTCCCACACGCGCGGCGCCCATCCTCCCCTTGAGGGGGAGGATGGGTTCGCATGCAGCGAAGCGGAATGCGGACCGAGGTGGGGTGACAGTCGCTCCACCGAAGCGCTGCCCGAGGTGAGAGATCACCCCACCCCGCTCGCGCTGCGCGCGATCGACCCTCCCCCTCCAGGGGAGGGTAAGGGACCTCACCCCTTCGGCGGGGCCAGCGGCTGCATGATCTCCTGGAATGGCGGCAACGCCTCGCAGCGCTCGGCATGCGCGCTGAGTGCCGGATAGCGTGCGGCATCGAACAGCTGCGGATGCGCCTCGCGGGTGAAGCGGATGACGCAGGCGACCGCGATGTCGGCGTGACCGATACGCTCGCCAAGCCAATAGGGCGTCGTCACCTTGGCACGCTCGGCTTCCAGCACGCCCAGCACATCCGCGATCTGCGCCTGGCAGCGCTCGACCCATAGCGCGAGCTGCTCCTTCCGCAGCACGCGCTCGTAGAGCAGGCTCACGGCCTTGTCGCCGAGGCCGGAGGCGAGCGCGCAGATCCGCAGATGCTTTCGCCGCTCGGCGCCGCTGCGCGGCAGCGGCACGCGGCGCAGGGGATTATAGGGCGCGATCTTGTCGGCATCGCCGAAGGTCGACCACGGCTTGTGCTCGAAAGCGAGCCCGTAAAGCCGCAGCGTAATCGCGACGCGGCGGACGAAGGGGGAGTCGTATTGGCCGATCAGGAACATGGTTTTCGCTGCTCCTCGTTCGCTGGATAAGGCGGGGTCGTCCACTCTCCACGAGAAGATCAGCGCCGCACAAGGAATATCTTGGACATGAAGCATTGCGTCGGATGCATCGGTACGCTCGACAGATCACGCGCACCGCGCGCTCAAAGACCATCCCGGATCTCGCGCTTGATGGCGGCGATCGCGGTTTCGTTGCGCTTGTACATCGTCCACTGCTTGATCCGCTTGGCGCGTACCAGCTTTGCCGCCGTCAGCACCCGCATGTGCTCGCTCAACGTCGGTGCGCTGACGCCGAGCTTTTCGGCGATCAGCAATCCGCAGACGCCGTCCTCGACCAGGTCGCCATCGGCCTGCTCGCGGAAATGCTTTCGCGGATCCCGCAGCCAATCCAGGATCTGCAGGCGACGCTCATTGGCCAGTGCGCGCAGGGCGACTGCAAATTTCATTTAGCCATTTTGCTAATTACCTAATTGATGTCAACTCTACCTTGCGCTATTCTGGGCGGCATCATGACAGCGACAATGGACATCAATCGGGAGCGGATTGCGGCGACCGAGGCGGTCATCCGTCCGCATATCAGGCGCACGCCCCTTGTTCAGGCCGATCTCGCCGATTTCGGCCTGCCGGCCGCGCCGGTCACGTTCAAGCTCGAGATGCTGCAGCATTCCGGATCGTTCAAGGCACGCGGCGCCTTTGCCAATCTGTTGCTGCGCCAGGTGCCGCAGGCCGGCGTCGTCGCCGCATCCGGCGGCAATCACGGCGCGGCGGTCGCCTACGCGGCGCAGCGGCTCGGCATTCCCGCCACGATCTTCGTGCCCGACATCACCTCGCCCGCCAAGGCCGAGCGCATCAGCGGCTATGGCGCAAAGCTAGTGATCGCGGGCAACCGCTACGCTGATGCGCTCGCCGCCAGCGAAGCGCATGTCGCGCGGACCGGCGCGCTGGCCGTTCATGCCTATGATCAGGCCGAAACCCTGCTCGGCCAGGGCAGCGTCGGACTGGAGCTGGAGCAGGATGCTCCCGGCATCGACACGCTGCTGGTGGCGGTCGGCGGCGGTGGACTGATCGGCGGCATCGCGGCGTGGTACGCCGGCAGGACGCGCATCGTCGCGGTCGAGCCGGAGCAATCGCCGACCCTGCACGCTGCGTTCGAAGCGGGCACGCCGGTCGATGCGCCGGCCGGCGGCATCGCCGCCGACAGTCTCGCGCCGCGGCGCGTCGGCGCGCTGATGTTTCCGATCGCGCGCTCCCATGTCGAACGCGTCGTTCTCGTCAGCGACGAGGCGATCCGGCAGGCGCAGGCCGCCCTGTGGTCGCACCTGCGCCTCGTGGCCGAGCCCGGCGGCGCAGCCGCGTTTGCCGCGCTGCTGTCCGGCCGCTATCGTCCCGCGGCCGGCGAGCGCATCGCGGTCCTGGTCTGCGGCGCCAACACGACGGCGGTGAATTTCGACAGCTAGTTGCGGGGATGCATGATCAGGCCGGGCGCAGTTTTCCTGATGTCGATCCTGCTTGGATTGCCCCCTGGTCGCGCGCCATCGAAGAACATCGTCTGTCAGTTCTTTTGCCAACAACAGCAAGGCCAATGATAAAGGCGTGCTCCGCTGCGACATAGCACAGCGATATGCGGGGACTTCTGCTGAACACTTCCCGGATGTCGCTTCGCTTATTCGGGCTACGATGCTGTCACGTGTTGATATATCGATTTGGAGTGGAGCAGCAGCACCATGCTCCGTCATTGCGAGCGCAGCGAAACAATCCAGATCCTTCCGTGGGGGCAGTCTGGATTGCTTCGTCGCCAGAGCTCCTCGCAATGACGTGTGGGGGCAGCCGCGCCCTATTCGATGATCGGCACGTGCCTCGCCGCATCCCGCGGCGCGGTGCCATCGAGGCGCGGATCATCCGCGATCTCGATCTGGCGGCGGAAGGGGCGGAAGCCGGAGCGCTGGTAGAAGGCGACGGCGGAGGGGTGGTCGAAGGTGCAGGTGTGCACCCAGACGCGGCGGACGTCGCGGGACCAGGCAATCTCCAGCGCGCGGTTCATCAGGAAGCGGGCGGCGCCGGTGCCGATCAGTTTCGCGGTGACGCCGAAATAGACCAGCTCGCATTGGCCGGGCTGACGGAAATCCAGCTCCAGCAGGCCTTCGTCGCGGCCGTCCACGGCCAGAGCGTAGAGTTCGTTTCCCGGCGCGTGGATGATTGCGGCGAGCTCCGTGTCGCTCATGCGGGCGCGCGAGAACCATAGCCACTCCTCGCCGACGCGGCGGTAGAGGTCGCGGTACCAGTCGGGCGCGGGGGCGTCGGCCTTGCGCAGGGACCAGCTGCCGGGCGGATCGGCGCGGCGCGCGGGAGGCGCGGTCATCTCGAGATGAGTGACGACGGCGGCGATCTTGCCGGTGGGGACGTCGGAATAGCCGTCGGGGAGGATCATTCTTGGTTGCTTCTTTCGCTCTAGGCGAGCGGGCGGCGTCGTTTGAGGCACCACAGCAGCGCCACACTCCGTCATTGCGAGCGGCAGCGAAGCAATCCAGGATCTTTCTGCAGAGGCAGTCTGGATTGCTTTGTCGCAAGAGCTCCTCGCAATGACGACGTGGCAGCAGTTGAGCGCGCCTCGCGGCATCGAGCTGCGAGGCTGTGCCTACGCCTACCCCTCCCCCTCGTCGCTCGCGAGCACGCCCTTCACCGCCCTTGCCCATCCCGCGAGCTTTCGCTCGCGCGTTGCCTCGCTCATGTTCGGCTTGAAGCGGTGCTCGAGGCGCCAGTTGTCGGCGAATTTGGTCGGCTCGGGATAGACGCCGGCGTTGAGGCCGGCGAGATAGGCGGCGCCGAGCGCCGTGGTCTCCTGGATCACGGGGCGGTCGACCGGTGCGTTGAGGAGATCGGCGAGGCGCTGCATGGTCCAGTCGGAGGCGGTCATGCCGCCGTCGACGCGGAGCACGACGCTGGCGGTTTCCGAGCTCGGCCAGTCCGCGCGCATCGCGGCCCAGAGGTCGAAAGTCTGGTAACAAACACTCTCCAGCGCGGCATGGGCCAGCTCGGCGGGGCCGGTGTTGCGGGTCAGGCCGAACAGCGCGCCGCGCACGCGCGGATTCCAGTAGGGCGCGCCCATGCCGACGAAGGCGGGGACGAGATAGACGCTCTGCATGGAGTCGGACTGATCGGCAAGCGGTCCGGTCTCGGCGGCGTGCTTGATGATGCCGAGGCCGTCGCGCAGCCATTGCACCGCGCTGCCAGCGACGAAGATCGAGCCTTCCAGCGCGTAGGTGCGTTTTCCGTCGAGCTGGTAGGCGACGGTGGTGAGCAGCTTGTTCCTGGAGACAACGGGAGTCGTGCCGGTGTTGAGCAGGGCAAAGCAACCGGTGCCGTAGGTGGACTTCATCATGCCCGGACGGAAGCAGGCCTGGCCGATGGTGGCAGCCTGCTGGTCGCCGGCGATGCCGGAGATCGCGATGGCGCCGCCGAACAGGTCCGGCGTGCTCTCGCCGAAGCGGGCCGAAGAATCCTTCACCTCGGGAAGCATCGAGCGCGGCACGCCGATGATCTCCAGCAGCTCGTCGTCCCACTGGCCGGTGTGGATGTTGAACAGCAGCGTGCGCGAAGCGTTGGTGGCGTCGGTGGCGTGCACCTTGCCGCCGGTGAGGCGCCAGAGCAGATAGCAGTCGATGGTGCCGAACATCAGCTCGCCGCGCGCGGCGCGGGCGCGGGCGCCGGGAACGTGGTCGAGGATCCAGGCGACCTTGGTGCCGGAGAAATAGGGATCGATGATCAGGCCGGTCTTCTGCGAGATCACGGGCTCGTAGCCGTCGTGCTTCAGCTTGGCGCAGATGTCGGCGGTGCGGCGGTCCTGCCAGACGATAGCGCGGTGCACGGCTTGGCCCGTGGCGCGGTCCCACACCACGGTGGTCTCGCGCTGGTTGGTGATGCCGATCGCGGCGATGTCCTTTGCGCTGATGCCGGCGTGCTCGATCGCCTCGCGGCACACCATCACGGTCGAGGTCCAGATGTCCTCCGGCTCGTGCTCGACCCAGCCCGAGGCCGGAAAGTGCTGCGGAAACTCGGCCTGCGCCTTCGCCGCAATGGAAATGTCGCCGCGAAACACGATCGCGCGCGAGGAGGTGGTGCCCTGATCGATGGCGAGGACGAAAGACATGGCGGCTTACCTTGGCGTTTCCCGGAGGGGGTCGTTGGTCGGGCCAAAGAAAACGGGATTGCCGGCAGGAGGTCAAGGCGGCTCTCCTTACCCTCCCCTGGAGGGGTCCGGGACGAGCGTAGCTCGCCCGTGGGTCGACCGCGCGCATCGCGGGCGGGGTGGGGTGAAGCCGCAGAGACGGTCTTGCTTTCTTTCCAGATGAGCTCAACCGCGCATTCGGAGGCACTGGATTCGGGATAGTCTGTCACCCCACCCCGCTACGCATTACGCTTTGCTTCATGCGTAGCGACCCTCCCCCTCCAGGGGAGGGTAAGAGCGCATCATCCGCGCCGCTATGTTCGGCGGTGCTTCAAGGGTGCGGTCACCGCCTCGCGCGATCCGTACAGCTCGACATAGTTACGTTCGAGGACGGCGGTCAGGTCGGCTGTGATCTCCGAATTCCAGAAGCGGATGACGCGATAGCCTTCGTTCTCCAGCCATTGCTGCCTGGTGCGGTCACGCTCCGCCGTGTCGTCTTCGTTGTGATGTCCGCCATCGAGCTCGATGATGAGGCGCCCGGCTGGGCAGAAGAAGTCGACGACGTAGGGTCCGATTGGCGCCTGCCGCCGGAAGTGCGATCCGTCCATGGGAAGTTCTTTGAGCGCCCGCCACAATATCCGCTCGTGAGGCGTTGTGTTCGCTCTCAGCTTCTTTGCGGCCGCGCGTCGGATTGATGTCGAGACCATTTGCATGGCCTTGCTCGCGCCATGCGCGAGCGACCCACGGGCGAGCTACGCTCGTCCCGGACCCCTCCAGGGGAGGGTGAAGTGGAGCGTACTCACAGAACAATTTCAAGTAGCAAGACGCCTACACCGCCGCCGTGGTCACGCCGCCGTCGATGACGATGGTCTGGCCGGTCATGAAGCTCGAGGCGTCCGAAGCAAGATAGGCCACTGCGCCTGCGATTTCGTCGGGTTCGCCGATGCGGCGCAGCGGCGTGGTGGCGGTGCGGCGCTTGAGCATGGCTTCGTCTTCCCAAAGCGCGCGGGCGAAATCGGTTTTGACGAGGCCGGGCGCGATGCAGTTGACGCGGACGCCTTTGGGGCCCCATTCGCCGGCGAGACTGCGGCACAGCGCGAAATCGGCGGCCTTGGAGATGCCGTAGGCGCCGATGACGGTGGAGCCGCGCAAGCCCCCGATCGAGGAGATGATGATCACCGAGCCGTTGCCGCGCTCGGCCATTTGCGGGATCGCGAGCGCGGAGAGCCAGATGTTGCTCTTCACGTTCGAGCCCATGATCTTGTCGAAGGCCTCGTCGGTGATGTCGAGCAGCGGGCCGTAGTACGGATTGACCGCGGCGTTG